>NZ_CP042220.2:3039051-3678102 GCF_007858975.2 Dickeya poaceiphila
CTGCTGCGCCGCGCTCGTGCCCACGGGCTATCCCTGCCGGAAAACAGCCGCCTGTTCGACTATATCAAACGAAAGGAGAATGAATATGACCGCCTCGGTTCTGGTCTGTCTGGCACCTGGTAGTGAAGAAATCGAAGCCGTGACCACCATCGATTTGCTGGTCAGAGCGGGGATTCGAGTAACCACAGCCAGCGTAGCCGGTGACGGCAACACGGAGATCACCTGCTCACGCGGTGTGAAATTGATTGCCGATGCGCCGTTGGTCGCCGTCGCCGACCATGACTTTGATGCGGTAGTACTGCCCGGCGGCCTGCAAGGCGCAGCGTGTTTCCGAGACAGTCCGTTGCTGATTGAACGCCTGCGCCAAACCCATCAGGAAGGCAAAATCGTCGCGGCTATCTGCGCCTCACCAGCCGTGGTGCTAGAGCATCATCAGCTGTTTCCTGTCGGTAACATGACCGGTTACCCGACGCTAAAAGAACAGATTTCACCGGAAAAATGGCTGGAAAAGCGTGTAGTATTCGACCCACGCGTCAATCTGCTGACCAGTCAAGGACCAGGGACCAGCATCGACTTCGCGCTGAAGCTAATCGATCTGCTGCTGGGCAAGAGCAAAGCAGCAGAAATAGCGGCCCAATTGATCCTACCACCGGGGATCTACAACTATCAGGACCTTGCCTGATTTAGCCACACAAAAACAAAAAGCGCCGGATGATGGCGCTTTTTGCTGACAACTTATTCAGGAAACCACCTCAAGGGCGATATACCTTAACATTATTGAACCCTTGCTCACGCAGGTACAGCGCCTGCAAGCGGCTCATCACCCCACGCTCGCAATATAGCAGGTAGGTTTTGCTCTGATCCAAATCGCCAAACTGTGTGCCCAGTTTGTAAAACGGCAGCGATTTCACTTCTACCTGCTCCAGCGCCAACGGGTGCTCATCCTGCTCATCCGGTGAACGAATATCCAGCAGAATATCGCTCGCGGCAAAGGCATCAACCGTTTCCACTTCGGTTACGCTCTGCTGGGTTTGCTCAGCAATCTCACGGATATCGATGTTGCGCGCTTGCGCCACGACGCTGTCGAGAATCGAGAAATCAAACAGGCTTTCTTCGTGCTCGATTTTGGCCTTCACCGCCTTCACTGTCGGACTTTTGGAGATCACGCCGCAATACTCAGGCATGGTCTTAGCAAAATCTTCCGTACCCAGTTCCCGCGCCAGACGAATAATGTGCTCTTTATCGTGAGAAATCAGCGGACGCAGGATCAGTGTGTCTGAGGCGTTATCAATCAGCCGCAGGTTGGTCAGCGTCTGACTGGACACCTGACCCAACGCCTCGCCGGTCACCAGCGCTTCGACGCCATAACGCTCGGCAATCCGCGACGCGGCCCGCACCATCATGCGTTTGAGCACCACTCCCATCTGGCCGTCGTCTACCTTTTCCAGAATTTCACCGACCACCGGTTCGAAATCAATAGCGACAAAACGCACCCGGTGTGAACTGCCAAAACGGTTCCACAGGTAATGCGCTACCTGACGTACACCGATTTCGTGCGCGGCACCGCCAAGATTAAAGAAACAGTAGTGCACCCGGCAACCGCGACGCATCAGCATGTAGCTGGAAACGCCGGAGTCGAATCCGCCGGAAATCAGCGACAGCACATCCTCCTGGGTACCGATAGGGAAACCGCCAATACCTTCGTAGCGGCCCTTAATCAACAGCAGGCGATCCTGATCAATCTCCAGATGCACCGTGACTTGCGGAGCCGTCAGGTTAACCCGTGCGCTTTCGATATGCTGATTCAGACCGCCGCCGACGTAGCGCTCCACATCCTGAGAGCTGAAATCGTGCTTGCCGCGACGTTTTACCCGCACACAGAATGTCTTTCCTTCCAGTTGCTCGCGGTAGGTGTTCAGCGTTTGTTCAAAAATATGGTGGATATCGGTATAGACACAATCTTCCACCTCAAGGATATGATGAATGCCCGGAATTCGCGTCAACGCATCGCGTATCACAGCGCGCTGACTTTCCTCTTTGGCGCGAACCTCGATATGATCCCAGTGACGGACAACCGCCAGCGTTTCATCATACTGTTTTAAAACGTTACGAATATTCCCGGTAAGAATCTTTATAAAGCGCAACCGCACAGATTGGCTTTTGATGGTGATTTCCGGGAACAATTTAATGATAAACTTCATGGCGGCTATCGTTAGTTAATTCTGAAGGCGTGAAACACGGGTACGCGGACAAAATACGAGTACCCTGAGTGCTAAAATTACGTTATTGGTAAAACTATTCCGACGCAGGTGGCCTTACCAATAGCATCCAGGGCGCGGAGTATACCACCATATTGCGGTAAGCTGCGCGGATTAAGCGCATAATTGCGCACCATAAAGGGCGCTTGCCGTGACAATCCGGTAGCGTTGGCGCTGACAGACGCGTATAAACAGAATCTGGAAACGAATATGCCGAAAAAAACTGAACAACCCACCAGCTTTGAAAACTCACTTGCTGAACTGGAACAGATTGTCTCGCGTCTGGAATCGGGTGAGCTTCCGCTGGAAGAGGCGTTGAACGCCTTTGAGCAGGGCGTCCAGCTTGCACGTCAGGGACAAGTAAAACTACAGCAGGCCGAACAGCGTGTTCAGATTCTGCTGAATGATGATCCTGATACTGCGTTGACACCTTTTACGCCGGATAATGAGCCGTTATGACAGATTTTCTCAAGCAGCTTGCAGTTCACCATCAGCGCATCGACGCCGCACTCAACCATTTTATTTCCACCTTGCCTTTTCAGAGTAGTCCACTGGTGGAAGCGATGGCGTATGGCGCACTGTTGGGAGGCAAACGACTGCGTCCTTTTCTGGTTTATGCTACTGGTCAGCTATTTGCCGTATCACAGGATAGCCTTGATGCACCAGCAGCAGCGGTTGAATGCATTCATGCCTACTCACTGATTCACGATGATTTACCGGCCATGGACGATGATGATCTACGGCGCGGCCAACCCACCTGCCATGTCAGATTTGGTGAAGATAAAGCGATTCTGGCTGGCGATGCCTTGCAAACGCTGGCGTTTTCCATTCTGGCGGATGCGCCAATGCCGCAAGTCAGTGAGCGTGATCGGTTAGCGATGATTTCCGAACTGGCCAGTGCCAGCGGTGTGGCCGGCATGTGCGGCGGTCAGGCGCTGGATCTGGAAGCGGAAGGTCATCGGGTTGATATACAGGGGCTGGAACGCATTCACCGCCACAAAACCGGCGCACTGATTCGTGCCTCAGTGCGGCTGGGCGCGTTGGCTGCGGGTGAACGTGGACGTTTTGCCCTGCCTTACCTTGATCGTTATGCTAACGCGATTGGTCTGGCCTTTCAGGTGCAGGACGATATTCTCGATGTAATTGGCGACAGCGCTACCACAGGTAAACGCCAGGGTGCCGACCAACAGCTCGGCAAAAGTACCTACCCAGCTTTACTGGGGCTTGAGCAAGCCAAAGTAAAAGCCAGGGAGCTGTGCAAAGAATCCCTCTCAGCACTAAATGAACTGGAAGAAACGCTGGACAAGCCCGCAACGATAGCACCTCTGCGGGCGTTAGCGAATTATATCGTTGAACGCGATAAATAATTTTAATACCAATACCGCTTGATGAGTATCTAATGACCTTTGATATAGCGAAATACCCCACGCTGGCGCTGGCGGAAAACCCTGAGGAACTGCGCCTGCTACCAAGGGAAAGCCTGCCCAAATTGTGCGATGAACTGCGACAGTATCTGCTGGACAGCGTCAGCCGCTCAAGTGGGCATTTTGCCTCAGGTCTGGGTACGGTCGAGTTGACCGTGGCGCTGCATTATGTTTACAACACCCCTTTCGACCACCTGGTGTGGGATGTGGGCCACCAGGCGTACCCTCACAAAATTCTGACTGGGCGACGAGATCGCATTGCCACCATTCGTCAAAAAGGTGGCTTGCATCCGTTTCCCTGGCGTGGCGAAAGCGAATATGACGTACTGAGCGTCGGTCACTCTTCAACCTCCATCAGCGCCGGTATTGGCATGGCGGTGGCAGCAGAGCGCGAAGGTCTGGGACGGAGAACCGCCTGCGTGATTGGCGATGGCGCGATTACTGCCGGTATGGCATTTGAAGCCATGAATCACGCTGGCGATATCAAACCGGATATGCTGGTGATTTTGAACGATAATGAGATGTCGATTTCCGAAAACGTCGGCGCACTGAACAATCACCTGGCACAATTGCTCTCCGGCAAGCTCTATTCCACCCTGCGTGAAGGCGGCAAGAAAGTGCTATCCGGCCTGCCGCCTATCAAGGAACTGGTCAAGCGTACTGAAGAACACCTGAAGGGCATGGTGGTGCCGGGTACGTTGTTTGAGGAATTGGGCTTTAATTATATCGGCCCGGTGGATGGGCATGACGTGCAGTCACTGGTGCAAACGCTGAAAAACATGCGTAGCCTGAAAGGTCCGCAGTTACTGCATATCATGACCAAGAAAGGCAAAGGCTATGCCCCCGCAGAACAGGACCCGATCAGCTGGCACGCCGTACCAAAATTCGACCCGGCCAGCGGCACATTACCGAAAAACAAAGAATCGCTTCCGACCTATTCCGCTGTTTTCGGCGAATGGCTGAAAGAAACCGCAGCAACAGACCATCGGCTGATGGCTATCACCCCAGCCATGCGTGAAGGCTCCGGCATGGTATCGTTTTCGCGTACCTATCCGCAGCAATACTTTGATGTCGCAATTGCAGAGCAACATGCAGTAACCTTTGCCGCCGGCCTGGCGATTGGGGGTTATCGTCCGGTAGTGGCTATCTACTCCACCTTCCTGCAACGTGCTTACGATCAGGTCATTCATGATGTCGCTATTCAGAACCTGCCGGTACTGTTTGCTATTGATCGCGGCGGCATCGTTGGCGCCGACGGCCAAACGCATCAGGGCGCATTTGACCTGTCGTTCCTGCGCTGTATCCCCCACATGGTGATCATGACGCCCAGCGACGAAAACGAATGTCGGCTGATGCTGCATACCGGTTATCATTATCAGCAAGGGCCATGTGCGGTACGTTACCCGCGCGGCAACGCGTTGGGCGTGGAACTGACGCCGCTGGAAACCTTGCCTATCGGCAAAGGCGTACTAAAACGCCAAGGTGAGAAGATTGCCATTCTGAATTTCGGCACGCTGTTGCCGGAAGCACAGCAGGCAGCTGATGCACTCAACGCAACACTGGCAGATATGCGATTTGTAAAACCGCTGGATGAGGCACTGATCGCCTCGCTCGCCGCCAGTCATGACGTACTGGTCACACTGGAAGAAAACGCGATTATGGGGGGCGCCGGCAGTGGAGTGAACGAATACCTGATGGCGAAACGCCTGCCGGTGCCGGTGCTCAATATCGGCCTGCCTGATGAATTTATTCCGCAAGGCCCACAGGCGGAAATCCGCGCAGACCTGGCACTGGACGCGGCAGGTATTGAATGTCGTATCCGCAGTTGGCTAGCCTGACTGGCATCAGTTACACGAATAGCAAAAACCGGGATAATCCCGGTTTTTTTTACATTTTGACAGCGGCTGAATAATAGCCTCAGTTTTGCAACTGCTATATCACATAATGCCCGACAACATACAAAACCGCTGCTGAAATAACCCCGGCGACGATATCGTCAACCATAATGCCCATGCCGCCATGCACATTACGATCAAACCAGCGGATCGGCCAGGGTTTGACAATATCCAGAACCCGGAAAATGACAAACCCCGCAGCCACCCAACCCCAGTGGCTCGAAGGCACTGCCATCAGCGTGATCCACATCCCGACAAATTCGTCCCAGACGATACTGCCGTGGTCATGTACCCCCATATCTTTGGCAGTACGGTGGCACAGGTAAACGCCAATGCAGATACTGAGCATCACCAGCAACGAATAAAGCTGTAATGGTAACAGCCTCAACAGATACCATACCGGAATGGCCGCCAGCGAACCTGCGGTACCGGGCATCCACGGCGATAACCCGCTGCCGAAGCCGGTCGCCAGAAAATGCCATGGATTACTCATGCGCAGGCGATGTTTGGCAACCAGCGAACTTTTATTTTCATGAGCCAAATTTTCATGAGCCAAAATGGTCATACCCTTTCAGATTAACAGTCACCGGCTGACCAGAGTGGAAGAACCCCAGCCCTTCCGATGCCGGGGCAATCTGGCCGATGCAGGTATAGCGAGCACCCAGGTGACCAATCGCTACCTCCAGCGCTCCACGATTCAACTCCGGTACGGTAAAGCACAGTTCATAATCTTCACCGCCGCTGAGCGCCCACCTCATAGCCTGTTCCGGGTCGTCACACTGCAACAACGCGCTGGAATAGGGCAACGCATCCAGATTAACGCGTGCGCCGCAATCACTGGCCTTGAGAATGTGCCCCAAATCAGACACCAGCCCGTCAGACAGATCGATAGCCGCGCTGGCCAGATCACGCAACGCCTGCCCGTGCAGAATTCGGGGCTGAGGGCGCAAATGACGCTGCAACAACCATTGACGGTCATCCGACTCAGACATCTGTAGCTTATCCTGCAAAACAGCCAAACCAGCAGCGCTATCGCCCAGTGTTCCAGTCACGTAAATCCAATCGCCAATACGCGCGCCACTACGCTTGAGCGCCCGCCCCTCCGGCACCAACCCTTGAATGGTCAGCGTCATACTGAGCGGCCCACGCGTGGTATCACCGCCAATCAGTTGCATACCGTAGTAAGAAAGCTGTTCAAACAAGCTGTTGCTATAGGCGGCGAGCCAGTCGGCATCAATATTCGGCAACGTGAGCGCCAGCGAGACAAATGCAGGATCAGCCCCCATCGCCGCCAGGTCACTCAAATTGACCGCCAGAGATTTGTACGCCAGATCAGCCGGGTCAATATCAGGCAGAAAATGAATGCCGGATACCAGCGTATCCGTGCTGACTGCCAGCAACTGTTTGTCCGGAATGTTCAGCAGGGCACAGTCATCGCCGATCCCCAGCTCAACACCCCGTCGTGAATAGCCCGTCCGATTGAAATAGCGGGCAATCACATCAAACTCACCTTGAGCCATAGTCTTTCCAGATTCTGGTAACCTAAAAAACCAAGGCCGGAAAACCGGCCCTGACTGACTTATCTTTTACCTGGTCGCAGGTGAGGCCCAGCTTTATCCAGTACCCCGTTCACGAACTTGTGGCTGTCCTCGGCACCAAACACTTTAGCCAGTTCAATCGCTTCGTTGATGGCAACCTTGTATGGCACATCTTCGCGTTTACTGAGCTCATACACCGCCAGACGCAAAACCGCCCTTTCCACCTGGCCCAGTTCTTCCAACTGACGGGAAAGGTATGGCGCCATCTGGGCATCCAGCTTTTCCGCCAGAGTAGCAACACCCGCCAGCAACTCGCGGAAATAGGCAATGTCCACGCCTTTGACATCCTGCTCGCTCAGGAACTGGAGTTCAACATCGGCAATATCGTTTTTGGACAACTGCCAGGAATAAAGCGCTTGAACCGCACATTCACGAGCGCGGCGACGAGCAGCAGGTTTCACGGAATACCCCTTACCAAATAAATCAGGCTGACTTGATTGAGTGTAATACATTGATCATTTCAAGCGCGGTCAAAGCAGCTTCAGCACCTTTATTCCCCGCTTTCGTGCCAGCGCGCTCGATGGCCTGCTCGATACTTTCCGTAGTCAGCACACCAAAGGCGACCGGAATGTCGCTGTTCATAGCGACCTGAGACAGACCGGAACTGCATTCGCCGGCAACAAATTCAAAATGCGCGGTACCACCGCGAATCACCGTACCCAGTGCCACCACAGCATCATATTTCTGGCTGTTAGCCAGCGCACGCACGGCCAGCGGCAGTTCATAGGCACCCGGCACCCAGACAACGGTGACGTTTTCTTCTTTCACCTGACCAATGCGCTTAAGAGCATCCAGCGCGCCTTCCAGCAAGCTGTCATTGATAAAGTGATTGAAGCGGGCAATAGCAATCGCCACACGAGCATTCGGAGCGGCAACAACACCTTCGATAATGTTCATAGCTTTCCTTTGACTGTTTTACGACCCCGCAGGGGGGCGGATTCTATCATATTCTTCCGGGCGCGTATCCGCTTTTGACCCTGTATCGGATATCCGTCATCCGACATACGGAGGCAATATATTATTGCGGCTTCAGGGTCAGGCGGAGATCCGGCCCAACCTGACAAACATCCGTCATAGCAAACGCGGGTGCCAGCGACAACTGTTCCAGCCCCGGCAAAACGCACAGCGGTCGGGCCGCCTCACCCAACAATTTAGGTGCAAGATAGACGATAAGCTCATCTACCACGCCCACCTGCAATAACGCGCCAGCCAGCCGGGGACCGGCTTCCACCCATACGGTATTGATTTGACGCTTGCCCAGAGACATCATCAGGGCAACCAGATCGATACCACCGCCATGCAGCGGCATACTGAGTTGCTCTACACCATCCGGCCATGGCTGCTCATCCTGACGTACACGCGCCAGCCAGGTCTGCCCAGGCTGACTCACCAGGCGATGCTGCGGCGTCACGCGCGACTGACTATCAACAATCACGCGTACCGGCTGGCGCACGGCGCTTTCAGGGTAGAGGTGCTGAGTATCCGCATCCAGTTCTGACCAGCGTACGGTCAACGACGGATCATCTGCCAGCACGGTAGCACTGCTGCTAAGAATAGCGGAACTCTGCGCGCGAAAACGCTGCACATCCTGACGAGACTGAGGTGAGGTAATCCACTGGCTTTCCCCGGACGCCATTGCCGTACGGCCATCCAGCGACGCACCAAGCTTGAGCTGCACATAAGGGAAACCGGTGCGCATCCGTTTCAGAAAGCCGCGGTTAATCTTTTCCGCCTGCTCCATCATCACGCCGTGGTGCACTGCAATGCCGGCCTGTTGCAGGCGGTGCAGACCGCGGCCAGCCACCTGAGGATTGGGGTCCTGCATCGCGGCGACGACTCGCGCCACGCCAGCGGCGACCAGCGCATCAGCACAAGGCGGGGTGCGACCGTGATGACTACAGGGTTCTAGCGTTACATACGCCGTAGCGCCACGCGCCTTGTCACCCGCCATACGCAGCGCATGTACTTCAGCATGGGGTTCGCCCGCTTTCTGGTGATATCCTTCTCCCACTATCTCGCCATCTCTGACGATCACGCATCCGACATTTGGATTCGGCGCCGTAGTGAAGCGCCCGTGGCGAGCAAGCTCAAGCGCACGGGCCATGTAAAACTCATCAGGGTATGTAGCCATGCTGCGCTTATCCTGGATTAAGAATCATATTAGGAAGAGGAAGATACGCGAGACCAACGTATCGTTAATCCTGCAGACGAGCGATTTCTTCGCCAAATTCACGGATGTCCTCAAAACTGCGGTACACCGATGCAAACCGGATGTAGGCCACTTTATCGAGCTTCTTTAGCGCATCCATCACCAGATTGCCCACCATTTTGGCCGTTACTTCCCGCTCGCCAGTGGCACGTAGTTGAGACTTGATATGTGTAATCGCGGTTTCCACGTTATCAGAGCTGACTGGGCGTTTTTCCAGCGCCTTCAGCATACCGCTACGCAGTTTGTCCTCGTTGAACGGCTCGCGCACATCATTACTCTTGATGACCCGCGGCATCACCAGCTCCGCCACCTCAAAGGTGGTAAAACGCTCGTTGCACACCAGACACTGCCGACGGCGACGAACCTGAGAACCTTCTCCCACCAGACGAGAATCAATTACTTTGGTATCCACTGCGGCACAAAAAGGACAATGCATAACGTTTCCAGACCATAACCGTATAATCTTAACCTAGTTTACCCCGAATTTTGCCGATAACCCAAATACCGGCACGACGTTGTTTTTCATCGCTGGCTACCTCCTGCAACTACACGCGATGCCGATGAGCGACCTCGCGTGGTTGCCAGCAATCCGCAGCGATTGATTATCGCGCCCCCGTATTTATCACTCTTGATTCAGCCTGTTCTGCTTACCTCCTTGCTAAAAGGTCATTCACTATAAGGGACAATAACTCACGTCTATATTGACCCAAATTGAATAATTAATTGACCCGTATGGGCTCAGGGAGAAACAAGGCATGACCTTTTACCACCGCGTTATCCCGATGTTATCCGTGATGGCATTGCTCGCCGGATGTGCGCACCCACAACCCCCCCATGTGCAAAACGAACTGGGCCAGATCGACCAGAAACTGCAGGATATCGCCAACCGCGCTGTCGCTCTGGAGCAGCAGAATTCGTTAAACGCCAACTCTACGTCCGGAGCATATCTGCTACCTGCCGCTCATAACCGGGCATTGCTCGACAGCAGCATCGGCACGTTAAGTCTGGAGCTGAGCAAGATTGAACCGGAAGCCAGCGGCACACGCGTCTTGCTCACTATCCGCACCATGAACACACTGTCGTTACCCGCCTTTCAGGCAACACTTGACTGGGGAACGCTTGATCCAGTCAGTGGCAAACCGTTGACCGGCGATATGCAAACTCAGTTACTCAGGTTCCCGCGATCTCTGACGCAGGTTTCAGAGGCCACGACAGAAGTACGGCTTTCGGGACTGACGCCGGAACAGCTTGGTTTTGTGCGTGTGCATGATGTAATGGCAGAATCTGCGCAGCATCACGACGAATCGGATCAGACTCACCCTTAGATGCCGCAATTTGCGGCAATCATAAAAAAACCCTGCCAGACGGCAGGGTTTGTCATTGCATATCGGATGATGAAAAGCGATTACGGCAGCAACGACGGCTGGTCCGCGCCCTCTTTTTCCACCTTCTGCACCAGCATGTGCTCACGCTTCATACCCAGCTTGAGCGCCAGCGCGGAGGCAACATAGATAGAAGATACCGTACCAATGGTGACGCCTATCAGCATCGTCAGCGAGAATCCCTGCAACATCGCGCCGCCGAACAGGTACAGCATCAGGATCACCACTAACGTTGTGCCTGATGTGATCAATGTTCGGTGCAACGTTTGGGTCAACGACACGTTGAAAATTTCGTAAGGCGTACCACGGCGGATCTTACGGAAGTTTTCACGGATACGGTCAGAAACCACGATGCTGTCATTCAGCGAGTAGCCGATGACCGACATCAGCGAGGCCACAGTGGTCAGATCGATTTCAATCCGACACAGTGATAGCACCCCCATAGTGATAATCACGTCGTGCGCCAACGCGATAACCACCCCCGCAGCCAGACGCCATTCGAAACGGAAGCCGACGTAAATCAAAATGCAGATTAACGCCGCCAGCAACGCCATGGCACCATTCTGCGCCAAATCTGCACCCACGCTCGGCCCGACGAATTCAATGCGCTTAACTGCCGCATTCTGACTGGTTGCTTCGTTGATCACACTGACAACTTTGCTGCCCAGCGCCTGACCGCCAGTTTCATCATGAGCAGGCGGCATACGCACCATGATGTCACGGCTGCTGCCAAAGTTCTGCACCAGCGGATCGGCAAAGCCGGCTTTTTGCAACGCTTCACGCATCTGTTCCAGATCCGCAGATTTCTCCAGCGCAATCTCAATAACCGTACCACCGGTGAAATCCAGTCCCCAGTTGAAACCACGTACGCCCATCACAACGATAGACAGCAGCAGCAGCAGACCAGACAAACCGAACGCCCAGTAATCCCAGCGCATAAAGTCATACACTTTACGGCCATAGTTCAATTGTTCAACAGTATATTCCTGTGCCACAACGCACTCCTCAGATAGACAGCTTTTTGATGCGTTTGCCGCCGTATAGCAGGTTTACGATGGCACGGGTACCTACGATTGCAGTAAACATGGATGTCGCCACGCCAATACCGGTCGTGATCGCAAATCCTTTAATCGAACCGGTACCGACCGCATACAGGATAATGACCTTAATCAGCGTCGTGACGTTCGCATCGAAGATGGAACTGAATGCGCCCCGGTAACCTTCGTCAATCGCCTGCTGAACGGTACGCCCGTTGCTCAGTTCTTCTTTGATACGTTCGTTAATCAGTACGTTAGCATCCACCGCTACCGCAAGGGTTAACACAATACCTGCAATCCCCGGCATAGTCAGCGTCGCCCCCGGCAGCAGCGACATAATGCCGACCACCAGCACCAGGTTCAACAACAGCGCGGAGGTCGCAATCATGCCGAACGTCTTATAGAAGAAAATCATGAACAGGATGGACACAGCAAGACCAGCCAGACACGCCTCAAGCCCCTGAGTGATGTTCTGCATACCCAGTGTTGGGCCGATAGTGCGCTCTTCCACGATCTGAATCGGTGCTATCAGCGCGCCAGCACGCAACAGCAGCGACAGTTGACGAGCCTCATTCGGGTTGTTGATGCCGGTAATACGGAAGCTGTTACCCAGACGTGACTGGATGGTGGCGACGTTAATCACCTCTTCCTCTTTTTCCAGAATCGCACGGCCATTGGCATCTTTTTTACCGCTGTCCTTGTACTCCACAAACAAGGTCGCCATCGGTTTACCGATATTGTCCTTAGTGAAGTTGGACATCATATTGCCGCCAGCGCTGTCCAGAGAGATATTGACCTGCGGACGATTGTACTCATCGTTGCCGGAGGTGGAGTCAGTAATGTGGTCACCGGTCAGAATCACGCGCTTGTACAGCGCTACCGGGCCGCCATCACGCATATTCATCACCTCGGTGTCGCCAGGCACACGACCGCTGCTCAGTGCAGCAGGATCGACATTGCTGTTAACCAGACGAAACTCCAGCGTGGCGGTCGCTCCCAGGATTTCCTTGGCACGCGCGGTGTCCTGAATCCCTGGCAGTTCTACTACAATACGGTCAGTCCCCTGACGCTGCACCAACGGTTCGGCCACGCCGAGCTGGTTGACACGGTTGCGCAGGATATTGATGTTCTGTTGCACCGCATATTCGCGGGCTTCACGCAGGCGGGCATCACTCATGACCGCACGCAGCGTATCGCTGCCACTGCTGCTGATCACCAGATCACGATGACGGGGAGTCAGGTAATTCACCGCGTTGTCGCGCAATTGAGCGTCGCGGAACAGAATTTCCACGCCATAGTTATCCGACTTGCGAACAGAAGCATACTGGATGCCTTTCTCACGCAGATCACTGCGCAGGGAATCCATTGTCTGCTCTTGTAACTTGCCTAACGCCGTGTCCATATCCACTTCCATCAGGAAGTGCACACCGCCACGCAGGTCAAGACCCAGTTTCATCGGTTCTGCACCCAGCATTCTCAGCCAGGTCGGCGTAGCCGGCGCCAGATTAAGCGCAACCACATACTTCTCGCCCAACGCGTTCAGCAGCGCTTCACGAGCGCGAAGCTGTACGTCTGGCGTGGAGAAACGCGCAAGAATGGCACCGTTTTCCAGCGCAATAGACTTACTGGGGATATTTTGTTCTTTCAACACATTCTGGATCTGGACCAGCGTAGATTCACTGGCGGCGGTTCCTCGCGCGCCAGTGACCTGAATTGCCGGATCCTCACCATACAGGTTAGGAAGTGCGTAGAGCAGACCAACGATAATCGTCACGATCAGCATCAGGTACTTCCACAGAGGATAGCGGTTTAACACGGTAGTTCCCTTCGGGAAAGTCGAAAAATTACAGGGCCTTCATGGTACCCTTCGGCAGAACGGACGTCACGTAGTCACGCTTGATAACGACTTCGTTGGTATCGTTCAGGGCAATGGTGATAAATCCGTTATCAGCCACCTTGGTCACACGCCCCACCAGGCCGCCGTTGGTCAGCACTTCATCGCCTTTGCTGATCGAATCCATCAACTTTTTGTGTTCCTTGGCACGTTTTTGCTGAGGGCGCAGGATCATGAAGTAAAAAATCAGACCGAACACGGCCAGCATAATCACCAGAGAGTACGGGCTTCCTTGAGCCGGAGCACCTGCGGTTGCTGCCACAGCGTCGGAAATGAAAAAACTCATTTAAATGTCCTCTTTAGTTATCAAAATACAAGTTATCTATAAAACGTTCATGCCACGCAAACGTGCTTATTGCAGCGCATGACCTTCACGGTCAACGTCCACCGCATTGTCAACCAACGGCGGAAGCGGTTTACCAATGCGCTGGTAAAACTCGGCCACAAAGCTCTCTAATTTACCGTCTTCAATAGCCTGTCGTAAACCAGCCATCAGGCGCTGGTAATAGCGCAGGTTGTGGATAGTATTGAGGCGCGCGCCGAGTATTTCGTTACAACGGTCCAGGTGGTGCAAGTAGGCACGACTATAATTGCGACACGTGTAGCAATCACAGTGCTCATCCAGCGGCCCGGTATCATCTTTATGTTTAGCGTTACGGATTTTAACCACACCGTCCGTCACGAACAGATGGCCGTTACGGGCGTTGCGAGTCGGCATCACGCAATCAAACATATCGATACCGCGACGAACCCCCTCCACCAAATCTTCCGGTTTCCCCACCCCCATCAGATAGCGGGGTTTATCCGCCGGCAACTGCGGACAGACATGCTCCAGAATGCGGTGCATATCGGCTTTCGGCTCACCGACCGCGAGGCCGCCCACAGCGTAACCATCAAAGCCGATGTCCACCAGCCCTTTTACTGACACATCACGTAAATCTTCGTAAACACTACCCTGAACGATGCCGAACAGCGCGTTTTTGTTGCTTAATTCGTCAAAACGCTGACGGCTGCGCTTCGCCCAGCGCAGCGACATTTCCATCGAGCGCTTGGCATAGTCCCAGTCTGCCGGGTAAGGCGTACACTCGTCGAAAATCATCACAATATCGGAACCGAGATCGTACTGAATTTCCATGGATTTTTCCGGACTGAGGAAAATGGCGTCACCGTTGATCGGGTTACGAAAGTGAACCCCTTCTTCAGTAATCTTGCGGATATCACCGAGACTAAACACCTGAAAACCACCAGAATCGGTCAGAATCGGGCCATGCCACTGCATAAAATCATGCAGGTCGCCGTGACGTTTCATGATCTCCTGCCCCGGACGCAACCACAGGTGGAAGGTGTTGCCTAAAATAATCTGTGCGCCGGTGTCTTTGACTTCTTCCGGCGTCATCCCTTTAACGGTGCCGTAAGTGCCGACCGGCATAAATGCCGGCGTTTCCACTACACCACGTTCAAAAACCAGACGACCACGGCGCGCATGGCCATCCGTTTGCAACAGTTCGTACTTCACTTAACCTCCAGCATCAGAAAACAGTCTGATGACATCGTTGATATACCCACAGAACCTGGCCTGCGGTATGAAAATGGCTCGACAGTGGATTACCCCACCTGTTCTTGTTCCGCCGACGGGTTACGGGTAATGAACATCGCATCCCCGTAACTAAAAAAGCGGTACTGCTCAGCCACCGCCTGATGGTAAGCGTCCATGGTATGACGGTAACCCGCAAACGCCGACACCAGCATAATCAATGTCGATTCCGGCAAGTGGAAATTGGTCACCAGCGCATCCACCACCTGATAGTGATAGCCGGGGTAGATAAAAATGCGGGTATCGCCGAAAAACGGGGCAATTACGGCTTCCACACTGGCTTGAGCCGCACTTTCCAACGAACGCACCGAGGTCGTACCGACGGCGATAACACGGTTGCCACGCGCTTTACAGGCCAGTACCGCGTCCACTACCGTCTGCGGCACTTCGGCATACTCGGCGTGCATCACATGGTCTTCGATTGACTCAACCCGCACTGGCTGGAAGGTACCGGCACCGACATGCAGAGTCACGAAGGCCATTTCCACGCCTTTTTCTTTCAGAGCAGCCAGTAACGGCTCATCAAAATGCAGACCCGCGGTTGGTGCCGCCACGGCGCCGGGGCGCTGACTGTACACCGTCTGATACAATTCGCGGTCTGCGGCCTCATCTGGACGGTCAATATAGGGTGGCAACGGCATATGCCCGATGTCATTGAGAATGGTCAACACATCACGTGTATCGTCAAACTGAATCTCGAACAGTGCATCATGGCGCGCCAGCATGGTGGCTTTCACGCTCTCATCTTCACCGAGTAACAATTCCGTGCCGGGTTTGGGTGCCTTGGAAGCACGCACATGCGCCAGCACACGATGGTTATCCAGCATACGCTCTACCAGCACTTCCAGCTTACCGCCGCTAGCCTTGCGGCCAAACAAGCGTGCCGGGATCACCCGTGTATTGTTAAACACCAACAGGTCGCCCGGCTGTAATTTATCGAGCAGATCGGTAAAGACGCCGTGCACGACTGCACCTGTGGGACCATCCAGCGACAACAGACGGCAGCCACTGCGTTTTGCCTGCGGATAGCGGGCAATCAGAGATTCAGGTAATTCAAACGAAAAATCAGCAACACGCATGACTATTCACTTACATTTCGGCACAGTGGAACAAAAGAAGCGGCCTAGTCTAGAGCTCGCTGACACCGGCTGCAAGAAATAAGCGGGACAGCGTGTCGCCTTCCTCTATACTTGCAGCGTCAATCATGCCTTTTTCTTTCCGAGGAGCGCCTCAACGCCATGAATTTTCTCGCACATCTGCACCTTGCCACACTGGCGCAAAGCTCCCTGACCGGCAACCTGATGGCAGATTTCGTGCGCGGCAACCCTGATGAGCTATATCCAGCCGATATGGTGGCCGGCATTCGCCTGCATCGGCGCATCGACGTATTAACCGACAGTCTGCCGGAAGTCCGCACCGCCTGTCGCCACTTCAGCACCGACTATCGCCGGGTTGCACCGATAGCACTGGATGTGCTGTGGGACCACTTTCTGGCGCGCCACTGGTCGCAACTGGAACCCTCGATATCCTTGACGCACTTTGTCACCGATGCTGAACGTCAGATTGTTCCGCATCTGGCCGATACACCGGAACGCTTTCGCAACCTCAACCATTATTTGTGGTCAGAACGCTGGCTGGAACGTTACGCTGAGCTGCCGTTTATTGCTGACGTGCTGCATCGCATGTCGGTACGCCGACCAAAGCTGGCGGCACTATCTGGCTCATTTAGTGACATCGAGCGCAGCTACCATCAATTTGAAACATTATTCTGGCAGTTCTATCCTCATATGATGCATCTGGCAAAAACAGGTCAGCTTGATGGCCCGGCTGACGCCGCACGGTAAATCACGGTCAATGAAGAACAGTACGCCAGGCTGTTCACGTGTCAGTGACAAGAGTTATCAATTGATTCGATAGCCAAAGGCTATCTTATTGATTGGTCGCTTTCGCTTTATTCACCGGCAGGCTGTACCTATACTTACGGCGTTTATTACGTTCACCTTTCATTAACAACTATTTACAGGAGTAATTATGGTCCTGGTAACGCGTCCTGCCCCCGACTTCACTGCTGCTGCCGTACTGGGAAGCGGGGAAATCGTTGAAAATTTCAATCTGAAAAAACACATCAACGGAAAACCGGCTGTGATCTTCTTCTGGCCGATGGACTTCACCTTCGTGTGCCCGTCTGAACTGATCGCCTTCGATCACCGCTATGAAGAGTTTAAAAAACGTGGCGTTGAAGTGGTTGGTGTGTCTTTTGACTCTGAGTTCGTTCACAACGCCTGGCGTAAAACCCCGGTCGAAAACGGCGGTATCGGTGAAGTGAAATATGCGATGGTCGCTGACATTAAACGCGAAATTCAGAAAGCCTACGGTATCGAACACCCGGATGCAGGCGTAGCACTGCGTGGCTCTTTCCTGATCGACAAAAACGGCATCGTGCGTCATCAGGTGGTGAACGATCTGCCGCTGGGCCGTAACATCGACGAAATGGTGCGTATGGTTGACGCACTGCAATTCCACGAAGAGCACGGCGAAGTATGCCCGGCTCAGTGGGAAAAAGGCAAAGCCGGTATGGGCGCCTCTCCGGACGGTGTTGCCAAATACCTGAAAGAAAACGCCAGCAACCTGTAATCAGTACGCTGATACCGGTAATCAGCCAGCGGTTTCGCCGCTGGCTTTTTTTATGTCCGCGATTCGGCAGCAGGCTTGCGCACCGTTTTACTCAGGCGCGACGCCGACGAAGCGCGTAGCTTGCCAACAGCAACACAATCCACCCCATACCGGCGTACAGCGCAATGCGGGTATCCGGGAAATAGCCGATCAGCCCAATGATAAAAGCCAGGAACACGATACCGACCATTGCGGTTGCTGCACCGCCAGGCAGTGGAAACGCCAGCGCTTTAGCTTGCTCGCGGCCCAGTTTACGGCGAAAGGCAATCTGCGAGCATAGAATCATGATCCACACCCATACGGTGGCAAAGGTCGCCAACGAGGCAATCACCAAAAACACTTTCTCCGGCATGATGTAATTGAGGTACACCGCCACCAGCAACGCCAGCACCATCACCACGACCGTTACCCAAGGTGTTCCACGCCGTGACAGTCGGCTAAATACCTGCGGCGCATGACCTTGTTCCGCCATGCCATGCAACATACGGCCAACGCCAAACACGTCACTGTTAATGGCGGAGAGCGAAGCGGTGATTACCACGAAGTTCAGGATACCGGCTGCCGCGGTGATGCCCATGTGCTGGAAAGTCAGCACGAACGGGCTACCGTTGGTTCCAACCTGATTCCATGGATAAATCGACATGATCACGAACAGCGTGCCGACATAGAACACCAGAATACGCCAGGGCACCGAGTTGATGGCGTGCGGAATGGATTTGTGCGGCTCTTTGGCCTCGCCAGCGGTGATACCAATGATCTCCACGCCGCCGTAGGCAAACATCACCATCTGCAACGACAGAATCATACCCATGATACCATTGCTGAAGAAACCACCGTTGCTCCACAAATTATGGATGCCGGTAGGCTCGCCGCCGTTACCAATCCCCCAAACGATGATGCCGACCCCGGCTACGATCATCACCACAATGGTGGCGACCTTGAAAAACGACAGCCAGAACTCCAGCTCACCAAACACCTTAACGTTCATCAGGTTGATGGCGCCGATGATCAGCACCACACTCAATACCCAAACCCAGTGCGGCACCGCCGGGAACCAGACGCCCATATAGATGCCGAAGGCGGTAACGTCGGCAATCGCCACTATCAGCATTTCAAAGCAATAGGTCCAGCCAGTAAGGTATCCGGCCAGCGGACCGAGATAATCACGAGCATAGCGGGAAAAAGAGCTGGCCTGTGGGTTGTTGACGGACATCTCGCCCAGTGCACGCATGATGATATAAGCGAACACACCGCCAATCAGGTACGCCAGCAGTACGCTAGGCCCCGCCATCTGAATGGCGCTGGCCGAGCCGTAAAACAGCCCGGTACCGATGGCAGAGCCCAGTGCGATGAAGCGAATATGCCGCGTGCTTAAGCCGCGCTTGAGTCTGGATTGTTGTTCCATAGGTTTGGATTGTTGTTCCATAAATGAGCAACCCTGTCTTTACAAACGAAAAAACCACAGGCAAACGCCTGTGGTGAAAAGCATCCGTCCAACCGTTATTCAGGAATGTACGGTGACTTCCTGACGCCCCGTAATACGGTCATAAATCACCGTTACCAGCAAAATCACCAGCGACGGCGGCAACCAGGCCAGCCCCTGTTCGCTCATCGGCAGGCTTTGCGTCCAGCCCGGCAGCAATGCTTTGAAGGCGGACGACTTGACGCCGTCAAGCAGACCGAACACCAGGCTGACCAGCATGACTGGCGCGATGACATGGGTGCTGTTATTCCACCAGCGGCGAGTAAAACTCAACAACACCAGCACAATGCACGGCGGGTAAATCGCGGTCAGCACCGGCACTGACAGTTGAATCAAGTGGCTCAGCCCCAGATTGGACACCACCATCGAGAACAGCCCCAACACAAACACCAGTGCGCGGTAAGACAGCGGTAGATACTGGGCGAAGAATTCAGCACAGGCGCAGGTCAGGCCCACGGCGGTGACCATGCAGGCGATGAAGATCAGCAACGCCAGGAAACTGCTGCCCATGTTGCCAAAGGTGTGCTGTACATAAACGTGCAGAATTTCGGCACCATTCTGCGCGTTCGGTACCAGCGAACCGCTGAAGGAACCGAGGTGGAACAGGCTCAGGTAGACCAGCGTCAACCCTAAACCAGCAATCAACCCGGCCAGAATGGTATAACGCGTTAACAACGCTGCATCGTTGATGCCACGCGAACGGGCAGCATTCACAATCACAATGCCGAATACCAACGCGCCCAGCGTGTCCATCGTCAGGTAGCCATTGATAAATCCAGTGGAAAACGGCACCCGTTGGTACGCCTCAGCAGTCGGCGCTGGCGTACCGGCTGGCCACAGCAGCGCAGCAATGCCCAGCACAGTCAGTGCGATGATCTTCACCGGTGCCAGAATATGACCCACCGTATCCAGCAATCGACCAGGATAGAGCGAAATCGCCATCACGATAGCAAAGTAGATTAGGCTGTAGATCAGCAGAGGCGTCGCGCCTTCACCGACCAGCGGCGCAATACCGACTTCGAACGATACCGTGGCGGTACGCGGCGTGGCGAACAGCGGCCCGACCGCCAGATAGCAGACCGTTGCCAGCAACACGCCTGCTTTCTTGCCGATAGGGCTACTGAGCGTATCAATACCGCCGCCTACACGGGCCAATGCTATCACCGTCAGCACCGGCAAGCCCACCGCCGTGATCAGAAAGCCCAGTGCCGCAATCCAGACGTGCTCACCCGCTTGCTGGCCAACCATCGGCGGAAAAATGATATTCCCAGCGCCGACAAACAGAGCAAAGGTCATAAAGCCCAATGCCACGATATCTTTGGAAGTTAAACGATGACTCATCATGTATGTTGTTGTTGCCTGTAAAAATGGTGTTGCCGGTAGAAACCGGGCGCATAAAACGGCGTACGCGAAGAGCGAGCCGTCCGTGCGATGTGCAGGATTATGGATGTGGGGTTTTATTGCACAGCGTTAATAGGGCCTAAGTAAAACGTTTATAGCAATAAAAGGCAATACACGATCAATAAAGCAGGATAGTAATCCGTATTTTTCTATAAATTTAGCATATAAATTTATATTTTCACCGACAGGCTATACATGATTTGTGCATGAAAACAGTTTATAGCGCGAAAAATCAGCTCAACTTTCCAGCATAGAGTAATCATTATCCATATTAGAAACTTATAGAAATAAAAAACGCCGGTCATGCACACCGGCGTTATAAAAAGTAGAGCGGTCTTTGTCGTCAGCAGCTACCAGACGCGTTTGGCGATATCCACCACCAGTTTCAGTTTTGCCCACTGCTGCGCTTCCGACAGCGTGTTGCCCTCTTCGGTAGAGGCAAAGCCGCACTGTGGACTCAGGCACAGCTGGTCCAGCGCGATATATTGCGTCGCTTCGACGATGCGCTGGTGTACTTCGTCTGCGTTTTCCAGTTCCCCGTTTTTGGTGGTGATAAGACCCAACACCACTTTCTGATGACCAGGCTTGATGAAGCGCAGCGGCTCAAATCCACCCGCCCGTTCGGTATCGTATTCGAGGAAAAAGGCATCCACATTCACTGTCCCGAACAGTGTTTCCGCCACAGGTTCATAGCCCCCTTCGGAAATCCAGGTAGAGCGGAAATTACCACGGCAGACATGCAGGCCCACCACCAGATCAGCCGGTTTGCCCTCCAGCGCCTTGTTCAGTACCTGTGCATAGGTGCGGCACAGATAATCTGGATCATCACCACGTTCGCAGATCTGGCGTTTCTGATCTTCAGAGCACAGATAAGCCCACACCGTATCGTCCAGTTGCAGATAACGGCAGCCCGCTTCATAAAACGCCTGGATAGCATCACGCCAGGTCTGGGCCAGATCATCGAAATAGTCGGCCAGATCGGGGTAAACCGTGCTATCAATCACTTTACGGCCACCGCGGAAATGCAGCACACTCGGACTAGGAATGGTCATCTTGGCTACTGCATCGCCAGCCACGCTATTGAGGAAACGGAAATCATCCAGCATCGGATGCTGCGGATTAAAACTGACCTTGCCAGTGACTTTCACGCCACGGGCTTTGGTCTGCACGCCGTTAAACTGAATGCCTTGCTCTGCTTCATAACGTTCCACGCCGTTCAGGCTGTCGAAGAAGTCGAAATGCCACCAGGCTCGGCGAAACTCGCCGTCGGTCACCAGTTGCAGACCCGCTGCACGCTGCAATTCCACCACACGTTGAATTTCCTGATCTTCGACACGGCGCAACGCAGCTGCATCAATCTCACCAGCCTGAAACTGCAAACGCGCCTGCTTGATGGCAGCCGGACGCAATAAACTGCCGACGACATCGGCACGAAACGGAGGAAGGGCTTGTGTCATGCTGTGCTCCTGTACTTCAAAAACTGACCATCACAGCCTGTTTTCAGGCAAGATTTTCAGATGAATGAGTTTGTTAGATGAATTTGTTTTCAGGGGAAATAATTACGCCGCTGAACTTTTTAGCCATCCAGACGGCTAGAAGTGAAGCTATCCTGTCATGCGTTTTTCTCAACGGCAATAGAAGAATTTTCACGACACATGAAATTCATTCATGTTACTGATCAGTTTGTTGCAGGAACCCTATTCGATGTGGGCATCACATTGTCCAGCCCAAGTAATTGTCTGGTCTGCTCACGTGCTATTTCCGGCAATGGCAGATAACCGTCCTGACTGACCAACGCCTGCCCCGACACCGACAACACCCGATCCAAAAACGCAGCGGTCAACGGCTCCAGCGGCTTGTCAGGCGCTTTATTGACGTAAATGTAGAGATAACGCGTATAGGGGTAACGCCCACTGCGGATGGTGTCGGCGGTCGGCAACACGTAATCGTCTTTGTCGCTGGCCGCCAGCGGCAACACGCGCACTCCGCTGGCACGAAAACCGATGCTGGCGTAACCGATGGCATTAACCGATGCCGCTACCGCCTGCACCACCGACGCTGAACCGGGTAATTCATTGACCTGCGGCAGAAAATCGCCGCCGCACAGCGCCTGTTGTTTGAAGAAACCATAGGTGCCCGACGCTGAATTGCGCCCATAGCGTAGCAGCGCACGTTGTTGCCAGACGCCGCCCCCCCCCAGTTCCTGCCAGCGTTGCACCGCTTTCCCGGCGCCGCAGCGGCGTGTCACGGAAAAAACGGCATCAAGCTGCTGCACGGTCAGTCCGGTAATCGGGTTGTCCTGATTAACCAGCACGACCAACGCATCCAGCGCCACCGGAACCGCCGTCGGCGCGTAGCCATAATGCCGCTCGAATGCTTCGATTTCGCTACGCTTCATCGGTCGGCTCATGGGTCCCAATTGTGCTGCCCCTGCTGCCAGCGCCGTCGGTGCCGAAGACGAGCCAGCGGCCTGAACTTGCAGGTTAACACCAGGGTAATATTGGCTGAAATCCGCCGCCCAGAAGGTCATCAGGTTCGCCAGCGTGTCGGAGCCAGCACTGGACAGGTTGCCCGCCAGCATCGCCTGCGGCGCAGCAACAGCCTGACCAAACAGACACAACAGCACGGCAAGCAGGCGACGAATGGGTATCATGTGTCGTTTCCAACGGGATGAAAAACAGAGGAACACTATTCTCGGTACAGCAGCGGGGACAATCAAGCCCCCACCGCCACTATCACAACTGAGGGTTCGCCGCGTTCTGGCTCAACACTGAACTGACAATCAACCGATTTGGTAAGGTGAACATGAAGCGTGAGCCTGCCCCTTCTTCGCTGAGGATCTCCAGACGAGAATCGTGGTGGCTGAGCGCATGTTTGACAATCGCCAGCCCCAACCCGCTGCCGCCGGTCTGGCGTGAACGGGCCTTGTCAACGCGATAAAAACGCTCGGTCAGGCGAGGAAGATGTTCGGCAGCAATGCCCGGACCGTTGTCGCTAACCTGAAATTCTGCACCCTGCGGTGTTTGCTGCCAGCACACTTCAATGCGGGTGCCCTGTGGCGTATGGTTAACCGCGTTATACACCAGATTCGACACCGCGCTACGCAACTGCTCTTCGTTGCCAAACACTTGCAATTGTTCGTTGACGCGAAACACAATCTCGTGACGTCCTTGACTCAGGGTATCCGCTTCACGTTTGAGCACTCGCAACATCAGCGGAATATCTACCTTTTCACTGAGATCGATAGCCGCGGCGGCTTCGATGCGCGACAGCGTCAGCAATTGCTGCACCAGCCCATCCATACGGCGGGTTTGCTCCTGCATGGTGTGCAACGCCTTAGATTGCAACGCACCATCCAACGATTCATCGCTCATCATCTCCAGATACCCCTGCAACACGGTCAACGGTGTACGCAGTTCATGGCTGACGTTGGCGAAGAAGTTGCGCCGTGCGCCTTCCAACTGATGCATTTGGGTCACGTCGCGGGCCACCATCAGTAGTTGTCCTTCCGAATAAGGCATCACACGGAATTCTACGTGGTGGGCATTTTTCAACGTTAGCGTTAGCGGTCGGTTGAAATCCTGCTGCTGCATGTACTGGGTAAACTCAGGGTAACGCAGCAGGTTGAGGATATTTTGACCATTGTCTTCCGGCCAGCGAAAACCAAGCAGATGCTGGGCCAGACGGTTACACCAAATAATCCCGCCTTCTTCAGTGGTGATGACCACTGCATCCGGCAACGATTCCGCGCCGCTGCGAAAGCGTTTGATCAGCAACGCCAGCTCACGCCGACGGCGGCGGTTGCGTAGTTGCATCTGATAAAGGCCGTAAAACAGCGGTTCCCAGCTCCAGCGGCCAGGCGGTGGGGTCATGCTGCGATCAACCCACAGCCAGTAAGACAGGCGCAATTGGTTGTAGAAGTTCCAGCACAACGCCGCCAGTACCGACGCCAGCAGAAACCAGGGCAGATAACCGATGATCAGCCCCAGCAACACACCAGGTAAACAAAAAAAAGCCAGCTCCATCGCCAGCTTTTTCCACGACAAACGTTCTAGCACGTCAGATTTTCTCCGGGAATCACGTTATCAATAACGCGTTGAAAAACGGTATCCAGTTCCCCGAACAGTCTGAACCATCTTGTCGTGCCCACTGGTTTCCAGCGCCTTACGCAAGCGGCGGATATGAACATCCACAGTACGGTCCTCAACATAAACGTTAGTACCCCATACATGATTCAGCAACTGCTCACGACTATATACCCGTTCCGGATGCGTCATAAAGAAATGCAGCAGCTTGAACTCCGTCGGTCCCATATCCAGCGCGTGTTCTTCCGTGGTTACCCGGTGGGAAGAGGGGTCCAGACTTAATCCACGCATTTCGATCACTTCTTCCACCGCCATCGGCGAAATTCGGCGCATTACTGCTTTGATACGTGCGACCAACTCTTTGGGCGAAAACGGTTTAGTAATGTAATCATCAGCCCCCACTTCCAGGCCGCGAACCCGATCTTCTTCTTCACCTCTGGCGGTCAGCATCATGACCGGAATATCTCTGGTCAGCGCTTCGCGTTTCATATGTTTGATAAACTGCAAACCGGACCCGCCAGGCAGCATCCAGTCCAGCAGCACCAGTTCAGGATAAGGTTCGGCCAGCCGGGTAACGGCGCTATCATAATCCTCAGCCTCGACTGGCTGATAGCCGTTCTGCTCCAGCACGAAGCACACCATTTCACGAATCGGTGCTTCATCTTCCACCACCAAAATACGTCTTGCCATATCAATCCTGCCGTTAATCGTCACGGTTAGCGTGCGGTGTGCATTATGCGTCAGTTTTATGACAGATTTATGAAAAATCGGCCCCACCGGCGGCAACCTCACTACCGCGACCAGAGCCACCCGTAGCGCTTATTTTTTCCCCTATCACGCTGGTTGACTAGATATTATGGGACATGCCCTAAACTGCACACCTATAATCGCCGATGATAAAGACGCGGCGTTTTGCCATAACATACGGTACCCGGATGGTCCGTTGTCCATCAACACCGCTAAAAACAACATGTCGTTTGCACTCACCTGCAGGGAGTCTCATGCGAATTATTCACACGTCTGACTGGCATCTCGGTCAGTACTTTTATACCCGGAGCCGTGCGCCTGAGCATCAGGCATTTTTGCACTGGCTGGTTGAGCAGGTTGAGCAATATCAGGTTGATGCAGTAATAGTAGCAGGTGATGTGTTCGACACCGGCGCACCGCCCAGTTACGCCCGTGAAATGTACAATCAGTTTGTCGTCGCGTTGCAGCGCACCGGTTGTCAGTTGGTGGTGATGGGCGGCAACCATGACTCGGTCGCCACGCTGAACGAATCACGCGCGCTGCTGGCCTGCCTGAATACCCAGGTAGTGGCTGGCTTTGAGGGCGATATCCACCAGCAGGTGCTGGTGCTGAACAACCGTGCCGGCGAGCCAGGCGCATTGTTGTGTGCTATCCCATTCCTGCGCGCACGCGACCTGCTCACCAGCCAGGCAGGCCAGTCTGGCGCACAAAAACAGCAAGCATTACAAGATGCCATCGCCAGCCATTATCAGCACAGTTACCAGCTTGCCTGCGAACAGCGCGCCACGCTGGGTCGGGCGTTGCCGATTGTGATGACCGGACACCTCACCACAGTGGGCGTCGCCACTTCCGACTCGGTGCGTGATATTTATATCGGCACGTTAGACGCCTTTCCGGCACAAGCTTTCCCCCCGGCAGACTATATTGCGCTTGGTCATATTCATCGCCCACAGCGGGTGGCGCAATGCGAGCATATCCGTTACAGCGGCTCGCCTATCCCGCTAAGCTTTGACGAGTTGAATCATGAGAAATCGGTCTATCTGGTGCACTTTGAACAGGGCAAATTACAAGAGGTCACTGCGCTGACGGTGCCGACTGAACAACCTATGCAACTGGTGAAAGGCAACCTGCCGGAGATCGAACGCCGTCTCGCCGGATTCCGTGACTATCATGGCGACAAACCGGTATGGCTGGATATTGAGATCGCCACGCAGGACTACCTGAGCG
Organism: Dickeya poaceiphila; assembly: GCF_007858975.2. Lineage (GTDB taxonomy): Bacteria > Pseudomonadota > Gammaproteobacteria > Enterobacterales > Enterobacteriaceae > Dickeya > Dickeya poaceiphila. Next base: position 3,065,959 of record NZ_CP042220.2, read on the forward strand.
ACATGCAACAACACATTCAAACGCTGACCGAACCGTTGAATGTGGAAGTGCTGCTGCTGCGTCGTGCGCGGGAACAACAGCAACAAATGCTGGTGCAACTGGAGAAAGAAACGTTGGAAGAGTTGCAGCCTGCCGAAGTATTTGAGCGGCGTCTGGCGCTGGAGGCAGACCTGGATGAGGCGCATCAGCAACGCCTGAAAGGATTGTTCAACCGGATTATGCAAGAGATAGACGCACAGCGGCAGGAGACATCCGCATGAAGATTCTTAGCCTGCGTCTGAAAAACCTTAACTCGTTGCAGGGCGAATGGAAAATCGACTTCACCCGCGAGCCCTTCGTCAACAATAGTCTGTTCGCCATTACCGGTCCCACCGGTGCAGGTAAAACGACATTGCTGGACGCCATCTGCCTGGCGTTGTACCACCAGACGCCACGCCTGAAGGTCAGCCCCAGCCAAAACGAACTGATGACGCGCCACACCGCCGAGTGTCTGGCCGAAGTCGAATTCGAGGTGAAAAACGTCGCCTACCGCGCCTTCTGGAGCCAGCACCGCGCCCACAACAGCCCGGAAGGCAACCTGCAACCGCCCAAAGTAGAGATGGCGTTGTGTGCCAGCGGCAAGATTCTCACTGATAAGGTGAACGAAAAGCTGGCGATGATCGCCGATATCACCGGTCTGGATTTTGATCGTTTCACCAAATCGATGATGTTGTCTCAGGGGCAGTTTGCCGCTTTCCTCAACGCCGACGCCAATCAACGGGCCGAATTGCTTGAAGAACTGACCGGCACCGACATCTACGGTCAGATCTCAGAGCGGGTATTCGAGAAGCATAAAGAGGCCCAGAACCAACTGGAAACCTTGCGGGCAAAGGTCGCCACGCTGGAATTGCTGAGCGATGAACAGCGCCAGGAACTGGAGCAACAACTGGAAGCCATCCGCCAGCAGGAGCAATCACTGTCGTTGCACCGGGAAGAAATACTGGCGCATCAGCGTTGGTACGAGACGCTGCTGCAACTCCAGCAGACACAGAAACAGGCACAGCAGCAGCAAACCGCGCAACAGCAATTACAGCAACAATCGCAACCGCAACTGGATAAATTGCAACGTAGCGAACCGGCGGAAAAGTTGCGCCCACGCTATGACGAGCGCGCACGCGCGCAGCGGGAAAAGCAGCGGCTAACCCAGCAATTGACGAGTGTTCACCAACAGATCAGACGCCAGCAGGACACACTCAATCTACTGAAAATACAGCTGGAAAAAGCGTTGTCTGCCCGTCAGCAGCACGCCGAACAGCGCCAGCAGCAGGAAACCCTGATTAATGAGCGAATTCTGCCGCTTGACCACCGCATCGCCACCTTGCAGGCACAGCGCGCCCAGCAGCAGCAAACGCTGGATAATCTGCTTGAGCAACAAAAAACGCTGATTGCCGGCGTGGCCAGATTGCAGCGCCAGCAAGAACAGGCACAACAGCGGTTGCAAGACATCGAAACCTATCGCCAGCGACATAGCCGCCATCAGCATCTGGGCAGCCATATTCCTTTGTGGCAAACGCAATTTCCCCAGCAGGTGAAATGGCAGCAGGATTTACACGTGTTGCAGGAAAAAGCAGCAGCGCAACAGATTCAGGCAGAGTACCTTGACCAGCAGCGCGCCTCACTGGCAGAAAAACATCAGGCGCAGCAGAGCGCCTGCGAACGCGCCCAACAACTGCTGAACGATCATCTGCAACAGGATAAGCAACTGGAAGCGGAACACCCGCTGGCAGACCTGCGCCAGCAACTGGCGCAGCGCATGGCGGAACGACCCGATCGTCAGCAACTGGCTACCGGCGTCGCCGTGCTGCAACAGCTGATCAGTCAGCGCACCTTGCTGGAAGCACAACAGCTTGATACCCAACGGCGTGTTCAGGCGTTGGAAGATCAACAACAGCAACAACGTCAGGACTATCAGCGCCAGGCTGAGCATCTGGCGGATCTCGACAAGCGTTATGAACTGGAACAGCACATTGTCAGCCTGGAACGTGAACGCCAGCAATTACAGCCGGGCAAAGAGTGTCCGCTATGCGGGTCGCCTCATCACCCGGCGGTAGAGCGCTATCAGGCGTTGCGGCCATCGGAAACTCAACTTCGGTTGTACGTATTGCGTCAGGAAGTGGAGGCGCTAAAAGCCAGCGTCGTGCAGACCGAAACCCAGTTGCAGTTGCAAAAACAACACCGCCAACAGCAGCAAAATTCGCTTGAGAGTGTCCAGCGCGATTTCGAGTCGCTGCGGCTACAGTGCCAGTCTGTCAGTAAACGCTTACTTGTTGACTTCGATCCGTTACAACTGTCAGCACTGCACCAGTGGATTGAAACTTGTGACGCGCAGGAACAGTCGCTGCAGGCACACATCGCCAGCCGTGAGCGCAATCAGCGCCATATTCAGGAAAGTAAGGATTTACTGACTTCAGCGCAGCAGCTGCTGGCGCAAACCTTACAACAACTGGAACTGAACACCCAGCAGCACGCCTCTTTGCAGGCATCACGGGAAGAACTGCGGTTATTACTGGAAAAAACCGAAAACGAATTGCAGCGTCTGCACGACAGTCTCAGCCAGACGCTGGACACCTTCGGGCTAACCATGCCGACGTTCGCCCTGCAGGAAGAGTGGCTACGCCAACGTCAAACGGAATGGCTGCGCTGGCAGGAAAACGAGCACGAACAGCATCAGTGCAAGCCGCAACTCGCCGCACTGGAAGCTGAAATCATCGCCAGTCAGCAACGGCTGGAAGAAACCGAGGCAGCCATCAAAACCGGTCAGCAACAGTTAGCAGAAACCCAACGCACGCTGGAACAAGCCCAGCAACAACGCTGGCAATTGCTCGGCAATCAGGCCGTCAACGATGTACTGAAGCAACTGCGGCAAGTCAGCCAGACTCTGGAGCTGGAGAGCCAGCAGGCGCAACAGCAATGGCAACAAGGGCAATCGCTGCAAAGTCGCCTTAGCGGTGAAATCGGCAGTCTGGAACAGCAAAACCAACATGCCGACGCCGCGTTGCAACAACTTCAGGCTCAGTTTGAGGAAGAACTCACCGCCGCCGGATTCAGTGATGAAGCGGCTTTTCGCCAGGCGTTGATGGACGAAGCCGAACGCCATCAACTCATCGCGCTAAAAGAGCGACTCAGCCAACGCCAGCAACAGGTAGATGCCTTGTTACAACAGGCGGATAGCGCGCTGGAGCAACATATGACGACTCGCCCGGAGTCGATGCCGGAAGGCATCAATGACTGGGATATTCGTCAGTTGATCTCCAGCCTCGGAGACATGGTAAAAGTCGAAGTCGAACGCCAGGGTGAGCTGCGTCAACAGCTGACCAGCGATCAGCAACGCCGCGATAAGCAGCGCCAGTTACTGGAAGCGATCACACGCGGTCAGCAAGTCTGCGATGACTGGGGCTACCTCAATCAGCTAATCGGATCGCAGAAAGGCGATAAATTCCGCCGCTTCGCTCAGGGATTGACGCTGGATCATCTGGTATTTCTGGCCAACCGTCAGTTATCGCGCCTGCATGGGCGCTACCTGCTGCAACGCAAAGCGTCCGACACGCTGGAGCTGCAAGTGGCCGATACCTGGCAGGCTGATGCTATCCGCGATACCCGGACACTGTCGGGCGGCGAAAGTTTTCTGGTCAGCCTGGCGCTGGCACTGGCATTGTCCGATTTGGTTAGCGCTAAAACCCGCATCGACTCCCTGTTCCTTGACGAAGGTTTCGGCACACTGGACGGCGAGACGCTGGATACCGCACTGGACGTGCTGGACAATCTCAACGCCTCCGGTAAAACCATCGGCGTAATAAGCCATGTGGAAGCGATGAAAGACCGCATACAGGTGCAGATCCGGGTTAGAAAACGCAACGGTCTTGGCATCAGCCAGCTCGACAGCACTTACGCTGTGAAATAACGTCAGCCGGGGACGCACCTGATGTCCCCACTGACGCTTATCACTCCCGCGGCCACAGCCAGGCAGCACCGCGCACGCCGCTGGAGTCACCATGCATCGCCTGTCGAACCGGCGTATCGCATTCGCCGCCAAACACCCACTGTTTCAGCAGCGCAGGCACAGAGTCATACAATCGCTTAACGTTGCTCATGCCGCCCCCCAGCACAATGACATCCGGGTCCAGCACGTTAACGATGTGCGCCAGCGATTTCGCCAACCGCTGTTCATAGCGTTGTAATACCTGTTCCGCCAGCCTGTCACCCTGCTCCATCAGCGCGATAATCTCATGCCCGTTACGTGCATGACCGCTCAAGCGCTGATAATCCATGCTAAAACCAGTGCCGGAAATAAAGGTTTCGATGCACCCCATGCGGCCACAATAGCAGGGCATCGCCTGCTGGTCGCGCCATTCGTCGGCATCCATCCACGGCAGCGGGTTATGCCCCCATTCGCCAGCCACACCGTTACGTCCGCTGTGCACCAGCCCATTCAACGCGATTCCAGCGCCACAACCGGTGCCGATAATCACCGCAAATACCTTGCCGGCCCCCACCGCCGCACCATCGACCGCCTCGGACACGGCAAAGCAGTTGGCATCGTTCGCCACCCGTACCGGCCTGCCGAGCAGCTGCACCAAATCCTGATCCAGCGGTTGCTGATTCAGCCAGACTGAATTGGCATTTTTGACCCGTCCGGTTACCGGCGACAGCGTACCGGGAATGCCCACCCCCACACTGCCACGCTGCCCGGTGGACTGCTCCGCCATATCCACCAGGTCGGCAATGGCTTGCAGGGTTTGACGATAATCGTGGCGCGGCGTCGCTACACGATGGCGAAACGCCTCGACGCCATCATCCGTCAGTGCAATCACCTCGATTTTAGTGCCGCCCAAATCAATACCTATTCGCACGTTGCCTCCTGTTAATCCGCCGAAATCGCGTGTTGCTGATGATGACATTATCGTACCGTCTCCCACCACAATTCGTTATTATGCCCGCTGCGAATAACCCCTGCGTCTTGAAACCTGTCCCCGTCTTATACGTGGGATCGCGCCAGAGACGCGCCAGTCTGGGAAGAAAAATGCTGTGGTTTAAAAACTTGATGATTTATCGCCTGAGCCGCGATATCAGCCTCTCTGCGGACGCCCTGGAGACACAGCTGGCCTCCCTCGCGTTTACTCCCTGTGGTAGTCAGGACCTGACCAAAACCGGCTGGGTTTCGCCGATGGGGCCACACGGCGATGCGCTTACCCACGCAGTCAACGGTCAGATTTTGATCTGCGCCCGCAAAGAAGAGAAGATCCTGCCCGCTCCCGTTATCAAGCAGGCATTACAAGCCAGAATCGACAAACTGGAAGGCGAGCAACACCGCAAGCTGAAGAAAACCGAAAAGGATTCGCTGAAAGATGAGGTGCTGCACAGCCTGCTGCCTCGCGCATTCAGCCGCTTTAGCCAGATTTCGCTATGGATAGACACCGTCAATCATCTGATTATGGTAGATGCCGCCAGCGCCAAAAGAGCTGAGGATACGCTGGCGTTGTTGCGTAAAACGCTGGGTTCATTGCCGGTGGTGCCATTGACTATGGAAAACCCGATTGAGCTGACGCTGACCGAGTGGGTCCGCTCCGGCCAGACGCCGACAGGTTTTACTTTACAGGACGAAGCCGAGCTGAAAGCGGTACTGGAAGACGGCGGCGTGATTCGCTGCAAGAAACAGGAGCTGGTCAGTGATGAAATCGCCACACATATCGAAGCAGGCAAGGTAGTGACCAAACTGGCGCTGGACTGGCAGGAACGCATCCAACTGGTACTGTCGGACGACGGTTCACTCAAACGGCTGAAATTCGCTGATACACTGCGCGAGCAAAACGATGATATCGACCGGGAAGACGTGGCGCAGCGGTTTGACGCCGACTTTACGCTGATGACCGGTGAAGTGGCGGCGCTGATAGCCAGCCTGACGGAAGCGTTAGGGGGCGAGGCCCAGCGCTAATCCCCGCAGCTTCATAGTACAGTGCACCGGATAGTACAGTGCGCCGGATAAGCCGGCGCATTGATGACAGACAAACTGAACGATGATTTACAACTGAAGCCGATTTACAGCCTGAAGTGACTGATGGAAGAGTGCAGTTCTTCAGACTGCGACTGCAACGACGCAAACGCGGACGCCGCTTCCTGCACCATGGCCGCATTCTGTTGCACCATCGAATCCAGTTGCGCGACTGCTTTGTTGATCTCCTGAATGCCGCGCATCTGTTCCTCTGACGCATGGGTGATTTCCGACATCACGGTGGTAACGGAAGATACGCCGCCGACAATCTCGTTCATGGTATTACCAGCCTGACGCACCTGCCGCGAACCGGCATTCACACTCTGCACGGTGGATTCAATCAGCGCCTTAATCTCTTTCGCTGCCTGCGCGCTGCGTTGTGCCAGCGAGCGTACTTCACCCGCGACTACCGCAAAACCACGCCCTTGCTCTCCTGCACGAGCCGCTTCCACCGCCGCGTTCAGCGCCAGAATGTTGGTCTGGAAGGCGATACCGTCGATAACCCCGATGATGTCGCCAATTTTGCCTGACGCCACCTCAATCTCTTCCATGGTATTGATAACTTCAGATACTACTTTGCCACCGGCACTGGCGTCGTTCGCCAAATCCAACGCACGGTCGTTCACCTGACGGGCAGAACTGGCCGACTGAGTGACAGTCGCGGAGATTTGCTCCAGCGCGGCGGCAGTCTGCTGCAGACTGGCCGCTGCCGCCTCAGTACGGGATGCCAGATCATTGTTGCCGGTCGCCACTTCGTCCGTCGCCGTTTGCAGCGACGCGCTGATGTCACGAATCTGCAGCATGATCATGCTGAGCTTATCGACAAAACTGTTGAATGAACGGGCTATTTGCGACACTTCGTCATGGCCTTCATCAGGCAACCGTTGGGTTAAGTCGTTGTTGCCGTGACTGATGTCATCCATCGCATCGCGGATCTGCAACAGGCGTTTGAGCAATGCGTTGATCAATAGCCCCAGCACGATCGTCCCCAGAATGCTGATGACCACCAGTGCGATCACCGATGTCCACAGCAGCGACCCCATGCCGGCGGTGGCTTCAGCCTTGTCCAGCGCAACCAGCACATACCAGTCAGTACCGGCAACCGGCTGGGTTTTCACCAACATGTCACGTCCACTGATGCTCAGTTGTACCGGGGTGCTGGATTTCAGCACCTGTCCCAGGTTCAATGCGGGCGCAATCTCGGTCAATTTTTTCAGCGTGAGTTTAGCATCCGGGTGGGCAATGATGGTGCCATCCGCCTGAATAAGAATGCCATAACTGGAGGGCGTCGGGTGGATAGTTTTGACGTTGGCGATGACGCTATCCATGGTTACGTCGCTGCCCAGTACGCCCTTAACGCTGCCGCCATCCAATACCGGCGCCACAAACGACACCACAATGGTATTGGTCGCCATATCCAGATAAGGCGCGGTCGCAACAGCTTTTCCTTCCCTCACTGCCTGCTGATACCAGGGGCGAACCGTTGGATCATAATTAGCCGGAATGCCGCCGGGGTCGGAGAATTTAGCCGTATGATTGGCATATCCCATATACACGTTGATGAAACTGCCTGCTGCTGCCATCTCTTTGAACACCGGGATCGGTTCATTATTGGTCAACGCCACGCTATTGAGTGACGTAATGATTTGTTTTTTAGCAGCAACCCAATCGCTGATAGCCAGGCTGTGACCAGCCGTCACGGCGGTAAGCAGGTTATTAATGGATTCATCGTTATATTTTTCGGTTACCTGATAATTCAAAAAAGTATTAATTACCAAAGCGACCACGATGATAGCCGTGCACACGGACAAAATACGAGCGCGAATAGTTTTGAGCATAGTAACCACGCCATTATTGAAATGTTTTTAGATAACTACAACGATCGCCTCCTTGGTTAAGAGGCATTCCATTCGAAAAAATGAAACAGTCAACCCAAAATCTTGCCTCTCAACCACATGGACTACAGTTCCGCAGCCAAAAGAAAGGTCGTCCTACAGGAAAATACAATGGCGGATGACAGATTTACAGATTTATCTTAAATTTCTCTCATAAGAAAAAAATATACCATTTATAATTAATAACAAATCAACAATATAGATGAATATATATTTTTAGTATTGTCATTTTCACTGACAATAACTACATATCATTATCACCTGAAAGGTGAATGACAAAACAATTCAATAACTATATGAAAACTGAATGACAGACAGATTACATTTTCAACAACGTAAACCGAAATATAATCTATATGTAGAAATCGGCTGCCAATAATGCTGACAGCCGGTTGTTACGAAAAGTAAATAAAGAGAAATTACAGATAGCGGCACAGATAAGAGGAGGGTTCAGACACTTTTAGTTTGAACTCGCTTTTTTCCGGCACATTAAAGACAGCACCGGCTTCAAACAGTTGCCATTCCTGTGTGCCAGGCAGCAACACATTCAGTGCACCGCTAACCACCGTCATTTCTTCCGCCTGCCCGGTACCAAAGGTATATTCCCCGGCCTCCATCACCCCAACACTGGCGCGACCGATGCGGCTGCCGTCAAAACCGATGGATTTTACTTTCCCTTCAAAATATTCATTTACATTCAGCATAATGCCCAACCTTTCTGTTAAAAATCGATTGACCGTCAGGCCGCCGGTAAGCGCAGCGCCTGCAACAATTCCGAAACAATCGCAGCTGGCTCATGAGTCGCATCTACCACATAGTGCGCCACATCCTGATACAGCGCCTCGCGTTCCCTGAGCACCGCTTCCATCTCTTCAGCGATGGGGCGCCCGGTTAATGTCGGTCGCTGGTGAGCCTGCGGGCTAGCCTGCAGGCGCTGTGCCAGCGCTTGTGCCGGTGCGTGCAAGTAGATGACGGTCCCTTGTGCGCGCATAAACTGACGATTCTGTTCCAGCAATACCATGCCGCCGCCGGTTGCGATTATCCGATTCGATGCCGTCACTGTCCGCAATGCCTCGCTTTCCCGACGGCGAAACCCAGGCCACCCTTCTGCGGCAACAACGTCTGCCACAGTCAGGCCACTGGTATGCTGCATAAAAATATCCGTATCAATAAACTCATAACCAAGCGCCCGTGCCAGCTCACCGCCGACCGTGGTTTTTCCGCACCCTCTGGCACCGACCATAAAAATGGGTTGTGTCATGTCACGACCAGTCCTTACTTTTTTCAGGCTTGTCATCTGCGGCGGGGTTGCCGCCAGCCAGCGCCTGTCTTACCAAGAGCAGAATAATACAGGCAATAATCCTCATTAAGAAAGCTTCTGTATCGTACCGGCATGGGGAAAGTCACTTCACGCCAGATTTCTGCTCAAATCCAGCACAATGCGCCATCATTTTCGCGCAATATGGCAAATTCCCCCCATAATGCCACTACAATATTTATAGTTCTTTTGCCTATAACAAGGCCGCCCGGAGGCGGCCTGCCTATACCAAAACGTACTTAAACGTTCAGAGAATCAATAAGTGTGGAAATATTCCTGAATCACCTTCGGATCGCTGGTACGAGTCAACGCCAGCATCAACAGGATGCGAGCATGTGCCGGGTTGAGTGAGTCTGCAACCAGGCCCGGCAGCTCTTCATCCGGCGGTACAATACCATTGCCGGTACGGGTAGAACGAATGACAACCACGCCTTTATCCTGCGCCTTACGCATTCCCGTAATACCGCGAACCGACACCGAACCAGCCCCCATGCCGGCATAGACGATACCTTTTACGCCATTCTTAATGGCGGCATCATATAGATACTCCGGATCATCCTGATATCCATAAAGAATATCGACTTTCGGCAGCGAGTTCAGACCACGCACATCAAACACCGAACGGGTGGTATGTACTTTATCGATGCGGTTCTGATAATAGATATGGTTACCGATCACAACGCCCAGGTAACCTTCTTCATTCGCCCGGAATGTATCCAGCGTCGAGGCATTGCTCTTGGTAATGTAACGGGCAGAACCAATGCGATCATTAAGTACCACCAGCACGCCACGACCACGCGACTGTTTGTCACCTGCCACACGTACGGCTTCCAGCAGATTCATTGGGCCATCAGCACTGATGGCCGTAGCCGGGCGCATCGCCGCCACAAACACCACGGGCTTGTCGCTTTTCACCGTCAGATGAAGGAAATAGGCTGATTCTTCCAGCGTGTCGGTTCCGTGAGTAATCACTACACCGTCCACATCATCCCGCGCCAGCAGCTCATTGACTCGCTTGCTCAATTTCAACACCACATCGCCGGTCATATTTTCACTGGCCATGTTGGAGAATTGCTCACCTTTCACATTAGCCAGTTTTTTAACCTCAGGTACAGCGTTGATCAACGTATCCACACCAAGCGCTCCGGCTTTATAACCAGTGGTTTGCGTACCCGTCGCCGCTGAGCCGGCAATGGTACCGCCGGTTGCCAGAATAACGATATTTGGCAGCTTGTCTGCCGCATTCGCCGTGAAAACAAAAAATAAAACAAGAACAAATAGAGACTTAAACCATCTTTCCATAGCGGACTCTCTTTATTTGGTCAAAGGATGATCAGGCAGCTACTGCCTAAAAAACTGCCAGCCGATCATTTTTTATCGAAAAACTCCTTATCTGCCAGCCAGAAAGCCAGCATCGGCGCTTATGTTGCAGCGCTCTTTGGAAGCTGTATAGCATCGGATATTCAACAGGAGAGCCAGATCACTGAATGATCTGACTATTTTCAGAAGATGCAGTTGTTGACGCAGAGATAAGCAGGCCAACTATACACACCCGGAGTGCCGACTAAGGCGCATCAAACGGATAAACAAGATAGCGGCCAGTTCAATTAATTCAAAAAATTGGGATGAATTTCATGCATTATTTCAAAAAATTATTCTGGTAGCGTCCAAATTTCGTGGGCGATATTTACCATATGCTGCAATTTGGCCCACTGCTGCTCTTGGGTGATGTCGTTTTTGTCATCATGCCCGAAGCCGCATTTAGGGCTAATCGCCAACTGCTGCAACGGCAGATACAACGCTGCGGTATTAATAGCCATTTTGACCGAGTGCGGCGCTTCCAGTTCAGCACTATGGGAATCCAGTATGCCCAGCACCACCTTTTGGCAACGCACCTGTCGCAACGGCTCCAGCTCAACCGGACGGCGATCATCGTACTCGATAAACAGACTGTCCACCGCCAGATTCGCCATGGCGTGCCCCATCACTTCACGCCCAGAGCCATAAACCCAATGGGGTGAAAAACGGCGGCAACACACATGCAAAGCAATGTACATATCCTGAGGACGTTGCGCCAACGCCTGATTCAGAATGTAAGTGCAACGGTCCAGCAAGTCGCGCAATTCGAACCCTGCCGCATTTTCCCGCGCCATCACCTGACCGTCGCACAAGCGTGCCCAGAATAGATCATCCAACTGAAGGTAGCGGCACCCTTGACGATAAAATCCCTGAATGACCTTACGGTAAACTGCTGCCAGGTCATCACAGAATGCATCCAACGATGCATAAACCTGATTGTTGCGGATGGCAGGGTACATCAACATATTTGGGCTGGGCAGGGTTTGCTTCGCCAGCATATCCCCGCTATTGCCCACTGCCTGATGTAAAAAGCGGTAATGGGTCAAAAATGGGTGGTTATCGTCAAAATCGAGTTTATCCACTATCCTCAACCGACAAGGCGTATCCCCGTCCGGCAGGGCCGTTTCATCAACATCAATACCGGTCAGGCAGGAGAAAAAATCCGTGATCCCCTCTCGGACACGCAGTTCACCATCAGTAATCGCACTCAACCCACATGCTTTCTGGCGCTCAACCACATGCAGTATTTCTTCGTTTTCAATTTCAGTCAGTCTATCCGGGGCAATCAGCCCCTGCCGCCACGCCTTGCGAGCCTGCTTCAGGCGATAGGGCAACAAAAAACTGCCCACATGTTCAGCATGAAACGGTGGATAAGGTTTTTTTACTGTGCGCATCTCACGCATCCTTTTGGTTTACAAGGGACGGCCTGGTCTACACGATGGACCTTACAAGACCAGGACACAATCGCGCCTCAATGCGCTACGCTTGCATTTACTCTGGTTATCTTTCAGGCAGCGGACTGTCACTGATTCGTTCACCGATGTCAATTAATAGAAGCGGACGATTGTCGCACTAGCTTGCCCACATCAACAAATAACTATTTTAAATTATTTTATTTCTATTAATTTCACCATTCACACGATGTTATATATTCTTGCTCCTGCACATTTTTTGACGCCGAGTTTTGTACAAAGGTAAATGGTATCTATAAGCCACCATCATCATGATTCAATTAGTGATTTTCATCACTCAACTTGCTGTATTCTCTTAAAAGAATAGCTTGTCCGCACGATATAACTGGCCGGACATGATTCGCAAAAAGATGAACCGTAATGCGTGACTGTCATCATGGAAAGGTACACTGATGATACCGCGTCTGCTGTAATCCAATGACCCGATAACCGTTTTTCACTTCCGGAGAACCCTAATGGATTTAGCCCTGTTTGATCTGGACGAAACCCTAATCTGTGCTGATAGTACCGGCTTGTGGCTGCGTTGGCTGGAATCGCAGGGATTCGCCAGTAGTGAATTATTACAGCAGGAACACCACCTGATGCAGCGCTATTATCAGGGCACGCTGGCGATAGAAGAGTATATGCATCTCGCACTGTCGCCGCTGATTGGTTTATATGCCGAGACAGTGTCTTCCTGGGTAGATCGTTTTATCCGTCGAGACATCCTGCCGCGGCTCTATCCGGCAGCACGTGAGCGAATGGACTGGCATCGCCAGCGTGGTGATGCTCTGCTTATCATCTCAGCCAGTGGCGAACATCTGGTACGGCCAATCGCCCGTCATCTGGGGGCCGACCACGCGCTGGCGATTGGCGTCACGTTGGAAGATGGCCGTTTTACCGGTGATATTCATGGTGTGCCGACATACCAGCAAGGCAAAGTGCTACGCATACGCGAATGGCTGGCACAACGCGATGGCGATCCATTCGACCATATTCACGGCTACAGCGACTCGCTCAACGACCGGGCCATGCTGGAGTTCGTCGATCAGGCTTACGTCATCAACCCGGCCCCCGAACTGGCAGCGTTAGCGCAGCAAAACGGTTGGCAAATCTGCCACTGGCAACGCTAGTCAGACGTCTATCGTGACGTATCATCGCAGATAGTGTTACGCTATCCCTTTAGAGCAAGACCACTGCGCTCTGACAGGGATTGTCGTTACCAGGGGGCAGATATTCATACGGCAATATCAGGCATACGGCAAAGATGAGTCCCCCTCCCCCAGTGCGCGTTGCAGCAATACAGTATCCACCCAGCGCCCATGCTTCATGCCTACTGAGCGCAACGTTCCGACCTGTTCGAATCCCAAAGACAGGTGCAATTGCAGCGAGGCCCGATTGCCGCTGTCAGCCACCACCGACACCACCTGACGGTATCCCTGCTGTTCAGCCTGCAACAGCGCCGCCGATAATAAGCGTTTACCAACGCCTTTACCCAGATGAGCCGGATGCAGATAGATAGAATCTTCCAGCGTGAAACGATAAGCGTAACGAGCGCGATACAACCCCAAATAGCAGTACCCCAACACCTGATCGTTTTCTATCGCTACCAGCCAGGGCAAACCAGCAGCACGAATTTTCTGCCAACGGTCGCACATTTCTGCTTCATCAGGCGGCTCGGTTTCAAAGGTGGCGATACCATGCAAAACATGTTGAGCATAAATATCCCTGATAGCCGCGATATGCTCCGCTCTGGCATCCTCAATTACCATGGTGTTCATTAGTGTACCCTTGTCAAAACAGCAGGTTAAATTAGACCGGACCGTGTTGGCTCACCAACTGTCATGTGCAGCAACAGGATATCCGGCAGTTTAACCAACATCTGATAGAAGCAACAGACACAAACACTTATGCCCGTCATAAAGGAACGTTTGATCTGGTCAGATTGAATCTGGAATGACAGGAAATACTCAACACGATACGGTCAGTAAGCGCTGGCATAAGGCATCAGCATGTAATACCGGCCACTGAGTCCGGCTATGGGCAGGACACGGATCATCACTATGCGACAGAACAAACCGTTGAATACAGCGTTACACCTGATTTTGGAAAGGCTGAAAAAGGAAAATACAAAAAAACATCTACCCGATAGTAAATCAGGCGATTAATATTCTTTATGAGCAGCAAATACACTAGCAATAACTTTTTGGTATTAACTTGAGCGAGGTAATTCGCTTTCGCTACCCGGTAATGTCCAGGATACTTCACCGGAACCCGTTCCCAATAAATGCTGTATTTTTTCGTACACTTCCGCCGCTGACATACCGCTATATAAACCCTGACTATAATAACCAAACTCAGCAGTATTGGCTGACACGCGAGAAGCATTCAGGTTCGGATCGGTAGATGCAATACGTTTACCGGTAAATACGTCATAGCTTTCACTTTGGCCGTCGGGATATTTCACCACGGAAACCAGCACACCACCATAAAGCGGGATACCCGTCATGCGCAGCGAGCGCTCTATGGATGATTCATGTTGCTGTTTCTGCAATTTTTCTTTGGCCAGACGATCATCCAGCGACTTGGTACGCTCACGCACATCAGTAACGTCGTTGGAATTATTATCCGCAAATTCATTATTTGGCGAATCATTCTTTTTCCCTGTTTTAAGGGAATCGAATTTATTTGTTCCGACAGCGTCAGTGTTATCGCCAGGGCTGCTATTCGCTGTATAAGCCGACTGAGGATAAAAAGATGTAATGTTTTGACTCTGAACGCCTGATATGACCACGATGTCACTCCTTTTATTTTTTAGCCTTAACATGCCTCTGAGGGCACTGATTTACTACGACTCAACCCAGCACACCGAAAGAAAAACAGCATACCTGCCGCAACAAGTATCAAGCAGAGCGACTCAAGTGATTTATGTCGCCCAAAGCTATCAGGAAATAGAAGTGTAGTTCACAAACCACACAAGCACCGTCTCATTTTTACACCGCATTAACGGAATAGAAAACATAGATCCACTCGTAAAATATATCGGCCATTTTATTTTTTCATTAATACGAAAAAGGCATAAAAACGCTCACGAAACGAGCGCATCAGCAATATTTAGTCATCAGTGTAAAGACAAATCTGACAGTAACTTAACATTTCAGCAGGCTGTCATGTTTTCGTCATCTGCTACTGCTATGGTGGCGGCAGCCTATTTCCCCAGAAAGACAAGATAATGAGTGCCTTACCGTCACAGGAACACCGGTTACGCTTCGTTTCCTTCCCAAGTGCACGCGACTTGTGTATCACCACGCCGGATGTGTCTCCCTCCACGGATAACGCCACTGTGCTGCAACTATTCAGCCGCCACAAAGATCTGGTCAGCCTGCCGGTGGTAGAGGATGGACGCCCTTTCGGCTTGATCAACCGCCATAGTTTCCTGTCACAAATGGCACGCCCTTATTACCGCGAGCTGTATGACCGAAAAAGCTGCATCGCGTTTATGGACAAAACCCCGCTTATCGTCGAAGCCTCTGCCCCACTGAGCGATGTGGCGGATAAAGCAGTGATCAGCGGTGATCGCTTTCTGGCTGATGGCTTCATTATTACCGAGAAAGGGCACTACCTCGGCATCGGCCTGGGTATCGATCTGTTCCGCATCGTCTCAGACATCCATGTCCGACAGCATCAACATATTGTACAGAGTATAGAATATGCCAGCGTGATTCAGGGGGCGATGCTTACCCCATTCCGACAAACGCTGGCCACGACCTTACAGGATTGGTGTCTGGTCTGGGAACCGCGCGACTGCGTTGGTGGCGACTGTTATGCCTTCAGGCGATATGAGCATGGCTGGCTGGCGGTGCTTGCCGACTGTACCGGTCATGGCGTGCCCGGCGCCTTCATGACGCTGATTTTCAATTCGGCGCTGGAACAGGCGCTGGCGCAACATCGCCCGGATCAGCCAGGACAGTTGCTGGGAGGAATCAATCGCTATATCAAGGATACATTGGGCCAAAACAGCGGCTATCCTGGACAAACGTCTGCTTCCGACGATGGCTGCGACGCGCTGGTGGTCTATGTGAATACCGCCGAACAAACCCTCAACTGGGCCAGCGCACGTATGACGGCATTTCTGATCGGAGCGCAAACCGGCGACCTGTTGACACTCGACAATGATCGCATGGGTGTGGGTTATATTAATACGCCCTACGATTACAGTTGGCCGGCGTTTCAGCATCCACTGTCACCGCAGGACCTGTTCTTTTCCACCACCGACGGCCTGCTTGACCAGATTGGCGGCGAACGACAAATCAAATTCGGCAAACGCCGCCTGCAAAACCTGTTGCTACGTATCAGGGATCTCCCCATGCACCAGCTCGCTATTCAATTATTACAACACCACCACGACTGGCAGGGATCTCAGGATCGGCGGGACGATCTTACATTTTGGGGCTTCAGGCACCCGTGAATATTATTAACCAGGTAAAACCGGAACATGTCCGAAACGAAGTATGCTGAATTCTTTGATCTCACCCAGCAGCAAGATATCACGCTGTATTATGTGGGGTATTTTTCACAAAACATTGTCTGTTCACTGGCGGAAACGGTACGGCTGCAACTGGAAAAAAACCGGGTGCCGCCTACTATCCGCCGTAAACTGTTTTCCAGTTTTGTGGAAGTGGTGCAGAACATCATCCATTATTCCGCTTCGGCACTCACGTCGGAAGAACAGAAAAATGAAATCCGTCATGGCTCGGTGTGTATCGGCGTTGAGGCGGGAAAATACTTTTTGCTCAGCGCCAATCGGGTATACCCGGCAGATGCCGAGATACTGCGCCAGCGACTGGAACCGCTGTGTATGATGACGCTTGATGAGATCCGGCTTGCCTACAAGACCTCACTGCGTGAAGACATCCCGGCTTCCAGCAAAGGTGCAGATATCGGCCTGCTGACCGTAGCCCGCGATGCCAGCGAGCCACTACAATTTACCTTTCGTAGCGATGCCACCACCGGGCTCTCCACGTTTTATCTGAAGGCGGTGATTTAACCATGACAGACATAATAACAACAGACAATATCCATATCGCCGGTACAACCAGTACCCCGACGGTGGATTTTCGCTTTGACACACATCAGCTTTCGTTGTCCGGGGAATCTTACCCGGAAAATGCGGCCGCGTTTTACGGTCCTCTGATTGAGCGGGTTCAACACTATTTGCAAACACGTCTTGATCTGCAAACGCGTCTTGCCACCATGACAACGCCGCCGACACGCACTGACATGCATGTATCGCTGCCCTACTTCAACAGCTCAAGCACCAAGATGCTGTTCAGCCTGTTCAATATCCTCAACCAAGCCGCGCAGAAGCAGCTTCCTATCGCGCTGCACTGGTATTACGACCAGGACGATGATATCGCCGAAGAGTTCGGGCAGGAACTGCATATCGACTTTTCTGCGCTCGACTTCCACCCCCACATCCTGGAGTAACGGCATGAGTAGCTATGAACTGTTCACCCCCGAATACGACATCCTGCTGTCAGCCCGCAATGTCGCGGCTCAGGCCGACATGCCGGCGGAGGTGTACCGGGAAAGCCTGATTATGCTGGCAGAACATTATCAGCGGCTGGTGCGGGAAACTCACCGACTGATTACCCGCAGTGACCGCGCAGAGCGAGAGTTGACTCGCCTCAATACCCAGTTGCATCAACTGGCGGTAGAGCTGGAATACAAAGCCACCCATGACCCGCTGACCGACGTATTTAACCGCAGTGCGATCATCGACCTGGTCGATCACGCGCTGGAGCAGGATCAGGCGGCGCTGATTGTGTTGGATATCGACCATTTCAAGCAGGTCAATGATGTCTACGGTCACCCGACCGGTGATGCGGTGATTTGTTCGCTGATAGCCCGTATCCGTGACGTATTACAAGGGACAGGCAGTATTGGTCGCGTCGGCGGCGAGGAGTTCACCATTCTGCTGGATGGTTACACGCTGATGGCGGCGGTGGATGTCGCTGAACATATCCACGCCAGTCTGAATCATACCGCGTTGGAACCCCTGCCTCAGCATCAGGTCACCGCCAGCTTCGGCGTCAGTTGGGCGCCGCCGCACACCGGTTTCGACACGCTGTACAGTACCGCCGACACGGCGCTCTACCAGGCCAAACATCAGGGCCGCAACCGTGTCGCATACATGCCTATCGATACGGTTAGTTAACTGACAAACTGCCCAGAGCAATCTGGGCAGAGTAATTCATCAGGTTGAGTTTTTCAGCTCAGTTTTTCTTCACAAATTCAGATTTCAGCTTCATCGCGCCAAAACCGTCAATCTTGCAATCAATATTGTGGTCACCTTCTACCAGACGGATTCCTTTCACACGAGTGCCGATTTTCAGCGTTGATGAACTCCCCTTAACCTTCAGATCTTTGATGACGGTAACGGTATCGCCGTCCGCCAGCAGGTTGCCGTTGGCGTCTCGCACTACCAGCCCCTCGTCCTGCACAACACCATCCCCCTCCTGCGACCACACGTGTCCACACTCCGGGCAGTTAAGCATGGCATCATCCTGCCAGGTATATTCAGACTGACATTTTGGGCAAGCGGGCAACTGTTGCATAGTAATCCTCATTAAAACCAAATAAATTAGATAAAAGTTAAATATATCAATCAATAAAAAATATCGTATTCATTATTTTATCGCCTTTCCTTACATGCCGACAGCAAAAAGAACCAGACAAACCGATATTTTTCAGCATTTTTAATCAAAGTTACTCAATTCACTCACTTTTCTTGTCATCACAACGCTAACCAGATGGATACACCGGCCAATTGCGCAATCATGCATACCCGCCCACCCCCTTCGTTATTTTTTACTTACATCTATGCAGAAAACTTCAGTTTAATAAAACAGTAACTTGGTTAAACTGAACACTTCTTATTACAACTACTGGCATGGATAACACTCCGTGGAAACCGCTTCCCCACTTAAAAACCCCACTTTTCTGTGCTTCTGGATCGGGCAAATCGCCTCCTCCTTTGCTTTTCAGATGCTGGTAGTCGGGATTGGCTGGCAAATGTATGACCTGACCAATAGCGCGTTGAGTCTCGGTCTGGTCGGGTTGGCTCAATTTCTGCCACAGCTGGCGCTCACACTGGTGGCTGGCCACGCGGTGGATCAGTATAACCGCCGCGTCATTATCCTATGCTGTCGCCTGCTGATGGCTGCCACCATACTGGTATTGGTGCTGGGTAACGTCAGCCACACCATCAGCGCCACAATGATTTACGCGTGTTCAGCGTTGTTGGGTGCAACGCGAGCATTCGAAATGCCCGCCACGCAGGCGCTGCTGCCAAACCTGATCGCCCCCGGTTTGTTATCACGTGCCGTAGCGCTGATGGCCTCCGCCCGTGAGGCCACGGTTATTGCCGGCCCGGCACTCGGCGGCCTGGTTTACCTGATAGGAGCCACCACACTTTACGCCACCAGCGTAGCCTGTTTTATGGTGTCGTTTCTGGTGCTGCTCAATCTGCGCTATGAATACAAAGCGCCAGCCCGCACGCCGGTAAGCCTGAACAGCCTGTTTGGCGGCATGAATTTCATTCGCCGTAATCCGGTGATTCTGGGGTCTATCTCGCTGGACATGTTCGCCGTACTACTTGGAGGTGCTACCGCGCTGCTGCCCATCGTCGCCAAGGATATTCTGCATACCGGCCCGTGGGGGCTGGGGCTGCTGCGCTGCGCGCCAGCGCTCGGTGCGGTACTGATGTCGCTTTATCTGAGCCGCCGTCCGCTTACTCGCAACGTGGGGAAAATCATGTTCTCTGCGGTGGCGATGTTTGGTATCGCCACTATCGCATTTGGCCTGTCCACCAATCTGTTTCTGTCGCTGTTTGCACTGTTGTTTCTGGGCGCATCCGATATGGTCAGCGTCGTCATCCGTTCAACACTGGTGCAACTGGAAACGCCAGACGAGATGCGTGGCCGGGTTAGCGCCGCTAATTCCATTTTCATCGGCACCTCTAATCAACTGGGGGAGTTTGAATCCGGCATAACCGCCGCCTGGCTGGGGGTCGTGCCGGCCATCGTACTGGGTGGAATCGGCACCCTGCTGGTGGTAGCGCTATGGATGAAGTATTTTCCAACGTTAACCCAACGCCAGACGCTGGAAGCAGGAGAAACCTCATAACGCCAGGTTGCCCGTATCAACGCTGTCTTAAAACATCACACCCGTCATCCGGTTTGACTGGAAAATAGCGCCCCGCCGAGCTGCGGAGCACCAGGAGAGTTACTGCGCCGGGCGACCGTAGTACGCCGTGAAACTGGCTTTGGCCAGCGTATTGCCATTAATCATATAGCCACCGAGTGCCGGATTTGCGTCTTTAGGCACATCCAGCGTTTTGCTCTTCAACGCATACACCGTGAAAATGTAACGATGCGGTTTGTCACCTGCTGGCGGACAGACTCCGCCCCATGCTGCCATCCCGTAGTCAATGCGCACCTGACTAGCCCCCGTTGGCAAGTGCTTCCCGCCGATCTCGCCTGCGTTAGCGGCAAGGCTGTTTACATTCGCCGGAATATTGATAACCATCCAGTGCCACCAGCCGGAACCCGTCGGTGCATCGGGATCATAGACGGTGACGGCAAAACTCTGGGTCCCTGCCGGGGCGCCATGCCAGTTTAACGCCGGGGACTGGTTCTGCCCGTTGCAGCCAAAACCGTTGAACTCAAAGCTGGCAGGCAGCGTGCTGTTCGGCGCAATCACCGGGCTGGAGAGCGTCAGCGTATCGGCATGGGCGGCGGCGGCAGTCATAATCAGGCCAGCGAGTAACGGGGCGCAGGAGCGGGTCAAACGTAAACCTGTTTTCATATTCGTATTCCTGTAACTCATGGTAGGCTTGTTTTGCCATTCATTGGCTCGACGCAGAGCGCGTCGTCGCTGTGGATGACTGTCAGAACACAGACTCAACTGTGACTGTGATGCAAATCATAACGCGCCGATATCGTTCCCGTTGCTCCGGCTCGCTCAACCTCTGTTCCATTTCTACCATGGATGCCGATGCAGGATGACATTGACTGACCTCCCGCCCCTTTCTCTGACACACCCGGCAGATCCAGTGCCTCACTATGCCCCCACCAACTCGTCACTGACTCATCAGATTGTTGCACGTAGCCAGTATGTGCTGCGTACGGTGGTGATGCGCACCGATCTGATTGGGCTGGTTGTCTCCGGGACCAAACAGTTGCTGGCACCGGAAAGTCACAGTGCTTTTGCTCCCGGTGAATTATTCATATTGCCGCGTGGCACCCAGTGGGATGTCATCAATGATCCGGCCCCCCAGGGGCGCTATGTGGCCCACATTCTCAGCCTGCAACCCGATACCATAACGCGCTTTTACCACGCGTTCGGCCAGTTCGCCGCACTGGAGCCAGTGCACAACGTTGCCAGAGCGGCTGCGACTCCTGCGATCAAGACAGCGTTTTTACGCGCAGCTGAGGCATTGAACGACACAGAATGCTCGACAACGCTCAGCGAACACCGAGTGCTGGAAGTGTTGCTATTACTGGCGGAGCACTCTGGCGTGGTACTGGCACCGCCGGGTACGCTGAACTGGAGCGAGCGGGTGAGACGACTGGTGGCGCAACGCCCGTATGACAACTGGTCGGCAAACCGGGTAGCACAAGCACTGTCTACCACCGTCAGCACCCTAAACCGTCGGTTGGCGCAGGAAGGCAGCACCATCACCCGTTGCGTGCGGGAAACCCGGCTGGAAACGGCGATGGTGCTGTTACAGTCATCTGATCGACCAGTCGCCGCCATCGCGCTTGATGTCGGTTACGCATCCCATAGCAAATTCACCGCGGCTTTCCGCCGTCGCTTCGGCATCTTACCATCGGCGTTGCGCAGGTGATGAACCAAGGGAAGAGATCAAGCGACGTGCCGGCACCGTTGCCGGCGGTCGCAAGCGAAGGGCCGGGTTGACTGTCAGTAGGCAGGCCTCTTATACGGGCGTCCTCGGTTCAGCCTGTTTTAGGGTAAAAACGAGCTATTCTTCGGTAAATTGTGACTTTTTCATCAGCCTCTCCTTCATTCCGGAGGAGTCATGATCATACCGAAATTCTGTTTCTGAATAGGTCCGGATTTTAAGATAGGGCCATATCCATAAGCAGAAATTACCAACCTTAGGTTGTACTAACCAACAGGACTTGGGGTCAACACAACCAGCCCACAGCAAAGGCTGGAATCTTCCCGACAACAACTTCCTGAAAAAACCTTTGTTTTATAAAAACAAAATTATCTTTTCAGCAAATCATTTCCCTTAAAAACAGCCTGAAAGACCGATTTTCATGACAACTGAACCGAGCAATATATGTCAGAGCCATTACAATTACTGTAAGAATTCATAAGCCGCATTCAGGAAGGCTTTCAGGATGATGAGACAGCCAATTTGACTATAGCGTGCTTAATAAGCCACGAGCTTCTCGCTGGCAATGAATTCGGGCGCAGAAAAACTCTCTGCCAGGACGCTACTCAGAGGATGTACCCATGAAATCAATCAAATCCATCCTGCTTTTCTTGCTACTTGTCGGCCTCGGATCTGTGCTAACGCAAGGTGCCGTCAACTGGTGGTCGGGGCAGCAAATGCTCACGCAGGCCAGTAAGATTTTCACAGCCAAAGATATCACCGCGGATATTCTGCCACCGCCTTTGTACCTGATTGAGGCTCGTCTGACGTTATCGCAGGGGCTTGATGGAATGCTATCGCCAGACGAAGCGACAAAAACGTTCGACAAACTGGCCCAGGACTACACTGCCCGTGTGGACTACTGGCGCAAGACGCCAACCTTCGGCATCGAGAAGTACCTTTTAGGAGAACAACACGATGCCGCGCTAAAATTTCTGGAGGCAGCACGCCGTGACGTCCTGCAACCGTTGGCAGTCGGCAATATAGCGGCCGCACGCGCAGGACTGCCTGGCGTGCACAAGCTCTATGAAGCGCATCGCGTAGCGGTGGACAAGACAGTGGAGGTTTCCAATGCCTTCGCTGATAAGAATTTGGCGGCCTTTGATGCGATCGAAGCATCGAACTCCAGAGCCAGCATGGGCGTACTTGTAGGGGCACTGTGCGTGTGTCTGGCACTCTACATCGGTGCACGCCGTCGTCTGCACACGGCAGTCTCCTCACCGTTGCTGAATGCCTGCGAGGCCGCACAGAAGATTGCAGAGGGCGACCTGACCTGTAACATCCACGTTCATGGCCGCGACGAAGCCAGGCAAATGCTCAAAGCGCTGGCCGACATGAAGGATAGTCTGCAGAGCATCGTCGCTATGGTGCGTACCAGTTCCGACGCTATTTTCACCGATTCGATGCTGATATCCACAGGCAATCTCGACCTGAGCAAACGCACGGAAGAGCAGGCTTCCAGCTTGCAGCAAACTACGGCTTCTATGATGGAGATTCGCTCTGCGGTACAAAAGAACGCTGAAACAGCCGAGCAAGCCACCAGGCTGGCGTCTTCAACCAGTCATACGGTGCAACAGGGTGGCGAGGTCATGCATCAGGTGATCTCAACCATGCAAGACATCACGACTAGTGCCCAGCAAATCACGGAAATCATCGCGATCATTGATGGCATCGCCTTCCAGACTAACATCCTGGCCCTGAATGCTGCGGTTGAAGCTGCCCGCGCCGGTGAGCAAGGGCGAGGTTTTGCCGTTGTAGCGGGTGAAGTCCGCTCACTGGCCCAACGCAGTGCTGAAGCCGCCAGGGAGATCAAAAAACTGATCAGCGCCAGTATGGAGAAAGTCGAAAACGGCTCACATCTGGTTGAAAACGCTGGAGCATCGATGGACAGCATTGTTTTGCAAGTAGGCAAAGTCTCCGACTTCATCACAGAGATCAGTTCCACGGCGAAAGAGCAAGTCTCCGCTATCAGCCAAATCACTGATGCTGTGGGGCAACTCGACCTGGTGACACAGCAAAATGCCTCTCTGGTTGAAAAAGGCGCAACGACTGCGAAAAACCTCACACACCAGTCGCAATTGCTTGCCGGACTGATGGGAAGATTCCAATTGGAAAACAATGCAATGCAAGCGAGTATAGCTCATGAGCATCAGGCTGCCGTAGATCAAGCGACCACACACGAGGCAGGTTCTCTGTGGCTAACCAATAAAGATCATTCACGAGGAAGAGAGACTACGCACAAAACCTCAGCACCCGATGCCGAAAATTGGTCAACATTTTGATACTGACGTCGTCAGGAGAAGTCATGACTTTATGAGGGTCAGCGCATCTAATATCGGTAATTATCTGCTGGTGATCGACGATGACTACCGGCGCACAGGTGTTGCCTTCAATAGTCTGGTTCCCGGCACAGCGCGAGCCAGATGCCTCCGTCTGGCTGCGCGCCAAACCGCGTCTGACACAGCCGGATGTACCACAGGCAAAACGCGTTGATGCGCTCAGCGGTACTCGCTGCACGGTTGAATTGTCATCTGATTTTACCTCGGAGGCCTGGCGTAAACTGCTGCAAAATGCTGTCGGAGGCCTGATGGTTCTGGCGAATCGCTGAGCCGGGATGTTCTCACGCGGGGATATTACTGAACTGGCACTGGCCTATCTGCGTGAATGTCTGGCAGTCGCACATGCGCAAGGAGCTGCGCTTGACGATAGCGCTCCACAAGAGATCGTTGACGCTTTTCATCATGCGTCTGGAGAGCGTTCAGAATTCTGTGTCACGTTAAAAATTCTACAGCGTCATCACGTTATTTAGTCGCCCTTCAAAATAAATGGCCAACTGTGACAATGTCAAATTCCAGCTCTGGATGGGCATTGTCCATTTTTCCTGTGCGTTCATCAGCCCCAGATAAAGCAGCTTCAACAGACTGTTTTCATTCGGGAAAGCACCTTTGGTTTTGGTCAGCTTCCTGAACTGTCTGTGCACCGATTCGATAGCATTTGTGGTGTAAATGACTTTGCGGATATTTGCCGGATAGCGGAAGTACGCTGACAGATTGTCCCACTTGCGTCGCCACGACTGGAGCACCACCGGATACTGCAACCCCCATTTCGCTTCCAGCTCATCCAGTGCCATTTCGGCCGCTTCTTTTGACACTGCACGGTAGACTGGCTTCAGGTCGGTCATGAAGGCTTTATGGTGCTTTGAGGCCACATATTTAATCGAATTGCGTATCTGATGAATGACGCACAACTGCACTTCCGTCTGCGGATAAATGCTGTTTATTGCCTCTGGGAAGCCGGTCAGCCCGTCCACGCAGGCAATCAGAATGTCTTTAACACCGCGATTTTGCAGGTCGCTTAATACCGACAGCCAGAAGTTAGCCCCCTCACTTTCTGACAGATACAGGCCCAGAACTTCCTTTTTACCTTCCAGATTCAGGGCCAGCACGGTGTAAACCGCTTTGCTCTGATAGCGGCCATCTTCCCGAATTTTATAGTGAATAGCGTCCAGCCAGACGAAGGGATAAACCTGCTCCAGCGGGCGCTGTTGCCACTGTTTTAGTTCAGGGATGACTTTATCGGTTACTGCACTGATGGTGGCAGTGGACACGCTGAAGGCATATAAATCTTCGATCTCCCGGCTAATGTCCTGATAGCTCATCCCCAGTGCAAACAGGCGAATGATCTTGTGTTCGATCTCGTCGGATAACGTGGTCTGATGCTTTTTCACCAACTGGGGTTCAAAAGTGCCATTACGATCGCGCGGAGTCGCCAGTTCGAAGCTGCCCGTCGGGGCTTTAATGGTCTTTTTGCCGGAGCCATTTTTACGGTTAGCTTCAACGTCCTGAGCCAGATGAGAGTCCAGTTCCGCAGAGAGGGCAGCTTCCGTTAACTGTTTGATTAAAGGCGTTAAGATACCATCTTTGCCCGTTAATGCCTGACCGGACTGGAGGGCTTTAAGCGCTTTATCGAAATCGAAGGGCTGGGACATATGTCATTCCTTTTTGATTGTATATTACCGGAATGACACAGAATTTCTAACACTCCCTGCGTCTGCGGATTTAAGCACCTCAATTCTCGCCGACCAACAGGCTAACCGTCCACTAGCGTGGGATATCCGCAACGGTGTGGTCCAGCGTTATGGTCATTTACATGGTATTCCTACCCCCATCAGCGACGTGCTGGTACCGTTGCCGACGGCCACAAACGAAGGGCCGGATTGACGCTGTTATCTATCATGTAGCCTGCGTACGAATGAAAGCCATGCTGCTCGTGCATTCCCGGTATATATCAGCTATCCACGCGGACATATCTTTGGACTATGAGCCGATGAAACGATGCGTTCGCGATGAATGTCTGAATGAGTACTGGTTCAGCGATATTCTTCATGCCAGGAAAATCATTAATAACTGGCGGTAGGTCACCGCCATCCGGACTGAACAGATGCTATTAGGGATAACCACTTCGGGTAGGGCTAACGGATCTGATCTTTCTAAACCGAACTAAATACCGACACTGCCTGTAAGTACCGAGTTACAATTAGCAGAACAACGCTGCCTACTCTTTTTTACCCTTCTGACAGCAATTTCTGCGCTGTCGCTAAAGCGTCTTCCTTTGAGGATGCCATCATCAAGGGATAGCCCCAGAATTTTTCATATACGATAGCGAAGGGTTTGGCCGCAATCCGTTTGGCCTTGTTTGGTTCAATGTGGATTGATGCTTTGACGAAGGCCCGTAATTCACTCTTGTGGGCTTTCATCCAGCGTGTAATCTGTTTCATCTCTTCAGGCGAGTGCTCATGTTCATGTTCGTCGTGCATCGTGCCTTCATTATTCAGGAGAACGAAGACCTCCTGGCGGGCAAGCAGAGCTTCGAATTCTGTAAACGGGGAGACGTCTGGATCCTTACCAGGAGCAGCCATTTGTATCCACACAAAAGGGAACTGAGCGGCATCAATTCGCATATGAATATTCCTTCCAACGTTTGATTTCATCAATTGTCGATAGCCTCACCGACAAGTAAACGTATTTACATCAGCGAAAAACCTCGAACAGCAACACACCAACATGGTTAGTCCAAAATTACCTGATTGGGCATTAGACTGCATTGCGAATGTTGGTCATAATATTGTTCAAACCTGCCATGTGATGTTTTCCGTCAAACCGAGGCCCAGTCAGATCATGTCACGCCAACCCTCACTGGATTCTGTTGCTCCCTTCGATGTTGATAGCATCCCCCGGCCCGTAGTCTCTTTGAGCGCATCCATGGTGTCCAAAGGTTGGGAACAGGAGAAGCACCAGCATCGCAAAGCACAATTAATCTACTCGGTGAGAGGTGTGCTCAACTGCGAGGTGGAAGATGGGGTGTGGATTGTCCCGCCACATTGTGCGGTATGGATCCCAGGTAATTTACCGCATTCCGCCCGTGGTTCCGGCGATACTGAATGCTACTGCTTATTTGTCGAACCAGAGGCTGCGCCAGCGCTTCCGAAAATCTGTTGCACGATTTCAGTAGGACCACTTTTGCGCGAACTACTCCTGAAGGTCGCCGGTTTCCCCCAGCTATACCTGACCGATGGTCCTGAAGGCAGGTTGATAGCAACGCTGCTGGATGAATTGTCTGCGGCCCCTGTAGAAGACCTGCATTTGCCAATGCCTCGTGATCGCAGGCTGCGGCGGCTTGCAGAAATGCTGCTGGCCGACCCGACAGACAAATCGTCTTTAGGCGAATGGGCGAATCGTATTGGTATGAGCGAAAGAAGCATGAGCCGACTGCTTGTGCACGAAATTGGCATGAGTTTTGGCCGCTGGCGTCGGCAGTTGCACGTCATCCTTTCACTTCAGCGTCTATCAAGAGGGGAAAGCGTACAAACGGTGGCACTGGAGCTTGGCTATGAGAACGCCAGCGGATTTGTCACCATGTTCCGAAAGGCTGTCGGTAAGCCACCAGCACGTTACCTTTTCGAACGAACAGCGAGCTCAGCTGGAAGTGAATCAACCAGTGTGCCTGACATGATTCGTTTGGATTAACCACACTGCCGATGCGCGCACACAGTCGCAGCTGAACGATAATCGATATTTATCGGAAACGAAACTGGCTGGATCGATACCGGTGCGACGGCGGGATTGGCATCGCACCGGTATCAAGATGTTACTGGATACTGCCCTGCTCCCATCCGCCACCCAGCGCCTTGAATACGCTAACCCTCGCGGAACCGACCTGTTGGTCAGCTGCGGCCACCTGTGATTTCGTCTCTATCAGGTTTTTCTGCGCGACGATCACATCAAGGTAACTGATCGATCCAACACGGTACTGCTGCTGAGCTAACCGGAAGGCGTTCTCTGCACGATTACGCGCATCAACCAACGACTCACGCTGCTGTATCGCTGCACGATAGGCGCTCAATGCTTGCTCAGACTCTTTCAGCGCATTCAGTACGGTGCCATCAAAGTGAGCCAGCGATGCTGCGGTTTGTGCCTTCGCCTGAGCAAGATGGCTACGCGCCACCATCATGTTCGGGAATGACCAGGAAATCAGCGGACCGACTGAGAAAGACCAGGTGCGATTGCCTGTCAGATAGTCATTACGCAGGTAGTTTCCTGAAGCACCCAGTGAAACCCTTGGGTAAAGGTCAGCCACTGCCACGCCGATGCGTGCAGTATCGCCAGCTAACTGGCGTTCGGCCTGCCGCACATCAGGGCGACGACGCAGCAATGCGGTGCCGTCACCGACCGGTAGCACTCCCGCGATCTCCGGCGCTCTGGTGCAGTCACGTGCAGAAACCGGCACCTGCGATGGCGTGCGGCCCATTAATGCAGCCAACTCGAACAACGCGGTATCCCGCTGGCTCTGTAACGGCGGTAGAGAGGCCTCGGCCTGAGCCAGCGTCACACCGGCCCGCTCCACATCCAGATTTGATGCCGCACCGGCGTGCGCCTGATTGCTGATGAGATCCAGGCTGTGTCGGGCCAGTTCAACGGACAAATGCGCGACATTGATGGATTCACCATAGGCGCAGGCATCGATGTAGGCCCGTGTCGTTGCAGCGACCACAATCACTTTCGCTGCATCGTAGTCAGCAGCGACAGCATCAGTGTCAGCCTGTGCAGCTTCAATATCACGTCTCACCCGGCCAAACAGATCCAGTTCATAAGAGACGTTAAGTCCACCGCTGTAACTCCACTGGGTAGGTGCCTGCCCGGCCCCCGTCCATGTGGTCTGGTCACGCCCGTAACCTGCTCCGCCCGATACGTTAGTCGATGGAAGCAAGCCACTTTGTGCCTCCTTGTAAACAGCCTGCGCACGTTCAAGGTTAGCCAGAGCAACACGCAGATCGGTATTGGCAGACAGTGCTTCCAGCACCAGATTGTTGAGAATGGGGTCATCGTACAATTTCCACCACTCAGATGGCAGAGAGTGCGCCGTATCCGTATGGTCCGACTTGCTGACAAAAGGACCTGCTGCGGTTTGAGGTAAAGCAGGCGCATGGTAATCGGGGCCACTGGCGCAACCGGTGATAAAGCTGGCGACGGCAGTGGTCAGGAAAGTAGCACGCAAAATGGGAAACAAGGCCCGACGCAGAGCGATGCCCATGGCGTCGGTGTGGGCAGAAAACAGATCAGAGTTCGACATCAGGTGCCTCCGTAGTAGCGAGTTCGCGTGCACGGGGGCTTTCCGCGACTGCCCGATGATCCTTAGCAACGAAGCTATAAATTGTGGGAAGTACGAACAACGTAAAGAAGGTGCCGATAAGCATCCCCATCACCACGACGATACCGATGGAAAATCGGCTGGCAGAACCTGCCCCATCAGCGAATAAAAGCGGTACCAGACCAGCGACCATCGCCGATGTTGTCATCAACACAGGACGCATACGCACCGTCGCCGCCTTCTCTATAGCCTCTATACGGCTGATATTTTCATGGTGCTGAATGTGGTTGGCGAACGTGACCATCAGAATTCCGTGCTTGGATATCAGCCCTATCAGGGTGACGAGTCCAATCTGGGTGTAGATGTTGAGCGTCGCGTAACCCAGCCACAATGGTACCAGTGCGCCACAGATCGCCAGTGGAACCGTCACCAGGATCACCAGCGGGTCGCGCAGGCTCTCGAACTGCGCTGCCAACACGAGGAAAATAACCACAAGGGCGAAGCAGAAGGACACCAGCAGGCGGTTGCCCTCCTGTACGAACTGGCGACTGTCGCTGAGCCAGTCCACACTGGTTCCGGGTGGCAATGCCTGTGATTGCAGGAATGCGACCGCCTCGCCCATGCTGACGCCCGGCGCGGGCAACATTTCCAGTGTCGTGGAGTTCATCTGTCCGAACTGGGTGAGCTGGTTGGCCTGCGGACGCATGTCGACGCGGGTCACGGTCGATAGCGGCACCAGCGCGCCAGAGGTCGCCTTGACATAGAAGCGTCCCAGGTCTTCTGGCGTCATACGTTCGCTACCGCGCACCTGCGGGATCACATCGTAGGAGCGATCGTGAAAGTTGAAGCGGTTGACATAGTTTTCGCCGACCAGCACGGCCAGGGTATCAGCAATCGACTGCATAGTTACGCCCATTTCGCTGGCGCGGACGTTGTCGATGGTGATGTGCGCCTGCGGGCTGTCGAAAGACAGGTCGTTCTGCACGTAAAGGAACAGGCCACTGGCATAAGCGGCAGCCTTGATCTTCTCGCCGGTCTCGTACAGCGTCTTGAAGTCATCGGGTGAGCGCAGCACCATCTGCACCGGCAGGCCACCGCTAGAGCCTGGCAGCGGTGGCAATTGCACGGCGGTCAGCGTCTCGCCCTCGATGGTGCCGCCAGCTGCCTGAATCTGGCCCTGGATTTCGGTAGCCGAATGCTTGCGTCCCGACCAGTCCTTCAGGATGGCGCCGCCGAGCATCATATTTTGGCCGCCGGCGGCGTCGCCGATGTTCATAAAGCTGCTGTCGAACTCGGGAATTTGCTCGAACAGTTTTTCGATCTGTTGAGCATAGCGGGCGGTGTAGCCCACGCCAGCATATTGCGGTGCTTTGGTAACGACGATGACGGCGCCCTGATCCTCAGTCGGCGCCAGTTCGCGACGGGCGCCGGCGAACAACACCACGATAGCCGCCAGCACGACTACGCCGACCAGCAGGACCGCGCCGCGAGCCGCCAGTGTATGTGCCAGCATTCGCCCATAGAGCGCAGTCAGACCTTCCATGTAGTGTTCGACCCGCTTCGCCAACCGTCCCTCGCCTTGCCTGGAACTGAGCAGCATCGAACTCATTACCGGCGAGAGCGTCAGGGCGACAACCCCCGATACGATCACCGAGCCGGCCAGCGTGAAGGCGAACTCCTTGAACAGTGCGCCGGTCAGCCCGCCCATCATACCGATGGGCGCGTAGACCGCCGCCAGCGTGATGGTCATGGCGATCACCGGTCCGACGATTTCGCGAGCGCCGAGCAACGCCGCACGCACGGGTGACAATCCTTCTTCAATGTGGCGATGGATGTTTTCCACCACGACGATGGCATCGTCCACCACCAGGCCGATCGCCAGCACCATTGCCAGTAGTGTCAGCAGGTTGATCGAGAAGCCGCAGGCGAGCATCAGTGCCGCGGTGCCGACCAGCGACAGCGGGATAGTGACCACCGGGATGATGACGGCGCGGAAGGTGCCGAGGAACAGGAATATCACCACGATCACAATCACGATGGCTTCGACCAGCGTGTGCTTCACTTCTTCGATGGAGGCATTGACGAAACGTGCCACGTCGTAGTTGGGGGCGACAGTGAGCCCCGGCGGCGCCATCGCGCGGATTTTGGGCAACAGTTCGTTGGCCCGTTTGACGATCTCCAGGGGATTGCCATCGGGCGTGGGCTGCAAGGCGACAAAGATCGCGGGGACGCCTGTCGCGAACGACAGGTTGTTGTAGTTCTGCCCGCCGACTTCCACCGTGGCGACATCCGACAGCCGCACCACACCGCCTTCTGGGCTGGACTTGACGACCATCTGGCGGAAGTCCTCCACGCCGCGCAGGTCGGTGGTGGCGCTGATATTGGTGACGGTCAGGGAACTCTTGAGCTGGCCCGGTGCGGCCTGCACGTTGTTCGCGCGCAGCGCGGCCGCAATCTCTCCGGCCGATAGTCCATGCGCGGCCAGCCGCACCGGATCGATCCAGATGCGCATGGCAAGCGCCTGGCCTCCATAGACGTCGGCCGAGGCCACGCCCGGAATACTCGTGAACAGCGGCTGCGCCACCCGGGAGGCGAAATCCGTCACCTGCGGGATCGAAAGGGTTTTGCTGTAAAAGGCGATGTACTGCACCGCCGTGCCGCCTTCAGTGGACTTACTGATGACCGGATCGGTGACGCCCGCCGGCAACTGGTACTTGACCTGCTGCACCTTGGCGAGGACTTCCGTCATCGTTCGATCGGCGTTGGCATTGAGCACCAGGCGCGCCTTGATCTCGCTCTTGCCCTGCTTAGTGGTCGAACTGAGGTATTCAATGCCGCTGGCCGTGGCGATGGATTGCGCGATCGGCGTGGTCACGAACCCCTGCATCACTTCCTGGGTTGCGCCCGGCAAAGTGGTACTCACGCTAATGGTAGCGTTTTCAAGGTAAGGGTACTGACGCACCGGTAACTGGAAGACGGCAGTGATCCCCATCAGCAGGATTAACAGGCTGACGACCAGCGCCAGGATAGGTCGGCGGATGAAAATATCAGTGAGGTGCACGATGTTGCCTTCCTATTTTGCGTTGGCGGCAGAGTCAACGGCCGCAGAGGCCGTGGTACTGATTTTCACGACTGCGCCTGGCGGGAGCCGGTTCTGACCCGTTGTCACCACGATGTCACCCGCCTTAACGCCTTGTGTCACCACGACTTCTTCCCCAAGTCGCCGACCCGTAATAACCGGAACAGCGACCGTTTTACCGATCCCTTGAGCATCCACACTTTGCACGAGTACCACACTGTCGCCAGAAGCCGAGGTCTGGATCGCCGTCTGAGGTAACACAATGACATCGTTACTGGCGGGTAATGTCAGCTGCGCCGTCGCGTACATGCCAGATTTCAGAGACTGGTCTGCATTGGGTAACAGTGCCTGAATGGCGATGTTACGTGTTTCTCTATCAATTCGAGGGTCGATGGTGCTGACTTTAGCCGTGAATACCCGCCCCGGTGCCGCATCTACCGTGACCTGAACGGATGCACCAGGCGTCAATTTGGGGAGATCCTGCTGAGGCAACGTGAAGTTAACGTAGAGTGGGTCGAGTTGGGTCAGCGAGGCTATCTCATCACCGGCGTTAAGATACTGACCAGGATTGACACGACGGATACCAAGCTGACCGGAGAACGGCGCACGAATAGCCTTTTGCTGTATACGCGCGTCCAGTTGCCTGACCTCAGCGGCGGACTGGGCGGCTTCCGACATGCGCTGCTCCAGCAGTTCGCGGGATCCGGCCCCCGTAGAGGCCAGTGCCTGCGAACGTCGCAATTGCAGTTGCGCAAAATCAGCTTTGGCTTTGGCAGCGAGTCGGTCCGCTTGTTCAGGCGCATCGTAGAGCTGTATCAGTACATCCCCTTCCCTCACAAACTGGCCCGCGTCGAAGTTAATCGCGGTCACACGCCCGGACGTGTCTGGCGAAAGCAACACTTCGCGCACAGCCTGCAAACTGGCCACAGCCTGAAGTTGCTCTGCAACACTACGGAGTTCAGCGCGGATCGTCGAT
Organism: Dickeya poaceiphila; assembly: GCF_007858975.2. Lineage (GTDB taxonomy): Bacteria > Pseudomonadota > Gammaproteobacteria > Enterobacterales > Enterobacteriaceae > Dickeya > Dickeya poaceiphila. Next base: position 3,099,676 of record NZ_CP042220.2, read on the forward strand.
ACCGGTATAGGCGGTAGCGCCTGATATTCTGCACCACCACTGCTGCGACTGGCCCGCCAGGTGTACAACAGGCTGAAGACGACAATGAGACCAACTATGCTGATGGCCGCAGGCTTCACATGGCGATTCATCCCGATGCTCATAAGGGTTCACCTTTGCACGGGGAAATGAACAAGGTTGGTGACTTGGGCTGTATTACCTGCCCGCGAATATTTCGTGGAGACATTGATGTTCCTCATAAATTTGAGTTTCTGGCTTTGCTTACGCGTGAATTTGCTCACGTTGAGGCATTCAGAGGGTCACTCTAACTTTTTGAAGATGCCGAGCAGTTGCGAAAATTTGTCATGTTATTTCGCATTCCAGCCAAAGATTTCATCAACACCACTTTGGCGGAATTGAACAACTATATGGCTGTATTTCGCTATCGAAACATGATCTCTCATTGTTAAATGAGAATGAGTTTTATTTGATTGTTACTGCGAATTTTATTCTTCCGGAAACTTGATGCACCAGCGTCCTACCGCGGAAACGTTTGCTTATTTTCAGAACAGAACGCGAGTGATAGCGCTTGGTTGGCGACAAGAAGATGGCAGGCCCAGGTGCGGGGTACATAAGCATCAATATTGATCGCCAGGAAAATATTGAAGCAGGTGACGTAGGACATGCGTTTGACAGCGTTGTCCGGATAAATCTCTTAACACGACTTCTCACTTAAACCAAATGAGTTCATACACACATGAAATTTCGAGGATTTTTTGTTAAACGACCGTCTGCTGTCATGATCAGTGCGTTTATCAGTTCATTGTCATTTCCCGCAATGTCGGCAGACAATGCTCCGTCCTCCACCACCGAAGATACCCTGACCGTCACTGCCAATGGTCAGAATCATTCTTCAGAAAATGCATGGGGCCCGGTAGGCTCTATGGTGGCAAAACGCAGTGCGACGGGTACCAAAACGGATACACCGTTACGTAAAACACCACAATCAGTCACCGTAGTGACTCGTGAAGAAATGGATCTGCTCGATCCTCCAAACCTGAAAGACGCTTTTCGTTATTCAGCTGGCGTGATGACTGACAACCGAGGCTCAACAACCCTATTCAATTCCATCAATATTCGGGGTTTTAGCCAGATTGCGGATAATATTTACCTTGATGGACTCAAACTACAGAGTGACGATTATGCGTCATTTCAGGTTGACCCTTATATGCTGGAACGCGCTGAATTGTTACGTGGCCCCGCGTCAGTCTTATACGGCCTGAGTGATCCCAGTGGGGTTATCGCGTTGGTGAGCAAACGTCCAACCGCGGAAACTATACGTGAAATTCAGTTTAAGGCCGGGAACCATAATCTTTTTCAAACCGGTTTTGATTTTGGCGGCGCGGTTGACGATAAAGGGGGATTAACGTACCGACTGACGGGGGTGGCCAGCGATCAGGATCAGCAACAAGTCGGTGAAAAGGCAAAACGTTATTCGATAGCGCCGTCATTCACCTGGCGTCCAGATGACAAAACCAGCTTTACTTTTTTAAGCAACTTTCTCAATGAACCGGATGTTGGCTGGTTCGGCTATCTACCTAAAGAAGGGACCGTGACTAGCGGGGTCAGCGGTAAGCTGCCGACCAACTTTAATGATGGCGAGCCGGGCTACAATAAAATTTCCCGAAATCAGAAGTTAGTCGGTTATACATTCGATCATCAAATTAACGATAACTGGACCATACGTCAGAATCTGCGCTACGGAACGGTCAATATGGATTACAGGACCATCTATGGCAGTGGTGTTTCCATGTTTGACCCCACTCAGCTAGCGCGAGGGGCATTGGTGTTCAAGGAGGATTTGTCGACTTTTGCAGTCGATACTCAGGCACAAAGCACGTTTTCTACAGATGCTGTCGATCACACGCTGTTGATGGGGGTGGATTATCGCCACACCCGAAATGACGTTGATCATGCGCTTGGTCTGGCATCAAGTCTGAATCTGGTTAATCCTGTTTATGGTAATACCGCAGTGCAGTATTTCAGTTACAGTAGCCAGATAGACCGCCAGGAGCAAACCGGACTGTATCTACAAGATCAGGCTGAATGGAATCGTTGGGTATTAACCCTGGGCGGACGGTACGATTGGGCTAAAACAGACACGGTCAATCGCTTGAGCGACAATGCTGTGACCAAACAGGACGACAATCAATTTACCTGGCGTGGGGGCGTGAATTACCTGTTTGACAACGGTATTTCACCTTATTTCAGCTACAGTGAATCGTTCCTGCCAACCAGCGGCACCGACTATGCCGGTAATACATTCAAGGCGTCACGCGCTAAACAATATGAGGCAGGCGTCAAATATATCCCTAATGATGGAGCTATTTCGGCAACGTTATCTGTATTTCAGTTAACTAAAGATAAAAACCTGAGCACTGACCCAGAACATATCTATTATTCAGTGCAAAACGGTGAAATACGGTCAAGGGGGATTGAGCTTGAGACCAAAGCGTCGTTAACTGAAAATGTGGATGTTATCGGGAGTTATTCATATACAGATGCAGAATACACCAAAGACACGTTATACCAGGGTAATCGCCCTTCTGAAATTCCAAGAAATATGGCAACACTGTGGGGGAACTACACTTTTCACGAAACCGCACTGAGCGGATTGACGTTAGGACTCGGAGGACAGTATATCGGAACAACTGAAGGTGATACCGCTAACACCTTCAACGTGAAGTCCTACACCATCTGGAATGCAGCAATCCAATATGATCTGGCCAGATTTAACCTGCCGGGCTCAAATGTAGGGGTCAACGTCAATAATCTCTTTGATAAAAAATATGTGGCTGCGTGTTACGCCACAACAGCGTGCTATTACGGAGCTGAACGTCAGATTACAGCGACAGCCACCTTTAAATTCTGAAAAATAGCGCTTCCTGGAATGAATAGTTTTTTATCATGAGGAGCGTTTATCTGTTAATTTTATTGCCGCACAGTTCAAAAGTGCGGCAATAAATCCTCATAAATGCGTCCCGTATTCGTCGCTCGTCGAAACAAATATAACCAGTACTTTCTCAGGGTCAGCGAACTTCCGCTTTTCGCTCATAGCAGACCTCGCGGTTCTTCAGTAGGTTCGCTTCGTGACAGCAGCGGACCATCATCATCTTGATGACCTGAAAATGCCCAGACCAGTAATAAGAATTTAAAAATGTCCAAAAAGATGATCCAGAAATGCCCGCACAGCAGGATTAGAACGACGACTTTCATGCCACAGTACCGAAATATTATGCCGCTCTACGGTAAAGTCCGTCAGCAGAGGAACTAATTTTTTATCCTTTACCCACGAATCAGCCATAAAGCTCGCGGCCATTCCTATTCCTGCACCGGCAGCAACTGCCGCTACAACGGCTTCACTTGCATCAACGATGATATTAGATGAAGGCACAATTTCTATCTCCTGCTCGCCAACCCGGAACGGCCAGCGAAAAACCTGCCCAGTATGCTGGTAACGCAGATTGACCGTTTTGTGCTCCGTTAGATCATTCGGGTGTCCTGGCGCGGGGTGCCTGGCCAAATATTCAGGCGAAGCATAACAACCCAGGTGATATGGAGAAAGGTGGCGTGACAAAAGATTTGAATCCGCGAGATCGCCGAGTCGAACGGCAATATCAATATTCTCATCAACGATACTTATCACGTGATCACTTAACCGTAAGTCAATCTTCACTTTTGGATAAATTGCGCAGAACTGCGGAATAACCGGGGCGATCATATGAATACCGATCGGCAAAGATGTCGCAATTCTCAATATTCCTGCGGGTTCTGCACGAGCGCGCTTTGCTAGCTGCTCAATCTCATCAGCATCACGCAACTGTAGTGGCACACTGAATTTGGTCACCTGAACAGAGGTGATATGCTCACCTCAGAACAATACCGGTGTCCCACTGAAAAGAAGAAATTTCAGCGCAGAGTTTAAACACGAATCCGCTCAACTGCTCCTTGACCAGAACTACTCGTTGAATTTAAGACGAGCAGCAACATAGAAGTCTGTGGAAAGTTACCAATTTTGACCTGTGCAAGTTTGCCGGTAACAGGGTTGGTGTAACGGTGGAAAAAAGGTTTTAACGCCAGTTTTACCCCATCAGCCGCGCAGACCTCGACCTTCATCGATAGCAACGTCACCACCATCACCAAACACGATTGTTTCGATCACGCTCGAAGAATGTGGCAGTCCCTCTTATTTTACTGCCATAAAGACTCCGTTATCATGCTGCCTGCATACGAATGAAAACCATGCTGGCTGTACATTCCCCCTATCATCGGGTGATAACCAGACCGGCCAGCAATAAAACACAGGATTTGATGAGAACGAATGAGCACAACCACCATCATTAACTCATTAAAACTTAAGAAGACGGACATCACAAACCGATGAGTACACCAGAGAGTCTCGACGCCCACACGCCAATGATGCAGCAGTATCTGAAGCTGAAAGCTCAGCATCCCGATATTTTGCTGTTTTACCGCATGGGCGACTTCTATGAACTGTTTTATGACGACGCTAAACGCGCGTCGCAGTTACTGGATATCTCGCTAACCAAACGCGGCGCCTCAGCTGGCGAACCGATTCCAATGGCCGGTGTTCCTCATCATGCGGTAGAAAACTATCTGGCAAAATTGGTGCAATTAGGTGAATCCGTAGCGATTTGCGAGCAGATTGGCGACCCGGCAACCAGCAAAGGGCCGGTAGAGCGCAAAGTAGTCCGTATCGTCACCCCCGGTACTATCAGTGATGAAGCCCTGTTACAGGAAAAACAGGATAACCTGCTGGCCGCTATCTGGCAGGAAAACCGCGGGTTCGGTTATGCCACGCTGGATATCAGCTCTGGCCGTTTTCGGCTGGTAGAACCGGCTGATCAGGAAACTATGGCGGCAGAACTGCAACGCACCAATCCGGCAGAATTGCTTTACCCCGAAACCTTTGAAGCCATGTTCCTGATTGAGCACCGTCATGGACTGCGACGCCGGCCATTGTGGGAGTTCGAACTGGACACGGCTCGCCAGCAATTGAATCTGCAATTTGGCACCCGCGACCTGACCGGCTTCGGCGTAGAACAGGCCCGTCTGGGGCTACGCGCCGCAGGTTGCCTGTTGCAGTACGCCAAAGATACTCAGCGGACATCGCTGCCGCATATCCGTGGCATTACCATGGAACGCCAGCAGGATGGCATCATCATGGATGCCGCAACACGCCGCAATCTGGAACTGACGCAAAACCTGTCCGGTGGCGGCGATAACACGCTGGCCTCGGTACTGGATCGTACCGTTACTCCGATGGGCAGCCGTATGCTCAAACGCTGGCTGCACGCCCCCATTCGAGATACTCAGGCGCTGCTGTTGCGTCAGCAAGCTATTGGTGCGCTGCAAGACATTGCAACTGACCTGCAACCGTTTCTACGCCAGGTAGGCGATCTGGAGCGTATTCTGGCGCGCCTGGCATTACGCTCAGCTCGTCCGCGCGATCTGGCCAGAATGCGCCACGCGTTTCAACAATTGCCGGACATCCATGCCCTGCTGGAAACGGTCAACGCCGAAGCGGTACAGCAATTGCGCGGGTTTGTCGGTCATTTCGATGAGCTGCGCGACCTGCTGGAACGTGCAGTAGTGGAAGCGCCGCCAGTATTGGTGCGCGATGGCGGCGTTATCGCCAGCGGCTACAACGACGAGTTGGACGAGTGGCGAACGCTGGCCGACGGTGCCAGCGACTATCTGGAAAAACTGGAAATTCGAGAGCGTGACCGGCTCGGCATCGACACGCTGAAAGTCGGTTTCAACGGCGTGCATGGCTACTATATTCAGGTCAGCCGTGGGCAAAGCCACCTGGTGCCGATGAACTATGTTCGCCGCCAGACGCTGAAAAACGCCGAGCGCTACATCATTCCCGAACTGAAAGAATACGAAGACAAGGTACTGACCTCGAAAGGCAAGGCGCTGGCGCTGGAAAAAGCCTTGTATGACGAGTTATTCGAGCTGTTGCTGCCACATCTGGCAGAACTACAGCAAAGCGCGGGCGCACTGGCGGAACTGGATGTACTCAGCAATCTGGCTGAGCGTGCCGACACGCTGAATTATGTCTGCCCGACACTGAGCGACAAACCGGGGATCAGAATTACCGGTGGTCGCCATCCGGTGGTCGAGCAGGTGCTGAGCGAACCGTTTATTGCCAACCCGTTGTCGCTCTCTCCCCAACGTCGGCTGCTGATCATCACCGGTCCCAATATGGGCGGGAAAAGTACCTATATGCGACAGGCGGCACTCATTGTCTTGCTGGCGCATATCGGCAGTTACGTCCCAGCCGAGCAGGCGGTGATTGGTCCGGTGGATCGCATCTTCACCCGTGTCGGCGCTGCTGATGACCTGGCTTCCGGTCGTTCAACCTTTATGGTGGAAATGACGGAAACCGCCAATATTTTGCATAACGCCACCGAACACAGTCTGGTGCTGATGGATGAAATCGGTCGCGGTACATCCACTTACGATGGTCTGTCACTGGCCTGGGCCTGTGCCGAAGCGCTGGCGAACAACATTAAGGCGATGACCTTATTCGCCACCCACTACTTTGAACTCACCAATCTGCCGGAGAAAATGGAAGGCGTCATCAACATCCATCTCGACGCACTGGAACATGGCGACACCATCGCATTTATGCACAGTGTGCAGGAGGGGGCAGCCAGCAAGAGTTATGGTCTGGCAGTAGCGGCGCTGGCTGGCGTCCCCAAAGAGGTGATCAAACGGGCAAGACAAAAGCTAAAAGAGCTGGAGTCGCTGGCAGGCCATGCGTCGGCCAGTCATGTCGATGGTTCGCAACTTGCATTGCTCGCACCAGAAGACCCCTCACCAGCGCTGGAAGCATTGGAGTCCATCGACCCGGATACGCTGACGCCGCGTCAGGCGTTGGACTGGTTGTATAAACTGAAAAGCATGATGTAAAGAAGTCATTAAGCGGAGAACGACAGCGTTTCGATCTCCGCTTACAATGTCAACCTGCTGGCTTGGGCAGCACAAAACGACGTCACAGCGTCACAGGATGGCTCATCACGCGGGAATGAGAGTCATAGCTCACGCGAACCTCCGTGCTCACTGGCACGGAGGTAATGGAAAAAACGTGCTCATCCGGTTGCACCGTCATATACCGCTCAACCGATGCCATGATCGTGTGCACATCTCGACCTAAAAAACGGCTCAGGCAAACGGGTACGATTGGCTTGCTCTGTTTCTCTACCGCCAATAACCGGTAACGCTGCGCATCACGCCCCAATGACTGACCATCATCGTCCAACGCTTCCAGGTCATTGTCTAACGCACGGAAATAGCGTTTCTCACCCTCGCTATCGGTTAACACCAGGCGTTCGGCAGTACGGCTCCAATGCCCAAACTCTGCAACGGTTTTTTGGCGGTCAGTCTTTGATGGATAACTCTCCTGCATGACAAAACTGCCGTCCGCGTTCAGAAACAGTGAAGCGTCTATCTCACCACACGCACCACAAGGCAACTTACCGCGATAATACTGCGCCATCGGGCGCAATGGCTGCTCCTCAATCTGAGTACGGGAATGGCATCCCATCAGCCCTGATAATAAAACAACAAGCATCACCCCTGTCGCCAGTTTTTTCATCTTTTATTCTCCTGCGCTGTTGTGCTGGCATGTTGTCAGATCATCCTTAACCTTGGGCGATTTGCCAGTTACTGAACGACAATTCCAGATTATTCTGATCGTCAGATAGCCAGATAGTTCCCTCCTGCAACGTCGCCTGCAATGTCATGGTACGCTGCGCCAGCATGGCCAGATTCGCCAGTTGCTGATCATCCAAAAAATATACCGTCAGATTAGACAGCGCCCCCGCTTTATCGGCCATATTTTGCCACCAAACCCTGGCGGCACGTTCACCGTAAGCGTAGAGCACTACGGCAGGTGACAGACTGCAGGCTTTCTTCAGCCGTTTCTCATCCGGCAGCCCCAGTTCAATCCATAACGTCACCTGCCCATCATCGCTATGCCGCCAGATTTCCGGCTCGTCATCCGCACACAATCCTTTGGTAAAACGCAAGTGCTCATCGGCATGGCAGATCCACGCCAGTAACCGTAGCATCATGCGTTGATCAGTTTCGGAAGGGTGCTGAGCCAGTGTCAGGCTGACATCCTGGAAAAACGCGCGATCCATATCGGCGATATTGACGTTGGCTTTATAAACCGTTGCTTTTAAGGCCATTATTTACCCCTTTTCACAGAGGCATTAGTCTACCTCAGCTGCGACATACATCACAGTCACACGCACATACCGGGTAATAACAGCAGAATATGCAGTTGCATTATGCTGATAACCTGCCGGGGCCTATGCTATAGTCGAAAAGAAGAGGAGAGCTTATCTTCGTAGAATTACATTGCAGTCACGATAACAATGAAGTGTGCATGAATCGCTACCGGGCTAAGCTCTAAGGGAGGATATTGTGCAACAATACAGTGAATTAGTACGCCGTCTGTACGCAGAGATCGCCAGTGGCGATCTGGGATTTATACCCGATGCGCTGGGTTGTGTGTTGAAAACCCTGGATGGCATCGCGACAAACAGCGAATTACCATCCTCTGTCAGGGAACAGGCGGCCTATGCCGCCGCTAACTTATTGGTGAGCGATTATGTCAATGAGTAATGAATATCAACCCATCAATTGTGATGATTACGATAACCTGGAAGCCACCTGTCAGCAGCATCTGACGTTAACGGTTGAACTGCGATCCGGCGAGGTCGTGGTCGGTAAAGCCAGTGATATGGTCTCTCGAAAAAACATCGAATATCTGGTGATTGAAAATTCGGGCCAGCTGCACGAACTCCGTCTCGACCATATTCTTAGCTTTAGTCACCCTGAGATTGGTAAAGTAGTGGTCAGCGAACCCTGACAAACCGCCTCACCAACACTAACGGACAACGCTGGTTGTCCGTTTTTATTTCCATCAGCACCAGTCAATAAACCATCCACAACTATCCAGCATCACCTCTCCTTCACGCGTCACAAATCGCCCTGCCGCCGCAATCAGGTGATCGTTGTAGAATATCAGCGGCGTACGCTCCCGTAGCCATGGCGGAACATTCAGTTCCTGCCATAATTTCTTCATCGGGCGACCATGTGTGCGTCCCACTATCTGCACATACCCTTGAAAACCAAAACGTACAGTAACGGTTTCATTATCACGTGGCTGTCTTACCCTGGTTCCCTGCGTCGATAGCCGCAGTTGACCCAGGTTATCCGGCAATGGCAACGGAGCTATTGTCGGTTGCCACGGTAACACATAGTCGGTTACTGGCGTCATCATCGGCAATAAATAGAGATAATGACGAAACCGCCGAACCTGCCAGGTACCAAGTTGCAGGCAAGGGTTGGCATCATCACGGCTGATCGCCACTTCTTGCCATAATCGGTTCAGTTGCTCGCGAGAAGGCATACGTGCTCCTTGCTCCGCCAGCCAGCGACGCAACAAAGCAAACCGGCGTGTCGCGCTCATGGGTACCAGAGCGTTCACACTTAACCCACCATCGGCATTGCGCAAGGCCACCAGCGATTCAGCCAACAGTTCATCTAACAGTTGTTCCTGTTCGGCACACAACTGTGCGCTGCGTGCTACTGCCGATGGAAAATGAGGCCAACGCCGCTTTAGCAATGGCAATACCTGCCGACGCAGAAAATTGCGGTCGTAACGCTCATCGGCGTTACTGTCGTCCTCCACCCAGAGCAGTTGATTCGCTCTGGCATACGCCTCTAACTGTTCACGAGCGATACTCAGCAGCGGGCGTTGCAGCCGAACGCCATTTGATTGCGCAGTTGCCGCCATCGACGCCAGTCCGGCAGGTCCGCTACCACGTTTGAGCGCCAGCAGGAAGGTTTCACTCTGATCATCCTGATGCTGGGCAGTCAACAGCGTTTCTCCATCAAATAAGTGCTGTTGCAGTGCCTGATAACGTGCTGACCGGGCTGCGGCTTCGACACCACCATCACGCGCATCCACCTGAACCCGCAGCGCATCAAACGGCACCCGCCAGTTCAGACACTGGGTACGACAATGCTCAGCCCACATATCGGCGTACGAACTCAAGCCGTGATGCACATACACCGCCCGCAATGATACGGCCCGCTGGCGCAAGCGCGTCATCAGATGCAGCAATACAGTGGAATCCAACCCGCCGCTGTAAGCCACCAGGTAGCGCCCATCGGTGACAATCTGCGCATCAATCACCGTCAGCAGTTCAGAGGAAATATCGATATCAGCGTTCATACAATTCAAGCGGCAATCCGTCCGGGTCGGCAAAGAACGTAAACCGGCGACCGGTATATTCGTCTGTGCGCACCGGTTCACAATTTACCCCCGCCTCACTCAGCGCAATCACCGCCTGTTCGACATCGTCAACCGCAAACGCCAGATGACGCAACCCGCAGGCTTCCGGTCGGCTAACCCGTGCCGGCGGCGAGGGGAATGAAAACAGTTCAATCAGATAACGGCCATTAAGGGCCAGATCGCCTTTCCAGGAATCACGGGCCACACGGTAAACTTCCTGTTGCAGCGTGAAACCAAGCACATCGCAATAAAAACACTTACTGCGCTCATAATCCGAGGCAATAATCGCAATATGATGGATATCCAGCAGTGTTAGCATAAGGTTGGTTCTCCTGAGTAGCGCACCACCACGCTCGTCGATGTGATGTGAGTGAGGAGAAATATTCGGGTCAGGCAATCGCCGCCGCGTTGGGATGATGCATCACATAAAAAACCGCTATTAGCATAACAAAAAGTCCGCGATCGTTTCCAATCGCGGACTTTTCTGGCATACAGCGAGCTAAATCAGCAGTAACCGTAATTCATCAAACGCTGATAACGGCGGTTCAGCAGTTCCTGTTCGCTCAACGTATCCAGTTCGCTCAGGTCAGATAACAGCTGAGATTTCAGCGACGCAGACATCGCCGCCACGTCACGATGGGCTGAACCCAGCGGCTCAGAAATCACTGAATCAATCAGTTTCAGCTCTTTCAGGCGCGGGGCGGTAATCCCCATCGCTTCTGCTGCCAGCGGCGCTTTATCAGCACTTTTCCACAGAATAGAAGCACAGCCTTCCGGCGAAATCACCGAATAGGTGCTGTATTGCAACATGTTAACTTTGTCGCCAACGCCGATAGCCAGCGCACCGCCGGAACCACCCTCGCCAATCACCGTACAAACGATAGGCACACGCAGGCAGGACATTTCGCGCAGGTTACGGGCAATGGCTTCGGACTGACCGCGCTCTTCTGCACCCACACCCGGATAGGCGCCAGGGGTATCAATAAAGGTGATGATCGGCATTTTGAAGCGCTCAGCCATCTCCATCAGACGCAGCGCCTTGCGATAACCTTCCGGTGCTGGCATACCGAAGTTCCGGCGGATTTTTTCTTTGGTTTCGCGGCCTTTCTGATGACCAATAATCATCACCGGACGTCCATCAAGACGGGCAATACCCCCGACGATAGCCTTGTCATCGGCATAAGCGCGATCACCAGCTAATTCGTCAAAGTCAGAGAAAATATGCTGAACGTAGTCCAAGGTATAAGGACGTTGCGGATGGCGTGCCAGTTGGGCAATCTGCCAGGCACCCAGATCGGCAAAGATTTTACGCGTCAGTTCCACGCTCTTTTCACGCAGACGCTTAACTTCTTCGTCCAGATTAATATCCAATTTTTCATCTTGGCGACTGACTGCGGTCAGGGAATCAATCTTCGCTTCCAACTCTGCAATCGGCTGCTCAAAATCAAGAAAATTCAGACTCATAGTATTCCTATTTTAGTCAAATTCCAGTTCTACCTGTTCATTACCAACCAGGGTACGTAAATCATTCAGCAACACATCAGTAGGCGTAACACGCCAAGTCGCACCAAAACGTAGCCGGGCACGCGCATCCTGGCGCTGGTAATAGAGATGCACCGGAATCGTCCCCGATCGATGGGGTTCCAACGACTGACGGAGACGGTTTAACAGTTGGTCATCAATTTGCCTGTCAGTCAGCGAGATAGCAAGCCCGCGCGCATATTTTTCCCGCGCTTCGCTGATATCCATTAGCTCTCTGACCATCATTTTAAGTCCGCCGCTGAAGTCATCAAAGCTGACCTGTCCACTGGCTATCAGAATACGGTCCTGCTCCAGCAGGTGCTGATATTTTTCCAGCGCTTCGGTAAACAGCATCACTTCCAGACGACCAGAGCGATCATCCAGCGTGCAGACGCCAATACGGTTGCCCCGTTTGGTTACCATCACCCTGGCGGCAAGTACCAGTCCAACGGCGGTGGTCATTTTTCCCCGCTCCGTGGGGTGCATGTCTTTCAACCGCACGCCTCCCGCGTAGCGTTCAATTTCCTTCAGATACTGATTGATGGGGTGCCCGGTCAGGTACAGCCCCAGCGTTTCCCTTTCACCATCCAGCACCACCTGCTCCGGCCACGGCGGCACCGTGCTGTAGGACTGCTCCACTTGCTCAGGCGTTTCCGCCAGTACGCCGAACATATCCGCCTGACCGATGGCCTCTGCCTTCGCGTGCTGCTCGGCTGATTTCATGGCATCCACCAGTGAATTCATCAGCGCGGCGCGGTGAGGCCCAAGCCGGTCAAACGCACCGGACATGATCAGTTTTTCCAGCACTCGCCGGTTCAGTTTCTTAATATCCGTACGGGCGCACAGATCGAACAAATCGCGGAAATAACCGCCGTTATTGCGCGCTTCAATGATGGCTTCAATCGGCCCTTCTCCCACACCTTTGATAGCGCCGATGCCGTAGACAATCTCGCCATCATCATTGACGTGGAAATGATACAAACCGCTGTTGATGTCTGGCGGCAGAATCTTCAGCCCCATGCGCCAGCATTCATCCACCAGCCCAACTATCTTGTCGGTGTTGTCCATATCGGCGGTCATCACCGCCGCCATGAACTCCGCCGGATAATGGGCCTTCAGCCACAGTGTTTGATACGATACCAGCGCGTAGGCAGCCGAATGCGATTTGTTGAAGCCATAACCGGCGAACTTCTCCACCAGGTCGAAGATTTTCATCGACAGCTCGCCGTCAACGCCCATCTTCTCCGCGCCCTCTTTGAATACGGAGCGCTGTTTGGCCATCTCTTCAGGCTTTTTCTTACCCATCGCACGACGCAGCATATCCGCACCGCCAAGGGTATACCCGGCCAGTACCTGGGCAATCTGCATCACCTGTTCCTGATACAGGATGATACCATAGGTCGGCTCCAGCACAGGCTTGAGCGTTTCATGCTGCCACTGGATATCCGGGTAGGAAATCTCTTCACGTCCGTGCTTACGGTCGATGAAGTTATCCACCATCCCTGACTGCAACGGTCCCGGACGGAACAGGGCCACCAGCGCGATCATGTCTTCGAAGCAGTCCGGCTTAAGACGTTTGATCAAATCTTTCATGCCGCGCGATTCAAGCTGAAACACCGCCGTGGTTTCCGAGCGCTGCAGCATGTCGAAACTTTTCTTGTCATCCAGCGGAATGGCGGCGATATCTACCGGCTCCAGCCCCTGCTTAGCGCGCCGGGCGTTGATCATCTCCAGCGCCCAGTTGATGATGGTCAACGTACGAAGACCGAGGAAGTCAAACTTCACCAGACCGGCATATTCCACATCACTCTTGTCGAACTGGGTGACCGGGTGATTACCTTCCGGGTCGCAATATAGCGGCGCAAAATCGGTAATCTTGGTGGGGGAAATCACTACGCCACCGGCGTGTTTACCGGCATTGCGGGTTACCCCTTCCAGTTTGCGCGCCATGTCGATCAGCGCCTTGACCTCTTCGTCCGCTTCGTAGATCTCGCCCAACTGCGGCTCAGCGGCAAAAGCCTTCTCCAGCGTCATCCCCGGATCAGGCGGCACCAGCTTGGAAATACGGTCAACAAATCCGTATGGATGCCCCAATACCCGGCCAACGTCACGAATCACCGCTTTCGCCGCCATGGTACCGAAGGTGATGATTTGTGACACCGCATCACGACCATACATGTCCGCTACATGGTCGATCACCAGATCGCGCTTTTCCATGCAGAAATCGACGTCAAAGTCAGGCATCGACACACGTTCCGGGTTAAGGAAACGCTCGAACAGCAGGTCAAACTCCAGCGGGTCCAGATCGGTTATTTTCAACGCATACGCCACCAGAGAACCGGCGCCGGAGCCGCGCCCCGGACCTACCGGCACGTTGTTATCCTTGGACCACTGGATAAACTCCATCACGATCAGAAAGTAACCGGGGAAGCCCATCTGGTTGATAACGTTGAGTTCTATTTCCAGACGCTCGTCGTATTCCGGGCGACGCTGGGCGCGCACCGCTTCATCCGGAAACAGGAATGTCAGTCGCTCTTCCAACCCTTTTCTGGCGCACATCACCAGATAGTCTTCAGTCGACATCTCGCCGGTAGGAAATTGCGGCAGGAAATATTCGCCGAGCCGGATAGTGACATTACAACGTTTGGCAATTTCTACCGTGTTAATCAGCGCTTCAGGGATGTCGACAAACAGCTCGCACATCTCCTCTTCGCTGCGCATGTACTGCTGCGCACTGTAATTGCGGGGACGTTTGGGGTCATCCAGCGTAAAACCATCATGGATCGCCACGCGGATTTCATGCGCTTCAAAGTCATCCGGACTGATAAAACAGACATCGTTGGTGGCAACGACCGGCAAGCCGTGTGCCGTAGCCAGCTTTATTGCCGAATGCAGGTAGCTTTCTTCATCCGGTCGACCGGTACGAATCAGCTCCAGATAAAACCGTTGGGGGAAATGTTGCTGATAAAAAGCGACGCTCTGTTCCACCAGCGCCTGATTGCCGCGCAGCAGAAACTTGCCGATATCGCCATGACGACCGCCGGACAGAAGCAGCAACCCAGCCTGATGCTCCACCAGCCATGCCTTATCAATCGTAGGCCCGGCAGCGCCATACCCTCGCTGATAGGCGCGAGAAATCAGCAGCGTCAGGTTCTGATAACCCTCGTTATTCATCGCCAGAATAGTGAGATGCGCCAACTCGTCGCCCAGCTCTTCACTCTGCAGATAAAAATCGGCACCGATGATCGGCTTGATGCCGGCACTATGCGCGCCGCCATAGAACTTCACCAATCCGCACAGATTAGTAAAATCGGTGATCGCCAGCGCTGGCATTCCCAGTGCTGCGGCTTTTTTTACCAACGGGCCGGTCTTAGCCAGCCCATCGATCATGGAATAGTCACTGTGAACACGCAGGTGAACAAAACGTGGTTCGGCCATTTCCGGATCCCATAATCTTTTCAGTAACCAGCCTGATGCACATCTTCAGGCATATTATGCGTTGCGTTACGCCAGACCCAGCACCCGCTTAACCGGGCCAAAACTACGCCTGTGATGAAGGGTGGCGCCTAACGTCGCCAGCTTTTCAAGGTGATATGCTGTAGGATACCCTTTGTGCTGCGCAAATCCATACTCAGGAAACTGCTGATCCAGCACTTCCATTTCACGATCCCGCGTCACTTTGGCCAGAATCGAGGCTGCACTGATTTCCGCCACACGACTGTCACCCTTGACCACAGCCTGTGATGGCATCGGCAGGGCCGGACAACGATTGCCGTCGATCAGCACAAAATCCGGCGTAATCGGTAGCCCGGCAACTGCACGCTGCATCGCCAGCATGGTGGCATGTAGAATATTGAGTGAATCGATCTCTTCCGGTTCAGCACGACCAAGACTCCAGGCCAACGCCTTTTCACGAATCTCGTCATATAACGCCAGACGGCGCTTCTCGCTAAGTGTTTTAGAATCCGCCAGCCCGACAATTGGTCGGTTAGGGTCCAGAATCACCGCCGCTGTCACCACAGCACCCACCAGCGGGCCACGCCCTACCTCATCCACACCCGCAATGCAATGCGCCTTGGGATAAACAAAAACCTCACTCATGACCGCCACAGCTCCAGTACTGCCTGCGCCGCCTGTTCATCGGCGTCGCATCGAATCTGCTGATGCAGGTGTAAAAACGCCTGCTGCAATTGCTGCGTCGCTTCGCCGCCAGCAAGCCAGGGCAGCAACGCCGCCGAAAGTTTTTCAGGCGTGCAGTCATCCTGCAACAATTCCCTGACCAGTTCACGCCCGGCTAACAGATTGGGTAATGATACCCACGAGGTTTTAACCAATCGTTTTGCCAGCCAGAACGTGAAGGATTTCATACGATATCCAACCACCATTGGGCACTTCGCCAACATGCACTCCAGCGCCGCCGTACCGGATGCCAGCAATGTAGCATCGCTGGCAATCATCGCTTCTCGCGCCTGCCCGTCCAGCAGCCGGATAGTCATGTCTGGCGCAACGTCAGCCTTAATTCTTTCAAACTGTTCACGACGTCGTTGGTTAACCAGCGGCACCAGCACTTCCAGTTCAGGGTAAGTTTGCCGCAATAACTTCGCCGTTTTCAGGAAATCTGCACTCAGCATTTCCACTTCCGCCCCCCGACTGCCAGGCAACATCGCCAGACAGCGCGCCGCTTCCGCCACCCCTAAGGTACGACGAGCCGCCGCTTTGTCTGGATGCAACGGCATTGCATCAGCCATGGTATGGCCGATAAAACGGCAAGGTACATTGAAGCGGTCGTAAAACGCCTTTTCGAACGGCAAAAATGCCAATACCAGATTCGTAGCTTTGCCTATCTTGAAAACGCGTTTTTGCCGCCATGCCCACACTGACGGGCTGACATAGTGGATAGTTTTAATGCCATTGCGTTTGAGACGGCCTTCCAGAGTGATATTGAAATCAGGGGCGTCGATACCGACAAACACATCCGGCTGTAATGTACTGAAACGCTGTGTCAGGTCGCGGCGAATCTTAAGCAAACGCGGCAGGCGCCCAAGCACCTCAACCACCCCCATCACCGCCAGCTCTTCCATCTCGTACCAGGCTTCACATCCCTCTGCCTGCATAAGCGGCCCTGCCACACCGACAAAGCGGGCATCCGGTACGTGCGCTTTCAGTGCACGGATCAAACCCGCACCAAGAATATCGCCGGAGGTTTCTCCGGCGACCAGACCGATAATCAAAGGACGTTGTGTCATGACTCAGCGAATAATGCCGCGCGTCGAGCGGGTAAAGAAATCAAGATAGGCCTGTACTGCCGGGTGTTCCGCCGCCAGTACTTCAAGATCAGCTTTTACTTCATCCAGCGTTCTGCCGCTGCGATAGATAAGCTTATAAGCGTTGCGGATAGCGTGCAGAGTTTCTTTCTCAAACCCACGACGTTTCAGTCCTTCAATGTTGATACCGAACGGCGTGGCATGATTGCCTTGTGCTATCAGATACGGAGGGACATCCTGCGCCACACCAGAGCAACCGCCTACCATCACGTGTGCACCAATCACACAGAACTGGTGCACAGCTGTCATACCGCCAATAATTGCAAAATCATCAACGGAAACATGGCCGCCCAAGGTAGCATTATTCGCCAGAATGCAGCGGTTGCCGACAACACAATCATGAGCAATGTGCGTATTGATCATTAGCAAGTTATCGTTACCGACTTTAGTCAACCCACCGCCCTGCACCGTACCTCGGTGAATGGTGACGCTTTCACGGATACGGTTGCGATCACCCACTTCAACGCGCGTCGGTTCACCAGCATATTTCAAGTCCTGGTTGACTTCGCCAATCGTGACAAACTGATAAATTTCGTTATCACGACCAATTTTGGTGATGCCGTTAACAACGACATGAGACTTAAGCACCGTACCTGCGCCAATCTCAACCTGCGAACCAATATGGCAAAACGGTCCAATATGCACACCGGCGCCAATAACTGCGCCATCCTCAACAATGGAGCTGGGGTGAATAAAGGCGGTTTGATCAATCACTAATCAGCCCTCCCGACGACGAGCGCACATCATTTCCGCTTCACAAGCTACTTCACCATCAACTTTAGCAACGCCTTTGAAACGTGCAATACCACGGCGCTCTTTGATGAACTCAACTTCCAGAATCATCTGATCGCCAGGCGCTACAGGCCGTTTGAAACGCGCTTCATCCACAGCGGCGAAATAGTACAGTTCGCCCGGCTCCAGTTTTCCCAGGCTCTTGAACGCCAGAATACCGGTAGCCTGTGCCATGGCTTCCAGAATCAACACACCAGGGAAAATCGGCTTGCCAGGGAAGTGCCCCTGAAAGAACGGCTCGTTAAAAGAGACATTTTTTACCGCGCGCAGGAATTTTCCTTTCTCAAAATCCAGTACACGATCCACCAGCAAAAACGGATAGCGGTGCGGTAGTAGATCCAAAATCTCTTCGATATGCAGAGTATGCGTGTCTGTATTCAAAATACTCTTCCTGTCAATAAAAACGATAGCATTAACAACACGGCCTGCACATTCCCCAAACAAGGAAGGAACACCTGCAGGCCGCAAATAAAAATTACGCACATAGGCGTCAGTCTTGCATCCGAAACAGCGGTTGCGAATACAGATGATTAACGGTCTTCGAGCTTACGCTCGACAGCTTTGAGCCGCTTACTCATCTCGTCAATATTCATCACCAGCGCAGCTGTTTTGCGCCAGACCTTGTTTGGTTGCAACGGGATACCAGAAGAATACACCCCTGGTTCAGTGATTGGCCGCATGACCATACCCATCCCTGTGACTGTGACCTTGTCGCAAATCTCCATGTGACCATTGATCACGCTGGCACCGCCAATCATACAATACCGGCCAACCTTGAGGCTGCCCGCCATGATTACCCCACCAGCAACTGCGGTATTGTCCCCAATCATAACGTTGTGTGCAATCTGACATTGGTTATCAATGATGACACCGTTACCAATAATGGTGTCATCCAGCGCACCACGATCAATAGTAGTGCTGGCGCCAATCTCAACACGATCACCGATGATGACCGTTCCCAACTGGGGAATTTTGATCCAATTGCCACGATCATTGGCGTACCCAAACCCATCCGAGCCGATTACCGCACCGGACTGAATCAAGCACTGCTCACCCAACACAACATTATGGTAGATAGTGACGTTAGCCCACAGACGGGTACCTGACCCAATGCGGACATTCTTGCCAATAAAACAGCCGGCACCAATGACGACACCGTCACCCAGCTCTGCGCCGGATTCGATAACCGCATTCGCGCCAACAGAAACCCCATCTCCTAAACGCGCATCTGGAGCAATCACCGCAGAGGGCGCGACTCCCTGTGCCGGTGCTGGCGTCGTATCCATCAACTGCGCCATACGCGCATAGGCCAAATAAGGATTCTTTACCACCAACGCCGCTGTATTGCAAAACGGCAAATCAGCTTCTGTCAATACCACGGCTGAAGCCAGAGTACTGTTCAATTGTTCGCGATAGCGGCTATCGGATAAAAACGTAATCTGTCCTGCCTGCGCTGAATGCATAGAAGCAACAGCGGTGATGACAATGTCGCCATCACCGTGTAATTGTGCATCCAACTGTTGAGCCAAGGCGTCCAGTCGAATTGAAAACATGAATTATTTAACCTGTTTCAGCACATCTGCAGTGATGTCTTTCGCGTTGTCAGCATAGGCAACCGCATTCGCATCGATAACTACGTCATAACCCTGCTTGGAGGCAACCGCTTTCACCGCGTCCTGAATACGGCTCAGGATTTTGTTACGCTCTTCCATCTGACGACGACGGTTGTCCTGATCGAACGCCTGAGCTTTGCTGGAGAACTGCTCACGCTGAGCCATCACATCGCTTTCCATCTTGGAGCGCTCGCTGGCTTTCATGGTAGAACCATCACGCTGCAGCTTCTGCATTTTTTCCTGCAAGGCACGTTCCATGGACTGCAGTTCAGAGGCACGGCCTTTGAACTCGTTTTCCAGTTGTTTGCTCACTGCTTCACGCTGCGGCAACTGTTGGAAGATGCTGGAAACATTGACGATTGCAATCTTGTCAGCAGCCTGAGCACCGGCAGAAACAGCCAGCGTTAAACCTAACCCTGCGGCATACAACCACTTTTTCACTTTAAAACTCCTCACCCTAAGTATTTCTACGCTGATTGCGCTTATCATAATCACGGTATCGGCAGTCAAGCTGTATGCTCAAATCACCACCAGATACCGGTACATCGTCTTGGTCCAACCCAAACACCAGATACTTCGGCTTACCAGGTTTTACCGATGTTAAACTGGAACTGCTCGGAGCGATCTCCCTCGTATTTCTTAAACGGCTGAGCATACGAGAATACCAACGGTCCCAGTGGTGACACCCATTGCACAGCAAGACCTGAAGACATACGGATATTGCCAGGTTTGCTGTAGTCTGGCACACCCGCCGCCAGTGTCTGGGCAGTGTTTTCCCAGTGAGTATCCCATACTGTACCAGCATCGACGAAGAAAGAGGTACGTACAGAGCTGGCATACTTGTCACTGATAAACGGTGTCGGCACGATGAACTCCGCGCTGGCAACCGCCATCGCATTACCGCCTACCGCATCCGTCATTTTAGACGGGTCAATACTGCAAGACGACACACTTGATGTGCCACACCCAGTATAGTACGCCGCTTTCGGACCAATGGTATTGGAACGGAAGCCACGTACGGTGTTAGAGCCACCGGCAAAGAAGTTGTCATAGAACGGTACTTCTTTACCACCCAGCCCATCGCCATAACCAGCTTTAGTTCTCGCCATCAGCACCCAGTTGTGATTTTCGCTGAGAGGGAAATAACTCGTCGAATCGAAGGTCAGTTTATAGTATTCATTGTCCGACCCCGGCACCGTTACCTTGGTATTCAGGTTGATACGGCTACCCGCTGTCGGGAAGTAACCACGGTCAAGATTATTGTAAGTCCAGCCAGGCGTCAGGAAGAAATCATTGGCACTAAAGCTGGCGCTTGATGTCGTTGCATCCGGATCTACGCCGACTTTGTTCAGATAGCGCCACATCGCCACCTGTGGCTTCATATCCGACAACGAGTTATGCACGTAATCCAAACCAACGCGCAGCGAGTTGTTCTCATTGACAGGAAAGCCCAGCGTTGTACCCACACCATAACTCTGGTTGGTGTAATCAGCCAGGTCTGCATTTAATGCTTTAAAGTTATTGTAGAAAATTCGACCACCGAGACTTACGCCATCCACCGTAAAGTACGGGTCAGTCATCGACAGTTCGACATAGGTCTGATAATCGTTGCGGGTCCCGCTAATCCCGACCGAATTACCGGTTCCCAGCCAGTTATCTTGCTGAACGCCGGCCTGGAAGCTGACACCGCTTTCGGTACCAAAGCCGATACCGAAGTTCAGGCTACCGGTGTTACGTTCCTTGACCTTATACACTACGTCCACCTGATCCGGTGTTCCCGGCACGCGCTGGGTTTCCGTATCTACACTTTCGAAATAGCCAAGGCGGTTCAGTCGTTCTTTACCCTGCTCTACCAGATCGTTGCCAAGCCAGCCGCCCTCCATCTGACGCATTTCACGACGCAGCACAGAATCCTTGGATACATCGTTTCCTTCAAAGCGGATGCGGCGTACCGTAAAGCGGTTGCCGGCATCCACATTAATATTTAACCGCACCGTTTTGTCGGTATCGTTGATTTCCGGTTGAGTCACCACGCGAGGATAGGCATAGCCATAGCGTCCCAGCAATTTTTTGATGTCCTCTTCCATCCGGGTTACTTTGGTGCCGTTATACAGCTCCCCTGGCTGGATGCGGGTTAAATCTTCAATTTCAGTGGCATGACCCACCAGGTTGCCACGTACCACCACCCCGGAGAGCTTATACTGATTGCCTTCGGTAACGTTGATGGTGATGTAAATACCTTTTTTGTCCGGTGTCAGGCTAACCTGAGTGGAATCAATGCTAAAACGTGCGTAGCCGCGGTCGAGATAAAAACTGCGCAGGGTTTCCAGGTCGCCAGACAGCTTCTGTTTCTCGTATTTGCGATCCCCGACCACGTTCCACCACGGCACTTCATCACGTAGCTGAAAACGAGAAATCAATTCATCCGAATTGAAGGATTTGTTGCCAACGATGTTGATCTGCTGGATTTTGGCGGATACCCCTTCAGTAAACACCAACTTGAGATCAACACGATTGCGGGGCAACGGCGTCACCACCGCCTTGACCGTGGCGCTGTATTTGCCCGCACTGTAATAGAAATCTTCCAGCCCTTTCTCGATATTGGACAGGGTGGTGCGGTCCAACGCCTCGCCAACACGCACACCCGATGCTTCCAGATTCTCCTTGAGCATCTCTTCCTTCACCGCTTTGTTGCCGGAGAAGGTCAGGCTGGCAATGGTCGGGCGTTCTTTGACCTGAATCAGCAACGAGTTTCCATCACGCAGGACACGGACATCTTCGAAGTTCCCGGTTGCAAACAATGCCCGAATAGTGTTACCGATATCCTCGTCAGTGATGGTATCTCCCACTCGAACAGGCATACTGAGCAATGCCGCACCGACAGCAACCCGCTGCAGGCCCTCGAAATGAATATCTTTCACTACGAACCCGTCTGCACCGTATACGGTGGCGCTGCTAAACAGCAGCGACGCTATGAGCAACTTTTTCATCGCCATCGTTGTTATGCGTTTTTCCTAACCTAATCCACACCTAAAGGCGGGAGAAATCATTGAAAAGTGCAAGTCCCATTAACATCACCAGCAACACCGTGCCAATGCGATAACTCACGTCCTGCACACGCTCGGAAACCGGTCCACCCTTTAGCTTTTCGATAGCCAGAAAGAGCAGATGACCACCATCCAGTACCGGCAGAGGGAACAGATTGATAATCCCCAGATTGACGCTGATCAACGCCAAAAACATCAGGTAATACACCAATCCATAATCTGCTGACATGCCTGCTCCCTGCGCGATGGAGATAGGGCCGCTCAGGTTATTCAGCTTCACGTCACCGGTAATCAACTTACCCAGCATACTGACTGTCAGTTTCATCAGTTGCCAGGTTTTATTCCCAGCTTCATAGACGGCACTGAACGGCCCATACTGGCGTACAGTTTTATATTCATCAGGCAACGGAGTGACTTTCGGCACCACGCCGGCAAACCCTTCCAGCCGCCCTTTAGCCACCGTTTTGCCATCAGGCGTCAGAGTTACGGGCTGTATATTCCCTCCTCTTTCCACCTCCAGCGCAATCGGCTTACCTGGGTTATCACGCACGGCAATGACAAACTGCTGCCAGCGAGCCAACAACTGACCATCGACTTTAACGATCCTATCGCCGACTTGCAAACCCGCTTTTTCAGCCGCAGAACGAGGCTGGACCTGAGTCAATACCGCTTCAACCTGCGGGCCTTTAGGTACAATCCCCAGCGAAATCGCTGGATCTTGCTTTTCCGGATCGAAATGCCAACGTTGCAGTTCAAGTCGCTTGCTTTCGGTTTTCTCTGCCCCTAACGGAGCGGTTTCAATCACCACGTCAGGTTCGCCAATCCTGCCAATCAGGGCCAGACGCGCGCTATCCCAGTCAGGCGTTTCGATGCCATCAATCGACTTTAGTTCCATTCCCGGCGAAATTTGAGCCTGAGCAGCAATCGAACCGGGCAAAATCTCGCCAACCACAGGGCGTACCCCAGGTACACCAATGATGAACACCAGCCAGTAGGCAATGACAGCGAATACGAAATTAGCAATCGGCCCGGCACTAATAATCGCAGCACGTTGCCAGACTGTTTTATGATTGAATGCCTGATGCTGAAGCTCTGTAGGCACATCATCAACGCGGCCATCAAGCATTTTCACATAACCGCCTAGTGGGATCAGTGCGATGACATACTCGGTACCCTGCCGATCATGACGACGCCACACTGACTTACCAAAGCCGATGGAAAAACGCTCGACACGAACACCACAACGGCGGGCAACCCAGAAATGCCCAAATTCATGCACAGTAATAAGCACACCAAGTGCGACGACAAATGCAGCCAGGTTCCAGAGAATATTCAGCATAAACCGACTCTACGTTGTACTCCTAAACAGCTTTGAACAGCAGCAGCATCAGGCAGGCAAATACCGGTATAGCAGCAGTCAGGCTGTCAATACGATCCAGTACCCCACCATGCCCCGGAATAAGGTGACTGCTGTCCTTGATGCCCGCTTCGCGCTTGAACATGCTTTCGGTCAGATCGCCCAATACTGAAGCCAACGTAGCTACAACAGAGCAAACCAGCAGGGCAACGGTTGAAACAGACAACGGCGCATAGTGACTAAACAGTAACGCAATCATTGCTGATGTTGCCAGCCCGCCGATAGCGCCCTCCCAGGTTTTTCCTGGCGATACCTTCGGCGCCAGCTTGCGCCGTCCAAACAGCTTGCCAAACAGGTAGGCACCACTATCCGCTCCCCACACCAGCACCATGACATACAGTAACCACCAGGCACCACTGAAAGGATTGTTTTCATAATCGAGCTGTCGAAGCGCCACCATGCCCCAAAAAAAAGGCACAATAGTTAACAGGCCAAAGCATAGACGCAGTACCTGGGAATGGCGCCACATTGCAGCAGACGACGGATAGAACAACACCATCAACAACGCGACTCCCCACCAGAACAGAGAGAGCCATAGAGACAGGCAAACCGGTATAAACGCAACAGAGTAGTGATAGTCAGGCAGAGTCAGCATCATCGCCGCCAACAGAAAACCGCAGGCGATGGCAAGCCAGATCCGTTGTGTGTAAGAAACCATACCAGCCAGTTGGCCCCATTCCCAAGCTGCCAGCATACAGACCACCAGCGTCACCAGAGAAAACCCCAACGGCGGCAGGAAAAAAAGCGCCGCAATAACTAAAGGAATCAGAATCAGCGCAGTAATCAGGCGATACTTCAGCAAAAATACCCCCTACGATGCATCTGCATCGTCAGGCGTGGTTCCCCCAAAGCGACGCTCACGTTGAGCAAAGGCATGAATAGCACCTTCAAAGGTTTGTTCGTCAAAATCCGGCCAGAGAACATCGGTAAAATAAAGTTCTGCATACGCAATCTGCCACAGCAGGAAATTACTAATGCGATGTTCTCCACTCGTTCTTATTAGCAAATCAACCGGGGCCAGATCGTTCAGGCTCATGTAACGACTCAAAGTCGATTCATCAATAGTATCAGGACGCAGTAATCCTTCCTGAACCTGTTCGGCGATTTTCCTGACCCCGTGGATAATATCCCAACGTCCGCCATAATTCGCGGCAATATTCAGAGTAAGGCCCGTATTATTTTCTGTCATCGCTTCGGAGCGTTGAATCAGTCCCTGTAATCGGCTACTGAATCGGCTAATATCACCGATAACTCTCAAACGGACATTGTGCTTGTGCAGGTTTTTGACTTCGTTATTCAATACGCGCACAAACAGTTCCATCAGCGCAGAGACTTCCTGTGCCGGACGGTTCCAGTTTTCACTGCTGAATGCGTATAGCGTCAAGGCTTCAAGGTTCTTGTCGACCGCGTAACTAATCGCCCGGCGCACTGACTTCACTCCTGCCTGATGACCGAAGATCCGCAGCTTTCCCCTCTGCTTAGCCCAGCGGCCATTACCATCCATAATTATCGCTACATGGCGTGGGCCGTTAGCTAACGACTGCTGACTACCGTGTTGATTTTCTGAGGGCATAGCGTGTATTGATTTCCTCGAGCAAGAAAAGGATTATTCCAGTCACAGCCGAACCTGACAGCATAAAAAAAGCTGTGCACACACAACTTTTCATCACTGTGGCTTTTATTAATAACCATCAGCATCAAGCGGCGCAGACTATACCATTTCAGGCGCATGTGAACAAACACACCAGCGTAAGGTTACTGATAACGCCGCAGCATATTTTCCGCGGCTTGTCTTGCCCAGGTATCGATAGACAATACATCATCAACGCTTTGCGGCTCAGGTAATGTCAACTGTTCCATCACGCTCTGATTGACTACGGCGATATCGGTAAAACGGATACCGGATTGTAAAAATGCCGCAACCGCAATTTCATTTGCCGCATTGAGCGCCGTTGTGGCGGCTTGTCCCTGATTACATGCATCCATAGCCAGACGCAGACAAGGATACCGCTGGAAATCCGGCGCAGAAAAGGTCAACGCCCCTAACTGGCAAAAATCAAGTGCCGGCGCACCGGAAAAGACACGCTCAGGGTAAGCCATTGCAAAGGCTATTGGGGTCCGCATATCGGGCGTACCCAATTGCGCCAAGACACTGCCATCCCGGTAACGCACCATGGAATGGATGACTGATTGAGGATGGATAACCACTTCCATCTGTGCTTCCGAGGCATTAAACAGCCAGCGCGCCTCGATATACTCCAGTCCCTTATTCATCATGGTGGCGGAATCCACCGAAATCTTTCGCCCCATTGACCAGTTTGGATGGGCACACGCCTGCTCAGGAGTGACACAATCCAACGCGGCAAACGGAATTTCACGAAATGGCCCACCCGAACCGGTCAGAACCACCCGCTCAACTCCGTATTGCGCTAAGGAAGCATATCCCAGTTGCCGCTGGATTGGCTCAGGTAAACTCTGAAAAATCGCACTATGTTCACTATCGACCGGCAACAACTGCGCCCCGTTTTTCGACACCTCTTCCATAAACAGACGGCCACAGGTCACCAACGATTCTTTATTGGCCAACAGAACTTGTTTGCCGGCACGAATCGCGGACAATGCCGGCAGCAAACCGGCTGCTCCAACAATCGCCGCCATCACTTGATCAACCTCATCCAACGCAGCCAGTTCGCAGGCAGCATGAGCGCCTGACAGCACGGTCGTCTGACTGCCGGCATCACGTAGACGGATGCGGAGTTCTCGTGCCGAATTCTCATCAGCCATGGAGGCGTAAGCCGGACAGAACTCCAGGCACTGCTCTACCATCATGGAAACGTTGCGTCCAGCGACCAGTGCCATTATTGAAAACTTGTCTGGATTGGCTCTGACTACAGCAAGGGAGCTAACGCCAATAGAGCCGGTGGAGCCGAGGATTGTCAGTTGCTTCATGAATATGACCTGATAAAACGGGTTTGATTACAGGCGAGGTGCCAGTCTGTAACGTCAGCGCCGACCTGTCGATAAGGCTAGTATGAAAATGCGTGACGTTACGCAAAACATCCCACATCAAAAAGCTGAAGTGAAAAAAGCAAAACGCCGCGGATAAGGGCGGGACAAACCCAGCACACCTGCCAGCGGCGCTTCATCGAATTGACGAATCAGAAATCCATCAGCTCTTTTTCTTTCTCCGCCAGAGCGGCGTCAATTTTTTTGATAAAGCCGTCAGTCAACTTCTGGACGTCGTCCTGAGCACGGCGTTCTTCATCTTCACTAATAGTTTTATCTTTCAGTTGCGCTTTTAGCTTGTCATTCGCATCACGACGAACGTTACGCACAGCCACACGCCCCTGTTCTGCTTCACCGCGTACCACCTTGATCAGGTCTTTACGGCGCTCTTCCGTCAACGGAGGCAGAGGAACACGGATAACCGTACCGGCAGACATCGGATTCAGCCCCAGATCAGATGCCATGATGGCTTTTTCCACCGCCGGTCCCATTGTCCGGTCAAATACAGTGACAGCCAGCGTACGCGAATCTTCCACCACGATATTGGCTAACTGGCGTAACGGGGTTGCGCTACCGTAATACTCCACATTAATACCGTCCAGAAGCGAGGGGGACGCACGACCGGTACGCACTTTGCTGATCTGATTCTTGAAAGCGTCTACGCATTTATCCATGCGTGTTTCAGCGTCTTTTCTGATTTCATTAATCACGTTGTGAACCCTTGAAAACTGGTTGCCAGTCAGGTCACGCTCGCCTTGCATGACCCAGCGAATCATCGATTACCAGCAGCAAGCTGGCGATATATGGCGCAATCTTGTGTCACCAAAACAAGATATTACCTTAAATTAGGCGTCAGCTGTTATTACTGATCAACGTGCCTTCTTTTTCACCCATAACAACACGACGCAGCGCCCCTGGCTTGTTCATATTAAATACACGAATCGGCAGGTTATGGTCGCGTGCCAGCGTAAAGGCAGCCAGATCCATGACTTTGAGTTCGCGCTCAAGCACTTCATGATAAGTCAGCGATTCGTAGAGCGTTGCATTGGGATCTTTGACCGGATCAGCAGAGAATACCCCATCGACTTTGGTCGCTTTCAGCACTACATCTGCTTCGATTTCAATCCCGCGCAGGCAGGCAGCAGAGTCGGTGGTAAAGAAAGGGTTGCCGGTGCCCGCCGAGAAAATCACAACGCGGTTGTTACGCAACAGGCTGATGGCTTCAGCCCAGCTGTAGTTGTCGCACACGCCATTAAGCGGAATGGCCGACATCAGACGAGCGTTAACATAAGCACGATGTAGCGAATCGCGCATCGCCAGACCGTTCATCACAGTTGCCAACATCCCCATATGGTCACCCACCACACGGTTCATGCCTGCTTTAGCCAAACCAGCACCGCGGAACAGGTTGCCGCCGCCAATAACCACACCGACCTGAATACCCAGTTCAACCAACTCTTTTATTTCCTGGGCCATACGATCAAGGATACTCGCATCGATACCGAAACCTTCAGCTCCCTGAAGTGCTTCGCCACTCAGCTTCAGCAGAATACGTTGATATACGGGTTTTGCGTTGGTTGCCATGGTGTTCTTGTCCTAACAGGCTGTCATCGTACTGGGGGTTATTACTGCCACACCCGGCGCACCGCAGACGGTGTTGCCAGATGCCATGAAATTGCTTGTATCACGA
The DNA here is from genome assembly GCF_007858975.2 of Dickeya poaceiphila. Classification (GTDB taxonomy): domain Bacteria; phylum Pseudomonadota; class Gammaproteobacteria; order Enterobacterales; family Enterobacteriaceae; genus Dickeya; species Dickeya poaceiphila. The sequence goes on from NZ_CP042220.2 coordinate 3,128,461, forward strand.
ATTACGGATATCGCGAATAGTTTGGCTGGATAAAAAGGAACCGCCAAGTGGCGGTTCCTTTTTTTATTAAGACTGCTTGCTCATTGCTGCGACTTCAGCAGCAAAGTCAACTTCAGCTTTCTCAATACCTTCACCCACTTCATAGCGAATAAAGCTGCTGACGGAAGCATTGTGCTCTTTCAGCAGTTGACCAACGGTTTTGTTCGGGTCCATCACAAAATTCTGGCCGGTGAGAGAGATCTCGCCAGTGAATTTGCGCATACGGCCTTCAACCATTTTCTCTGCGATTTCGCGCGGCTTGCCAGATTGCATGGCAATGTCCAACTGGATCTGATGCTCACGAGCAACCACGTCAGCCGGTACGTCTTCGGCATTGACATATTCCGGTTTGCTGGCAGCAATGTGCATGGCGATGTGCTTGATCAGCTCTTCATCAGCGCCGCTAGCAGATACCATCACACCAATACGGGCACCGTGCATATAGGAACCCAGTGCATCGCCAGTCAGCACAGCGATGCGACGAATATTGATGTTTTCACCGATTTTCGCTACCAGCGCGGTACGCTGCTCTTCGAATTTCGCTTTCAAAACTTCAACATCGGTGATGCGCTCGTTCAGCGCCGCGTTAGCAACTTCTTCGCCAAATGCTTTGAAGCCAGCGTCTTTTGCTACGAAGTCGGTTTCGCAGTTCAGTTCAACGATGACGCCGTATTTGCCATCGGCAGCAATTTTGGTCAGGATCACGCCTTCAGCGGCAACGCGACCTGCTTTTTTCGCAGCTTTAGCCTGGCCAGATTTACGCATGTTGTCGATTGCCAGCTCGATGTCGCCGTTAGCTTCAACCAGAGCTTTTTTACATTCCATCATGCCTGCGCCGGTACGTTCGCGCAGTTCTTTTACCAGGGCAGCGGTAATTTCAGCCATTATCTTTTCCTCGGTTATCTCGTGGCAGAGATAAGTAAGAGATAAGTAAAAAAGGGGCCTGACAAGGCCCCCTAACCAACATATGTCAATACCTGGTTAATAAGGGCTCAACAGAGCTGGCCTTATTATTCAGCTTCGACGAAGCTCTCTTCTGCCTGAATAGCCAGATCCTGAGAACGGCCTTCACGGACAGCGGTGGCAACAGCACTCAGGTACAGGCTGATTGCACGGATGGCGTCATCGTTACCAGGGATGATGTAATCAACACCATCCGGATCAGAGTTGGTATCAACAATTGCAAATACCGGAATACCCAGATTGTTTGCTTCTTTGATAGCAATGTGTTCGTGATCGGCGTCGATAACGAACAGCGCATCAGGCAGGCCGCCCATGTCTTTGATACCGCCCAGGCTGTTTTCCAGCTTGTCCAGTTCACGGGTGCGCAACAGCGCTTCTTTTTTGGTCAGCTTGTCGAATGTGCCGTCTTGAGCCTGAGTTTCCAGGTCTTTCAAACGTTTGATAGACTGACGAACGGTTTTCCAGTTAGTCAGCATACCGCCCAACCAACGATGGTTCACAAAGAACTGGTCGCAGTTGATAGCAGCTTCTTTTACCGCTTCGCTTGCTGCGCGTTTGGTACCAACAAACAGGATCTTGCCCTTACGGGAAGAAATTTTGCTCAATTCAGCCAGAGCTTCATTGAACATCGGTACCGTTTTCTCAAGGTTGATGATATCAACTTTGTTACGAGTGCCGAAAACGAACGCTTTAGTTTTCGGATTTCTGAAACGTTTCTGGTGACCAAAGTGTGCGCCAGCCTTGAGCAAATCGCGCATGGAAACAGTTGCCATGATTACCTCTATAGATTAAGTATGGGGTTATGCCTCCACGTGCCCCATTGCGCCGACCAGAATGGAAACCACTCCGGCACCCCGGCGAATGTGTCGACACGTGTGTGTTATACACATATGAGTTCAGTTTGAACCAGCCAATACCCAGTTGCCCGAATACCAGCCGGAACACCGGCGCGCTTTATACCATAAACCGCCCATGGACACCAACTTTTGTTGCATTCTACCGCAACGGCCTGAACCGGGGATGACAATGCCGTGACGGAATGATGATTTGGCAGTGTCAGGCTGGGCTGATACCATAAATCACTATTTATTGACCCTCTTTCGTCGGATGCGGCGATACCTGTGGACTGAAATCAATGGCAATCTCAATCAAAACCTCTGAAGATATCGAAAAAATGCGTGTGGCTGGTCGTCTGGCGGCTGAAGTGCTGGAAATCATCGAACCATACGTGGTGCCGGGTGTGAGTACCGGCGAGCTAGACCGAATCTGCCATGACCACATCACTAACAAGCAAAACGCGATTTCCGCCTGCCTCGGCTACCACGGCTTCCCTAAATCCGTCTGCATTTCAGTCAACGAAGTGGTATGCCATGGTATTCCAAGCGATGAGAAAATCCTCAAAGAGGGCGACATCGTCAACATTGATGTCACGGTGATCAAAGACGATTTTCACGGCGATACCTCCAAAATGTTCATCGTCGGCAAGCCGACCATTCAAGGAGAGCGTCTGTGCAAAGTAGCCCAGGAAAGCCTGTATCTGGCACTGCGGATGATTAAACCAGGCATCCGGTTACGCACGCTTGGCCGCGAAATTCAGAAGTACGTAGAGGCACAGGATTTTTCCGTGGTGCGCGAATATTGTGGCCATGGCATCGGTCGTGGTTTCCATGAAGAACCACAAGTATTGCATTATGACGCCGACGACGGCGGCGTGGTGTTGCAGCCGGGCATGGTGTTTACCGTGGAACCGATGGTCAACGCTGGTGATTACCGTATTCGCACCATGAAAGACGGCTGGACGGTAAAAACCAAAGACCGCAGCTTGTCGGCACAATACGAGCATACTATTGTGGTGACGGAAAACGGCTGCGAAATAATGACGTTGCGTAAGGATGACACTATCCCCAACATCATCACGCATCAGGAATAATTGAGCATAAGCCGGCTACTGCCTAATGCCGATCGTTTAAGGATCGGTTGACCGATCCGGTGGCTGATGTAAAAAGGGTTCATGTCTTCACATGGACCCTTTTTAATGGAACTTTCACAGGCCCTCGGCATTATCAATCTTACCGCTCCCGATGAAGTTCAGAGTCTTGCCGACCTCCTTTCCCCCGACCTTATTCAGCAGGCCTTTACCCTCACGGATACCGTGACGCTACGTAAGCGTAAGCTTCCCCTCGAATCCATGGTCTGGCTGGTTATAGGTATGGCTATTTTCAACAACAAGCCTGTGTCCCATATCGTCAATCTGATGGACATCGCTGACCGGACTGGCAGACCTTTTACCGCACCCAGCTCCGTCATTGCCCGCCGCAAAACGCTGGGTGAGGATGCCATTAGAGTTCTGTTCGAACTGACACAACAGCACTGGCATGAAGAATCCCGGCATCCGCTCTGGAACGGGCTGACGCTGAACGCCGTTGATGGCGTGGTCTGGCGAACGCCCGACACACCGGACAATGCCGCGGCCTTCGCGAAAGCGGAAAATCAGTACGGTGAAAAAGGCTTCCCGCAGGTCCGCATGGTGTGTCTGATGGAACTGAGCAGTCACCTGCTGCGCGCCAGCGTGATGGGCCGGTATGACGTTAATGAGATGCGGCTGGCGGCAGGACTGGCAAAGCAGGCACCGGATAATAGCGTGACGTTGTTCGACAGGGGCTTCTGGTCAACAGGCCTGCTGCATGACTGGCACAGGGCAGGTGAGAACCGCCACTGGTTGTTGCCGCTGAAAAAGGGCACGCAGTATGAGGTGATACGCAGACTGGGCAGGCAGGATGAACTGATAACACTGAAGACCTCGCCACAGGCAAGAAAACAGTGGGAAGGTCTGCCGGATGAGCTCACTGTCCGGTTAATCAGGAGGAAGGTTAACGGTGTGGAACGTCAGGTTGTCACCTCGATGACGGACGCGATGCGTTACCCGGCGGCAGACATAGCAGAACTCTACAAACACCGGTGGGAAATCGAACTGGGGTATCGTGAGGCGAAGCAGTTGTTGTGCGGCAACCGCTGGACGCTGAGAAGTAAATTACCGGAGATGGTGAGACAGGAGCTGTGGGGGATACTGCTGACATACAACCTGGTGCGGTATCAGATGGTGAAAATGGCGTTCAGCCTGAAAGGAGATTATCTGCCGTATCAGCTGAGCTTCAGTGGTTCGGTGGCAGAAATCATGCGGCTGTTAATCGGGCTGCCATGGTCCTCACCGGGAGCAGTGCCGGGACACCTGAAGCACTTCTACAGCAATGCCGCGATGCTGAAACTGCCGCCGAGACGGGAGCGGGAGTATGAAAGAGAAGTGAGGCAAAAAAAGCCCAAATACCCTTTTAAAAACAATGCCAGTCACCTTAGGGAGTGTTAGAAATTCTGTGTCATTCCGGTAATATACAATCAAAAAGGAATGACATATGTCCCAGCCCTTCGATTTCGATAAAGCGCTTAAAGCCCTCCAGTCTGGTCAGGCATTAACGGGCAAAGATGGTATCTTAACGCCTTTAATCAAACAGTTAACGGAAGCTGCCCTGTCTGCGGAACTGGACTCACATCTGGCTCAGGACGTTGAAGCTAACCGTAAAAATGGCTCCGGCAAAAAGACCATTAAAGCCCCGACGGGCAGCTTCGAACTGGCGACTCCGCGCGATCGTAATGGCACTTTTGAACCCCAGTTGGTGAAAAAACATCAGACCACGTTATCCGACGAGATCGAACACAAGATCATTCGCCTGTTTGCACTGGGGATGAGCTATCAGGACATTAGCCGGGAGATCGAAGATTTATATGCCTTCAGCGTGTCCACTGCCACCATCAGTGCAGTAACCGATAAAGTCATCCCTGAACTAAAACAGTGGCAACAGCGCCCGCTGGAGCAGGTTTATCCCTTCGTCTGGCTGGACGCTATTCACTATAAAATTCGGGAAGATGGCCGCTATCAGAGCAAAGCGGTTTACACCGTGCTGGCCCTGAATCTGGAAGGTAAAAAGGAAGTTCTGGGCCTGTATCTGTCAGAAAGTGAGGGGGCTAACTTCTGGCTGTCGGTATTAAGCGACCTGCAAAATCGCGGTGTTAAAGACATTCTGATTGCCTGCGTGGACGGGCTGACCGGCTTCCCAGAGGCAATAAACAGCATTTATCCGCAGACGGAAGTGCAGTTGTGCGTCATTCATCAGATACGCAATTCGATTAAATATGTGGCCTCAAAGCACCATAAAGCCTTCATGACCGACCTGAAGCCAGTCTACCGTGCAGTGTCAAAAGAAGCGGCCGAAATGGCACTGGATGAGCTGGAAGCGAAATGGGGGTTGCAGTATCCGGTGGTGCTCCAGTCGTGGCGACGCAAGTGGGACAATCTGTCAGCGTACTTCCGCTATCCGGCAAATATCCGCAAAGTCATTTACACCACAAATGCTATCGAATCGGTGCACAGACAGTTCAGGAAGCTGACCAAAACCAAAGGTGCTTTCCCGAATGAAAACAGTCTGTTGAAGCTGCTTTATCTGGGGCCGATGAACGCACAGGAAAAATGGACAATGCCCATCCAGAGCTGGAATTTGACATTGTCACAGTTGGCCATTTATTTTGAAGGGCGACTAAATAACGTGATGACGTTGTAGAATTTTTAACGTGACACAGAATTCTGAACGCTCTCTCACCTTAAGTGACTGGCATTAGGCTACTGCCGGCTTTTTTTATGTTTACGGTGGCGCAACATGATCGACAGAAACCTCCCGCACGATATCGCCGGTTCCACCACCAAGCCTCGTCCGGCACCGGCGTCTCCCCTGACATTCACAGACAACATGCTGGAATGTCAAACGCTGAAAAACCATCTGGAACAATTCCGTAGTTGGCTGGCGGAAGAATTTAAGGCTGGCGTCAGCGCGGAAGCGCTGATTGATGCTCGTACGCTATTTATCGATCACCTGATGCAACGGCTATGGCGCTTCTACGGGTTCGACAGCACGCCGCAGACTGCACTGGTAGCCGTAGGCGGCTATGGGCGCGGAGAATTGCACCCGCTGTCTGACATTGATCTATTGGTGCTGAGCCAGAATACGCTGACAGAGTCACAGTCACAGACTATCGGCACGTTTATCACCCTATTGTGGGATCTGAGATTAGAAGTCGGTCACAGCGTACGTACGTTGAATGAGTGTCTGGAAGAAGGTCGGGCGGATATTTCCGTCGCGACCAACCTGATCGAATCCCGCATGATTTGCGGGGATGTCACGCTGTTTCTCATGCTGCAAAAACACATTTTCAGCGACGCGTTCTGGCCTTCAGAAACCTTCTTCCCCGCCAAGATTGCCGAGCAGCGGGAACGCCACCAGCGTTACCACAGTACCAGTTACAATCTTGAACCGGATATCAAGAGTAGCCCCGGTGGACTACGGGATATTCATACCCTATTGTGGGTTGCCCGTCGCCACTTTGGCGCTACTTCGCTCAACGAAATGGTGGGATTCGGTTTTCTGACGGAAGCAGAACGCAGTGAACTGAATGAGTGCCAGAGCTTTTTGTGGCGCATTCGTTTTGCCCTACATTTGCTTCTGCCACGTTACGATAACCGTTTGCTGTTCGACCGCCAGCTCAATGTGGCACAACTGCTGCAATATCAAGGAGAAGGCAACGCACCGGTGGAACGAATGATGAAGGACTTCTACCGAATGACGCGTCGGGTGGGGGAACTGAACCAAATGCTGCTGCAACTGTTCGACGAAGCCATTCTGGCGCTGGATACCAGCGAGAAACTGCGCCCGCTGGATGACGAGTTCCAGTTACGTGGTCAGCTTATTGACCTGCGTGATGCAACGTTGTTCGAGCGCAAACCCGAAGCTATTATTCGCATGTTCTACCTGATGGTGCGCAATCAGGAAATCACCGGTATTTACTCGACCACCCTGCGACATTTGCGCCATGCACGTCGCCACCTGAGCCAGCCGCTCTGCACCATACCGGAAGCTCGCAACCTCTTCATGAATATATTGCGTCACCCACGCGCCGTCAGTCGGGCATTATTGCCAATGCATACTCACAGCGTACTGTGGGCGTATATGCCGTTGTGGGGTAACATCGTCGGGCAAATGCAATTTGATCTATTCCACGCCTACACTGTCGATGAACATACCATCCGGGTGCTGTTGAAACTGGAAAGTTTTACCGAAGAGGCGACCCGTGCGTCACACCCGCTGTGCGTGGAGCTGTATCCCCGACTACCACAACCGGAATTGCTGCTGCTGGCCGCCCTGTTCCACGACATTGCCAAAGGGCGCGCCGGCGATCACTCTGAACTGGGCGCCAAGGATGCACTGGAATTCGCCGCCCTGCATGGATTGAACTCACGGGAAGCGCAGCTGGTAGCCTGGCTGGTACGCTGTCATCTGTTAATGTCGGTCACCGCGCAACGACGTGATATTCAGGACCCGACGGTAATCCAGCAATTTGCCGAACAAGTGCAGAGCGAAACCCGGCTACGTTACCTGCTGAACCTGACTGTGGCAGACATCTGCGCGACTAACGAGACGTTGTGGAACAGTTGGAAACAAAGCCTGTTGCGCGAACTCTATTTCGCCACTGAGAGACAGTTGCGCCGTGGTATGCAAAACTCACCGGACCTGCGCGAACGCGTACGTCATCATCGTTTACAGGCGCTGGCATTGCTGCGTATGGACAATATCGATGAGGCAGCGCTGCATCATATCTGGAGCCGCTGTCGCGCCGACTATTTCCTGCGCCATTCGCCTAATCAACTGGCCTGGCACGCCCGCCACCTGCTGGAGCATGACGCCAGCAAGCCGATGGTGTTGATTAGCCATCAAGCCAGTCGCGGCGGCACCGAAATTTTTATCTGGAGTCCGGATCGCCCGTATCTGTTTGCTGCAGTTGCCGGCGAACTGGACAGGCGTAACCTGAGCGTACACGATGCTCAGATTTTCACCAGTCGTGATGGCATGGCGATGGACACCTTCATCGTGCTGGAACCCGACGGTAGCCCACTGGCGCCAGACCGCCACGACATGATCCGCCACGCTATCGAACAAGCGCTCAACCAGCGAGAGTATCAACACCCAAGAGTGCGCAAGCCATCTTCCCGGCTACGCCACTTCAGTGTACAGACGGAAGTCAGCTTTCTGCCAACACATACCGACCGACGCAGCTATATGGAGCTTACCGCTCTCGACCAACCCGGCCTGCTGGCACGGGTGGGTGAAGTGTTTGCCGACCTCAATCTGTCGCTGCACGGCGCTCGCATTTCCACCATCGGTGAGCGGGTTGAAGACCTGTTTATTCTGGCAGATAGCGAAAGACGGGCATTAAGCCACGAATTACGGCTTAAGTTGCAACAACGGTTGACAGAAGCCCTCGCCCCAAACGATAAAGTAGCTTCTTAAATATTAAGCCGCATCCCGCCATCTGGCATGGCGAGATGCGGTCTGGTTTGATTAATCACGAAAGAGAAACAGGATGCAGCAATTACAGAACATCATCGAAACCGCATTTGAGCGTCGCGCAGAGATTACCCCGGCCAATGTGGACACGGTGACACGCGAAGCGGTGAATCAAGTTATCAGCCAGTTGGACAGCGGCGTACTGCGTGTAGCGGAGAAAATCAACGGCCAGTGGGTGACGCATCAGTGGCTGAAGAAAGCGGTGCTGCTCTCTTTCCGCATCAATGACAACCAACTGATGGAAGGGGCCGAAACCCGTTACTACGACAAGGTCCCGATGAAATTCGCCGGCTACGACGAAGCGCGCTTCCAGCGCGAAGGGTTCCGCGTCGTACCACCAGCCAGCGTACGTCAGGGCGCATTCATCGCCCGCAATACCGTACTGATGCCGTCTTATGTCAACATCGGCGCTTATGTTGACGAAGGCACCATGGTGGACACCTGGGCAACTGTCGGCTCCTGCGCGCAGATTGGTAAAAATGTCCACCTGTCTGGTGGTGTTGGCATCGGCGGCGTGCTGGAACCGCTGCAGGCAAATCCGACCATTATCGAAGACAACTGCTTTATCGGCGCACGTTCTGAAGTCGTGGAAGGCGTGATCGTGGAAGAAGGTTCTGTTATCTCTATGGGCGTGTTCATCGGCCAAAGCACCAAAATTTATGACCGTGAAACCGGCGAAGTGCATTATGGCCGCGTACCGGCAGGTTCTGTGGTGGTATCCGGCAATCTGCCATCAAAAGACGGCAGCTACAGCCTATATTGCGCCGTAATCGTGAAAAAAGTGGATGCAAAAACCCGTGGTAAAGTGGGTATTAATGAGTTATTGCGCACTATCGACTAATACCACTATCGACTAAACTGAATGGCGGGTGATAACCCGCCATTTTTTATGGCATCAAGCCGTCACGACCAACAACACTGGCCCAGTTTTTCAGGCCGACGTAAAACAAGAAAGGTGGTGTTATGTACGACAATCTGAAAAGTCTTGGGATTTCCAACCCGGAAGATATCGACCGCTACAGTCTCCGTCAGGAGGCCAACAACGATATTCTTAAGATCTATTTTCGCAAGGACAAAGGGGAATTTTTCGCTAAAAGCGTCAAATTCAAATATCCTCGCCAGCGCAAAACCATCGTTGCGGACAACGCCGGGCAAGGTTACAAGGAGATCAACGAGATCAGCCCCAATCTGCGCTACGTGGTGGACGAACTTGACGAAATTTGCCAGCATGATCAGGCTGAGGTGGATTTGAAACGCAAGATTCTGTCAGACCTGCGTCATCTGGAAAGCGTGGTCACCAATAAGATAAGCGAGATCGAAGCCGATCTGGAAAAACTGACCCAACGTTGAATAAAGGTCGCAGACAGACCGCCACTCAACACGTGCGCTATAACCACGAAAGTAGCCAATACATAAGAAACGGGGCCCAGTTGCCCCGTCTGACACCAATACTGACTCACAACCGTATTTATGCGGTCAGCATCGCTGCCCAGGACTCCACCCACGGAGAGGAAACGACTTCCGGTTCCGGATGTTCAGCGGCATCAATCTCCAGCACGTCACCCACGCGCTTCGCGCCCATTTCTTGTAGCAAAGCATCAAACTGATGACCACCGCCACAGAAGGTATCGTAACTGCTGTCTCCCAACGCAATTAGCCCATAACGCAGATCCGGCTGATGACCGACCTTTTCGCGCAACGCTTCATACAGCAGCACGATAGATTCCGGCAATTGCCCTTGCCCGGTAGTAGAGGTCACCACCAGTACCGTCTGCTGACTGTAAGCCAGCCAGTCATCCACTGAAGCATCCTCGAAAATCTTAATCTCATGTCCATGAGCTTTGAGAATGCTTTCCGCTTTTTCCGCTACCAGTAACGCATTACCGTACACTGTGCCAACAAAAATACCAATTTGCGCCATAACGCTGATTCTCCTTTTTTACGCTGACGTCAGGTTGCTATCCTGACCCGATGCCAAAGGAAACTCAACCCTTTCTATATCAGGAAAACCACCCTGCCAGCCAAACTGTGTCATGACCCTCTGCCAAGGCTCATCCCAGCGCGCAGAGATGACCAGACGCTCGCCAGTGATCGGATGAGTCAGCGACAGACGGCTGGCGTGCAACATCAGGCGAGCACAGGCGAAATGTGCCGCCATGCCACGATTCTGGCGCAGATCGCCATGGGTGGTATCCCCAATAATAGGGTGACGCAAATGCGCCATATGGCGTCTCAACTGATGCTTGCGCCCGGTTTTGGGGGTCAGTTCCAGCAGGCTATAACGCGCAGTGCCATAACGCCCGATAGCCACCGGCATTTCGACACGCGCCAGTGCCCGGTAGTGACTGACGGCAGGCTGAGGCGCCTTATCCGGATCAGCATACTTATCGGCGATGCGATCCAGCTCCTCTGTTAACGCATAATCCACCACGCCGTCCTCCAGCACATAACCACGCACCACTGCATGATACGTTTTTTCCATCTGATGCAGTTCGAACTGCTGCGCCAGCAGACGTGCCACGTCTGGGGATAACGCCATCAATAATACGCCGGAGGTAGGGCGATCCAGACGGTGTACTGTAAAAACGTGCTGACCAATCTGGTCGCGCACAGTTTGCATCACCACCACTTTCTCTTTACGATCCAACCAGCTACGGTGCACCAACCAGCCAGCAGGCTTATTCACTGCGATCAGATGCTCATCCTGATAAACAATCTCAAGCATTCTCATCCCTCAAATAATGCATCAAGCGCACGTAACTGCATCAACAACTCGCCCACATCATCTGAACGTCCGTCAAACGCCACTTCAAAATAAGGCAGAATGGCGAGCCGCGCAGGCAATGGCGCACCACCATCCAGCAATGCGTGCATTCGTGGCAGGAAGACCCATTGCAGCCACTGCTCGGCTACCATCGTATCGATACAAAACGGCTCCTGGCTGGCAAACGCCGCCTCATCCGGCGCAGAAGGCTGCCATAACGAGCTTGACTTCAATGCGCGCTCAATAGCAAACAACGATTGTCGGATCAGCATGTCTGCATTCATGGGGCCAGGTTCTCATCAGTCTCAATAACAGTGGCGGCAGAGCATAGCATCGTTGCCGTGTTCTGACACCCGAATACAGACGGCGCTATCGAGAAGCCTCTGGTAAGACAAAAACGAAAAGAGGGAACCGATTTCTCGGTTCCCTCTTAGTTCGTTTGCAGCAATCCCGCTACCTTGTTGCTTCCCTGCTCGTCCTTGAAAACTTGTCCTTGATGGTCTTCCTAACCCACAATCCTTGCTGGCGATCCCTCTTTCATCCGTGACAATCGATCCTTCATAATCATCCGTGATCGCATTCCTTTAGGCTCCTGCCCCACCGGCATTCCCAGACCGGCTCTCATTCTCCTTCCTGGAGGTGTCCCTTATTTCATCCTGAAAAAAGAGTCAGGTTGTAACGAAGATATGCTTCCTGCCTTCCTGGCATGGCCGACATAACCTGTTACCGTGTTACTGAACTGAATAATAAGATGTATTAATTGAATGAAATCAGCAAGCCACCTAAACGGCACAATAGCCATATAAAAGGCATGGTTGAATGAAGAACTTCATTAATTCATTAATTAATAATACAAAAATTAAATGGAAATCTTAGTTTAATATTAAATATAAGAGATCGCTTACACGCAATGTAAGAGATCTCTCACACGCCGGAAAGCGAAACGCGATTCAGCATTATGGAATCAATGGCAATAGTTTATGTAGAAAATCAACCAGACCTGATGCCAATACCCGACGCTGACGTGTACCAAACTCTTCCAACACGACTTCACCACTCAAATTGCATAAAGAGATTAGCGACATTTCAGAATTCGTTGTTGCAAGAAATAATGTGGGTGGTAATTTCAGTCGTTTTTGTGTCAAAAGATGACAAATCAGGTTCTCCTGCAAGCGAACAAAATCATCTTCGCTCCATGCCTGAAGCAGCGTGCACTCCAGTTCCTCAAAGCGTGCCGTCATGTCGCCTGCGAACTGACAGGTGAAGAATGAATGAATATCCGGGTGCAACTGAATCTCCAGCGCCCGTTCAACACCATCCAGCGTCACAGGCACGGCAGGTGTCTGCGGCAACCAATGAACCTGGCAATCTTGTGTGGCGACAATACAAGGCGACGCAACGCCATATAACTCATCGCTGGCTGGAGGATGTCCTGTCTCGCGCCGCCACAACTCGATATAATTCCGGGTGAATACACCCAGCGCCTGTGATACCTGCTGTTCCATCTTGCCTCTCAAATCTGTGCCTATCGAATGCCACTGAATACACATTGTATCCTTACCCGTAGTGCCTGCCGGCGACAGAATGCGCATTAAAGTGCGTAACGCCGCGCAACTTTATTGTCGGGACGTTACCATGCCTTGGCAAAAGGCCGATCAACACGTTAAGGTGAGACCACAAAGCAACGTCTTGCACAACCGCATTGAACCGCGTGTTGTATAAACGTTTTTTTTAAAACGTCTTGGACAACTGTCACCGCACACTGTGTTTCAGGGAGTAGTATGATTACACATATCAGCCCGTTAGGGTCCATGGATTTACTGTCGCAGTTGGAAGTGGATATGCTGAAAAGCACAGCCAGCAGCGATCTTTACCGGTTATTCCGCAACTGTTCCCTCGCCGTCCTGAACTCAGGTAGCCAGACGGATAACAGCAAGGAGTTACTCTCCCGCTACGAGGATTTCGACATCAACGTGCTGCGCCGTGAACGTGGCGTAAAGCTGGAACTGGTCAATCCGCCGGAAGAGGCGTTTGTTGATGGTCAGATTATCCGCTCGCTGCAAGCTAACCTGTTCGCCGTGTTACGCGATATCCTGTTTGTAAACGGTCAGATAGCTAACGCTGGCCGTTATCAAAATCTGAATCTTGAAGACTCCACTCACATCACCAATCTGGTATTTTCCATTCTGCGTAACGCCAGAGCACTGCATGTGGGCGAAGAGCCAAATCTGGTGGTGTGCTGGGGCGGCCATTCCATCAATGAAAACGAATACCTGTATGCCCGTAAAGTCGGTAGCCAGCTTGGCTTACGCGAACTGAACATCTGTACCGGCTGCGGACCGGGCGCGATGGAAGCCCCAATGAAAGGTGCGGCAGTGGGCCATGCCCAGCAGCGTTACCGGGACGGACGTTTCATCGGTATGACCGAACCTTCCATCATCGCGGCTGAGCCGCCCAACCCGCTGGTGAATGAACTCATCATCATGCCGGATATTGAAAAGCGTCTGGAAGCGTTTGTGCGTATTGGTCACGGTATCGTGATTTTCCCAGGCGGCGTTGGCACCGCAGAAGAGTTCCTTTATTTGCTCGGTATTATGATGGACCCGGCCAACAGCGAGCAGGTGCTGCCGATTATTCTCACCGGTCCTAAGGAAAGCGCAGACTACTTCCGGGTCCTCGATGAATTCATCGTCAGTACATTGGGCCGTCAGGCGCGTCGTTATTACTCGATTATTATTAATGACGCTGCCGAAGTAGCCCGGCAGATGAAAAAAACCATGCCACAGGTAAAAGAGCACCGCCGCCACACCGGTGATGCCTACAGCTTTAACTGGTCGTTGCGTATCGCGCCGGACCTGCAACTGCCATTTGAACCGACGCATGAGAATATGGCGAACCTCAACCTGCATCCCGACCAACCCGCCGAACAGCTGGCTGCTACATTACGCCGGGCATTTTCCGGTATCGTGGCAGGTAACGTCAAAGAAGCGGGCATTCGGCTCATCGAAGAGTTCGGTCCCTATAAATTGCATGGTAATGCTGACATCATGAAGAGCATGGACCGGCTGTTGCAGGACTTCGTGTCCCAGCAACGAATGAAGCTGCCTGGCAGCGCCTACGTCCCATGCTACGAAATCTGTTCCTGAACCTTATTTCGCCACTGGCATCTGGCCGGTGGCGATCACTCATATGATCACCGCTTATGGCCGTACATCTGCTCATTATCGACGCCCTCAACCTGATTCGACGCATTCACGCGGTACAAGGCTCTCCTTGCCTGACTGCCTGTCAGCACGCATTAAATCAGTTGATACAGCACAGCCGCCCAACCCATGCCGTTGCTGTCTTTGACGACGAACAACGTGACCATAGCTGGCGTCACCAGTTACTACCCGAATACAAAGCCGGTCGTGCCCCGATGCCGGAAAACTTGTCGCGGGAACTGCCACAAATCAAAGATGCCTTTCTGGCATTAGGCGTGGACAGCTGGCATTCACCGGGCAACGAAGCTGACGATCTGGCCGCTACGTTGGCCAGCAAAGTCGCCGCACAAGGACATCAGGCCACCATTGTCTCAACGGACAAAGGCTACTGCCAGTTACTGGCACCTACAATCCGTATCCGGGATTACTTTCAAAAACGCTGGCTGGATGTACCGTTCATCGAAAAGGAGTTTGGCGTGCAACCGGGGCAGTTACCGGATTACTGGGGCCTCGCAGGCATCAACAGCAGCAAGGTTCCCGGTGTGAGCGGTATCGGACCGAAAACCGCCGCGCAGTTATTGCAACAAGCGGGGTCGCTGGAAACGTTGTACCAACAGTTGGAACAGATACCGGAGAAATGGCGCCGCAAGCTGGAATCCCAACAGGATATGGCTTACCGCTGCCGTCAGGTCGCTACACTCAAAACCGATTTGGTGCTGAATGGCAACCTGCAGCAGTTACGCCTGTCCATATCGGGTTAGGCGGTGTTAACCCTCCTGGCGCGCCTGTGCACTCATGCCCGACTGCGCCACAGCAGGAAAATCAGCGCTCGTCGCGGCGGCCAGGAATCGCGCCCCAAATACGCCGTGCATGAACGGTAACCTCTTCACGGTCGTGATAGAGCTGTTTGGCATGAATCTCAAAATTAATACCGTTCTCTTCCAGTCGCTGCGCCAGCAATGCTAAATTCTGAGTCACTTCCTCATAGCGCTTTTTCATTGGCAACTTAAGGTTGAAGATCACCTCACGGCACCAGCCATTGACCAGCCAGTCAGCCATGCGGCTGGTGACTTTGGCCGGTTTTTCCACCATATCGCACACCAGCCAGTAGATGTTGTTACGCGGCGGCTCAAAGCGGAAACCATCGGCCTGATGATGAATCACCTGCCCGGTATCCATCAGGCTTGGCGCCATCATGCCGTTATCGACGGCGTGCACCATCATACTGCGTTTCACCAGTTGGTAGCTCCATCCGCCAGGACAAGCGCCCAGATCCACCGCAAACATACCGCTGGCAAGTCGCTCATCCCACTCGTCGGCCGGAACGAACACATGGAATGCTTCTTCCAATTTCAGTGTCGAACGGCTGGGCGCATCTGCGGGAAATTTCAGCCGCGGAATCCCCATATAGAACGGCGAATTGTTATTGCTGTATGAGTAACCGACGTAACAGCAACCTGGTGCGATGAACAACACATGGATAACCGGTCGGTTGGCCTTTTCCTGCGCCAATAAAATACGGCTCTCACGTAGCGCGGCACGCAGCGGCACCGTGAACTTGCGGCAGAATTTCATCAGCTCTTTGCTTTCATTGGTATCTGGTACTTCAACCCGCAACTCGCCGGCACGCTCCAGCACCCCGGTCAGCATCCCGACGATCGGTGTGATGCGATCTTCCGGCGGTAAATCACGCAGCAATTCGCCGCATACCATCATCTGGCGTGCGAACACCAGCTCCTGAAACGATAATTCCTTAACCAACCGGTCGGCGTCTTCATGCTGGTAACACTCAAACACCACATATCCGCTGTTATCTTTTACCCGTACAAAACCATAGACGCTATGACGCGCCGCTTTGTCGGTAATTTCCGCCGCGCATTCTTTCTCAAACCCGGCACGACAGTACAAAATCACTTTATTCATGCTACTCAGCCTTTTTCTTTAAGCGTAAGGCTCCAATTAACAGTAACAGCCAGCCCGTCAGGAAGCATACGCCCCCCACCGGAGTGACAAATACCCATAGTTTGAGGTGCGACAACGCCAGACAGTACAGGCTGCCGCTAAACAGCAACGTACCCAGCGCCAGAAATGCCGCACTCCAGTAAAACCAGACACTTGCCCGTTGATACATCGCCACCGACAACACCAGAATCACCAGCGTATGAAACGCCTGATACTGGAGTCCGGTATGTAGCCAGGACATTTCCATGTCGCCCAACGATTTACTCAGCACATGGGCACCAAACGCCCCTAATGCCACGTAAACAAACCCGCTGATAGCGGCGAATATCAGCATAAAACGGCTGTTCATTGTTCGAATGTATTCCATTATCAAGAAAACGAAACTAAACCTGATAAGGTTCAGCGGGAACTGCTGTCGTAACGGAAGCGAAACTTTTCCTGTTCGCTGGCCGCACGAGCCAGAATCCATTGGCGAAAGGCGGCTATTTTACCCAGTTCTGCCTGGCTGTCATGGCAAACCAGATAAAACGCATTCTTGCTGACCAGCACATCGTTGAACGGGCACACCAACCTGCCGGCCTCAATCTCCGTCTGCGCCATCACATTGTTAGCCAGCGCCACCCCCTGACCGTGAATCGCCGCCTGCAACACCATTGCGCTATGGCTGAAAATCGGCCCTTGTTGCACATTAATCTGCGCTATACCCAACTGACGAGTATAAGCCAACCAATCGCGCCGGGAGGCGTCATGCAGTAACGTGTGCCATACCAAGTCTCCCGGCGTTTTCAGCGGGTGCTCCCCCGTCAACAATTGTGGCGCACAGACCGGCAACAGATACTCTGCATACAGTTTTTCTACCCGCAGCCCCGGCCAGTTACCACGCCCGTAAAAAATCGCCACATCCACATCGTCCGACAAGCGTTCCTCTTCACGGTCCACCGCCTGAATTCGCACATCAATACCGGGATACTCCGTATTAAAACTCGACAGGCGCGGCACCAGCCAGTGGATGGCAAAACTAGGCAGCAGGCTTACCGTCAACGCACCTTTGGCGCTGCGGGCCTGTAACTTACGGGTTGCCTCATTGAGCGCGGAAAAGATTTCCTTGATATCCAGAAAATAGCTCTGCCCTTCTTCCGTCAGCAACAAGGAACGGTTACGGCGGCGAAACAGTTTGAGGCCGAGAAAATCCTCCAGCGATTTGATCTGATGGCTGACAGCGGCCTGAGTAACAAATAACTCTTCAGCCGCACGGGTAAAACTAAGATGGCGGGCAGCAGCATCAAAGACACGCAGAGCATTAAGGGGGGGCAATCGTTTCGACATAAACCGGGTTCTTCAATATGCGGCCTATCCCGGTAGGTGACCGCGATTTGCCATTAGTTTTTGTAATCCGATGCATTATAAATTGTCCGTTGAGGATGCACCAGCAAATACCTATAGTACCGCCACTTCCTTGAGCCGGAACGAAAAGCGCAACATGTAACTGGTGTGCTTTTGGCTTGTGGTTGTGATGTTGTGTTTGCTATTTGTTTACTGTCTGCATTTCAGACGTGGTAGCAATGCTACCGTTATTTCCTATACATTTACCCTGTCTGTCTAAGTGATTTTTGCATAGCACCGCATTTTGCGGTGCTTTTTTTTCGTCTGTACGTTATCTTCCAGAAGATATCGGTCACTTGCTCTTCGCCATCAGACTTTAGTTCATTACAATTAATCAACTTTGAAGTTTTATCCTTTTAAATTAATTCTAAATTATAATTAATACTTAAATTAAGTTGCATGTCATTATAAAATTCTAAATAAAACAAAGTTAATAGTAGCAAACTATGTGAGGTTTTCGTTCAGGATCGTCCTAATCTTGTTTCAATGGCAAAAATGGGACAGTATCCGTCGTTCAATAGAGGATCGACATGAAACCGTTCAACCCCGCGTATTTTCGCCAGCAATTTCCCGCACTTCGCCAGCAAGGCACCTATCTTGACAACGCCGCCACCGCGCTAAAACCCGAAAGGGTGATCGCTGCGGTGCAGCATTGCTACGCCAGTGAAACAGGGAATGTGCATCGCAGTCAGCACCGTGCCGCCCGACAGCTATCGGAATCGTTCGAGCTGGCGCGCCAAAAAGTGGCGGATTTCATTGGCGCTGTGCAAGCGCGCAGCATCGTCTGGACTAAAGGTACGACGGAGGCCGTCAACCTGGTGGCGCACTGTTACGCCCGCCCGCTGCTACAACCCGGCGATGAGATTCTGGTCAGCGAATCAGAACACCACGCCAACCTAATCCCATGGCTGATGGTGGCACAACAAACGGGGGCTCAGGTGGTAAAACTGCCGATTGGAGCGGATTATCAGCCTGATCTTGACCTGCTGCCTTCCCTGCTCACCCCCCGGACCCGCCTGCTGGCTATTGGGCAGATGTCGAATGTCACGGGCGGTATGCCGGACCTTAAACGGGCGATAACACTGGCGCATCAGGCAGGTGCGGTAGTCATGGTCGATGGTGCGCAAGGTATTGTGCACACCGCGACGGATGTGGCGGCGCTGGATGCTGATTTTTATGCGTTCTCCGGCCACAAATTGTATGGCCCTACCGGTATTGGTGCGCTGTACGGCAAACCGGATTTGCTGGAAGCCATGCCCCCCTGGCAAGGAGGGGGTAAAATGATGACGTCAGTCTCGTTTGACAGCTTCACCCCTCAGGCGATTCCTCAGCGTTTTGAAGCCGGCACACCGCATATTGCCGGCGTAATTGGTCTGGCTGCCGCCATCGACTGGTGGCAGCAGCAGGACCGTGCAGCAGCGGATCGGCACAGTGTCGCACTGGCTCTGAATGCGGAACAGCAACTGAACACATTACCCGGTTTTCGCAGTTTCCGCGCTCCCGAATCCAGCCTATTATCATTCACCATCGACGGCGTACACCACCACGATCTGGTGACGTTGCTGGCAGAAGACGGCATCGCTCTACGAGCCGGTCACCACTGCGCGCAGCCGCTGATGGCGGCACTGGGGGTGCCCGGCACGCTGCGGGCCTCGTTTGCGCCTTACAACCAGCAACAGGACGTGGACCATCTGGTCCACGCTACTCGAAAAGCGTTTGAATTACTGATGGATTGATTGATGACGACCGACTCCACACATCACCCGTTTGGCGCCGACATTGATGAAGCAGCGCTGACAGCACGTTTCAATGCCTGTCGCTCCTGGGAAGAGCGCTATCGACAGTTGATTCTGCTGAGTAAATCACTGCCGCCGCTGCCGGAAGCCTATCGTCAGCAACATATTGAACTGTCCGGTTGCGAAAACCGCGTCTGGCTGGGATATCAACGACAGGCGGACGGCACCTTACATTTTTACGGCGACAGTGATGGCCGTATCGTGCGCGGACTGCTGGCGATTGTATTGACGGCGGTGGAAGGCAAAACCGCGCAAACACTGCGGCAAAACGATCCGTTGGCACTGTTCGATCGGCTGGGATTGCGTGCCGAACTTAGCGCATCACGCGCCGGTGGGCTGGCCGCTTTGGCTAGCCGCATCCACGATATTGCCTGTCACGAACCCTGATTCAATCCAGCAGCCTGTGCTTGCCGGGTATCACGCACCATCATTTTTTTCAATGCATGAGACACCGCCACAAAACCAAAAGTGGCGGTCACCATCGT
The DNA here is from genome assembly GCF_007858975.2 of Dickeya poaceiphila. Lineage (GTDB taxonomy): Bacteria > Pseudomonadota > Gammaproteobacteria > Enterobacterales > Enterobacteriaceae > Dickeya > Dickeya poaceiphila. The sequence goes on from NZ_CP042220.2 coordinate 3,148,504, forward strand.
GGCAGCGCCGAAACCGGAAGCACAGTCCATGCGTTTCACACCGTCAGCAGTGCTGCGCGATGCGCAAACTGAGCCATCCGGCTGAGGGTACATCAACGGCTCACTGGAAAACACACAGTCGATACCCAGCTTACCTTTACTGTTTTTAACGATATTGAAATCGTGCTTCAGCCGTTCACGCAGCTTGGCTGCCAATGGGTCCTGAATAGTTTTCGCCAGATCAGCAACCTCAATACGGGTTGGATCAATTTGCCCCCCCGCTCCGCCGGTGGTTACCACCGGAATTTTGTGGCGGCGGCACCAGGCCAGCAGCGCCGCTTTAGGCCGCACACTGTCAATGGCGTCAATCACATAACTGAAGTGATTATCCAGTAACTCCGCCACATTATCGGCACTAATGAAATCATCAATGCAGGTCACCTTGCATTCCGGGTTGATCGCCAGAATTCGCTCCGCCATGACTTCAGTTTTCAACTGCCCAGTGTGCTGGCGCAACGCATGAATCTGACGGTTGGTGTTGCTGACGCACACATCATCCATATCAATCAGGGTAATCGCGCCGATGCCGGTGCGAGCCAGCGCTTCCGCCGCCCAGGAACCAACCCCGCCAATGCCGATAACACAGACATGTGCCCCGGCAAACAGCGACAACGCCCGCTGGCCGTACAATCTCGCCGTACCGCCAAAACGCTGCAGATAACTTTCGGATAATTGCGTACTCATTGCCCACCTTCGCTTAATCACAAACGGCAGCGATGATACCCCAGTCAGGCGGTTTACGCAGCGGATAACGCTAACCAATCCTGCACGCCGTTTTTATCTGTAGGCAGTGTTTGCCTCCTGCCTGCATGATTTACCATTTTGACAGGTGACGACGTCGGGTGTGCTGTGGCACTTTAATTAATAACTCTCACTACGTTGTGTACTGCTGGAGAAAACCATGCATGTTGTGCTAATCCGCGCCACCGAATCCGATATCGATTTTCTGCTGCAACTACGTAGTCTGACCATGGGAAAATATCTGGCGGACAGTGGCGCACCGACAGACAGCGATAGCCTGATGAGCCGCGTTCGCTACGAATTCGAGCACGCGCATATCGTGCAGGTGAACGGGCAGCCAGCCGGGTTATTTAAATATCGCTTTATGCCTCAGGAACAGCACTGGTATCTGATTCAGATTCAAATCCACCCCAGTTTCCAAAACCGCGGCCTTGGCAAACAACTTATTGAGAGCCTGATTGCTCAGGCATCAACGCAGAATCACTCAGTGGTGCTGAGCGTGCTGAAAAATAACCCGGCACGCCATCTGTATCATCGCCTGGGATTCCAGGTAACCGATCAGAATGATCAGGAGTTCATCATAACCCGCTTTCCCAACACCATAAAACAGGATTAAGGACCAGCATGAACATTGCCATCTTGGATGATTATCAGGATACCGTCAGACACCTGGAGTGCTTTTCGCTGCTGAACGGCCATCAGGTACAAATTCTGAATAAAACCTATACCGATGTCGCCCAACTGGCGGCGCACCTGCAAGATGTTGAAGCGCTGGTGCTGATTCGTGAACGCACCCGCATCACCGACGCGCTGTTGAGCCAACTGCCCGCGCTGAAACTCGTCAGCCAGACCGGCAAAGTAAGCCAGCACCTCAGTGTTGACGCCTGCACCCGGCATGGTGTCGCAGTAGCGCAAGGCACAGGTTCACCCGTTGCGCCAGCTGAATTATGCTGGAGCCTGATCATGGCAGCGTCGCGCCATCTGCCGCAGTACGCAACACAGTTGCTACAGGGCCACTGGCAACAGAACGGCTCGTTGGGTCTGGGAAGAACACTGCATGGCCTGACGCTGGGTATCTGGGGATACGGCAAAATCGGGCAACGTATCGCCCGGTACGGTGCCGCATTTGGTATGACAGTGCTGGTGTGGGGCAGTGAGACGTCACGCGAACTGGCGCGCCAGCACGGCTTTACCGCTGCCGACAGCAAGGCCACGTTTTTTAGCAATGCTGATGTGTTGTCGCTGCATTTGCGTTTAAACGATGCTACCCGCCACTGCGTCACTCAGCAGGATTTGGCATTGATGAAACCAGACTCACTGTTCGTCAATATCAGCCGCGCCGACCTGGTAGAGCCGGGTGCACTATGGCGCGAATTGTCCGCTCATGCCAGCAAGCGCGCAGCGCTGGATGTCTTTGACAACGAACCCGCGACATTGGACAGCGAGCCATTGCTGAATCTGCCGAATGTCCTGGCTACACCGCATATCGGTTATGTCGAACGAGGTAGCTACGAGCTGTACTTTAAAACCGCCTTCGAAAATGTGGTGGCGTTTGCTGCCGGTCACCCAACCAATCTGGTGAACCACGCCGCACTGGCCGACACGCATTCTCATGATACCGCTGCAGGAACCAAGTAATGCAGACACCGACTATCACGCTGCGTAAGGCTCGCCGGGCCGATGCACCGGCCGCATTTGAACTGCGTAATCGCGCCATCTTGCACGGTTGCCGACACGATTACACGCCAGAACAGCTACAACTGTGGACCAGCGGTGAATTCAGCGAGAAATTCGAGAACACCGTCACCCACCATTTTCATCTGGCAGAAATAGCCGCCCGGATCGTCGGGACGGGGATGATCAATCTTCATACCGGAATGATAGATGCGGTGTTCGTTGAGCCGGACGTGATGGGGCAAGGCGTCGGTAAACGGATGATGCAGCATCTGGAAGTGCTGGCGAACGCAGCAGGTCTGGCAGAGATCCAGCTTGATGCCAGCCTGAACGCCGCGCCGTTTTATCGCGCTCTGGGGTTCTCAGGCGACGACGTCAGCCTCTACCATTCGCCGAACGGCTTTTCACTGCCTTGTATCCCGATGGTCAAAGTTATCGGCTGACAAGCTCCCGCCGCAACCTATCAGTAGTACGGCGGGATGCTAATGATTAGTTAGGGTGACTGACCAGCCCACCCGCACCGTTGCCTGCGCTGAGCAGCGGCATAGCAGAAGCAGACTGTACGTTTCTCAACACCCACACCCGGCCATAATGGTTGTAGAACCCGGCGGCGTGTCCGGCTTCCGGGCCAATCCCCTGATAGATATCGAAATGTTGCCCTTTAATCGCGCCGCCCACATCCAACGCGACCATCAGGCGCATCTCATATTTGCCGGTAAATTTGCCCTGACTATCCAGCAGGGGAACTTCCGCCAACAAGGTAGTGCCTGCCGGTATCAGCGAACGGTCAGAGGCAACAGAAGCACGCGCTACCAGCGGCACCGCGCTGGCCCCTTTCACAGGCATTGACGCCATCGGTTTAAAGAACACAAAAGAAGGATTCTGCACCAGCAGTTCCCGTACCTCCGCCTCGGTATGCCGATCAGCCCACTTCAGAATTGCCTGCATCGACATCTCTTCTTTTGGCACTTCGCCACGATCAATCAGTACCTTGCCGATACTGCGATAGGCATGGCCATTTTTGCCGGCATAGCCAAAAAAGGTTAACGGGCTGCCATCGCCGAAATCCACATAACCGCTGCCCTGCACTTCCATCATGAAGTTATCCATCAGCGAGTTGCTCCAGGCGATGGCCAGTTCATTGCTCAGTGCGCCGGAATAAATGGCGGCGCGATCCGGCAGGCGACCGTTTTTACGCACTCTGGGCATGGCATACAACGGGAAGCGGAATTCGCCCTGACGATAGCGACGCGCCTGCACCACCGGGGTGTAGTAACCGGTAAACTGCACATTGCCGAAGCTATCGACGCCCTCCATCTGCCAGGCGTTAAGACCGAATTGCGCCAGATGACGCGTGTCGCCACCCGCCTGAATCCAGTTCTGGATGGCCTGAAAAATATCGCGGTTACGGGAATAAAGGCCGGGAGAGGACGCCTGAATCTGGCTAACTTGCTGAGAAAAATCGACTGCGTTCACCGGTTTACCATTAGCGTTCGGTGCATTCACCCACTCCAGCGGCTGATCAAGACGGCCATCTTTGTATTGCTGGCCGCGATCACTGGGGCGAGTCTGACAGCCTGCCAATATAGCGATAACGACCCCGGTCAACACGTATTTCCCCCACCATCCTTTCATTTCCGTGCTCTCTTTTACATGATTGTGAAACCACGCAAAACGATAGCAAACAGACGGGGGGAATAAAACGTATCGCGCCCAAACGGGTCACAGCAGTCTAAAAAACCAACACAATGGCGATAAATGCACCACCTGTAGATAAAAACGTAAACTATTTAAAAAAAGAGGTTGCATCAACGCAAACGCGGAGTATAGTGCGCATCCACGGACGCGGGGTGGAGCAGTCTGGTAGCTCGTCGGGCTCATAACCCGAAGGTCGTCGGTTCAAATCCGGCCCCCGCAACCAATTGATGTACCAGCATCATATAAAGAAAGAAGACGGACGCGGGGTGGAGCAGCCTGGTAGCTCGTCGGGCTCATAACCCGAAGGTCGTCGGTTCAAATCCGGCCCCCGCAACCAATAATCAGACACCCGAACGGGTAATGCCGATCGTTTAAGGATCGGTTGACCGATCCGGTGGCTGATGTAAAAAGGGTTCATGTCTTCACATGGACCCTTTTTAATGGAACTTTCACAGGCCCTCGGCATTATCAATCTTACCGCTCCCGATGAAGTTCAGAGTCTTGCCGACCTCCTTTCCCCCGACCTTATTCAGCAGGCCTTTACCCTCACGGATACCGTGACGCTACGTAAGCGTAAGCTTCCCCTCGAATCCATGGTCTGGCTGGTTATAGGTATGGCTATTTTCAACAACAAGCCTGTGTCCCATATCGTCAATCTGATGGACATCGCTGACCGGACTGGCAGACCTTTTACCGCACCCAGCTCCGTCATTGCCCGCCGCAAAACGCTGGGTGAGGATGCCATTAGAGTGCTGTTCGAACTGACACAACAGCACTGGCATGAAGAATCCCGGCATCCGCTCTGGAACGGGCTGACGCTGAACGCCGTTGATGGCGTGGTCTGGCGAACGCCCGACACACCGGAAAATGCCGCTGCCTTCGCGAAAGCGGAAAATCAGTACGGTGAAAAAGGCTTCCCGCAGGTCCGCATGGTGTGTCTGATGGAACTGAGCAGTCACCTGCTGCGCGCCAGCGTGATGGGCCGGTATGACGTTAATGAGATGCGGCTGGCGGCAGGACTGGCAAAGCAGGCACCGGATAATAGCGTGACGTTGTTCGACAGGGGCTTCTGGTCAACAGGCCTGCTGCATGACTGGCACAGGGCAGGTGAGAACCGCCACTGGTTGTTGCCGCTGAAGAAAGGCACGCAGTATGAGGTGATACGCAGACTGGGCAGGCAGGATGAACTGATAACGCTGAAGACCTCGCCACAGGCAAGAAAACAGTGGGAAGGTCTGCCGGATGAGCTCACTGTCCGGTTAATCAGCAGGAAGGTTAACGGTGTGGAACGTCAGGTTGTCACATCGATGACGGACGCGATGCGTTACCCGGCGGCAGACATAGCAGAACTCTACAAACACCGGTGGGAAATCGAACTGGGGTATCGTGAGGCGAAGCAGTTCCTGTGCGGCAACCGCTGGACGCTGAGAAGTAAATTACCGGAGATGGTGAGACAGGAGCTGTGGGGGATACTGCTGACATACAACCTGGTGCGGTATCAGATGGTGAAAATGGCGTTCAGCCTGAAAGGAGATTATCTGCCGTATCAGCTGAGCTTCAGCGGTTCGGTGGCAGAAATCATGCGGCTGTTAATCGGGCTGCCATGGTCCTCACCGGGAGCAGTGCCGGGACACCTGAAGCACTTCTACAGCAATGCCGCGATGCTGAAACTGCCGCCGAGACGGGAGCGGGAGTATGAAAGAGAAGTGAGGCAAAAAAAGCCCAAATACCCTTTTAAAAACAATGCCAGTCACCTTAAGTGACTGGCATTACCCGAACGGGTGTTTTTTTATGCCCGTCGTTCAGCCAGTGCCAGCACGACAATCAGCGCGCCTGAGCCGCAAAATAAGACTTGATCCCCTCCAGAATGGATTGCGCGACCTGCTGCTGAAAATGGCTGGTACGCAGTTTACGCTCCTCTTCAGGATTGCTGATAAATGCCGTTTCCACCAGCACCGAGGGAATATCCGGCGCTTTCAACACCGCAAATCCAGCCTGATCGACGCTGTTTTTGTGCAGATGATTGACCTTACCCAACCGATGCAAAATTTCCTTACCGAATTTCAGGCTATCGTTGATGGTCACGGTTTGCACCATGTCAAACATGGTGCTGTCCAGATAGTGGTCACCGCTCAGGCTGACGCCCCCTATCAAATCAGATTCATTCTGGGTTTGTGCCAGATAACGTGCCGCCGAACTGGTCGCGCCTTTTTTGGATAACGCAAACACCGAAGAACCACGGGCAGCCCGGTTACTAAACGCATCGGCATGAATGGAAACAAACAAATCGGCACGCTGCTTGCGCGCTTTAGCCACCCGCACGTTGAGCGGAATGAACACATCTTCATGACGGGTCATGTAGACCTTCATGTTGTGCTCACGCTCAATAAGCACTTTCAGGCGTCGGGCAATTTGCAGCACCACATCTTTTTCGCGGGTTCGGTTTTTGCCGATAGCGCCGGGGTCTTCGCCGCCGTGTCCCGGATCCAGCATGATAACCAGCGGCCTTTCTCGCCCCGCTTTGCCGTCTTTGGGCCTTTCCGGCACAAGCATCCGCTCCAGATCACCTTTATTGTAATCCTCCAGCAACGCCAGCAGCGGGTCATCAGCATCATCGTAACGGCTGGCTGCGGGATACAAATCCATCACCAGACGGTTTCGAAAGCCGGCGACCGGTGCCAGCGTAAACAACCTGGGATTAACCTTTTGTCTTAATTCCAGCACCAACCGCACGGTATTTTTGTCGAACTGCCCGGCGCGCGCCGTCCTGATGACGGGATCTGGTCGCTCGAATTGCTGGCCTGCATTTTTCAGCACACTGTTTAACGAAACGTTTTCAATATCGACGACCAGTCGATCAGGATGTTCCAGCATGAACTGGCGGTATTTAAGCGGTTGGCTCGACTCCAGCATCACACGGCTATAAGCGGAAGAAGGCCATACCCGCACAGCAATCATCTGCGAGGCGGCAGCCAGCCCAATGCCACTGACACTCAGTAACCAGGTGGCGGCGGCGCCCTGTAATAAATGGCGACGGGTCAGATGGTGCTTCAGATCAGACATGTCACTCCATTAATGGCTAGAGAAATCATAGAGATTGATGAAAATGTAAAAAACTTTAACCAATACACATCGGGCTGTCATGCAAAAATCATTTTTATGTTTTCTACTGTGATAGACAGATTTCTCTAAACTATCGGACCAGACTAAAAAGTTATCGCTTGCCTTTTGGTTTACGAGGAATAAAAATACGAAAATATCGAATAAAAATGCAAAGAGGGCTCGCAGTGAAGGAACGTAGTACAGAACTGGTTCAAGGCTTCCGCCACTCAGTTCCTTACATTAACGCACATCGCGGTAAAACGTTTGTCATCATGCTCGGCGGCGAAGCTATCGAACATGAAAACTTTACCAAAATCGTCAATGATATCGGGCTGTTACACAGCCTGGGTATCAAGCTGGTGGTGGTTTATGGTGCTCGCCCCCAAATCGATGCGAATCTGATGGCCCATCACTATGAACCTCGCTACCACAAACATACCCGCGTGACAGATAGCACCACGCTGGAACTGGTGAAACAGGCCGCAGGCATGTTGCAGTTGGATATCACCGCCCGGCTGTCGATGAGTCTGCTGAACACGCCGCTACAAGGCGCACACATCAATGTAGTCAGCGGCAACTTTATCATTGCCCAGCCGCTGGGCGTTGATGATGGCGTCGATTACTGCCACAGTGGCCGCATCCGCCGTATTGATGAAGAAGCGCTGCATCGCCAGTTGGACAGCGGCGCGATTGTGCTGCTGGGTCCGGTGGCGGTTTCCGTGACTGGCGAAAGCTTCAACCTGACCTCCGAAGAAGTTGCCACTCAACTGGCTATCAAGCTCAAAGCCGAGAAGATGATTGGCTTTTGTGCTTCTCAGGGGGTTACGAATGCCGAAGGCAGAATTGTGTCAGAACTGCTGCCGGATGAAGCACAACAACGTATTCAGTCACTGGAAGACGCCGGCGACTACAATTCCGAAATCGTACGTTTCCTGCGTGGTGCAGTGAAAGCCTGCCGCAGCGGAGTACGTCGCAGTCACCTGATTAGCTATCAGGAAGATGGTGCCTTATTGCAGGAACTGTTCTCCCGCGACGGCATCGGTACCCAAATCGTGATGGAAAGCGCCGAGCAAATACGCCGGGCGACCATTAATGATATCGGCGGCATTCTGGAACTGATTCGTCCGCTGGAACAACAGGGTATTCTGGTACGTCGTTCACGCGAGCAATTGGAAATGGAGATAGACAAATTCACTGTGGTGGTGCGCGATAACCTGACTATCGCCTGTGCCGCGCTCTATCCATTTACGGAGGAGAGTATCGGTGAAATGGCTTGTGTAGCGGTCCACCCGGAATACCGCAACTCATCGCGTGGCGATCAGCTGTTGCATCACATCGCCGTACAGGCGCGCCAGCAGGGGCTAAAACGCCTGTTTGTGCTGACTACCCACAGCATTCACTGGTTTCAGGAACGTGGGTTCCAGCCAGCGGAAGTGGCTGTGTTGCCGAAACGCAAGCAGGAGCTGTACAACTACCAGCGCCGTTCCAAGATTCTGGTCACCGACCTGTAACGTCAATTGTAACCTCAGTAACAACGCGTGGCTCATCGCCACGCGTTACTCACTTCTTCCCGTCTTGATTCTCGCTTTTGTCTCTCTGGCACATGTCTCCCGACACAGGCCTATTATCTCTCACCCATTCTTACTGGTTTTCCGTCTTTTTTTGCTCCATCGGTTTTAGTGTCAGCGTCCGTTGCAGCGCGGAAGTTGATGCATAGAATTGCCATTCTGGTGGTCGGGCATAATCCGCCGCCTGGCCGCTGGCACGACCAGAAATCTGAGACAAAATCGCCAGCCCCTGTGGATGTATCGCCTGCCGGAAAAAGTCCGTTAACTGTGTGGACGAAATGGACGCCAACTGCCCGCTCAACTGCTGGCGGGTATCGAAAGCAAAATTCTCTCGCTGCAAATCGCCACGCAAACGGGCTGCCTCTTCGCTCAATGTTTGAGGTGGCTGGCTGAGCGAATTGATAAGTCCTTGCTTGTTTTGAGCGAACGTTTCTGCACTCATGCTATTCAGGCGCTGTTCCGCCTTGCCAAAAAATTCCTGATAACGTTGATAGAGGTAAGCCGGTTGCTTACTGTTGCTTTGCAGCAGGAAACCGATCCCCCACTGGTGATCGATAGAGACAGGAGTAGCAAATACGGCATACCCCAGCTGTTCATCAGTACGCAATTGATTAAAGAACCAGGGATGAATGATCTGCCCCAGCAGCTTGCTGTAAGCGGCGCTCTGTATCTCGCTATATCCCGCAGGAATGTATACCGCCGCCAGCGCAGAATCAGTACTGCTGCCGCTGCGCTGCAATATGGCGCGCTGTGACTGGCTGATATTGAGAGATGGCCCACGCCACCATTCGGTGCCGCCGCAGCCAAGACGCACATGCAGGCTGTGCGATAAGCTGACCACCTTATCCTGCTCCAGATTGCCGACCACCAGCATTTCCGGTGCAGCCTGCTGCAACAAGGCCTTGCGGTATTCCATCAGTTCCTGCAACGTAATGTCTTTCAGTAAATTACGCCGCTCGTCTCGCTCGCTATACGGCACGTTCGACAGCCCTTGAATCGGGAACATCGCCTGCTCATAAGCTTTGGCCTTCTCAGCCGCCTCCAGTTGTTCGATATACCAGGATTTCGCCTGCTCCAGTTGCTCTTGCGTCGGGGTGAAACTGGCATACTGCTCCACCAGCGTCAGTAATAACTCAGGCAAATGCTGGGTATAGCCACTGGCCGTCATCACCAACCCGTCATTACTGCCGGTGGAAAAACTGATTCCCCCCACCGATGCCTGATAGCTCAACGCATCCAACGCGACGCCAGCCAGATAATCATTCAGGGCAAATAACACCTGATGGCGAGCAGAATCGCTCGCCATGCGGTTACGCAACATCAGCGTAATCTCAGCTTTGGGTTCACTGGCGAAATAACGGCTGGGCATGTAAAACACACGCAAACCCGGCTCTTCGACAACTTTCTTTGGATGTGTGATGGCGGCATCCGCAGCAATCAGCGAGAAATTATCCGGAATATAGGGATTAGGCGTCGGCAAGCTGAGCGACAGCGATTGTGCCGTTTTCCGCCACTGCATCATCTGTGCATCGCTGATCTTGTCCACCTGATAAGGGGCACTGACAAAGTAGGCTTCTTTATTATGAGGCTGTTCCGGGCTTATCACCCAAATGCGCGCATTTTGCGGCGTCATAGCTGACAACCGGGCGTTTATCGCCTCAGGATCAAATTGATCCGCCAGATAGGGACCTTCAAGGGTATATTCCACCGGTAATCGCAGCATAGTATCCGCCAGCCACTCCACATATCGCATGTCGCGGTTAAGAGAGGGGTAACGAAAATCAATATCCAGCACTCGTGAGATTTCATCGAAGTAACGCGGCTGAATTCCCTCCTGGCGCAGTTTTTCCAGATAACTAAACACACCAGCAATCACGTTATCCTGCTGATCCAGGCCCTTGTCGGTCAAATCGACGCTGATATTGAATACGCCGCTATTACGCTCAGACATCGGGTCAGCGCTGGCGCTCACCGACTCGGCCAGCCCCTGCTTCTGCAACCAGTCAGAAAGCGTGTTCTGGCTACGATTACCGATCAGATAACTGATGTAGGTATCTGTTTTACTGCGAAACGCCTGGCTGTTGTCATCGATCCGGAATTCAATCTTCAACTGCTTTCGCGGTTGCGCCGGAACGTAATGAATGAATAGCCCGCGCTGCCCATCCGTCACTACCGGTGCGGTAATCGGCGGTACGCTGACCTGACGATTAGCAATTCGCCCAAAGGTCGCGGCAGCAATAGTAGCCAGCTCCGATAACGTCGATTTACCGTAAATCACGCCTTTCATCAGGTTGGCGGAGTAGTAGCGCTGGTAGAAGTTCACCAGTTCATCGTGCAGCTTGCTGCCGGGCTTATCGCTGAGGGTTTCCAGGTTGCCACCGGCAAAGCGGGAACCAGGGTGCGCTGGGTTGATGGTTTCAGCCTCTACCTGCGCCATACGCAAACCATCACGGGCGCGGGCCATAGTCAATTCCGCATTTACCGCGTGACGTTCACGATCAGCATTGATCGGGTCGAGCAGCGGTTCGGCAATCGCATCGGCCAGCCGGTCAACCGCAGGTTGCAATGCATCATTTTCCACTTCAAGGTAGAACGCGGTACGGTAAGATGCCGTGCTGGCATTGTGGCTGCCGCCGTGCATTTTCAGAAATTCGGCCAGCCCATCCGCCTGTGGGTAGCGTTTCGACCCCATCAGCAACATGTGCTCCAGATAGTGAGCCAGCCCCGGCTGCTGTGGCGGGTTATCCAGCGAACCAACCGGTAACGCCAGCGCCGCCAGCGAACGCGTGGCCTGCGCATCAGACACCAGCAGAACCGTCATACCGTTATCAAGCTGTATCGCCTGATACTGCCGAATATCATTCTCACTCTTTCGTATTGTCTGTGGCAGTGGCTGCCAGCCATCCGATGCCTGACTGTTCGGAAACCAGAAAAACAACAGCAGTACGCTTAACCAAACACAAGATTTCCGCATCAACATCTCCAGAGGCGTTATTCAGGCTAAAATATTACAGACTAAAGGGTGCGGCGTTGTTCAACAGCATCCAACGCATCACAAAACCAGCGACTAAGAACCGCACGATAGCGATAGGGCGTTACCACAGTCACCGTTACGCGGCGACAACCCGGAGGATAGGGTTGCTCGGTTCGGTTCATTCCCCATCCTGCCGGAATGTTCTGCGGCACGGAAACGCTGCCCGCGTTTTCCTCTTCCAGTTGCTGATGTGCTAACCGCCATGCCTGACGCTGCTGTACCTGATGCAGCAGCGATTGTTGAAGTATCTGATGATATTGCAATAAACCTGCCAGCGAAACCGCGAATAATAGTGCGGCGACCAGTGTTTCCGGCAGACTGAAACCGGCGCAAAATCCATAAAGTGGCATTTTTTTACACCGGGTCACAAGCCAGCTCCGCCGTATCGGGGCAAAAATCCAGCCACCCGCCCACGATGGGTCGAATTACACCATCAGTCGCCACAGCATCAACCATGACCCGGTGATAAAACACCAGCGGTTGCAAATCACCGTTGATCTTTCCTTCGGCACGCAGCAGCCCTACCTGGTCTGTCCCGTTCTCCCCAGTCACCCGCAGGCAGGCGCGGAGTTGCGCCGAAGGCTGAGTCTGACACTGCCACTCGTCGGTGACGTGCCATCGCAGCCCCATTCCCCAGTTCAGCGCCGACAGCCCCTGATTAAATGCCTGCCAAAAGCGTTGCTCGTCAATACCCTGTTGCACCTGAATATCCAACTGGCGTTGCAATCCACCCAGCATCAGCACGCCTGTCATCATGATCAGCATGACTATTACCAGTATGCTGCCCTGCTGCTGCCTATCCTGCATGGTTTCTCCCTGTCACCAGACTATCAACCTGTTGCCGACGTGTCGGATATGCAGTCCAGTATCCCTCCAGCAACACCCGATAACGTGGTTGGGCGCCAGCAGTCTGCTTTGTGACTTCAAAACGGGCAATGGTTACTTCACTGGGATCCAGCCACTTTTCCCAACGATTTCCCTGGCAACGTGGGCCACCCGTTTGTACTTCCAGCGCGCCATCGCGCAAGCGGTAGCTGAAAAACTCCGGCTCCGACTGCTCCCCAGTTTCCCAGCGACCATTGCGGTTAACGTCGTAAGCGACCGACAGACAACTCACTTGTTGCATGGCACTCGTCTCCAGCGTCAACGCCGCGCCGGGACAGCGGCCAGCACAAAAACCGGCGCGCCGAATATCTTTTTCTATGCCGAACAGCGCCTGACTCAGCAAATGTTCCAACCGTATCAGGCTGGCGCTATCCTGCGTCTGAGTTCGCAACAATGGCAGCAGCTGCGCTACCGCCAGCATAATCAGGCTCCCCATTCCCATCGCCAGTATTACTTCCGGCAGGGTAAATCCACCCATGGCCTTCCCGGTTACTCTGTTCAGCATAACGGGATGCCCTGCACAGGCCGGGATTCGCTGCAAAGGCGCAAGCGCCCACGCGCCGATATCACCAGCCTCACCCGTCCAGCCGAATTACTCAATGTGAGATGCCCGGCCTGTGCTGCATTACGCAAGCCGTAAAACACCACCTGCTCGCTGGTAGTTTCGACGAGCGCGACATCCTGCGAAGCGCGGGTAAAAACGAACGCGTTTTCTGGTGGACAGGAAGCCGGTTCGGGACCGCTCCCAATACACCAGTTGCCGCCTGACGACGTTAACCACAGACTTTCCGTCTGATTGCGCCAGTAGACGCCAGCCTGAATGCGCCCCATGAACGCCAGCAAATGCCGGGCGTGTTGTTCCAGCATCAGCGCCTGACGATAAGCCAGCCAGTTGTAAAACCCACCGCCTGTCAGCAATGCCACAATAGCGATCACCACGATTAACTCCAGCAGGGAAAAACCCTGTTGCCGCCCGTTAGTTATGTTCATGACGGCCATTCTAGAGCGCGGTATCAGTATGAATAGTATTGAAGAGCGCGGTTGCGAGACGTCTCGCAGGCAAGATGCCGGGCAACAGCAACCTACAAACAAATTGCACGGTGGCTCGCAAATCAGGAGATAAGAAAAACCGCCCATCGGCAGGAGGCCCCGACGCAACAGGAAACGATTATTTCCATTGTCCGCGGCATCCGCCTTTGGGCGGTGATATCAGAACAGGAAGACAGGCTTAGACGGCTACCGGAGCCTTGATGGCAGGGTGCGGGTCATATCCCTCAATCTCGAAATCTTCAAACCGGTAATCAAACAGCGATTCAGGACGGCGTTTGATCACCAACTGGGGCAAAGGACGTGGCTCACGGCTGAGCTGCAGGCGCGTCTGTTCAAGATGGTTGTTGTAGAGGTGAGTATCGCCACCCGTCCAGACAAAATCTCCGACATCCAGCTCGCACTGCTGCGCCATCATATGCACCAGCAGTGCATAACTGGCAATGTTAAACGGCAGACCAAGGAAAATATCGCAGGAGCGCTGGTACAACTGGCAGGACAATTTACCGTTCGCAACGTAAAACTGGAAAAAAGCGTGACAGGGCGCCAGCGCCATTTTATCCAGCTCGCCCACATTCCAGGCAGAAACAATGATGCGGCGGGAATCCGGATCTTGCTTCAATTGTTGCAACACCGTTTGCAACTGATCTATCTGACGACCATCCGCCGCTCCCCAGGCACGCCACTGTTTGCCGTAAACCGGCCCAAGGTCGCCATGTTCATCCGCCCATTCATCCCAAATGGAAACCTTATTGTCATGCAGGTAACCGATGTTGGTATCGCCGTTCAGAAACCACAGCAGTTCATGAATGATGGAACGCAGATGGCAGCGTTTGGTCGTTACCAACGGAAAACCATCCTGCAGGTTGAAACGCATCTGATGACCGAAAATCGATAACGTTCCCGTGCCCGTGCGGTCATTCTTGGGAGTTCCTTCTTCGAGCACTTTTTTCATCAGTTCCAGATACTGTTTCATACCACCTCTATCTACGTAATTTTATCAACAATCACTGCCGGGCAGACTGGCGGCGATAGGCCCAGACCATCATCAAAATGCCGGCCAACACCATTGGTATCGACAGAATTTGCCCCATGCTGACGCCGCTAAACAGTCCCAATTGCGCATCCGGCTGACGGAAGAATTCCACAATAATGCGGAACGAACCGTAGCCTATCAAAAACAGGCCGGACACACTGCCCATCGGGCGCGGTTTGCGAATGAACACATTCAGAATAATGAACAGCACTACCCCTTCCAGCGCCAGCTCATATAACTGCGAGGGATGACGAGGCAGCACGCCGTATTGATTGAAAATCGCCTGCCACTGCGGGTTGGTGGCGACCAGCGTCATATCTTCGCTGCGTGAGCCAGGGAACAGCATCGCCCATGGCGTATCAGTCGTGACGCGGCCCCACAGTTCACCATTGATAAAGTTCCCAAGACGCCCGGCACCCAGGCCAAACGGAATCAGCGGAGCAATGAAATCAGATACCTGGAAGAAATGACGTTTGGTGCGATGGGCAAACCACAGCATAACCGTAATAACACCCAATAACCCGCCGTGGAAGGACATGCCGCCATCCCACACCCGGAACAGGTAGAGCGGGTTATCCAGAAACAGAGGGAACGCATAAAACAGCACGTACCCCAAACGCCCCCCCACAAACACGCCGAGGAATCCGAAATAAAGCAGGTTTTCCACTTCGTCTTTATGCCATCCGCTACCCGGTTTACTCGCCCGCCGCACCGCCAGCCACATGGCAAACACAAACCCGACTAAATACATCAACCCATACCAGTGCAGGGAAACCGGCCCTATTGAAAAAATCACCGGATCAAATTGGGGAAACACCAGATAGCTCGTCGTCATCGATCACCACATTGTCGTTGCTTTGTCCCTGAATTCAGGGCGATTCAAAGGGCTGAGAAAGGCAGGAACTCCGTCAGCCGTCCGCGGTTGCGCATGATAGCATAGCCAGCAGAAACAGTTGGCGGTGAGGGAATAAAAGAACTGTAAACATTTCCGGTATGTGAAAATGGGCCGACGCTGCGTTTAGCGCCCACCCCGAATCAGGCCGCCTAATCCACGCTCTTCAATGAAAATCGACGCCCATTGACGCACTTCGCTGGCGGTTTGCGCTTTAAGCACCTTGTCCGCCAGTTGGCGCGCTTCCTCTTCGCCTATCCGGCGCAACAAATATTTGATGCGGGCGACACTGCGTCCATTCATGCTCAGCGTGCGGTATCCCAGGCCGATGAGCAACAATGCGCCGATTGGCTCGCCCGCCATTTCGCCGCACACCGAAACCGGCAGTTGGTAATGACGGCACTGAGTAATAATCATATTCAGCGCCTGTAGCATTGATGGATGCAGGTTATCGTAAAGGCTTCCAACATGTGGATTATTGCGATCCACCGCCAGCAGATACTGGGTCAGGTCATTGGTACCGACGGAGACAAAATCGATGCGAGACGCCAGATGCGATAACAGGAACAACACCGACGGCACTTCGATCATAATACCAATGCGTGGCCATGGCAGCGCAAAGCCCAGCATTTCCGATACTTCCACCGTAGCACGTGCGATCAACCGCTTTGCCTCATCGATCTCATCCAGGCTGTTGATCATCGGTAATAAAATACTCAGGTTCCCGATATGTGCGTTGGCGCGCAGCATGGCACGAACCTGAATCATGAAGATTTCCGGCTGATCGAGCGTGACGCGAATGCCGCGCCAGCCCAGGCAAGGATTCTCCTCACTGATCGGCAGATAAGGCAACTGTTTGTCCGCACCGATATCCAGCGTACGCAACATTACCGGGCGGGTGGGGTAAAGCCGCAACATGCTTTCATATTGCGTCATCTGTTCCTCTTCCGAGGGGAAACCGCTTTGCAGCATGAATGGAATTTCAGTGCGATACAGCCCGACGCCGTCTACCTGATTAATGAAACGTTTCTCATGCTCGGCGCTTAGACCGGCATTGAGCATCACATCCACCCGCTCACCGCTTTTCAGCACCGCCGGGCGTTCCATGTCATCTTCCGCCAGCCGGGTAAGCTCGTGTTCCTCACTCAGCAGACGCTGATACTCCTGCACCAGCACGGGTTCCGGGTCTACCAGCAGCTCACCGCGATAGCCGTCCAATATCAGCAGTCGCTGGTGCAACAGATCAGGTTGGATATCAGCGCCCATCAGCGTGGGAATGCCCATCGCCCGCACCAGAATAGCAGCGTGGGAATTGGCTGCGCCGTCATAGGCAACGACACCCGCCAGACGCTCCTGCGGCACCTCCGCCAGCAGCGTGGCGGTCAATTCGTCCGCGACCAGAATAAAACGCTCCGGCCACTGGCCGTTGCTTTGAGCATTGTCATCAAGATGAAACAGCAAACGCTGCCCCAGCGCCCGCAAGTCGCTGGAGCGATCACGCAGGTAGGGGTCCTGCAGGCTGGCGAACTGGGCGGCAAACCGTTCGATCACCACTTTGACTGCCCATTCGGCCACACTGCCGGTATCCACTTCCTGAAACAACTCGCGTTTGAGGCGAGCGTCATTGAGCAGGTGGGAGTAAAAATCGAATATCGCCGCGCTTTCTTTCTGGGCACTGGCGCTGAAACGCTTGCTGAAACGGCGAAACTCCGAGCCAGCGTCTTCCATCGCCACCAGCAGCCGGGATCGCTCACTATCACTGTTCAGACTGGAAGCCGGAAACACCAGTTCCAGCGACGGCTGACTACGGTCCTGCCAGCCGGGAGCAATGGCTACACCGGAAGACGCTGCCATCGCCTTGATACGCGTCTGTCGATATTGCCCGAACAGCGCCTTCATCTGTGATTGAGACAGAATGGCCGCCATCTGGGTAGCCAGCGTCACCATGAACGATTCTTCGTTTTTGTCGAACTGTCGGTGCTCGCGTTGCTGTACCACCAACACGCCCAGCAGTTGGCGCCTATAGATTAACGGCACGCCCAGAAAGGAACGAAAGTGTTGTTCGCGTACGGCGGGAATGAATTTGAAACTAGGATGACTTTGCGCATCCGCCAGATTAATAGGCTCAGCCCGTTCGCCTACCAGGCCGACAATCCCCTGACCGAATGCCAGCGTAATGGTACGACCACGTGGTTTTTTCAACCCGCGCGTCGCCATCAGGTAATAACATTGACGATCATGATCCGCCAGATAGATAGAACAGACTTCCGTATCCATCGCCAGACAGGTTTCATTCACCAGAATGTCCAACGCATCACTCAGCCGGGCCGCGGCCGCAACCTTTTCAATAATTTCCCGCAGTCGCGTGAGCATCATGATGTGTCGGATTATCCTCGTTTTCGTCTGATTCCTGATGACATTCGGGTAGCCGAATTCTCCTGTAGCTGCATCACGGCGATGACAAACTCCTTCATCACCTTTCGATAAACATCACGTTTGAAAGACACGACCTGGCGTACCGGATACCAGTAGCTCACCCAGCGCCATCCGTCGAATTCCGGGGTGCCGCTGCTTTGCATGTTGATGTCAGATTCATTACACATTAACTGTAGCAGAAACCATTTCTGCTTTTGGCCGATACATACCGGTTTTGTATCCCAACGCACCAAACGTTTTGGCAATTTATAGCGTAACCAGCTTCGGGTGGAAGCCAGGATACGAACGTCCTTTTTCCGCAGCCCCACCTCTTCGAACAGTTCGCGGTACATGGCTTGTTCCGCGCTTTCTCCGGGATTAATTCCCCCCTGAGGAAACTGCCAGGAGTGCTGGCCGTAGCGACGGGCCCATAACACCTGACCCTGCCGATTACAAATTACAATACCAACATTCGGGCGGTAGCCATCATCATCGATCACCGGACTACCTCGATAAACTAGAATGCAAAGATGTCTCGATTGTTTCACACTCCTGACAGACGGTAAACTCCCGCTTTACATCCCTTTTATTGATACCGTTTCTGACGATTGCATCACGTGTTAATCGTTCCGTCATCCCGACCATCGCTGATAAAACGTCGTTAACCCACAGATAAAATCGAAGTTATGAACATTCACCTGATAATTTTACCGGTTTATTCACTTTTTCTGTGGACATCTTTGTGAAGAACATCATGAAAAAGTGCGCAAAACTCATTTCAATTTTTATGCAATTGTGATGACCCGAACAAAATCACCCTGTCCTTTCAATCAATTACCCCACTCCCCAGCGTGTTTCCTCCCCCCCTCTATGAACAACATCCGCAGAGGTTCTCAGGATGGCGAAAGATCGCACTACGTCGGTTTTATCCACAGGCGATAACGAAAAACCAGCCAAAAAAACAGCAAAACCAGCAAAAGCACCGTCCGTCAAGGCTGTAAATCAAAACAGTAATCCTGAGTTATCCCTGTTATCCCAAAAAACTGTGGATAACATAGTGTAAAATCCTGTTTATTGTCGGTGTCTTGTCATGAACAAAAACCGGCGAGGTTTTTCTCACCATGCATCGCGAGATAAAAATCATAAAAAAATCATGCTATTATTATTTCCTGCCTGAATAACTGAATACCTGATGTTATCCTCCGCCATGGCTGTGTTTTTTTTAATCACCTTGATTATCAGTAACGGATACGCAATACATGCAGACGCAACCACCCACCCTCCATCAAACGCCGCCGGACAGTGAACAGGCTTTGCTGTTGCGGGCACAGGCGCTGGCTGGTTATTCGCTGGCAGAGTTGGCGCGAATCGCCCAACTACCGCTGCCCGCCAACCTTAAGCGAGATAAAGGGTGGATCGGCGTACTACTGGAGCGTTTCCTGGGTGCCAATGCCGGCAGCAAGCCGGAGCAGGACTTTCCCAATATCGGGGTTGAGTTGAAAACCATTCCAGTGGATGAACAAGGGCGACCATTGGAAACGACCTTCGTCTGTGTAGCGCCGCTCACCGGAAACAGCGGCGTAACCTGGGAAAGCAGCCATGTACGTCATAAGCTGACCAGAGTACTGTGGATTCCGGTGGAAGGTTCGCGCCCCATCCCGTTGGGGGAACGCCGTATCGGAGCACCATTGTTATGGAGTCCCAGTCAGGAAGAAGAGCAGCAGTTACGGCAAGACTGGGAAGAGCTGATGGATTTGATCGTGCTTGGCAAAGTAGAAAGCATCACCGCACGTCACGGCGAAGTGTTGCAATTGCGCCCCAAAGCCGCCAACAGCCGGGCGCTGACCGAAGCGATTGGCGAACATGGGCAGCCGATTTTGACGCTACCACGCGGTTTTTATCTGAAAAAAACCTTCACTACACCGCTACTGACCAGGCATTTTCTGCTGTAATTCCTTCCGGGACAAGCACAACCTAATTCCTCTTGCCTGTACAACTGCAGGCCGTAGATAATAGTCATTTACATTTCGTTTAAGGATGCACTGAGATAATGCTCGATTGGATCGCAGACCCTAATGCCTGGCTGGCGCTGGGGACACTCACCATACTGGAAATCGTACTTGGCATCGACAACATCATCTTTTTGTCGCTGGTCGTCGCCAAGCTTCCCAAACAGCAACAGAACAAAGCTCGCCGTATCGGCCTGATGGGCGCGATGCTGATGCGCCTTGGCCTGCTGGCGTCCATCGCCTGGGTTATAAAACTCACCAATCCGCTGTTTAGCGTATTCGGTCAGGAAATTTCCGCCCGTGACCTGATTCTGTTCCTCGGCGGCCTGTTCCTGATCTGGAAATCCAGCAAAGAAATCCACGAAACGATTGAAGGCGAAGCAGAAGACCACACCTCGCAGGTACATTCCTTCTTTGGCGCTATTGTGCAGATCATGCTGCTGGACATCATCTTCAGCCTGGATTCGGTGATCACCGCCGTGGGTCTGTCCGACCACCTGTTCATCATGATGGCAGCCGTCGTCATTGCCGTCGGCATTATGATGTTTTCCGCCCGTCCTATCGGCGAATTTGTTGATCGCCACCCATCGGTGAAAATGCTGGCGTTGTCATTCCTGATTCTGGTGGGCTTTACGCTAATTCTGGAAAGCGTTGATATTCATGTACCTAAGGGCTACATCTACTTCGCCATGTTCTTCTCGATGGCAGTGGAAGCACTGAACCTGATGCGCGGCAAGAAATCCACTAAAAGCCACTAAAAGCCACTAATTCTTGTGCGGGAAATGGTCAATGCGCCATTTTCCGCACCATACTTACATAGGTTTTTCATTTTTTTACCATAAATCCTAACTTCACCCGCACGGCGCTTTGCTAGACTGGGAAACATTCAGTTTTTTTGCTAAACAACAGGTACATTCAGTATGCGACTCCGGATAAAAACCGCCATGGCTCTGACGGTTATCATGCTGCTCTCCGGCTGCGCCAGTCATTATGTTATTGCCACCAAAGACGGCCAGATGCTGCTGACCAAGGGAAAGCCCGTGTTGGACCCGTCCACTGGACTACTCAGTTATACTGATGAAGATGGCGTGCAGCACCAGATCAACAACGACAACATTTCTCAGGTGATCGAACGATAAACCGGTTATTCATATACTCCCCCCCGCCGGGCAGATGTAGCAGCATGTTGTCTGCCCCGCCATTATCCTCATGTTGCTTTGTCAGTCGCTGAAACTATTTTTAAACTATTTTTACCCGCATGATGCCCGGCCTTCCCGCACAAAGAGCCTTCCCCCCTCGCCACGGCTTGGTTATAGTCAAATTTGCGGCGTTGTCGCACCCGCGTTACTCAGAAGAATAAAAAGGAAACTGCAATGCTCTATCACCGTATTCCCCATAGCAGTTTGGAAGTCAGTACATTGGGTCTGGGTACCATGACCTTCGGCGAACAAAACAGTGAGGCGGATGCCCACGCTCAGTTAGATCTCGCCATTGCCGCCGGTGTTAACCTGATTGATACCGCCGAACTCTACCCGGTTCCACCACGCCCGGAAACGCAGGGACTGACGGAAAGCTATATTGGTTCATGGTTGAAAAGCCGCGGTGGGCGCGAAAAGCTGATCATCGCCAGCAAAGTCGCCGGACCAGTACGTCTCAACGACAGCGGCCTGCGTCCGCAACAGGCGTTGGATCGCAAAAATATCCGCGCCGCACTGGACGACAGCCTCAAGCGTCTGAACACTGACTACATTGACCTGTACCAGTTGCACTGGCCGCAGCGTCAGACCAACACCTTCGGTAAGCTAAGTTATCAGTACAGCCAGGAAAAACCCGCCGTCACACTGCTGGAAACGCTGGAGGCGCTGAACGAGCAAGTGCGAGCCGGTAAAATCCGCTATATCGGCGTGTCAAACGAAACCCCATGGGGCGTGATGCGCTATCTGCAGTTGGCGGAAAAGCACGACCTGCCGCGCATTGTTTCTATTCAGAACCCTTATAGCCTGCTCAATCGCAGCTTCGAAATCGGTCTGGCGGAAATCAGCCAGCATGAAGGAGTGGAACTGCTAGCCTATTCGCCGCTGGCGTTTGGCACCTTGACGGGAAAATACCTGAACGGCGCGAAACCAGCAGGCGCACGCAATACACTGTTTAGCCGCTTTGTGCGCTACTCTGCGCCCCATACCCAGCAGGCCATTGCCGAATATGTCGCACTGGCGCAAAAGCACGGGTTAGACCCGGCGCAAATGGCGCTGGCGTTTGTGCGCCAGCAACCGTTTGTCGCCAGCACCCTGCTCGGTGCCACCACGCTGGAACAGCTAAAAACCAATCTGGATAGCCTGAATCTGACACTTGACGAAGACGTGTTGACAGAGCTGGAAGCCATCCATCGTCGGTTTACCATTCCCGCCCCCTGATGTTCGTGAACTGCGCCTTCCCGGTAAAGGAAGGCGCAGTACTCACCATGTTATACGCTCGATGTCACACGATCAGAACGCCATGCTAAACAACGCCTGCGCACTATCATCCTTAACCCGGCTGGCGCGATCCCCCTGATATCCCAACGACAGGTGAGCACTGTGAGAGAAATCCACCGTGACGCCAGCCCGCATCAGTCGGGTATTATCCGCCAGCGGCAGACCTTCGGTAGTGAAAGTATCTCCGCCGGAAACAAAGCGTAGCCGGACCTGATTATCATCATGGGTTAAGCGGTGCTGATAGCCGAAATCCCCATACAAGGATACCGGCAGGCGTGACAATGGCTGAACTTTCAGACGCAAACCGCCGGTCGCAAAAGCGGCGCGGGTGGTGTCTTTCTCAAACGCCAGCGACGCACCATTTCCCTCTTCCTGTCCGCTTTGATTTTGCAGCCAGATCCAGGCAGCATTACCATAAGGCTCCACACTGAAGGTTTCAAAGAAATCAAAATGGTGGCTGGCTTCAACGAACCCTTGTGCCAGACTGGCGCGATAATCCCCCGTCACCTGACCATTCAGCCCGGAGACATTGATGCCGCGTTGGCTATCGAGGGTGATATAGCTGTAACTGAGTCCCGATCTCAGATCGAGCATCATCGCCCGATCAGACAGGTAAACGCCGGCATGGTAGGCGTTAAGATCGCCGCGAGATGCACGATCATCCATCGTGATCTGACCTTTTTCCGCGCCAACGGCAACCCCCAGCGTACCCTGCTCACCAACATGCCGGCCATTGCCAAGCAGCAAACCGTAGCCGTTGTATTTCATACCTGCTCGTATGCCGTCTCCATCTTGTTGACCATCATATCCCCAGCTACTCACCCAAGGCTCTGCACCTTTGCCCGCCCCCATCATGGTGCTGTTCAGGGTATCGCGCACCGCGCGGCTGTTGCGAATCAGCGCATTGCGTGCTGTGGCGTAGAATTCGCCATTCAGATTATCAAAAGCACGCCGGGCGCTGTCGGCATCCTGCTGGTCGGCAACCGCGCTCAGCACCGCAGTACCCGACTGGTTGTCGATAGCATTCGCAACCGCACTCTGGTTAGCCGTTTGCGCCACGTCGCTAAAGCGCACGTTGTTACGCACCACGTTGACAAACGCGCCTTGCGAGCCATAAGTCAGTGCATCAGTCAAAAACAGCGAATTATTGGCCGACTCCAGCTTATCGAACACACCGGTTAACGTGCCTGCTTTCACCAGCGCAAACCGGTCCCCCAAATGCCCGCTGCCCTGCCCAACCAGCTTCACCGTGCCTGCCAGTTGAGCATTATTGACCACTACCAGTTGGTCGGCATTACCTTGCTGGTCTATCTCAACTTCATAAATGGAACCGGGGTCAAAGCGTACATTGCCAACCGTGAGTGTTCCGATTGAATTGCCGGGCGACAGTGTGCCGCCATTCTGCACCACCACTGAACCGTTGATGGTGCCGTGCCCACCCAGCACAGCGCCGGACTGCACCCAGGCGTCACCCGCCAGCTGTCCGGCATCGCCGGCGACCTTGCCAACAATCAGTTTGCCTCCTTCCACCACAGTCGGGCCGGCAAAGGTGTCATTCCCCGTCAGGTATAGCGTGCCAGCGCCTTGCTTACGCAGGCCAACATCCAGCCCGGACAACACACTGCCGCTGGCGGTATTTTTCACCTGACCGATATCGTTGCTCCAGGTGCTGTCTACACCTTTGGTATCAATAGCATAGAGAGCATAATTTCCACCAAATGTGCCGCTACTGAAGTCGCTGTCTACCAGACGTTTAGCGTTCAGCAAGCCGGGGCCTTGTACCGCTTTAAACGCATTAACTACGCCCTGCCCAAACAACGCCTGATAGTCGCTCTGCGACATCACGTTAATATTCTGATCAGTGGCGGCGCTCAGAATCGCGGCCCGAACCTGATCGTCCGTCATACTGTTATATGGACTTTTAATTTTCAGCGAGCTTATCAACGTGGTCAGTTCGTCATCGGTAAAGGTAATACCGGTGTGGGTTGCATAGACTTTGACGGCTGTACCGGTCAGCGACTGATTTTCATCATACTGTTCGTTAGCCAGCACCACCGCTTTAGGCAAATTGTTGCCGGTAAGCGGCGTCGCGGTGGACAGCAGTACATCCGCAATTTGCTTGCCGCTCATGTAGGGAAACGCCTGACTGACCAGCGCACCAACGCCGGCGACATAAGGTGAAGCAAATGAGGTGCCGCTGACCCGGAAATAGGTATTGTTGGTGGATGGCGTAATGATGTTGACGCCCGGCGCCAACAGGCTGTAATCGGTCGCGCCCTGTGCCAGATTGCTGAAGGTAGCGATAAATGCCGCGCTGCTGGTGGGCTGAGACGGATCGAACGCCATGACGTTAATCCAGGTATTGGCGATATTATCCTGAAGATGGTTATTATCCAGCACGGTGGGCAATGCGGAAAACAATGTCGGCGTCAAATGCCCTTCGTTCCCGGCAGACATCACCATTAACTGCCCCTGGCTGGCCAGCACATTCGCCGCACTGACATAAGCGGGAACCACCGTATTTAACAGCAAATCCTGCATGGCGGCAGAATACGAGGAGATCTGGTCAGGATAAAACAGAAACCCCCAGCTGTTGCTGATGATTTTCACATCCGGGCGATTGGTCATATCCACCATGCCTTGCAATAAGTCACTGATGGAATTATCCGTTCCCAGCGTTAACAGATTGGAATTATAGGCAATGCCCTGTACGCCGACACCATTCCTGGCCGCGCCAATCACCCCGGCTACCCAATAACCGTGTGGGCTGGCGCTGCTGGGATCACTGATCCAGTGTGAACCGGCATCCACTTTTCCATTAAACTCATCATTACTGGATAAATCGCCGACGCGGTTAATAATCCCAACCGTCACATCTGCGCCGCTATATCCCATGGCATAAGCTTCAGCGGCATGAATGGAATCCAGCGCAGCGCCATCACGCATATATTCAGGCGTGCGAAAATCATCAGCGGTAGCAGCCAGTGCCGGATGTAATACAGAACCCAATTGAGCCAGCAGCAAGCCGGCAATCAGCCGTCTTTTAAATCGCACTTTATCCAGTCGTTGCCTGCTGTGATAAAAATCTATTTTTATTCGGTGAGACATCACCGATTTTTTGACATAAGAAAACCTTAACGTATTAAACGTCATGCGCATATGACACATCCTAAAATATAAAGAAAAACAAAACCTCAATAAGCGGATCGCGCGATCCGATAATTAAGCATTACGGGTGCGTTTTATATGCTGCGTAGGAAATACCGTTTTATACCCGTCATACTTCAAGTTACAGGTGCGTTGGCTGCGCTCAGTCATCCGAATCACTTACCTGAGTAAGCTCATCGGGATTCCTTCCCTTGCCGCGTTACAAGGCTCAATGAGCCTTGCCCTGAAGGGCCAACGCGCTGCGTTGTTCAAAACGCAACGCGTTTTGTCCTGAAACTCGAATTATTTAGGGTATATACGATATATCCGTCATACTGCAAGTTGCAGGTGCGCCAGCTGTCGCCAGCAACATTCAAAATGCAATGCATTTCTCCCTGTAACCTGAATTATCTTTGGTATCTTCCATGATTCAGGAATACATTATTTTTACTTTCACGCCATGATGTTATTTCATATACGAAAAGCAGTATTCCTTGAAGTTATCTTTACACAATGAAAATGAACAAAACAAGCCTTTTAATTTACAGTTTTATGAATTACATAAAACCAAAATCAAAATGAAACATATGGAATTAAAATAAAACAAAAATAGATGAAAAGATTAATTTTTATAAAAAATGTAACTCATTAAAATCAAGAAAAATCCTAAAAATAAAAAAGGCGAATACACAATAATGCATTCACCCTATTTAAATAAAGGTTATTTGATTGACAGCAATAACATCTGACGCTGATTTTCCAGTGAAGTCACCCGATTGCAGACATCGTGACCAAAACGCTGAAAATCCGCTTCCTGATTTTTCCACTCAGTCTGAATGGCTTGTTGCAAACCGCCCAGATTACCCATCATCGCCTGCAACGGATTACCGCCGCCACCCAATTGTTTGACACCCATTTCATTGAGGCTATCTTGCAAGACACCGCCCATCGTTCGCTCGACAATCTGCTGCCCATCCTGCTCAACCTGCTTAATCGCCTGATGATGAAAGGTCAGGCCATCACTGCGATGCTCGATAATCCGGTTCATCTGCTGTTTTAGCTGCTCATCCAATGTGCCAAGCCGGTTACGCACATTACTGTCGCTGCCCAACTGCTGCACAATGACCTTGTCCAGCGCCTGACGCGCTTTTTCCAGATGCTGTTTTGCGCCTTCATCAATCCACGGTAGTTGCTGGCGCAATTCAGCCTGATACGACTTAGCCTGCTGGCGCTGTGCGGCATTGAGATTCAGTGCGCTACCGTTGCTCAGTACATCACCCTGCGGCGAAATCTGTAAATTGCCGCTGGTGCCGACCACTTTCACACTCTGTGGGCTGATAATGATGTCATCCTGGGGTTGAACCGGGCACTGATAGGCCGCTTGTGCTTGCCAGGCCAGTAACATCAATGCGCCTAAAGTTATTTTACGCAACATAAAGACTCCTGAAAAAACAGCGCCTGCCGCCAGCCGAACACTCAGCGGCAAAGGCTAACAGCCGTCATCACTGGCGATAGCCGACAGTGATGACCAAAACGCGCGGTTTAACCGAGGGTAGCAGGCAGATCCCACCAAATATCGAACAGATCGCTAACGGTCACATCAGTCAGTTGATGTGCTGTCAGCCAGCTACGTACCAGCTCGCGCTGTTCGTCGGTACAGTTGCCCAGTTTTTGCAAACAGACCAAACCTTCCCACTGTAGATAGCCACTGCCTTCAAACGCCAGACCATGCGGTTCGATCACTTCATCAACGAACAAATCCAGCGTACGGTCAATCTCTTGCACATTGGTTCCCTGCGGGAAACGCCAACTGACCGAAAAACCAAATTCCTGAAACTCATCAATGTGCAGTTTCTTACGTAAACGACGACTCCGATTCTTAGCCATTATTAATTCCTCTCAAACATCAGATCCCAGACGCCATGACCCAACCGCTGACCACGGGCCTCAAATTTGGTCAATGGCCGTGACGCCGGACGCGGTACATAATCATTATGGTCTGACAGATTGCGATAACCTGCGACCGAACTCATCACTTCGAGCATATGCTGCGCATAAGGTTCCCAGTCGGTCGCCATATGGAACACACCGCCGACCGCCAGCTTACGCTGAACCAGCTCGGCAAACGGCACCTGCACAATACGGCGTTTGTTGTGACGCACTTTGTGCCATGGATCAGGGAAAAACAGCTGCACCATGGCAAGCGAGCCATCGGGAATCATGCGCTCCAGCACTTCTACCGCGTCATGACACATCACCCGCAGGTTATCGACGCCCGCTTCCTGTGCCGTTCCCAGACAGGCCCCGACGCCAGGTACGTGCACTTCTATCCCCATAAAATTCTGTTCAGGGTGCTGCTGCGCCATCGTCACCAGAGACGCCCCCATCCCAAACCCTATCTCCAGCACCACGGGGGCATTGCGTCCGAATAAACGGTCAAAATCCAGCATGTCATTCTGATATTCCACGCCCATCACCGGCCACAAATCATCCAGCGCCTGTTGCTGTCCTTTAGTCAGGCGGCCCTGGCGGCGCACAAAGCTGCGGATTCTACGCAGCGGACGCCCGTTTTCATCGAATTCCGGAGAGATGACGTTATTGATCATAATGCTTTCTGTAAGTCTGATTGGGTTGGGAAAACGCGCATTATCCAAGGATACGGTTGTTTAGCAAGTAGTCAGAGGCGGAAAGTTCCGGTTTACAGTACATTCACTCTGTGCTGCAATCGCTGTCAAATTTTTACCTGCCGGATGACGACGCCTCTATGATGCAAGCGCAACAGTTCGCGCAACAGGTACTGGAGTGGTACGAGCGCTATGGCCGTAAAACCCTGCCCTGGCAACTCGAAAAAACTCCTTATAAAGTCTGGCTGTCAGAGGTGATGTTACAGCAGACTCAGGTGACTACCGTCATTCCCTATTTCGAACGGTTTATGGCGCGCTTTCCCACCGTGGCTGAACTGGCAGCGGCGCCATTAGATGATGTGCTGCATCTGTGGACCGGACTCGGCTATTATGCCCGCGCCCGCAATCTGCACAAGGCGGCACAAACCATCGTTAATCGCCACGGCGGCGAGTTTCCTGACCGTTTTGACGACATTGCCGATTTGCCCGGCGTGGGCCGCTCCACTGCGGGCGCGATTCTCTCGCTGTCGCTCGGCCAGCACTACCCGATTCTTGACGGCAATGTCAAACGGGTGCTGGCACGTTGCTATGCGATAGCCGGCTGGCCGGGGAAAAAAGAGGTCGAGAAACAGCTATGGGCACTCAGTGAAACCGTCACACCCGCGTGCGGCGTTGAAAAATTCAACCAGGCGATGATGGATCTGGGGGCAATGGTCTGTACCCGCAGTCGCCCGAAATGCGAACTTTGTCCGCTCAGTAACGGCTGTATCGCTTACGCCAACCACAGTTGGACCGAATACCCCGGCAAAAAACCCAAACAGACATTACCGGAAAGGAACGCCTGGTTCCTGTTGTTGCAACAGCAGCACACCGTCTGGCTGGAGCAACGTCCGGCGGTTGGCTTGTGGGGCGGTCTGTACTGTTTTCCACAGTTCTCCAGTCTGGATGACCTGACGCAATGGCTCGATAAGCGCGGCATCCAGCGTAAGGGCCTGCGTCAGGGCATTGCTTTTCGCCATACCTTTAGCCATTTCCACCTGGATATTGTGCCGATGTGGCTGAATTTCACCGACAACGGTTCCTGCATGGATGAAGGTGCCGGTCTCTGGTATAACTTAGCGCACCCGCCGTCCGTAGGGCTTGCCGCCCCAGTAGAACGGCTGCTACGCCAACTGGCTCAGCCGCAATCGGTCTTCGCGGACGCCTGCGCACATGATGAGGAATAAGCATGAGCAGAACCATTTTCTGTACTTTTTTACAACGTGATGCCGAAGGACTCGATTTCCAGCTCTATCCCGGCGAGCTGGGCAAACGTATCTATAACGAAATTTCGAAAGAAGCCTGGGCCGAATGGCAGGCCAAGCAAACCATGCTTATCAACGAGAAAAAACTCAACATGATGAATGTAGAGCATCGCAAACTGCTGGAACAGGAGATGGTGCAGTTCCTGTTTGAAGGCAAAGACGTGCATATCGACGGTTACACCCCGCCGCAACACTGACTGTAACCTTGAATGACAAGGGCCGTCAGGCCCTGACGCATCGTTGATCCTGTACGGCTTGATACAATGAAGAAACTGCTTGTTTTGCTGCTTGTCGCCCCATTGTTGATCTCCTGTTCCAGCAAAAAAGGACGTGAGAACGACGAGGCATTTATTAAAGATACCAACGCCTTCGATATTTTGATGGGGCAATTTGCCAACAACATCGAAAACATCTGGGGATTGAACGAGGTTCTGATCGCCGGTCCTAAAGACTACGTCAAATACTCTGATCAATATATGACGCGTAGTCACGTCAACTTTGATGCCGGTACCATCACTATCGAAACCATTTCTTCAACTAACTATCAGGCCAGCCTGCGTCAGGCGATCATCACCACCCTGCTGATGGGTGACAACGCCAGCAACACCGACCTCTATTCTGACGCCAACGATATTCAGATCAGCCGCGAACCACTGCTGTACGGCCAGGTACTGGACAATACCGGCCAGCCGATCCGCTGGGAAGGCCGTGCCGGCAACTTCGCTGATTATCTGCTGCAAAACAAGCTGCAACGCCGTACCTCCGGTATGCGCGTGATCTGGTCAGTGACCATTCAACTGGTGCCTAACCACCTGGATCAACGCGCGCACAAATATCTGCCGATGGTGCGTCAGGCTTCTGAGCGCTATGGCATCGATGCGTCGCTGATTCTGGCCATCATGCAAACCGAATCCAGTTTTAACCCGTATGCGGTCAGCCGTTCTGACGCGCTGGGACTGATGCAGGTGGTGCAGCACAGTGCTGGCCGCGACGTGTTCAAAATGAAAGGCAAATGGGGACAACCAAGCCGCAGCTACCTGTTTGACCCGGAGAACAACATCGATACCGGCACCGCCTATTTGTCGATGCTGAAAAACGTCTACCTGTCGGGAATTCAAAACCCGACATCACAACGCTATGCCATGATCACCGCTTATAACGGCGGCGCCGGCAGCGTGTTGCGGGTCTTCTCCAGCGATAAAGACAGGGCGTTCGGCATCATCAATACGATGTCGCCCGGCGAGGTCTACCAAACGCTGACCACGCGTCATCCATCTGCTGAATCGCGGCATTATCTGTACAAGGTCAACACCGCGCAGAAAAACTATCGCGGTTATAGCCGCTGACTGCCGTTTGCCCCGGCTGTTTGCCCCAAACAAGCAATGGCCTGTTTCACCACAGGCCACTGCCTCACGGTGGTCGGCGCTGCTTGCTGTGCCCCCCTGCCACCACGTCCGCGACATTAACAACGATGAACCTTTCACCAATGCAAACGATTGGTTACAGTCATAAGCAAAAACTATTCAAAAAGCCATTTTTCAGACCAAAAGACTTAAAAATAAAAACAAAATAATTTATTGCTCTGATATAAATGAAAAACAAAGCAGATAAATAAAACACTCACGTTGAATCAGCGCAGAGAATTTTTGCCTCTCCGGTCAGGAAACGGTAGCATCGCTGGCGTTTTTGAGCCCGACAACAGATAGCCGGGCCGGAAAAATACCATCCACTCGATGAATCAGGCTGTGACACAACAGCTATTTCATGCTCCTGAATGACAGACAATGGAATCCAACGGGTAATGAACCAACATAAAAACGAGACCGAACACCACGCCAAACGACGCTGGCTCGATTCACACGAAGCGGGTTACCACAAAAGCATGGGTAACCGCCAGGTACAGATGATCGCCATCGGCGGTTCGATTGGCACTGGCTTATTTCTGGGTGCCGGCGCACGCCTGCAAATGGCCGGCCCGGCGTTAGCGCTGGTTTATCTGGTGTGCGGCATCTTCTCTTTCTTCATTCTGCGGGCGCTGGGCGAATTGATCGTACACCGTCCCTCCAGCGGTAGCTTCGTCTCCTATGCCCGCGAGTTTTTAGGCGAAAAAGCCTCTTATGTCGCGGGCTGGATGTACTTCCTCAACTGGGCGATGACCGGCATCGTCGATATCACCGCCGTCGCACTCTACATGCATTACTGGGGTACCTTTGCCGATGTTCCTCAATGGATGTTTGCACTGGGTGCGCTGGCTATCGTCACCACTATGAACATGATTGGTGTGAAGTGGTTCGCCGAGATGGAGTTCTGGTTCGCATTGATCAAAGTGGCGGCCATTTCCCTGTTCCTGATAGTCGGCACGATTTTTCTCGGCACGGGCAAAACGCTGGATGGCAACATACCAGGGTTACACCTGATTACCGATAACGGCGGGTTGTTTCCACACGGTCTGTTGCCGGCGTTAGTACTAATACAAGGGGTTATCTTCGCATTTGCCGGGGTAGAGCTTATCGGCACCGCCGCTGGCGAATGCAAAGACCCGGAAAAGACGCTGCCCAAAGCGGTCAACAGCGTTATCTGGCGTATCGGTCTGTTTTACGTCGGTTCCGTCATCCTGCTGGTTTGTCTGCTGCCGTGGAATGCGTATCAGGCCGGGCAAAGCCCGTTCGTCACCTTCTTCAGCAAGCTGGGCGTGCCCTACATCGGCACTATCATGAATATTGTGGTGCTGTCGGCGGCGCTCTCCAGCCTTAACTCCGGGCTGTACTCCACTGGCCGCATCCTGCGCTCCCTGTCTCAGGGGGGATCAGCGCCCAAATTTCTTGGCAACATGAACGCCCAATCGGTGCCTTATGCCGGGATTTTGGTCACCGTCTGCATTCATGTGATCGGCGTATTCCTGAACTATATCGTTCCATCACAGGTGTTTGAAATCGTACTGAATGTGGCCTCGCTCGGCATTATCAGCTCCTGGGCCTTTATCATCATCTGTCAGATGAAACTACGTCAGGCTATTCGTCAGGGCAAAGCCAGCCCAGTCGCCTTCCGTATGCCGCTGGCGCCGTTTTCTTCCTGGTTGACATTGGCGTTTCTGCTAAGCGTATTGGTATTGATGGCGCTGGATTACCCGAACGGCACCTGGACTATTGCCACCATCCCGGTGCTGACTGTCCTGCTGATTGCGGGCTGGTATGGGTTGAGTAAACAGAAAGAAGACGTTAACCGGCTAAAAGCAGAGCATGAGAAAACTGCGGCCTGATGACTGAGATCACTGAAACGCTGTAAAAAACCGGGGATGTCGAAACATCCCCGGTTTTCTCTTTGGTTGCTCAGCACAAATCCATTAGCAAGCAATCACATTTGCGCACAGGCATTTGCTGCCGTCTTCCTGCGCTACACTGTAGACACCTTGCAGTTCCGGCGCAAAGCCCGGCATCAGGTTGATACCGGCTTCCAACGCCTGGAAATAATGCAGCACCGCTCCCCCCCACACTTCGCCCGGCACCACGCACAGCACGCCCGGCGGGTAAGGCAATGCGCCTTCAGCAGCGATTCTCCCCTGCGCTTGCGCCAACGGCACCAGATCCACCTCGCCACGGATATACGCGGTATGCGCATCCTGCGGCAGCACCACTGCCTGCGGGAAAGACGCTTTGCGGAACATCTCTTTTTGCAGCCGCTTCACGTCGTGGCTGACGTAAAAATCATGCATTTCCTGACACAAACGCCGCAACGTATAGCCGGTATAGCGCTGTTCATACTTGTGATACAGGCTCGGTAACACTTCGCTTAACGGCGCATCCTGCTTAATCAGTTGTTCAAACTGAACCAGCGCCGCTACCAGTTGCTCCATCTTCACGCTATCTTCCGCTGGCGTTAGCAGGAACAAAATTGAGTTCAGATCGCATTTCTCCGGAATGATGCCATGTTCGCGCAGGTAGTTGGCCAGAATGGTCGCCGGAATACCGAATTCGGTATAAGCGCCGGTTACCGCATCAATTCCCGGTGTAGTCAGCAACAGTTTGCATGGATCGACAAAATACTGCTCCTGCGCGTAGCCTTCGAAGGAATGCCAGTTATCGCCTGGTTCGAAGTTGAAAAAGCGCACATCGTGGGCCATCACCTCGGTGTCGTGATCCTGCCAGCGTTTTCCCCCCACCATCGGCGGCACAAACGGCTTGATCAGCGTACAGCGCTCCAGCAGTTGCTTGCGCGCTTCAATCCCCAGCCTGACGCACTCCATCCACAGCCGGCGACCGCTCGGCCCTTCGTGCATTTTGGCGTTGACGTCCAGCGCCGCAAACAACGGGTAAAACGGGCTGGTGGACGCGTGCAACATGAATGCGTTGTTAAGGCGTTTGTGTGGGCAGAAGCGCTTTTGCCCACGAATATGGTTATCTTTCTTATGAATTTGCGAGGTTTGCGAGAAACCAGCTTGCTGCTTATGCACCGACTGAGTGACAAAAATCCCTGGGTCGTTCTCGTTTAAGTCCAGCAACAACGGCGAGCACTGCTTCATCATCGGGATGAACTGCTCATATCCCACCCAGGCAGAATCAAACAAAATGTAGTCGCACAACTGGCCGATGCTATCAACCACCTGCCGGGCGTTGTAGATAGTGCCGTCATAAGTCCCCAGTTGAATCACCGCCAGACGGAACGGCCTGACCTCATCAGCACGTTCCGGGGCGACTTCACGTATCAGCTCACGCAGATAGGCTTCATCAAAACAGCGCGCATCCACCCCACCGATAAAACCGAACGGGTTACGGGCGGTTTCCAGATAAACCGGCGTCGCGCCAGCCTGAATCAGCGCGCCATGGTGATTAGATTTGTGGTTGTTGCGATCAAACAACACCAGATCGCCGCGCGTCAGCAACGCATTGGTCACCACTTTGTTCGCCGCCGACGTACCGTTCAACACAAAGTAGGTTTTATCGGCATTGAACACGGTCGCAGCAAATTTCTGCGCCTTTTTGGCGGCACCTTCATGGATCAACAAATCACCCAGCTTTACATCTGCGTTGCAGATGTCGGACCGGAACATATTTTCGCCATAAAATTCGAAAAACTGGCGGCCTGCCGGATGTTTGCGGAAAAATGCCCCGCCCTGATGTCCTGGGCAGGCAAACGTGGTATTGCGCATACCGACATACTTAGACAGCGTGTCGAAAAACGGCGGCAACAAACGAGCCTGATACTCCGCCGCCACTTTTTCCAGTTGAAGCGCATGTTCTCCGGCCTTATCCAGGCTCAACCACTCACTACCCGGCGGCAGCACTTCCTGACCGTTATGCCACGGCTCGCGCACCACGAATGCCGGAATACCGAAGCCGGAATGATGCATCACCGACAGGATGCCGCTGCGCGCCTCCTCAACCGATACCACCACAGCTGCGATGTCGGTAAAATCGGTCTGATTGAGCGCCACAACCGGACGCAAGGTGATTAGACGGGAGGCAACCGCCGCATTAGCCGCAATTTTTAACTGTTTCATGTAACCAAACCCAAACGGTTAAGAATGAGTGTACGTGCCTGAAAGACACCGCGCAGAGATAGCACTACGTTTTAAGCGTAACGTACCCCATCAATACTGCCCAAAATGACGAACAGCGTGCCAGTTAACCACAACAAGCGTATGACCCACGCCAGCGGCACAGGCAAACATCGCATCATCTGGGACCAGCACCGTCCGATAGACATCAGTAAAATCAGAGACCAACTGGCTCTATTTTTAATCATGCCTAACAGGGGGCGTCAGCACGCCTCACCGCATGGTGGCAAGGGATAATCGGAAAAACAGGGACGGGGTTAACGCAGAGCGTTCAGAATGCGGCGACAACAGCAGAGATCCGGCGCACGGTGCTTGTACCATGGGCATTGAATCCAACATATCCGCAATCCTCTAAATAACCGCAGGTGAAAGGTAAGCTAAAAACCGCGCAATGGTGGCATTAT
Source organism: Dickeya poaceiphila (assembly GCF_007858975.2). GTDB lineage: Bacteria > Pseudomonadota > Gammaproteobacteria > Enterobacterales > Enterobacteriaceae > Dickeya > Dickeya poaceiphila. The sequence continues at coordinate 3,184,151 of NZ_CP042220.2, forward strand.
TTTTCACCGAATTCAAGAAAACGAATGTGACAGTATTTATCGGCGCAATACCGCGCGCCATCGGGTCTGCTGCTGCCATTATGGCGGCGTAAAACTGACTGAGAACAGAGGCAACTGACTGAAAATAGACCAACCGCAGCGATTGTGACAGAAACTCGTTGACGCTCTGCGCGATATACGGTTTAATGCGCCCCGTTGCCCGGATAGCTCAGTCGGTAGAGCAGGGGATTGAAAATCCCCGTGTCCTTGGTTCGATTCCGAGTCCGGGCACCATTCTTCAGAGCCTGTTCGTTACGAGTATCAGCTCATAACGGGCAGTAAAATGGGCCCGACCTTGGATCTGTGTCCGTTGACAAGTACACACAGTGAAGAAGTTGAGACTCATAAACCGGTGCATATTCGTCGTATGCACCGGTTTCCTATTGCCCGAAAAATACTTACAACTTTTCCTTTTTCTGTCAAGCCAGTGTAAAGAACAAAGTTAATCCATCCTTATCATTAGTCAGCTAACAGCGCAATTCACACTCGATTGCCGCCCGGATACTGTCAATATTCGACTCCACGTACTCTAACGTCGTAGTCAGACTGGAGTGCCCCAGCAGGTTTTTCACGATCTGCAGGTTCCTGTCCGGGCTTTTCATCATTTCGGTGGCCAGCGTATGGCGGAAACGATGAGGGCTGACCGTAAAACGGCATTCGTTCGACAGTCGGCGGAAGAACGAGCGCAGTGGTATCTCTGACATCGGCGCCATGTCATTGCTCGCTCTGCCAATAAACCGATAAACATTAAACAACTGCTCATCCGGTTGCGCCTCGCGGGCTATCGATTCTTCTATCAGCCGGCTCAGTCCCTGGCGTAGCACCGAAATTATCGGCACCCGGTGTTCGCGATGATTTTTCGACCCTTCAGGGCGCAAATTGATGATCCCCGCATCCAGGTTCACGTCACTCAGCCGAATGTGCAGCAGCTGATTCTGCCGCATACCCGTATAACGCAAAGTATCGAGAACCGTTTTCCAGAACCAGGCGGGATACAGTGCGCATTCATTAAAATGCGCTCCCATCCCCTGACGCTCATGCTCCAGATGCTGCTCCATGAGGCGATCAATCGCATCCAGTTGTCCAGCAGCCAGTGTCTTCTTGCGCTTCATGTCGGGCCGTGTAATCACGTTATTAAACGGGTTTTCGGTATGTGGTAATAAACGATGTTTTATTCCGTGATTAAAAATTGCACGCATGTGAGCTACCTTGTTGTTCCATGTTCTTGCCGATACTTTCTTTTCTGTCAGTAAGTGTCGACGCCAGTGTAATACCGCCGTTCTGTCCACACGACAAGGCGGAATATCAGATGCAAACCGAATAAATGAATTTGTGACCTTGCGGTAACTCCACTCCGTAGCCGGACGCAACGATTTAGAAAAAAAATAATCGTCCAGCAGATTCTCATAACCAATTTCAGTCATGTAGATTGTCCTTAATTATTAGGTGAAACATATGGGCTGCTATTTACCAGCCTGTTTTTGCATTTAGACAATGCAGTAATGGGTATCATATAACCTGCTATTTTTTCATACTTCCCTGCTCTTTCCTGATTATCATAAATACGATACGTATAAATCCCTTTCCCTCCGCGTGTATGGTGGTAGCTGCAGGCTTCAAACGATTGCTGCAGCGCAGATTTATCAATGTCGACACCTGATGATGATAAATATGATAAATACTTAAAAAAACACTCCGGTGTTTTCAAAAATAAAAACTGACTGACGACATGAGTAAAGCTATCCCGCTCATTGACAGAAATAGAATCTGAATTAATCCCTTCGACAATCCACTCAAAAAATAAACGACCATACTGATTCTCACCATGCTCACCAGTTGGCTCATTGACGGAAATGGATTCCTTATCTTCCGCTGCCGAAAAAAGCTGACGATCAAGTATCGACAGTGTGTCGATATCCGCATCACCCGACGCAGTATCCTGCTGTTGTTGATCGCTATCTTCAGCGCTTTCTGGAGAGTGCAATGCAGAAACCAGTTCATCAGGACTGATACTCATCGGAACGCCTGGTTCCTGAGTAGCCGACACTGCCACGTTGTCAGCAACCTGATTATCACCAGACTTATTATTGTAATTATTATTTTGTTTTTTTATTTCGCTTTCTATCGCTATTGATACTGGATGTTCAAGAGAACGGTTCTCAGCATTCTGAGATATACTAGTATTCATTGACGCTGCAATTGGCGGTGTTGCAGCGTTCCTCCCAGAAAGACCACACCTTTCCCACGCGTTACCAACAATGACCGAAACCATCCCACCGGCCTGCTCATCAAGACTCGACAGTAACGTTTGTAATACAGATGGCCATTGAGACAGCCAGATGAGTGCAGGCTGCGGAAGTAGCCGACCAGCGATCATCAGACGCCAGTAATGCGAAGCTGATACATCAGATTCCAGACGAAACCGATACGCATCAGTCGGGGGGATTAACGCAGGTAACCAGGGCTTGCCATTACGTGTTTCGCCGCTGACAGAACCCAGCTCACCAGCCAGACTGAACAGTGCTGCATAGTAGATAGCCGTACACCATGCAGAACTCTGCGCCGCCTGCTCTTCCGGCGGCGCACCCGGAGGCAATAGGTGAGACTTTGACAATCTGACGGCACACACCGACACAGACAGCACCGCATCAAGTAGTCCACCACGCCGTCCATATTCACCTGATGCTATTGGTAGCGGCAATGACTGAGCCAGTTCGGCAACCTGACGCAGAGGAGAAAGCCACAATGACTCAAACATGCTGGCTGATAGTGGACAGTTCTCCCAGAGCGCTTGCATGAGCCGAGGCCGGCCTGCAGAAGCCAGTAACTCATCTGCCGAACAAGGGAGGATCCAGCCTTCAGCTGATACGGTCTCCCCAACTGAGACACCGGGAGTTATAATATTTCCGCGCGGTGACAGCCCTGACACCTGTTTTCTCAGCCAGCCAAGCATAATTTCCCCTTCTCACCTGAAATGGGGCTATTAAGCTATGAGGCGCTCTCCATCCATCAATCACAATTTCATTTCATGGCTGAACATAAAAAATGATTGTTATGCTACTGACTATCCTGATATGGGAACTGTTCATGTTGTTGACAGCTTTCGTGATTATCACTCCATCACTACCTGTACCGATGTCCAGTATCGCTGCGTTAGTCGCTATCGTCACATCGCTCGCGTTACTTTTCCCACTAATTTTACGACCGGCATATTGGCTGATTGGTCATATAGATCGTGATTATTTCTTTGTTAAGAAACTTCGCCGAACTCACGCTGGTACTGTTGCTCTACACGTCAATAACGTTAGAGATGTCAGTAAACTTCGAACCTCGCCGACCGACCTTGAACAGGCATGGAATGAACTCATCGACCGTATTAATGACATCGCAAACAGCGACACCCAGATTTTGATGCAATCACACCTGTTCACTCGCAGTAAGATTAGGCGACTAAAAAATACCTTTCCGCAGATGCGTATTCACGTCAGGCAATGGCGAATGTCTGGATGGCAGGAAGGTGTATTCAGGGCAGTTGAACTCTGCAAACAGTGGCATTACCCGCAGATTCAAGAACGTGGCTATATGCTGGTGATGCGTTCCCGCCGTTCCCGCAACTGAAAAATCATTTCCCCTGCAGATACAATTTCCACTATCGCCCCGATAGCGCTGTATTCAAAATGACTACATGAACAGATTCGATCAGAACGATCGAATCTCTCCGTTATACAAAACCCAGTGAAGCGTATTTAATGACTCTGTTTGTATTCGATTCGAATACAAACAGAGTCAACACCAGGGAAACTTTATAATATGAAGGCGAATCTGACTTCCGTTATGGCTGAATTGGCGGTCATGGCATTCAACGCAACAGACATGAATGTGGCTCCGGATAATGACGGCAAGACGGGGCCTTTCTCAGTCAGATTTCGACCATCAACAAAATTATTTATCGAAAAACAATCAGCGCTGCTCGGTATATCTGGCTCGGAGCTGGTCAACATGATTGTCGAAGGGGCCATCAGGGAAATAACCATGCCGTTTGAAAGCATGGTGACCAGCGTGTATGAACGGTTTGTTTTACTGATGCGCGCTCATGATGTTGGGATTGTCCAGACTGCTGACCTGCTAAAACCGTTTAATATCAAGCTGAGCATCCTGGAAGACCGGCAACGCACGCTCGATTATCTGACCATAGATGTATTGCACTACCTGTCAGAACAGTTCTGTGTGAGTTTTGACTGGCTAACGGGCAAAAGTGATGTCATTACCGATAGTGAATCACAGGACCATTACCCTGCAATCTATGTAGATAACATGCTTGCAAATAAGGGGCCAGCCCCCAGGGTAGTATTCATCAAAAGTAACAAGGGCGACACTGCCATATGGATATTAAAAAAAACACACTGCAATAATGTCATAAAGCCATTTTCAATATCAGGAGTATCAGCGCAAAGTGAGCTACAAGCATTTTTCCGATTCCTGGAAAAAAATGGCATTCTAAAAACCACCATATTAAACATTACACAGACAGAAATGGAGAAATTAAAAACCGGAAAGATACTTCCGATACTTCTGTACAAAAAATGGCTCCCGTATTTTACCGAGAATCAGCCAGATGAATACGAATCAAATGATAACAACATGTCTGAATCAATCAAAGAAATGGCAATCAACATTGTCATGAAAAGAAAAAGTACCTTATTAAATTTTTGAACCTGTTATTTAGCACCAGGGCCTTTATTTATCACACGTCACTTTTTAATAAAAAAGGAAATATCTGTCATGCAAAAAAAATACATTACTCATGCCATCATTGCAGCACTGGCTACCCTTCCCGTCGCTGCAATGGCCGCGGGTACCTGGTCTGATGCACGTAACGACGCCATGGGTGGTACTGGCGTAGCATCTTCGCACTACAGTTCGGCAGCCTTGGTTAATCCCGCGTTACTGACCAAATTTAACAGCCATGACCATGTCAGCCTGATTCTGCCATCGCTCGGCGCAACGGTGTCCAACCCAGATAGGATTGAAGACAAATTCGACGCAGTGAAGAACAGTTGGGACGTCTACAAACACGCGACTGCGTTCAACACTAATACCACAGCGTCTGCTCAGAACTTGAAGAACGCGTTTCAGGACATTTCAGGAAAAGGCGGCTCAGCTGACGCTGCAGTTTCTACTGCGATTGCCGTTCCTAATACCACGCTGCCGTTCGCCTTTACCGCCAAGGCCTGGGGGGTGGCCAGCGCCAAAGCGACAGTGACGGATAACGATCTGGCTTACCTGGATTCTGTGATTGCCGGCAGAACACCGACGACGGAGGATCTGAACTCACTGACCTCCCGCGCAGATGGCGTCGGTGCCATTGTTACCGAATACGGCATTTCAGCGGCGAAGTCTCTCACGCTGGCCGGGAAAACCGTCTCAGTCGGTATGACGCCCAAACTGCAGCAGGTCTACCTCTACAACTACAACGTCGGCATCAATAACTACAGCTCGTCAGACTTTCGCAATGGGGAATTCAAGAATAGCCAGTCAGGTGCCAACGTCGATGTGGGTGTTGCGATGGATTTAACCCCCAACTGGACTGTCGGCCTGGTTGGCCAGAACCTGGTGGCACGGAGTATCGACAGCAAGGAAGTAAACGGCATCAAGCGTACGTTTGAAATCCGTCCTCAAGCGACCGTCGGTACTGCCTGGACAAACGGCACGGTGACGCTGGCCACCGACGTTGACCTGACACCAGCCAGTGGTTTTTCCGGCGAGAAGAAAAACCAGTATGCCGGCTTTGGAGCAGAACTGAATGCCTGGGACTGGGCGCAACTGCGCGCAGGCTACCGTGCCAACCTGAAAGACAGCGACAAAAGCTTGATTACCGCTGGTGTCGGCCTGTCGCCGTTTAAACTGGTACACCTTGATTTAACTGGCATGGTTGGTACCAGCAGCAATACCTATGGTGCGGCGGCAAAATTATCGTTTACCTTCTAATTCAATTCATAAAGCGCGATGGGAGCTGATTCCCATCGCAATTATGGGAATACTGACATGACAATTTTAACGAAAGAGAAATTGGAAGAAGTAGCATCATGGGCAGAATTATCTCGTAGTAAGAACGTTACTATCTCTGCTCATGTGGTCGGAAATATCGCTCGCCGTCTTCTTGCGGCAGAAGCTCAGCTTACACTGGCAGCGCTTCCCATCATCACGGATAAACCGTTCATGTACGCGATCCGTGAACCGGATGGTTCAGCATACATGGATGAGTACTGCGTGGATCTGAATAGAGAGCACATTGAAGGGGTGGCCGCTAGCTTAAACGAAACAATACCCACAGAAGCCCCTAACAAATACTCAGTGGTTGCGCTCTATGCAGCTCCATCAGCGGTGCCGGATGAAGTTACGCCGGATTATTGGGTTTATGACACAAAGTTCGGATTGGATATATCACGAGAAAAGCCAGCCGATGCTGAAAACACCGAACCGTATTTCCCGGTTTTTAAAAAGATGCTCGCTGCCATTTCCGCCCATCAACCTGAAAATACCGAGAAGTCACCGGAATCAGATGAGGGCGCTAGCGATGACTGACGCCACCGGAATGACAAAAGAATATGCCCTAGCCCGCATTATTGAACTTAACGATTTCCAAAGAATGATCGGGCTTTCCGGTCACCCGGGGCAAGGTCAGTTTGTTGTTACCGGACCTAATTTTCTTGGAGACGACATGCGTGTTGGATACTGCGTCCAGGTTCGCAAGAAAGTTGGTCAATTTGGATCTGACATGGTTTTCCTGCGCCATGCCAACGGCTCCCTCACTGTCCATGAAAATCAGTGTTATTGCGCAATGAATGCCGAACAGGAGACGCTGGCTCGTTCTTTCTTTGAGGTTTTGCCAGAAGACGAAGAGTACGAACAAGGTTATAGCGATTGCCAGAAAGTTCATGAAATTGGATTTGTTATAGAACATTCACAATCTCGCGGAGCACCTGATGCGCCCTTTGCAATAACAATTACAAACGGCGACGCACGCCATGAGGACTGGATAATATGACTACCAAACCGATTAGCAAAGTGGTTGCGACGATCCGTTCTGATATCGAAAAAACACACAAGACTGCATTATTCACAATCGTTTCAATTAAAGACTTGTCAATGTTGCTCGACTATATATCAGACCTTGAACAACTCCAACTAACTGATAAGGCGGTCATAACTGATAGCGAGCGCCAACTCCGATTATTTACCATATGCAGCCAGTAACAAAAATCAGCATTAAGGATATATAAAATGAAAAATATCATTGCTTCATTCATTATCATGATGACAGCATATAACGCCAATGCCACCACTACCCCAAAAGACACTGCTCCGGGAAAAAATGGGATGGTTGTATCAGTAGAAATATTAATTTTTTCCGAGTGTGGAAATCACCTTGTAAACTGGAAGGCTGCAACCACCGCAGGGCAACCACTTATCTATCAAATCAGTGACAACAAAGGTGAAATTAATTTCTATACAACAACCACTCAAAAGACCAACGACGACGTAGTTATTAGCTATAAATTAAAGGTAACCGATAAAAAGGGTAAAAAATGGGATAATGCAGGAGAGCTTCATTTAACACCCAACAAAAAATTACGCACGGAAACGTTCAATTATAGTGATATTAATTATAGTGATGTTTTTTGTGAGAATGGGCTTCCTCTCTTTAACGCAAAAGTGATAGCCGAACAAAAATAATTTAAAAAACATCAAAGATGGATAATCAAAACTGATATAAGTCACCTAGGGTTTTTTATGAATTTATTAGACGAAAAATTCAAAAAAGTAAAACAGGCCATTCATCAATTCGAGTCTGAGCAAAGCAGGTTCAACTCAAAAGTGGATACAATAAAATCCGAATTCGAACAGGCTCTAAGCGCAGCGCAAGTTAACATTCAAAAAGCGAAGATTGAATACGAATTAACGTGTATTAAGTCGTGGGGAGGAGTCTATCGCGCTCCTCCAGAAGAGGATGAGCACTGGTACTGGAAGGACATCTATGTTGAATGGCCGCAGGGAACTCAGCCAGACCTGGCGATGCTTATTCATCCACCATACAGAGGGTTTTGCCGATATGTCCTCATGCGTTTTGCGATGGATTGCGGCCTGGCGTGCAATTTGAGCCAATGGGATGGAAGCAGATATCATCTGGACTTTGTTTGCCTGCGTCATCCTCCATCTCGCTACCAGTTACACCTATTACCATCCGTGTTACACGGCATTTCTGTATTTTCAAAGGTAATGGCGTGTGACCGAGATGGATATGCTCGTTTAGAATTAACTAGCTGTATGAGAAAGATCATATTCCAAGATATGAGATTTGAGTTACTCGCCGAATATATTGAGTTGTTAGTCTCCCCAGAAACAGGAGAAAGCAAGGTTACGCTGGAAATAGAGTCATGCATCTATTCTGTGGTATCAGATATCAATCATTGGAATGGAAAAAAACGCATAACATTAAAATTCCCTAATGTGAGGGAAGCGTATCTGCATTTAATCGCGGTTAAGTATCGCTCGTGGAAATTCTATAGAAAAATTTATGAGGGGTCATAAAATGGATGATTTATTTATTTTTGTCTTATTCATTTCTCTAATTTCCCTTTTGTCTCATGTATTTCACATCGGAGATGACTTTGAAAAACCGCCATCAACGAAGGAATTAAATGAAATCCTTGACAATACAGACCAGAATGCATGTGCAAGGGAAAAACTGTCTAAATATTTTAGTTGTGAAGAAAACTGTAAACCGTTATCAAAATCAGAGATGGAATATACTTTATCGATATGTAAGATAGAGGAAGAGAGTAAAAAGAAAGAAGAGGAAAATAGAAAACTATTCGAAATGCAACGTTCGGCAATAAACAAGCATAACGAGGAAGGAAAATGAAAACGCTGTCCACGATAGTTAAGTGGTTCGCCAAACAGTTCATTCTCCTCATGTCTTTATTCAGCCTGTACCATGGATTGAATAATTACGTCAACAGGCCAAAAATCGACCTTTTGGGTGGGTTGGGTGGGGACCCTATGTATTTTTTTGCAGACCCACCAGAAATGTCGACGTTCATGTTTATTTTTATAGGGATCTTCGGTATTTACTTTTGGTTTAAATATTTAAGGTAAAAACATGTGTGATGAAAAAAAGCAGGTATATCGAAAAAATCCAAAAACTACTCTATTTGGCCAGACGTAGCACCAACGAGTACGAAGCGGCGAATGCAATCAATCATCAGGCTGTAAGCGGCACAGCACAGGGCCGAATTCCCAAATAATTCGTATCAGATACGATTAGTGATTAGCGGGTAGATATGCGCATATCAAAAAACCAGAGCGATATTCTATTCCTATTGTACGGAATAGAGCAACAACGGGGGAAAAACATACCAATACCAGTGATGGCACTGTTTGATATGGTACAACAAAACCGCAACCAAACATTACATGCAAACCACTTTAGGACATCATGCCATAAATTGCATGAACATGGCCTTATAGCCCAGTTCAGAAATAAAAGCCTTAACCTGGCATACACATTGACAGACCAAGGACGGGATATCGCACTTGAAATTTATACAGATAGAGTAATTAATCAATAGGCAGGAAGTATGTTGCACGAGGCAATTACCGGTAAAAAACATGTGAAGGTGACGCTGAACGTCACGGACTGCGAAAGCAGCAACGGTATTGAGTATGAGAGAGTGGACTTTTACACATGTAATAATCTCGATGCTGCTGCGCTGGAAGACGCGATATCGAATATCTCCGGCTGTCGTGAGATGTATCATTTTCTGTATGATAGCGGTTTTGGTAAGGGATGTTTTATCACGATCTGCGGGTGTCCGGAGTCGGGTGAGTATGACGTCGAACTGGCATGAGGCGATCCAACCGCCGCGTGACCGTTATCATCGGACCTGGACCGAATGCTGAATCAGCGTGAGCAGCAAGAGCGGTAGATAGGTTTAACGTTTAACAGGATCTGCATCATCATCAAAGGGGCCGGAAGCCCTTTAAATATCTCACATGCCGATCATCATCAACTTATCACTGATTTTCTGTGCGCCAGGCACAAGATCCGAACGCCGAAAAGCACGCTCAATCTCTTTGCCATCAGCTCCAGTCCACGCACACAGCAAATCGCCTGATGGCATGAACTGCTTTACCGTCATTGTAGAATCATCGTCTTTAAGGCAGACAGGCATACCAACGTAAAATGATGTATTCATAATCTTTAACTCCAATCGTGTGCCGAGCATTGGCACGGACAGCAGATTGGCATCACGCGCGAAAGGAAGCACAACTTCCCTACCCAAAAAATTTGAGGGGCAAAAAAACCCTCAAGTGCCTGCGTAATGCCGATATCCACAGCATCAGTCCATTGGATCGATAAATTTTGCATCAGAATTGACGCCAAAGATGGCGTCCAGTTCATACCGGTCTTGTTCTTCTTTATCACTATCTAGAGAACAAATGACGCTCTTGTCATCGTCAACACTAACGACAGTCATTGGTTGCTGATCCGACTTACGAAAAACCTGATCACCCTTGCTATATGGATTTGCCATCTTAAAATCCCTGTTTGCCAATAATAGAGACATCTAGGCCTCAAGTGCATGGTTACATCACTGTGCAACATGGACAAACAAAGATGATGTGATGGAAGCCACAAAAACAACATATTGTAAGAGATAACACCCCTGCCCCGTGGCTGGCGTGAGCATAGTTGTATGGGAATTCCCCCCGTATTACTGGACGGGGAGGTCGTCGTTCAATATATTGGCTGTCATTGTCAATTGCTAAAAGGATGGGATAGGAACGATGTTACATGCATTGTTCGTTGCAGCCCTATTTTATTTTTTCCTCGAAAAATACACGACTATCAACCCAGTCGATTTTACGCTGGGAGCAGTAATGATGGTCGCGCCTTATTTTCTTTTCGTCGGCATAAAAATTATTATTGATGAATGGCGAGAGGACGGTGCCAGTAATATCCAAAAAAAAATAGCGCCATAAGGCGCTATTCATGCAAATCACTATCAAGCAGCCACACGCAATTCCGTTACCTCCCTGACTTCCCGTTCGTTTGATTTTGCCACATCAAACTGCGTCCTCACCCACTCGATGGCGTCGGCCACCACTTCGTGGTAGTCGTAACTGGGTATGTTATCCAGGTTGTCAACGTCGACATCGGCCAGGAACGACTCCATCTCGATACCATTATTGTAAAATACCGTTGCCTGTACACAGGCCGGTGTAACGATACCTTCCGCCACCTTATCGATATACTGCACAAGATAGTCGGGGTCGAACTCGCATATATCTATCTCCGATAATTTCTGCGGTCGGCACATTACATCAATGTGGCCAATCGAGAGCTGAAACCGCCGAATACGTCGTTCGTCAAAGCTGCAGCGGTGAAAGAACCGGTTGAGCTGGTGATAACAATGCCTGCTGATGTCCGCCAGTTTTTCCCCCAGATGTGTCATAAACGCAATCCAGTGTGAAACAGTTTTTGCAAACAGTCCCCGCGGGATCTGCTGTGCCGGACTCACATCCATCTGCCCTGTCATAGCCAGATAATCTTCATCCGTCAGTTGCAGCAGCGCCTGGTAGTCCGGACAAATCAGCGTCATGAACCGCCCACTGTTCTGCCGGTGCATATACGGTAACAGTGAATAGTTCTGCTCCCGCTCGCTCAGTGCCTGCAATCCCTGGATCCAGAGCGACAGATAACGCCGACTACGCTCACAACGTGCTTCGTTTCCAGGCTTTTGAGCCAGCTCAGTCAGCGTCGCTTCCATCACTGGCAACAATCGCTCCTGGGTGAATATCAGGCTGGCGTTAACATACCCTTCCAGCCCATCACCAAGATTCCAGTCCAGTTCATCACTCTCCAGCTCCAGACCGATGGCCCGAAATTGCTGGATAATGTACATATCAATCAGTTCCATAACATGCTCCGTCAATGAAAAAGCCAGAGCATTCCCGCCAGGAATGCCCTGACGGGTTAGAAAAAATCAGTTAAACGTTACGCTGCTTCGCCTTTTGCGGGAGCCGTCGGCACGACATCGTGACGAATGCCTTCATCCCGGGCCAGTTTGTAACGCCACAGTCCCAGATGGTACATCGGCGTTACCAGGTGACGACTGAACTCCTGGCTTAACGAATTACCAATAACCACCACGGCCGGTAATCCCAGCAGGGATAACTGTACGTAGGTCATCATGGCCGCTACCGGATCGAGGTCGACACAGTGTGCGAACATTTGCGTCTGCGGGTTTAAACCTTCATCCCGCATAGCCTGGTACATGCCGATGATCATCGCCCCGCCACCACAGGCGGGATCAGACACCGTCACGTACTCGCGTTCGCCGCTACGCAGCGCTTCAGCCATCGGTACCATCTGTATTTTGCCCATCATGTAACTGACAGAATACGGGGTAAAATACTGCCCTATCCGACTGCTGCTCAGTTCCAGCTCCATGAATATGCTGCCAAGAAAATCACAGACCTCATACTCCAGGCCCATAGTCAGGATCCCCATCAGCTCCGCCAGTCTGGACGCATCCTCTTTTGAGTAGCGTTTGACCCGGCGCATATAGTCCGCCTCCAGCTCTTCATTTTTGAAAATGCTGTTGTACAACGAGATAGCCGCCATATGCACAAAGTCACTGAACACCTGCCAGCGGTTTTCATAGGGCGATATACGTTTAAACAACGCAACAAACTGGCTGCGATAAGGATTACGACCAGAGCCTGATGTTGCAGCTGATGGCAACTCGACTACGTTATCTGCCGGATCATCACCATCATCATCGGGATCATCATTGGCTGCATCAGGTACCGGTTCAACAGCAGAAAGCGTCGGTGCAGACAAAGGCGTCATTGCATCATCAGGTAAAGACAATTGCCGTTCGGTCTGCCGCCGGTATACCGTCAGCGCAGTCGGGCACACTTCAGCCAGAGCCAGGACATCATGCGCCAGTGTCAGTAATGCACGAGTCAGCGTCGAACGACGTGGCCACCGATACAACTCCGCCAGTGCACTGATAGCCTGCCCAGGCGAATTGCCCGCCTTCAGATGCCCGATCACCTCACTTTCACACACCAGTGAGGTATCAGCGAATGACTGGTCAAAATACTGCCCGGTCAGAAACGCTGCCAGTTCCTGCCAGCGCTCTACCGCCAGAGAACGAGGGTCACGTAGCAGATAGCGTTGTACACGGCTGGCTAACATGCCGGCACGAAAGAGCACGGATTCATCCTGCCGTAGCCGACTCGTCAGAGCAGGCATAAATGACAATGACGATCTGAACCCTGACAAACGGCAGCGAGCCAACAGAAACGCCGTCGCAAGCTCTTTTACCAGCTCCCAGACCACATCATCCGGAATATTCAGCCGATGTTCGTGCCCGCTTGATGCAACCAGCAAAGGCAGCAGCGCCTGGTAAAAACCCACGTCGGTATCAAACTGTGTAACAGGTGGTATTTCGATACGATCCGGGCCTGGTAAATAACAGGCCGGTTCGGATGTCATATCCTCCCGGAACACAATCGGCACCTCAGCCATCGACAGCATCTGTTCCAACAGCGGTAATTCTGCTCGCCATGGTTTGATGTCCGGTCCGAGATAGGCTGCCGGCAGTCCTTCACACTGCGCCACATTGGCCACTTTCATCAGTGAAAGTGTGGGACGAAAACGCACTATCGTCGTCGGCCTAGCACTGTCGATCAGTCGCCCGCCAACCGCACGCAGTTCGTCACCAGTCAGCCACCGATTAGACGGCAGCATGTTGTCCCGGGTGGCCTGCCAGAGCAGCAGAATGTTGATGCCGGAGAACATCTCCCCCGTCACGGCGTGCTCGGGGATCCCCGACGCAGGAAGTGGTGTATCAAAATGCCAGGGGATCATTCCACGTTTCATCAATGCCAGCAGTCTGTTATTGATAAAGTGAAAAATTTGTTGATGTGAAAAATGTGCCATGCTCAACCTCTCACGCAGCAGGAGAGAGGTATCCCCCGGAGGAGATACGCTCTCCCCGGGGGACGGTGTGGTAATTATTGTGCAGACGGCGTCTGCGGATGGAACAGACCAGTGGCAAAGCTCACCAGTCCCTGGACGTTGGCATAAAACTGATGGGCTTTTCCGGTCAGATAAGTCACATCAATTATACCAAAATGCCAGGCGGCCAGTGCGCCGGTAACCACGGTGGTCACTGCCAGTGTGCTCAGCCAGCGAAGACGACGGCGGCGCAGTTCAGCACGTTTGAGCTCAACCTGTTGGAACAGGAACAACCCCAGTGTCTGCAGCTCGGTGAAACGCTCAAACTCGGCATCACGCAACTGTTCACAGGCCTGGTCATACTGTGCCAGTTCCTGCGGGAACTCCGCCTTCAGGAAATCGCGATAACTCTCGTTTCGCAAAGAGCGATAGTGTTGATCGAATTGCGTTTGCAGCCATTTCTGAAACCGGGTGCGTGTCTCACTGACGATTGACGGCTCGGTTACTAAAGTCTGCAGGTTGTGATTAGTCATCTCGGTCATGGATAAGTCCTTTGTTTATTAAGATATAAAACGGCGGACTTATCCTGACGGATAAGTCCGCCAGGCGGTGGATATAACGTTAACTGCCCATCAGAATCGACAACTCACTGCCGTTATAGTGGAGCCGAAGTGGCTGCCATAATGGCGTGAGACTGTCAGCACTGCCGGGTGGCTCGCTGTATATCCCGAATGACGCATCAGTAACACCAGGTTTCAGTGCTGCCCAGGCGTGACATGATGCAATGAGTAGTGACTGAAAACGCTCGCCTTCACGCTGCGGATCAGCCGGAAATGTAACGACACGGTGCCAGACGTCATCGTCAATGACGATAGCCGGCACACGAGGTACCAGGTTCATAGCAAACAGCTCCAAATCGTATCGGAGCTGCCGGCATGATACGCGGGAGCCCCGGTATCATGGGAAAAGTAACAAAAGAAAACGATGACGCTAGGCGACATTGAGCACGCGATGGCGTTGGCCAAGCACACGCTGCAACATCTGATTTGCCATATCGACGGCTTCGTTTTCATCCTTGAGCTTTTTATCGCCCCACATCTGATCGGGCGACTCATCGCCGAAATAGATCAGTTCGACGCCAGGCTGAAAATGGTTCAGTGCATCACGTATCACGACAGGCCGACCACAGGCCGCCGCATTATCGCTCAGTAACCATTTCCCGCTGTAAACGGTATGGAATACCACGTTCTGCCGCTCACGATGGTTGTAATGCGTTGTCAGCAGCAGTTTCAACACGTACAACAATGACATCATTAACCAGCACACGCCTTTCCAGACCATGATGGCCAGTCTCAGAAGCATAGATATCTCCTCGGTTTAGCCCGTCAGAGAAACCACTTGTACACCATATACAGCAGACCAAACGCGAGTGAGCAAACCAGTTTTACCACGGTCATCATGCCCAGCAGTTTGAGTAACGATGAACGGTCACGTTCATAACACTCATCGCGAATAATTTGCCGAACAAGCCTTTTCTGCTCGTTTGTCAGTGAGTCTGCTGTGTCACCAGACTCAGATACTGAGAATGTAAAGGGCATCTGATACAGGGCTCCGCAAAGCGGGAACCTCGTTATCGGGAAAAGATCCCCGCGGGGTCAAAGGAAGGGGAAATCCAAATAGATTTCCCCGGTAACGGTAAATTACAGAGTGAAACGGTAGCGGTAAAACGCCATGTGCCTGGCCATTATACTGGCTTCTGCCAGTGCACGCCGTGCACTACGGAACTCTCCTACCGAATCGAAGAATTCAGCGGCACGAGTACCGACCCGGCGCTCCACATTTGCAACATACATCCCGTTACGACGTGAAATCACAGGGCGGAAACTCAGTTGCCCTGTCCGGTTTGTAAACCACTCCTGTTCGTGATCAGCAGATTTATTACGCAGTACGTTCATCAGCTTACGCAACAGTGAAATTATCATTGAAGTCTCTCCATTAAAAAAAGCGGAGAAAACTTCGCCACGATCGGGGAGGTTTTCCCCGCGGTGGGTTAAGAAAATATCATGCTATCGTTGAGCTATCTGGTTCATACAACCAGCTCAAGCGATGTTGTCAAAAATACGCATCAGTTCGCATAGAACATCCTCATACAGTCAATAAAGCCTGTCGAGGACGCATTACCCGTATCGGATAATATCCCGACAGGGTGAGTAAGAAAAAACAGAAAGGTTGGGTGGACATGACCTTGAATGCGTTAGCATCCGCTGTTCTCAAAGGTTAAACAGCATTACCACCATTTCTGGCGATCACCTTTCAGGTCACATAACTCGCTCAGCAGAGGGTTATGCAGATGATCTTTCATGTGATTACCCGAAGGCGCCCTTCTCAAATCACCAGGGCATTGGCTGTTGTCGAAAGACAACGATTAGCCTAATCACTATACATCGACAAAAAGACAGACATCAAGCACTGTTATCAACAAGCTAAGGACTTAGTTGCCCCGGTTTCCATGTACTGCCATACTTCACCAAAATTTTCGGCTACAGTTGGCTGAGATAATGTGCGGTTTGCCTCGTGATTACCGAGAGCACTCCACATCATAGCCCTACCAAAAGACAGGCAGCAAGTGCTACTGAAAAAAACACGCTCATCCCGAATATCACAAAACAATACACCCCCGGTAATCAAACTCACCGTTTTTTGTCGTGGATAAAGCGACAGCTTAAAACTACTCCACGATACTCTGCCCTGCAGGAATATCCTGAACATGCGTATTACCCGGAATAAATACCACATCATCATTATTCATCCTGGTCAACTTTACTGTATACACGATTAACGTAATAGCCTCGTCCGTCACCGTGACCTAAATCCATTGACACCATTGCCTGAGCCTCTTCCTCACTCAGTCCCCTCTGTTGATGAAATACCAGCGCTTCCTGCGCATAAGCATATCTCAAACTATGTGGAGCATACTTCCCTACTAAACCAGCTTCTCTGACTACCGTTCTATAACGGTCTATTGATGAGTGCAGGTTTGGTTTGTCTATCAGTCGACCATTATTTTCACTGGCAAAGCGAATAGCTGAATTAATAACAGGCAATAATTTATCTCTATTAATAATTGTCGTTTCCCTGGGACGCCCCCCTTTTGTTCCAAATATCACCTTTACCCGCTCACTGTTGTTGATTATCGCTGTTCGCCATGTTGTCAATGATTTAACCGACTGAACTGCCTCTTCTGTTCTCAATCCTAATAAGCGAGACAGCTGCAACGTTAATCCAACACCACTGTCCGTTTCTGAAACCTTAGATAAAACAGACTCAAATACATTTTCAGGAATGGCGACTTTCGTACCATCTCTGTTCGCCCCGGATATGCCTAGCGATGCATTATTCAATGCATCGTGTTCAGGATCAGCCATAATGGTTTTCCCCGCGACTCTGAGCACTCCTCGAATAGCGGACATCTCATTTTGAAGTGTACGCAATGAAATGCCTTCTTCGCGTCGACTCTTTATGTATTGCTGGATGTGACGGACTTTCAAATTGTTTGCATCACGAATCTGTATATTCAGTGATATCAACCTGGACGCAACGCGATCAGCAATTTTCATGCGATCAGCGACAGTTTTAAAACTACCGCCACCTTGCTTTGCCAGTGATACCAGTTGACGACTTAATTTACTCATTCCCCCTCCTCAACCCAATCCGCTGACGATACCTACATTTCGTCTGCGTGAACGAAATGTAGGTATCGTCAGTGGCACGCCACCAACGATTTACGATTTGAATGTTCACCCCGACGGCACGGTTAAGATGCGCTTCCTGCGTCTCGACAAGTATCTGTGCATCGGGGTGGCGAATAAGTTGAGTTCTTGCGAAGCACCCCGGGGATTTCACCCGTTCGCGGCTTATGCCGGGCTGACTCGTTAGTGAATCAGACTGCTTCCACACGTCAGTGTTAGTGACGTCGCCATCGATACTGTGTCGATTTTTCTCCTCATGCTTAAAAGATCATCGTTGACGCGGTTATTGCGTTACATACGACGTTGATGTTGAAAAAGTGAACACTTCAAAGCGCATTTACGATATGAAAAACGTCAAAACGAAGTTCACTACGTGTTGGTCAGATGGAACAACTTTCATTGAAGCGGCGCTACGTGCGGTTCAGCACGTTGTGCGCTACGCGCGTCACTTGGTTTTCGTTTCACTCAACACAAGTGACGCGCGCTCGTGTTCCCAATGCGTTCTCCCGGAAGATGCCAAATGTTCCAAATGGCATATCCTGGAGCGCAAAGGTCTCAACGAGTCGTTGCATATAATGAAATCAATGAATTAACTTCATTCTCTGACGTGAGCAGCAAAACGCTCAAAGCGTACGTTTTTGCTGTTGTGATGTGAAATGAACCCTAAATGCCGTTACGCACTTGCCGTTTTCAAGGGATAAACGACTTTGCCACCTTGCAGCACCGCCTTTCAGGCTAAACAGTTCGCTCGTAATAAGGTCTGTTCATGCGGTTTTGTGATCACCCGAAGGCGCCCCTCTCAGATCACCAGGGCATTGGCAGTCACATATTAGTGACGGTACAACGGATGCATGGTAGATCAACTCAGCGATCCAGATCAATGCCACAAACAGCCTGCACAGACAAAACGTAGGGTAATTTGAGTTATACACATACCCACCGGCAAAGTCGGCTCGACACTCGCCGACCGCTCCCGCATCTGCTCCCCCCTTGTTGGGGGGGAGACAGATGCTGGCTTTTTTGCCCGTGGATATGTGCATAACTAATGAAATTATTGACAATTACTAATAAGATAACAACACACAGTAAAATGAATTAATTCGGGAAAGACACTTATGTATAACATAGCTGAAAAAACAGAAGACGAACGGAATAAAATAAATGTCGATTTAGCCGCGTCAGGCGTTGCATACCGCGAGCGCCTGAATATACCTGTCATCCCCAAAGATATTGAAGAAAAGCAGCCAGAGTATTTAAAGACCTATTTTAGAGAGCGACTAGAGCATTATCGTCAAGTCAGTAAAACCCTACCAAAAGCTGATTCTCCAGAGTATGCTTCAATGCGAGATGATGTGCCCCCATCTAAATAACTCACACTTTTAAAGCATCACTCACTTATAACAGACCAGACAAATCATCCCTGTGATGCAAATCATCATTGGGATGATATTGGTCAAACATAAACCATTTAATTATAATTTTGTCATTTTAAATTCTTCGCGATCAAGGCTAACCGTATCAATTTTTACTACATGCCCATGCATCTCTTGGTATCTTTTGACAGCAGATGTAACTTCCGCTACATCCTTCTCATTCATTTTCATACCCAGATATACTCGGTTCAATTGATCTTTTCGAAAAGGATATGCGCCTTGTTTATTTTCCCTGAAACATCGCATTTCCTGTTCATATGACCAAGCCTCATCTTTTGTTAAAATAATATTTCGTGCAATTTCACCTGTAACAATTCCATCTTTATCGTATAGCCGAGGCCTCTTTTTGCTATATACAACATCCAATGGATAGATGACTTCATCATCCATACAACCTTTATCAAGACATTCAATAATGTAGTTACTAATAGCCGAATTAACCCGAAACTCAAGCACACACCCCTTATGATTGTCAGCATAATGAGCCCACAAAGGAAGAATAAAAGGCGACTTACTAAAACACGTCACGGCCCATTTCTTTGAGAACTCAGCGCGCATATCATCAATATTTATATTATTTAAGGTCGATTTCTTCTTTTTTCCATGAACATCAGGGAGAATGTTATGATGCCTAAGGATATATTTATAATGCTTACTAAGCCCCTCCTTGGGTACACAAGGGAAAACATCAAATGGATCATTGAAATTTAAAGGGTTGGTAAAAAAAAGGGTGCCATTATTAATAATTAACAATGCATCCTTTTTATTAACATACTTATAGAATGAAAAGCCTTTTATCATTTTATATATTTCTCACCTCTAACATACATCTGAGCCTGTTCTCCAAGGCTCAGAAACGATTAGCTACAGTGTGATCATATGGATAATTGGATCTTTCTGTTTACAGATCACCATACAGACTACGCAGTCCTGTCAGGGACTCGGCCAGCGCCCCTTTTTCTGCCCTAGCAGTCAGTTGGCCAACGAGTGACGCAAAGGCATTTGGCTGCAAAAACACACGCAGACCATCAAGGCCGAAAAATCCGTCTTCAGAGACGTTCCCTGGTGGCGAGAACATGACTCTATCCCCCTGATGCCCGTGTTTTAGAGCATTCGGGTATTTCGCATATAGCGTCAACACACCCAGGAGTTCTGAAAAATGCTCCCAGCCATACGGCACAACGAAATCCTGACCAGTGATGAGTAGATGAAGACGAGGCATCTCATACCATGTTCCAGGCCGCTGTCCAGCAGGTTGCCCATCGATACGAATATCCAGCCTCAGCGATCCAGCTTTAATGCTCTCCACCACAGCCGGTATGAGCGGACGGAGTTCCTGCACCAAGGCCTCCGCCTTGCTATCAGACCACCTCAGACCACGCAGAACCAGCGGAAACATCTGCTGTAAACGCGTTAGAGTGAAAATTTGGTTCAGCGCATCACTGGGAAACGTGGTGAGATCAAAACAACCACACGCCAAGGGACGAAGCAGGCATTCGGCATAGTCCTGGTCGATAACTGGTCGAAGATCCGTTAGGAAATGGGCGTATTCGGCAGGTAAATCCTCCCCAGTCAGCCTGAAAGTCCCTTGCAAGTAGTGCTGATCCACATCCATATCGTGTTCAGTCTGCCATATCAGCAGTTCGTGGGTAATCTCCAGCATCGTGCGCAACGCGGGCAGGCTCGCCAGACGGTTGCGACCAGTGAGATAACCCTCCCGAGCAAACGTCACCATGAATCGCAGTTCATCGCGTGATACTGGTACCACACCAAAACTCTGACCGAGGATCAGTCGACGATACAGTTGGCTGACAGTCGCATCAGGATCGGAAACCAGGCTCAGATAATTGTCACTGACCGTGGCAGTTTTCAGTCCATCATCAATGAAACGCTCCGCAAGCGCGTTAACGGATGTCTGTTCACTGGCTGCACGTTTTTTAAGAGCATCAATGAGTCGTTTGTGAAATCGCAAATTCAACTGGCTAAGCACGCCACCCCTCCATAATCATCACAATAGAATGCTATCATAGCAAAGGAATGATAGCACACCATAAGCAGCACATGATGAAAAAACGGGTCACAAAATCCACATTAATGTGACAGAGATAATAAATTATTCTCATATTTATCTCTAATAAAACCTTGATAAGTCTCAACCAAGGGCATAAACTCAAAAAGTTCTCATATAGTTCCCTTAATGATCTCGTTATTCACCCATATATATATCACAAGGAGTCATGATGAAGATTTTTGTTGACGACGGTTCGACCAACATCAAGGTGCAATGGAACGAAGGGGGGGGAGTTAAGCGCTTGATCAGTCCGAACAGTTTCAAGCGCGAATGGTCGGTTTCTTTCGGCTCAGAACCCGTGTTCAACTACTCGCTTAACAGCGAAAACTATAGCTTCGACGCTATTAGCGCCGATGCCCTTGTGACGACTAATGTCGCATGGCAGTACAGCGACGTGAATATCGTAGCTGTGCATCACGCGCTGCTGAAGACCGGCCTGGAACCACAGGATGTCGATGTAGTTGTAACCCTGCCATTGGCCGAGTTCTATGACCGAGATAATCAACCACGTCTGGACAATATCCGTCGTAAGGAGGAAAACCTGAAACGCCCCATTTCCCTGAATGGTGGGCGCACATTCACGATCCGCAGTGTTCAGGTTATGCCGGAATCAATTCCGGCCGGGTACGGCATCGCGAAGGAGATGGATGATCTTGAATCGCTCCTGATTGTCGACCTTGGTGGTACTACACTCGATATATCTCACGTCATGGCACGTATGCGCGGAATTTCCCGCATTTACGGTAACTCGCAACTGGGGGTATCACTGATGACACAGGATGTACGTGCGGCAATGGCCATGGCCAGAACGCGGAGCAGTAGCTATTTAGCTGATGAAATCATCATCCACCGCAACGATGAAGACTATTTACGCAATCGCATTAATGACACCGAGCGGTTGGAACTGGTGAAAAACGCTCTGTATGAGTCACATCACCGCCTTGTAAACCGGGTGATTGAAGCGATCGCAAGCTTTAGCGGGTATTCTCATGTTAAGGTGATCGGCGGCGGTGCAGCGCTCATCGCCGATGCGGTCAAAAAACACTGTGGACTGAGAGAAGATCGCTTCTTCTTCAGCGATGATCCACAATTTGACCTAGTTAATGGCATGTACGAAATTGGTTGATGATGGTTGATGATATGGAAAAACCGGACACACGACGCAAAATCATGTTTTATCTCAGTCCTGAAAGCAGCATGGCTGACCGTTATGTCTGCGACGAAATAGACAGAATGCCACAGGGTGAAAGAGGCAAAACATGGCGTGCTGCGCTGCTGGCCGGTTTTGCTCTGCGTAAGCAAGATAGCCGACTGCCACACATGCTTGCGGAACTGCTGACAGAACACACCACATTCGAAGAAATGGTACTGGTCATGCAGGCTGTTTTCCCGGAAGAGATGAAAACCTTCGGAGAACGGAGACCAGGCCCTGTAACCAAGGCTCCAACTATGCCTGAGGGGCAAAGAACGGAGGCTGAAGCAAAGCCTAGGGATGAAACGCAGGAAAATGCCAAAGCGATGTTCAATTACAAAGCTGATTAATAAAAGCCCGTCAGTGACGGGCTATTCCAGGGCCATGGCGAATAATTGCGGACAATTTTTCACCATGTTAGATTAACAGCAATAATCTATTTTTGCGGGAGCATAAATACGATGACTCAGAAACAGTCAGACTGGGACCTTGAACTCAGCAAACTAGATGGGAAGAGCCTCAAAGAAAATCTGCTAGGTGCCTTTGGTGCTACCAGCTCGGCCATGCGTGTAGCCGCACCTGTTCTTGACGTTTTGTTGTCCCCCAGAAAAGAAGATGACCGTCTGGAAAGGGAATTTGAAGAACAAAGAAAACTAAACGATGAGTACAGTCGCCATATCCACCATGGCCATGATTATGATTACTAAGTAATCGGGTAGCACTCATAGCTAGCCCGATTACTTTTTATCTAACCTACTTACCTATTGATGATTTGACTTTATCGGTTATTTCTTTACCACCTTTTTCACCAGCCTCTTTAACTGGTTGAGCGGCATGTTTCATACCATCAGTGGCTATGCCACTGGCTATATTCCCTACCGTCGCCCCTGTCCAGCTCAACATCCCCACCCATCCCGTAGGGAAGACCAGATACATCATCCCCAAGACCAGATTCATGATCCAACCATCACGCGGAGAGGTCATGAAATCGATAATCGGCAGGTTTGAGCTTTGAGCATCCACGCCAGCCAGCCCCTGCTCCATCATCGCTGAGTAGAGAATGGTGATGAGCCGATCATCCAGCCAGCCAGCTAACTCCCACCAGAACGAGATGAATATCAGTGCAAACAGCGCGAATGAAATCGTCACGACTGTTTTGATTTCATAACCACTGAACATCACTATCGCTGGAATCGTGATGACAATCATCATCTCCAGCAGCGCCTGGATCATCGGTAACGCCTGTTTCATCGCGTCAAACCCGGGCAATGCTTCTGTCTGCTTCATCCCCAGACCAAACGATGACGCCACTTGCGTCAATGCACCGGTAACCCCCGATGAACCAACGCCAGCACTGCCGGTTGCATACGTCTCGCCACCTTCAGATAGCGCCACGTTCTTCGGGCTGACCAGCCAGCGCAACGCAATCTCCTCCGCCTGTGCCTGAGTATAATTGCGCTTCAGGTACCCCCGGGTGTTGTCACTCAGCCCCGCCATCACCCTGGCTTTCAGGCCGTTGGTGCTGTCGGACCACCACTGCTTACAGGTGGGATACCCTCCCCGGCCGACGTCTGGATAACCGCTGTCCCGGGACGCCTCATAGGGCCACTGACTTCGCGGCTCGGTTGAGGTGTAGTAATCGTAGTATCCCGCCGTATTGAGGAAATAGCTGCTGCCAATCCACCCCACCGAGTTGATGGTGGCGTCACTCAGTGCGCTGTTGCTGTTCTTCAACTTGAAATACGCCCGGGAGTAACACTGATCGGCAAACGCCCGGATTTCAGACAACAGAATGGGGTCACGCAGCTTGGTACTCTGTACCTCAAACCGGAGTTGCCGAAGCTGTTTGCCACACGGTATCGACGCGATCATGGCCTGCGTCGTCCCTTTCGAAATTACATGCACGAAGTACCACCAGACCGGTACCTCCGCCGTCTTGCCGTCAAAATCGTTCACCAGGGCCTTATAGCCCGAGTTTTGCGGTGACGGAACATTAAAACCGCACTGCTGCGCCCGGGAGCTGTCAAACTTGATGGTACTGACGTCAACTGGCAGCAGCGGAACGCAACAGAACATAATGACGCAGAACGAGAGGTACGCCGCGTGCTCTACTCGCGGCAAGACCAGTGCACCCTTGTTACCCTCATCTGCACCTTCTTCACGTACTTTCAGCCAGATGCCGACAATCTTGAACACCACTGGCAGCAGATACAGACCCGTGCCATTCAGGATATTCCACATGGCGTTATTCAGCAGCCAGCCAAAGAACACCAGGAAGTATTCGAGATAACTTTGTGTCGTCATGGTTGGTTGCTCCTTACACCGTACGCCAGGCGAGACATTCGCTGAACACCACAAAGAGCAGCAGCAACCGCTCTATCTTCAGTACGGTCTGACGCGGGGTAGAACGCAAAAGCCGGGCACGTATCGTCATCCACATCCATGCGGTGCCGGCGTACAGCATCAGCCGCCAGACAAATAGTCCGTAACGGCTGGCCTCCAGCCAGGCTTTGACCTGCTGACCATCCGGATCGTATTCAAACAGCATGGCGGCCAGTAGCAGCAACGCAGCCAATATGAGTATCAACATGCCAAACACCAGGGCAGATTGTCTTGCCCAGGCAAGCACCCTGCGCTTCCGGCTGTTCGCCAGTGGCTCTACATTCGTCGGCATCATCACTCTCCTGTCTTCTGGCTCAAACCGTTAAAGCCCTGGTCTTCATTCCCGGATTTCTGCTGCATCCGGTTGTCTGTATTACGCAGCCCCTGGCGATCGAGCGCAGTCAGCAGGCTGTTGTTGCTGATCGCTTTGCGCAGCTCCATCTCGTTTTTCAGCGCATTAATCTCGCGATCCAGCGCGTCGATACGACGATCGCTTTCCGCCATTGCTTCCGGCTGGTCTGCCGCATTCGGTTCGGATTGCCCCGTCGTGATCATTCGCCGCATCACCAGGGCCGTCTCCACCGTTTCCGACATTGCCAGCTCACTGGCCAGTCGCATCACCAGCGCACTATTGTCCGGGTCATCTTTCAGTGACTGAATTACGCCCCGTGTCACCGTAAGTCCTCCCGTCTTCAGCTTGCCGATGTTTTCTGTGGTGGGTGCCAGTGTTCCCGATACCAGCTGCGACAGAACTTCGGTATTGACCTTGGTCGCATCTTCCAGCATCGGTGCAAATCCGGTGCCGGCTACGCTGCTGCGCGGCTCATTCTCGCTGCCGCCACTGGTACACTGGCTGGCATCGCGGCAAGTACGGATCGAACGATCGCCCAACACCTTCACCACCGCCTCTGCAGCCTGTTCCGAATTGGGAAACTTCTGGCAGACAGAGCCGTTACAACTGGATGCAGATACCGTGTTGTTGCTGGTTACAGGCTGGTTGTTCATCATGTTGTAACCCGCCTTGGCCAGGTCATGTGTCGGCCGAATGGCTGCCTGACCTTTGCCACCTTTTTTCTGGCCACCGACCCAGGTTGTGCCCTCTTCGCCTGTCGCCTTTTGCAGTTTCTGCTCGCTGCGTACCGCATCACCGTCAGATGACTGCACAATGTCCTTGAACTCCTCTGCTACCGCCGCCTGCGTCCATTTGTTGCCCATGGTAAAATCAGCCATGCGGTTGGACAGGCTTTCACAGCGCATCTTGGCTTTATCGAATGACAACCCCGCCTGCAGAATGCCGTTGGTCAGCATTTCGTACAGGCTGGGATTGGCGCGCTGAATAATCATCGCTGGCATACTGGCTACTGCCCCGGTTGCCCCCTGGATCACAGTACTCATCAGGTCTTTGAAACCGCTGGTCATGCCGTTTAACTGGTTACCGACTGTCGTTTTCATGTCGAAATTGCCGCACATCAAATCGCTCGACCAGCCCCCCTGAACCCCCAGACGGGTCATGCTGTTGCGTGTAGCCGGCTGCGAGATCACCGAACCACCTCCGATGCTGTAAAACATCATGTCGCTAATCGCCCCGGAACTGGATGTACCCAATGGAGTAGATGCTGCAAAACTCATTACCGGCATCAGATACGCCGCTGCAATCATCGTTTTCATATTCATCATGGAAAGTCTCAAAGGTCAGTGGTGTAAAGGAGGGTTTGTCCGCGGCGCTGGCAGCAGCTGTACGGTTGCCATAATGCCCAGGCGTAATTGCCTTGTTCTGAATACGGCATCGATGCCTGGCCAACGTTGTCCGGAAAGATTGCGCAGCTCATGGACAACTGCGGTGCCAGAGCCTGCCATTTGTGGTTGGTTGTGCCGGTATTTTCTGTCACCGGCTCGGGTGGCCAATATCCGGGACTGGGTGTCCCCACCAGAGCCTGGTAAATATGCAGTTGCCCGTTTCGGGTGATCACATCGGCCGTTCGCTGGGCAACTAGCGCCGCCGCTTTATAACCGTCCTGCTGGGTAACAAAGCCACTGCGGGGATAGATGTTGCCCCACATATTCCCGCCCGTCTGGCTACCCAGTTCTCGCTGGCCAGGAATGAGTGCTTCCGGATACAGCGACTCCGGCAACGACGTTCGCCAGAACAGCGCATCGAGCGAGCTGAGAAAATACGGATTGAGCGGCAACGCGGCACTACGGCATGAGTACCCCGGTACCATTCCGCCAATCAATGACGTGGCCGGGTGGCCAATCGCATCGCTATAGAGATAGCGCAAGTTCTTCTTGCGCCCTGCTTCGGGGGCTTTCAGTTCCTGATTGCCGCCGCCAGCAACAACGCCGGCGATACTCCCCAGCAATCCGCCCTCTGCAGATGCCGCGCTCTGGCTGACCAGCGACATTTCAGTCCAGGGGTTATCACCACTGTTACCATAAGCCGATACGACAGCCTCCGGGATAAAATGCTCAACGCGGACTGACGTCTTGACCGAACACCCAAATGGCGTGCAGAGCAGCCAGTAGCAAATGCCCTTGATCCGCCAACTGATACAGGACACCGACGAGGCGCTGGCCACAATCTGCGCCGTATTCACGCTAGCCGTTGTCAGCCCGCTGACAGACAACAGGGTGGCCATCAACAATCGGCGGGTTTTCAGCGTCATCCTCATCGGCGCACCTCCTGCCAGTTGCTCAGGCGAGCACTGGCCAGATCGACGTCGGTAGTGCCATAGACAACATAGGTATCGTCAAAGACGACAGCGGGATAACGCTGCAGCTGCAGTTGCCAGGCCTTGATCACGCCGGCGAACGCCGACGATAGATCAGCCTGCCGCTGCCTGAATTCAGGCGACGTCAACACTGCCCGGGCGCGAGCTTCTGCTTGTTGTGGATCGGCAGACAACCCGGTAAACAAATCAGCCTGAATTTTATCGGGAGCATCCAGGTAGACCACCTGGGCGGCGGATGAGCCAGGTATAACAGGGTGAGCGCTGTCGGTATAAATGACTGTGCCGGCGAACGTACCGGCTGGCAGCAACAGCGCGGTCAGATAAACAAATCTGAACATGGTGAGCACTCCTTAAACGGGGAAAACTAACCCGTTTAAGGTGCGTTTATGGGCACGGCGTGTCAGTAAGGAACTGTTTTCTGAGATTCAAAAAATTAACCAATACATTCCCTATCTCGTCACATCATGCATGACCGGGTAAAATCCATGTCAACAACAGCCTGAAAGTGGTCTATCCTCATCAGCAACAACCTTTTAATAAATTAATCGTTAGTAACAACTAATTATAAGGGAAGATATGTTTAATTTTTTAAAACGCAAGGAACATAAGGTAGATATTGAAGAAACGCTGAAACAGTTTGTCTCTTTAACATTAAATGATGACAAGCTATCCATGCCTTTGTACATACCTGAGATTGAGCAAGAATCTGATGCTGAAAAACTCGGTATCGGACCGCTGGTTTATATATGGAATGTAGATCATGCAGCAGGGACATACTCATTATCTGTAAATGGCAAATGTGTGGGATATCTTCTTGAGGCTTTTATTCCTAGAACTCACCCATCATTCTCAGAAATCAGAGATAAGGCAATGCAAATCATCTCAGACGTTTCAATCAATTGTGTATCGGAAACGATAAAAAAAACAGGTCTTATGCCGGATGTACTATTTAACAGTCTAAATAGTGAGTCGTGAAGAACCTTACATGGCAATTAGGTAAAGGAAATCTTTACTTGATTATTACAGTACATAAAGTGCCAATAATGGATTTTCCCAAACTGATAGCCCCCATCTACTGTGATGAAGTCTAGCTTTATACAGTATTATGACAATAAACGGAGACAAAAATTGGATTCATTAAAAAAATTCTTGACCATGAACATGGCAAAAAATATCTACCTTTGCCTGACAGGAGCGGGTGTAGTCGTTTTTATTTTCTACTGTATGCGAATAGATTTCTTCCCTACTGGATTGTATCTATCAGATGTAATATTTTTCCTGATGGTCATAACTTCATTTTCGCTTTTCTTAGGTTTTTTCCTATTGTGCTGGTATTCCATGTCGATTATCACTTCCTATCTATTTGTGAGAGTCGCATTGATAATACTGAGAAAAATAATTAAGACCCGAAAAAAATGGCTATATACATTGAAAGGAACATATAGAATGGCAAGGATTTTGAAAATTTACGAGCCATTATTTTCATATATTTTAATCTCATTTATTGGGCTAATTATCGTTCTTTCAGCAATACAGTCTGACAAGGTTGGGGTTCAATCAGTCATTATGTCTATACTTATAATAGCGCTTTGCATCACCTTAATTCCAAACATTTACTTTGACAGAAAAATTAAGAAAGAGAGCAAAAAAAAACTCGTTGCATCAATTGGTGCTATCATGCTAGTTTTCTTTTTTACTATTTCGAACATGCCGCCACTGCTCAGCGACGCAGGAATGAATTTTATTGGAGTAAGAAAAGCTAACATAACTGTCATGCTACAAGGGAAAGACTTGGAGATGGCCAGATATTTAACCGGGAATCAGAATCAGACCTATTTTAAGAGTGATGCACTTTTTACCGGTGTAGGAACGACTTCCTTACTGGTCATCAATCATAAACGGATGATTGTGAGTAATGAAAATATGTCCCTTTCATTCTGACTCAGGACACAACTAGTTGTATTAGCTCAGACTTGAGCTGATAGTTTACTCGGAAAAAACTCTATCAAATCTGGCAGTCTGCTTTGAGTAAGCGGACTTACCAGTCCGCTTATGGTTAAGAAGCATCAGGTAATAACATACCTTCATATTAGTTGATGTGCTACAGATAAGATGAAGCAATGAACTTAACGAAAGTGCTAGCTTCAATGGCATCCTCTAAATTACTTAAAAATTTGGATTAATACGGGCTGATACGCCGGCGTGCTCCTTTAAGAGATAAAGAAGACCTCCACCATCAATGAGTTCTATGGGTTTATCCTCACAAAACCGATAAGCGTCTTTGCCGTACTGGCTGGTACAGACCAAAATCCCTTTATTCGCACCCTCATTCATCATTGTACCGTACAGGTCTCTGACGGCGCTAACACCGACCGTGTCTTTATATCTTTTGGCTTGAATAACAACTTTACCTCCCAGAATTGGACGTGTATCAAATGCGACCGCATCAACACCACCGTCTTTTGTGCCCCTGGTAAGTTTCGTATCTAATCCCATTTGCGTAAACAGGTTTGAAACCAAAACTTCAAACTCAGATGGAGAAAGCTCCATAAGGTTTGGGCGAGTTTCAAGGCTAGAAAGAGCGTCACCTTGATCAATGAAACGGTTATCAACCATATCAAACTCAAGAATGGGCTTGACTGCCTGGAGTTCATCAGGCCGTCCTGAAACTTGAGCACCGAGACTTCGGAGACATGCAATTTTTTCAACTCGCTCAAGGTTGATTTGCATAAAATCATCTTTATGTGCTCGCGCTGAAACCAAAGTAACGATGATGTCATGGCCGCTGGTTGGATCAATAGTCTCGATAACACCGTTAAAAAGAACAGATGTTAAAGCTGAGGCCTTATCTGCTTCGAACAGTTCATGCAAAGTTCGAAGTGTAATTGCTGCAATTATATTTCGATAAAGTTCTTTTATTTCGTTAGGCTTTCTAGCCTTTGCCTCAATCGTATCTCTTGTCTTAATATACTTATACTCAAGCTGGCTTGGGACAATAGATATCTCTGGCAAACTATATTCAACTACCAACTCTTGATTTTCAGGTAAGTATGCGAGCCTAAATGATTGAGGAAAACCGACTTCTGGATATTCAGAACGTGTCAAAACCATTTCACAATAAGCTAGCACGCTTTCAGGAACACATTCCAGATAGTCTAGTTCAAACTGATTAACTTCTTCATGCTGCTTTTTAATTTCTTCGAAATAGGCTGTTCTATTCTTTTGATATTCTTCAACCAATGAATCCAACTCAGTCTTCTGGTTAGAAACCTTTCGCAGATATTCTTCTTTTCTTCTAGTAAAAATCTCTTCGGAACTTCGTAATTCCCGTTGATACTTTTTTTTCACCCACGGGAAAATCATTTTCCATGCAGGAGGAACATTCACAACTTTCAGTTCAGGCTCTGCCTCAGGTAATAAGTGCCTAGGCGTTTTGAAATCGTCGAACTGAGGTGTTTTCTTTAAAGCGGAGAAATCTATCGAATCATCAAACTCAAGAGTATGTTCAAGTAAAGTTGAAAGGGCAATGATAACCTCTTCCAACTCAGCGTTCAGGTCGGACACCTCATCCAGTCGCCCTTCTAAGTACGCGACTTTAGCAGCTTTTTCTGTCGCTTTGTGCAAACGTAATATCTGTGCGTTTTCTCTTTTAGCTTCACGTTCTAAACGTCGAACCTCAGCAAAGTGATTTCTCTCTGACCTCTTCCGCTCGCGCTCCGCCGCTGCTACCGCTCTAGTTGTCGCGCGAATAAAACCTTCAAATCCCGATCTGCGTCCCATCTAAGTCCTCAAGAGTCTCCCACTGAAAATTAACCTATGACTTTAGCAAGGCTGCCACAAACAATCATAGATTTCCTTTAATTTTTTCTCAATTTACCTTATTGATATTCACATAATCTAGAAAACTAGTAAAATTTACCACCACCAGTAATTAGTTAGCATTCTATTAATCAACAGACAAAATAAACTTAATTTTCATTGATGAATCCCCACGTGGAATTAAGGTTGCCACGAGAGATAAGTGGAGATTAGTGCTTATTTTTATACTAGTAAAACCACAATTAAATTATTTTATTAATCTACTAATTATGTGGTATTTTATACAAATTTTATTGATAACCTCTAGGATTGCCATGTCTAAATTTGAAAAATACCTGCCAACTTTGAAGCGATTATCGAAATTAGATAAGCTCTCTGAGAGAGACATTTCAAATCAATTCAGAAAAAATCATAATACAGAACAAGTAATTTCTAAAAATGAGCATTGCTATGGTTCTTTCTCAGTTAGAGTTGATGATTTAAGCTTCTTCCTTACTGAAAGACCAATATCATATCTAAATAAACATTGGGGACGATGCTCAAATGTTCAAACACATGCAAATTCACTTGGTATAGCATTACCCCTGTATATTGGGGAAGGCACTCTTTCTTCTGCAATATATGAAATTGAACGATGTGAAACACCACTTGAGAATTCTAATAAATGGCTATTTCAAAATTTTTCATTAGAGATCGCAATTGCTTATTTTAACAAGTACTTCATTAAAAGCGAATCACTCAGTGATTATAAAACAATTATTTTTGAAGCTATAGAGGCTTTTTATTTAGGCTATGATCATATATCTATCATGTCACTTTTCCCTGTATTCGAAGGTGGGTTGAGGAGATTGCTTGTAAAATTCGCTGATGGTGACAGCACAAACACAAGTGCTGATAGATTTGAAAAGGAAATAAAAAAACTCATCATCACATGGGGGTTACGCCAGATCCCAAATTTTGACTGGCACCCTGGTAAAGGGTATGACATTGAAACTGAAATAGATTTTTTCACACATTTAAATCCTCAGTGCGATGTAATTAATTCAACCAGATCTTTTTTTAAAAATGTCATATACAAACCGACCGGAGGGGTTAATGAAGGTAGTTTCAATAGACATTTGATACTGCATTTGCTGAATCAAAACTTCAATGAACCTTCTAATTTTGTTAGAATTTTCTTGGCATTAACACACATAACCTTTGCAGAAAGCCTTATGAATAATAATGTTCCTTTTTTCTGGGAAGGTGTAGATGACAATGATCGACGTATTGCTTCATTCATTTCTAAAAGTGGTAATATTATTTTTGAAATGCGTAGGAAAGAAATTAATAATCTTGGATTAAATTTATACTGACCAAAAAAAATTTTAAATAAAAAGCAAGTATGGTTTGTTCTTTTGATTACCACTCAGTTTGCTTCAGGCACAGAGCTGCCTGTCAGATTAGGTTAAGCTCTGTGCTATGACAATGCCAGATCAAGTCTGAACTAATACAGCATACAACTTGGGCGACAGTTCACCTCGCGCGGTGGTGTACCAACCCGATGAACACCAACCCTGGCTGTGCCTTGAGTCTATTTTTTGTATAATCCAATCCATGTCTTAACCATGCGAAGTCTTTATAACTTAGTACGTTACGATTTTCCTGATGTGTCTATTCGCTAATAAAAGGATTTAAGTCATGTTGAAAAAGCTGGTGACTGGCAAGTTAAGTCTACCTATGACTTTCTGGGGGTGGGGGTTTTGTGGCGGTTTTTTCCTTGGACTTATTGGTATGGCCGGAGTTCACTCGGGCCACAGTGCTCTGGTACCCATATCGTACATTCTTAAAACCGTGCTTTTTTCAGCAGTTCTTTCTGGAGTTACATTCATTTTAAGAAGAAAAATAACCTTTTTTGGCGTAATCGCCTTTCTCATTGTTTTAATTCAAGTGATTCTTGGTGTGGTCATGGTAGTTGGTCTATCTTCTCTGTTATTTAAGTAGCTCAGCCAGAGTAAAGACTTTACCTTTCATATTGTTGCAAGAAACGGGAAGGAGCAATCAGCTCCTTCCCACACTTAGGAAATACCTATAAACCTTTATTTTTCAATAAACTGCTGATTTTAAAAGTCAATTATTAATCTGTACACCCTGTCAAATTTGCCAACCTACTCACCAGCCACATGGCATCCACCGTATCGGGGACACTGATATACCAGCGTATACCGTGCTGATAGTCCTGGTCATCTGGCCATGAAATATTACCGGTGACCGTGACCAGAATATCCAGTGTGTTCTCCAGCGAGTCACACAAATGTACCGAGACACTGTTGCTGCGCCCGATACGGTGCGGCAATATCGACGCTGCTATCGGCAGAGTCAGCCGTTTTTTCACCTCAGCCTGCAGCCTGGAAAGCTCACGGTGCTCATGTTCCCCTATGCGGGCGCCGCCCTGTGGCGGGACATCGAACATTACCGATGGCGCGATATCTCTATCCGGAACCACAACCACATCAGTCATCAGCGATTTCATAGTATTTCAGCCCGTTCAGAGAGTATGCCACGTGCTACATCCAGGCGCTTCGCCACCCGGAACGCAGCTTCCAGTTCACTGCAGTTAAACTGCTGCATCAGTTCCCGGCGCTCAGCCTTCTCCTCTTTTTCTGTCATCCCGAGAGCCAGATAGAGACTGGGCGGCACAGACCGGAAGAGTGCCTGCACACGCGTTGAGAGCACAACGCCTTCGGTATAACATCGAGGCAGCTTCGTAGCTGACAGCAACATCGCTTTCTGCTCTGCAGTCAGCGTCTTGAAACGCGCTATTTGTTCCACTTCATCCGGCGGCATGGTCAGGCACAACCACCACTCCGCCATGTTGAGCATTTTTTCGGATACACTGGGATAATCCTTCAGGTTCTGTGTCGCCAGCCACAGCCAGGCGCCGAGCTTACGCCACATTTTCACCACCTTGGTGACATACGGCGACAACAAGGGATTGGTGGTCACGATATGCGCCTCGTCGATCACCATGACTATTTCCCGATCCAGGTACTGATCACGTTCAGCAATATTGTTGACGGTATTAATCAGTGCAATCACCGCAACAGCCATCTGCGCCTCATACCCTTCACGTGCCAGCGTGCCCAAATCAATAATGGTGACATCCGACTCCGGCCAAGGTATGCCTGGACGATTGAACAACTCACCTTCAAACCCTTCGGTGAACATTCGAAGGGCCTCAGACATTTCTTCCGCCCTGGCACGACGCGCCGCCGTTCGACGCTCCCGACCTTCACTGTCCCGGCTATTGTCGCGAGCAATGGACTCCAGGGCTTTCATCAGATGCTCAGGCAACATCTGGGTTTGCTCATCGTGAGCGGCATGAGCAGCTATCAGAATGGCTTCACGCAGCATCCCGCGATCTGCCCGTGTCATCCGCAGTTCTTCTGCCGCCTCTCCACCAGTAACCATCAGGCGTGCGGCGATCTCCATTTCCCCCAGAACATCGCGTTCATCGTCACCGTCGTCATCCTTGATTTCATCCAGTTCAGGAAGTTTATCTTCGTCAGTAATTAACGTGTTGGGTGCTGCCTCCAGCAACAAATGCGAATCAGCAAACGGCGCTAACGAAACGCCTTTCCCCGGCTTGATACTGATTTTATTGACAGTCAGCCCTAATGACTCGCAATAGTCGCCATAAAGCCCGAAGGAATTACCCGCTTCCAACAGGAACAGCCTGGGACGGTGGAGTGCCATCGTCTGGGACAAACCGCTACAGAGCGTTGCCGACTTTCCCGACCCTGTTGGGCCAAACAACAACAAATGCGCATTCTGAGTACGATCCGCCTTGTTCATCGGGTCAAATGTCAGCGGTGCCCCGCCCCGATTGAAAAAACTGAGTCCAGGATTGCCAGTGCCTGTATCTCGACCGAAGACCGGTAACATGCACGCAAAATGCTGCACGAACATCAGCCGACTATACCAGTGTTGCTTGTCCAACTCCGGATTAAAGGCCATCGGCAGCGCGCGGAGGTATCCATTCAGCGGCGCGACATCGTGCTCCGGATTGACCGGCTTCATACCGTTGTTCAGCAGCTTACTGTTCAGATCTAACTGGCGTTTTGACAATGTATCGATGTCAGGAGCCCGCAGCAAAAATGTTATCGCCGCTCGATACAGTTTGTGACGTTCACCCAGATAGGCTTTGGCTGTTTGAGCGTCCTCACGTGCCCGGGCCGAATCGACGTTCTCACCCATCGCATCACGACCTAATTTGTTAAACTGTTCTTCCAGCACGTCCTGTGGCTGCACAATCAGCGTCATGACCAGCATCGAACCCTGGGGCATCAAATCCATTAGCGCGTTGACGTTATCGCCTCGCCGCACTTCCCCGGTCAGATGCCCGGTCTGTGGCACCCGACGCAGCGCCTCCACCGGCACAGCCTTGTGTGCAATGTCGTCAAACCACCAGATCCCCCGTTCAGCGTCGCTCCTGGGGCGGGTGTACCATAACGATTCGCTAAAATCGTTCATCAGCGGCAACGAACCTGGCCCACCATCGTCATGGTGGGCTGAGCGGTAGAGTGCGTCCGGTGCTACCCACCTGGGATTAGGATTGAACCAGCGCAGCAGCCAGCCGTGGATCTGCTCACCATTCTGCCGATGACATTTGATACTGGCTCCGGCCAGTGCCGACGTCACCCTGTCACACACCTGATTCAGCATCACCACAGGTGACATCTGATCACGAACCGGCGTTTCAACATACCGGTAGATCACCATGCGGGTACGACGAGCCTGCCCCCGCCAGGGGGCCCCTGTTACAATCTTGTCTTCAAACAACCCTTTTTCGACCGAAATGCTCTTCATATGCCGTTCGGACTCAGCGAGCCAGGCTTTCGTAAACGCCGTTCCTTCTGCCCAGGGTTTGACATACCCCCGCAGCCGGTCAATGTACTCAGTTACGTCAGTCTCATCCTGACAGTAAAACTGGACCACCCACTGATGACTATCCAGCTCCGGCAGGCTGTCCTGCAGCGCGTCCTCTACGGTATCGCGGATCTCATCCAGCCGTTCTGCCGGGCGCCCTTCAGTCCCTATCGGTATCACTTCATATACCGCCCCCACCGACACGCCGTCATCCAGCAGAATACAGCGCTCCTGGGGCAAATATTCTGCATACGGCATGAAATCAATGATCGATGGAGCTGTGTCGTATAACCGCTGCTCATCGCGATGAGTCAGCGTACCATCTCTGTGTAACGGCTCACGGCCGGCAACGGCAAAAGGGCCGTCGCCCTCCTGATATTGAGGACGCACGTTCACTTTAGAGCGGAATAAGGAAAACATTACAGGTCCCCCAGCCGCTCGCCCGGCAATGCGTATTGGATCTGAGAGTAGAACGGGAACACCGTGCTGTACCCCGGAACCGGGGTAGTGCCTTCGGCAAGATGAGGGAACACGTACATGACCAGGTCAGGATTGGGTAACCGAGGAAACGTCTGCTGGATCTCGTTCTCCTGGGTACGACTGTAGCTGTCTGACTCCTGTTGCAGTTGAGTGCGATCACGTTCAGAGAGCCCTCGACGCAACACGCTCCGACCATCGCCGGCAGATGGTGAGGCAGTCCCCGAACCGGCACCGTTACGCCACAACTCCAGCATATTGCTGTCCCCTGGCGGTAGCATGGCGTCCTTGCTGGTACTGCATCCAGCAAGCAAAAAAACCGATAATACTAATACCATACGTTTCTTTTCCGTCATTGTGCTCCCCTTCAATCCATCCCCATTCCGGTCTTATTCAGGCTGAAGTCATATTTGACCTTGCGCCCTTTTTCTTCGTAATCGATAGCCAACTGCCGGGTGATATGTACTGCCACCCGGGCGCCGGGCTGCACATAAATGGCATCAAACGTCTGGCCATACCTCGATTTCACCCAGTCCACGATTTCTTTGGTACTACCCGAAAATGCTTTACCCAGCACCACCTGACCGGCATCGCCAGTTAGCGTGGATGTGACGCCACCATACGCATTGGTTTGTGAGGTATTCTGGTTTTGTGCCAGGGCATCACCTGCCGCACTGGCTCCGGCCAGCAGTGCAATGGTCGGCAAATATGTAGAGGCGTTCGATTTGCGTTCGCCGGCCAGGCACGGAATACCGTGCTCATCTGAAATCCAGCCAATGCTGCCGCCCGCCGAACCATTGCCGGAATTATTCTGGCCACCACTGCTGTCCGCTTTATCTGACGGGCGCGGTAATGTACGAACAGTACCGTCCGTAAACACAAAGGTGATGCTGGTCACGGACCCACGCACGCAGGACAGCGTCCAGTCGCCGGTAGCCGTTCCCGAAACAATGGCACCCTCGACATCAGGCAATTCAATACCATTGGCCGTCAGGTTATCCTTGCCGATCATCACCTTGAATGGATACGGATCGACGACCTTGCCATCAATGGGAATGCGTCCCAGCAGGGCCGTCATTGCCTGGCTGCCCACCAGCGTCGAGTTCTCCGGCAGGGTATAAACCGGGTCAACCGGTCCCTGCGTACCGTTGTCGTTCAGTGATGCCGAACCCGACTTACGATCCAGCTCGGCCTTCTGCCGGGTAATGGCGTTATCATCAAGAAATGACAGTGGGAACGTAGTGCCAGTGGCCACAACCCCCTTCGCCACTGGTTTACCACTGGCATCGGTGGCAATACCGTCGGTGGGCTCAACCCACATCAGTCCATCAGCACCTGCCACACCTGTCGTTGATGCAGGAGGCATTCCTCCCGTATCGCCCAGTCCCAGACCGACGGGAAAATCTGACCGGCTATTCACCGATGGAGAAGACGTACGAGACTGTCCATTCTTCAGCTGATCCAGTGCATTGTTCATCTGCTGCGTCAGTTGCTGAATCTGCCCTTTTAATGCGCCCTGCTCTTTGGCAGCCTCCTGCTGGGAGGTAGACACAGCCTGATTGATGCGACCATCAACATCCGCATTTGCCGATTTCAGCTTCTTGTTTTCTTCCAGCAGTTGTTTGTTCTGCTCTTCGAGTTGTGTCTGTTTTGCAGACACATTTTTGAGGGTACCTACCAGCGTCCTCAGCGTGTCTTGTGGGGTATCGCCTTCAATACCCAACGTGCGCAAGTCATCCGGCGTTAACTCGCTCAACGTCGCCTTCTTCGTTGTTTCACCGACGTTATTGCTTTTACCCCCGGAACAACTTTTCACACCGATGACGGCAGAGGCCAACAACACGGTAGGTACCAGGATTTTTACCAGTCCGTTCGACTTCATCTGCATTTCTGCTACCTCTTTTTAGTCGACTGAGCAGGCATTACCGGCTCGGCAATAAACGCACTGTCCGGTTTGCCCTGTACAACCAGGTAAACGGCCGTTGTGTCTTCGGGGGTACCAGCTCGCCCCAACCAGCGGTGTTGAAAAGCAGCAGACAAGAAACGGCCGTCCAGTCGACGCGGATCCAGGATCACCTTACGCGTGGAGGTATTACGCACCTGTAATGCCACCACGGTGTGTTCATTGAGAGCCCACGCCGCCAGGGGTTTAATCTGTACCGGCTCAGAGGGATAAAGCGTGGTGATCGTGCCAGGCAGACGCAGCGGAACCGGGTGAATACCGGGTACAGACTCGACAGCGCGCAGAGGGGCATACAGGTTTTGTGCGGCATACCGTGTCATCACCACGGGTAACGGCGCGTTCAGCGAGGGAGCCTGGCGACGGGAAGTTGATCCACTCCCCGAATCAGCACTCTCCGACTTAACTGAACCTGAGCTTGCCCGGTGCCCATTACCGTTGCTGCTCCCCGTGGTTTTAGCGTTATCCGGAGATGACACCGATGTGACCTCTCCCTCATACACCACTTTCACCGGTTCACGGAGTGCCTTACCGGCAGATGCACTGATATCCAACAGGATAATTTCACCACTCTCTGCATCCAGAAGGGTCAGGCGCGTTGTCGGGAAGGCCTCGCTGGCCGACAGATAGACCGCACCGCCACTGCTCTGAACCCGGAGTTTGTCTTTCAGTGACGGCGGGAAGCCCACCCGCACGTTCTTATCGACAAACACAATGCGCTCCTGGCCAACGTTGAGCGGTACCTGCAACGGGATACGCTCCCAGCGCATCAGCTCTACCGCCGAAACCGGAAATGCAGCAGCAATCAGCAACGCGGATGTGATACGTGAAAAAACGGTCACGGTCATTGGAATACCCCCGTTTTCTTTTCCGGTGCCGCGACCGGCGCAGCTTCAATGCGTTGAGGCATACTGTCGTAGCAGTCCAGTGCCAGCCCGAACGGGTTACGTTCCGGGTCACCCTCCCAACGCAGTACACGCAGCGGATAACGCACCATGGCACGCTTTACCGGCTCGGTGTGGTAGTACTCGTCAGCCACCAGATCCAGACGTACCACCCACTCATCGTCTGAGCGAACGGTAACACTCTGGCTGCTATACCCTCGCCGGGGTAGCTCATACACCACGCGGACACGGTCCTTCAGCTCGCCGCTGTCACTACGCACTTTCGCATCTTTGTTGAGAAAGTCCTGACACGCTGGGGTCAGGAACGCGCCCAATTGAGCAATTTTGGCCGGGTAGTCCACATCACCATTCTTCGGCCAGGCATTGAGTTGCTGGAAAATGTAAAACCCAAAGGCGTAGACCGTGGAGGGCGGTACTTTCCACCATTCACGCGTGCTGCCACTGCGTAAATCGGGGGGATTGTGGATAGTGAGCTGACGCGGTGCAGACATCCATCCGACAATGGTCATGATGAGCAGCAGCACCAACAGCACAATAATGCCGCGCAACGTCAATATGTGGTTATCACGAGCGCTGACCGCATTACGAAAACGACTCAGCATCAGCGCCCCCTCGTGATACGAACAGAGCGCTTGATTTGCCAGGGCTGAGATGACAGGACCAACCCTGAACCCGGAGCCAGGGACAAACGGGCACGGAGCTCCTGGAAGCGACGCCAGATATAGTTATCCGGCTTACCGCGTTTGTAACTGCTGATGTAGTGTCCGCCGATAAAAACAACCAACAGCGGCGTCAACAGCATACAGGTCGGTAATATCACCCATCCCACCAGGGGCAACATCGGCAGAGCCAGGGGTACACCAAGCAGAACGCCAGTTCCAGCAGCCAGTCCCAGCTCGCCCGTGGTAAACCCCTTGTATACGGCCGGAGGGTTATTCAACCGGTCCGGAAGGAAGTCGATCACCGCCATGCTCCCTCCCTTAGATGATGTCTGCCGCTTTAGTCAGCAACCAGATCACCGCAACCAGCAAGACCACACCAACAACGATAAACGCACCGAATTCGGTCCACGTCGCTTTTCCCTGACGAACATGGTGAAAACAGCTGATGGCAGCATTGGCTACCACGATAAAGGCGATTACTGCAATCACCAGACCACCCAGAGTGGACCCATCTCTGATAATCCCCTTCATTGTGTTAAACAGTCCACCACCGCCACCAGTCGACGGCGCTTCAACAGGTGGCAAGTCGGCATAAGCACGAAATGACAGGACAGCAAGCAAACAGGCTTGTCCAATACGGTTAAGTAGATTTTTCATAACGTTAAGAATTTCCATCGATTAATTGGCAAAGAAAAAGAGACAAATCACCAGCAGCAGGATGAACCGGAGCACACTGCTCACCATCGTTTCGGTGTCTATCGCCTGACTCCGCCATCCCCGATACAAAGAAACGAACGTCCATGCGGCTATCAGGAACAACACGACAAAGAGCGTCCCCGTGATCAAGTTGTTGAGTACGGAGGACTCATTGCCCCCGGCACCAATACTCCATGCTCCACTTTGTGCGCTGGTCATCGGCATCAGCGTGACTCCTGGCTGTACTGGCCAGTGACGTTCATCGGCACAGCGGGCTGCGCCCGGGACGGCTGTAGATATCGCTCGATACCGAGCTTCATCGCCGTGATGTCGCGCGTAGCACTGGAGTAGTCGAAGTAGTAGCGGGCGGAATCACCCGAGTTCTGACTGGCAATCACCTGAGCCCGGTTGAGCGCGGCCTGCACCTGATCCAGTTGACGCATCACCAATGCCAACTCGTCTTTTTCAGAGGCCTGTGCAGCCGCCGAAAACAAAAAGGAAAAGATGACGACAGAAAGGACACATTTGAGGGGGTTGATAGATCGAACCACCATGTCTCTGCTCCCATAACAGTAACGGTGGGAGCAGAGTGGCGGATTAGCGTGGAGAGGACAGCACGAAACCCTTTTTCGAGTTAGAAAAATTTACTGTACGTTCTCAATCTATGACTGATGTATTACCAACGATGAACGACTCTAGTACCCCAAACATCACGGACTCCATTAATATGACAAACAGCATCGCACATTGATGCTTCACTTCTCATCGTGCGAGGTCTGCGCAAGTGGGGGGATTAACTCACACAGGTGTAGCGCTATTATACAAAGTTATTTAGACTTGCTGCCGTAACACTTTATCTGAACACATAGTGTTATGCTGGACCAATAATCAATGTGCGAAATTATTTATTTTACTGTCGTAATGTTTAACGCATCATATTGGTATAAAAAAGGAGTAAGCCTAGAGTGTTCGCTAGTAAGCTCGAGTCGAAAAAACCACTTCTCTTCAGTGGTTTCAGCTTGAGGTCTTTTTAAAAATCTAGATTTACCACCTCCATACGATAGTTCCTGGACACTAATCTCAGGGAATACTTAATTTGCACAGCTCAGTACAAACAAATACGAAAAAGTATTTTTGACATAGAGAGATAAAAATGAAAGTAAGTTATCTTATGGAAGAATCAGTTACAGTAAGGAATGAAAAGGGTTCATCAAGAAAGACCGATCCAAACTGTAAAACATGGATTAAGCATTGGGAAAATTATAGCGGAAAGAAAGCCAATAGTTGTTCTATTAAAGGATGCAAGGAAACAGATGATTTAGTTGGTGCTCATGTGTTAAGACCATACGCTAAAAATGAAGACTATAAAAAACATCCATATATTATCCCTATGTGTGACACTCATAACGGAAAGTCTCACGAGGAAGAGCAAACGACAAAACCGAATACAACATTTGTTTGGGCAAATGTAAGTGAGACCTGCGGAGAATAAACAAACTAGACCAACTCATTGTAAAATAATAATCAAACTAATTATTAAATAAATCAAAAACAGATGAACCAGTGTGGCTAACTCAACTTCGATTGCGACAGTGTTTGCATAAGAAACAGAATTAGCCACACATTTAACATCACCGATCTATTCAATCTCAGCAGTGGAATTACTATCCATCATAAACTCCTCACTACAGGTATTTTTTAAATGCGCCCATCGTCACCGAGATAACTCCCCCCAGCAGTATTGCGGCAGGCAAAATCAGCAGATTCGGCCATACAGCCGTTGGCCAGCCGAGATAGAGCATGGTCGGACCGTAGAACGCTGGTTTGATAAAGCGTTTGGCATGGTGATAAAGAAAACTGGATTCATAACCGGCGCCGTAGCGCCGTAAATCGCGCCGAACCAGCCCATCTACAACCCCGGTGATTATGACCAGGACAAAGAGAGGGATTGAGAGAACGAGGATGCACACCCGGATGACGTAGATGAGCGTCACGTACATCATCGCCTCCAGGTACTCCCCCACCCACATCGCCAGGGATCTTCCTGTCTGGCTAATCGCCTCCAGCAGCTCACCACGACGATGGCCTGCTGCCGTTTGGGGAGCCGCACTGCCGTTCAGCCAGCTAATAAAGCCGGTATCAACAAACCCCCACTGATAGACCCGGTTCACTACGTGATTCATCGTGATAACCGGTTCCGACATCAACAAACTG
This sequence comes from Dickeya poaceiphila, assembly GCF_007858975.2. Lineage (GTDB taxonomy): Bacteria > Pseudomonadota > Gammaproteobacteria > Enterobacterales > Enterobacteriaceae > Dickeya > Dickeya poaceiphila. The sequence continues at coordinate 3,227,422 of NZ_CP042220.2, forward strand.
CGGGTAAAGCCTTCTGATAAGTAGGCGCTTTCTGTATGCAGAACTTCACGGCTATGCTCCGCCCCAGCTGTCGGCCAAATCAGCGTCATGCAGGCAAACTCAACAATAATGCTGACCAGCCACGCCGCCAGAAAAATCCCCACCAGTTTCCACGGCAAATCCCAGAGCAGAAACATGATCGGCCCTGACTGTTTCGGTGGAGCGGCAGGCCGCTGTTGCTGTGATTGTTGTTGCGTCTGTGCCATCACGCCGCTCCCTGGCTCAAGGGCGCGTCTATGCCAGGCTCAGACCACCAGGACTCCGCCGTTCTGTAGTTACGCTGCATGTATTCCGCTATTTTCTCGATGCTCTCCGGCATCAAGGGATCATTTTCGGATGCCGGCAACGGCATCCGAATCTTCCACAACTTGCCCCCCTCAAGTAACGCAAAAGCTTGCCCTTTCGGCAGGTTGATCACATCTGCCGGCGTTATCATCGGCATCCGCACTGAGCTCACGCTATCCTGAACATTACTGGTGAAATCGCTGCCATGCTCCGGGTTAGACACATCCGTCACACCAGACATCAGCGTCTTGGTATAGACGTCGACTTCAGGCAACTGACTGGTGAGCAGCTCGGCGGTGGTGTTCTCACGAACACGCAGCATGATGAGCGAGTTAAAGTTGCCTACAACCTGCGCCGCCTTCGCTGCACTGCCGATGCGAGCCTCAATATCAGAGACCGTCTGTGTATATGCAGAAACCTGTATCCCTGCGCCCCCGCCTTTGTTGATCAAGGGAATGAACTCGTCGCCCATCAATTCGTTAAATTCGTCACAGTGGAGGTTAATCGGGGTTTTCTCGGTATTGTCCAACCCTTCGCCGAGACCAAATTTGTAGATATGGCCAGCTACAGAAACAAGGTCGGCAAACATGGAATTGCCGACCGCCGATGCCACCGCCGCATCGGACAGCGCATCCAGGCCAATGTAGACAACGCCTTTCTTACGGATAACATCGAGCCAGTTGAAGATGGGGCGGGGGTCGTCCATATCGTCGTAATCCGGTGACAGCAGCCCCGCTGTCTTACCGGTGGTGAGTTTTTCCAGCAACGGCAGGAGACTCGCAACTATCTTGTCGAAATAGGTACGGTCATAGCGCACCGCGGAGCGCAGCCCATCCAGTACCGGATCATATACCAGTGCCTTGGCCGCCTCGCTGCCGAGCACGGTTTCCAGCGCCCAGACTTTCATTGCGTTCGGCTGCCCGGACAAATTGCGGGGAAGGTTACGTTCGTCCAGCGTGGACAGCAGGTTCTCCGCGTCTATCAGCAACTGGGGGGCCACTCTGGCCAGCAGGCTCTCCGCATAGCTCTCGTACAATTCCCCGATGTTGGTCACATAACGCAACACCAGGGTGTAATCCGGGCGCTGCCCCTGAGCCACCAGCGCGCGAGCAACGATATTGACGAAACGCCACGCAAATTCTTTAAATGCCGCGGAATTGCCCTCCCCGGACAACTGCCCTGAGATACGTGAAGCAACTTCTGACACGCGGCTGAACCGCCCAATGGCGTTATAGCGGGCGCTGATGTCTGGCCAGCCCAGATGAAACACATAAAATTCATTTTCCCGGCCGGATCGCCGGGCTTCTGCCCACATACGCCGCAGCAGGTCAGCATCCCCTTTCGGGTCAAAGACGATAGTCACGTCCCCCCGACGTATATCCTGCGTGATCAACAATTCAGCCAGTCGGGTCTTGCCAACGCGGGTGGTCCCAATCACCAGCATATGACCAACACGCTCTCCCAGGTCATAGCTGACATCCTGCTCATCCGGCTCCACACCGTGGTAAATCGAGCTGCCCCCCACCGGCGGCAAAGGGCGTGCCGGGTTCAGCGGCGAATCCCATCGCGTCAACTTGCATAATGCCGGCACATGTTCAAATCGCTGCTCCAGTGATCGGGCCGCCCGATAAAGCGCCCCGGGCTGGACAAAATGAGCCAGCTCTGGCCGACGCGCCTCCATCACTCGCTGGGTATGTATCGGCGTCCAGGCAAAACCACGCCCCAGGAATAACCGTTTATGGCTGACCGGAATTTGATGACTGGACACAACGTAACGCGGCAGGCGCCGGATATTACGGCGATAACGCAATATCCGCAGTCCCTCCCTCGTCCTCTTCATCGCCAGTACACCAAATCCGACCGCAGGCACCCAACTGACAGACGGGGCCAGTGCAATCGACCAGGGAGCAGTCAGGCACAGACAAGTCGCACAGCTGGCGACAATGGCCGTATTCAGCTCAACGGCTGGCCGCAACAGCGATTCAATCACATATTTATGGCTCATGGCGCGATACCCCCGAGGCCTCGACGATTCGACTGTTCGCATTCACATTCACAGTAAAGATCCACTGGATCACCAGATAAAACAGCAGGAAACCCAACCAGTAATGCATCAGCAGGTCAGCAATATGCTCATCTTCAAAAAATGCCCTGATATAGAGGAAATAATCATGCAGCGAGAACAACAGCAGCGGGATAACGACCAGGCATCCGATCCCAAATAACGGGAAAAGAAGCACTGCTTTAAACACAAAAATCATGGCCTCCCGGCCGCTCGTCACACCAAAGAGCAGAAAAAAACGCGACAGGTAATACATCATGATTATTTCCCCTTCCCACAGCCGCTCAGTCCAATAGCACCGGCGGTGACCAGGACCGGGTAGTGCGACAACTTCAGACGTCTGGCCAGATCGCTGCCATTAACCGGCAAAATAGTGATATCCGGGTAATCAGCCTGGATAGCCCGGAACAGACTCTCATCCGGTACACTGACCATCAGTACCGTAGCCGCCATTTCTTTGAGTTGTGGATAGCAGTGACGCAATATCGCCAGAGAGCGCTGATCATCCCCAAACAGAAATAGCGGTTGCATACCCGGCAGCGATACCGCTCGTTCCGTCTCAACGCCAGGGGACAATTCTGGGGTACGAATTGGCATCATGGACGACACGAACGTCCGCCGGATCAACCCAGTTTGAGGCGTGTTTTCCGGCATACGAACCTCATCCTGAACCGGGTTAATTGCCGAAAAATAGCGATCGGTCGACTCTCCCCCCAGGTCCGCCACCACCGTCAACGCCATAGCGGCAGCCGGCACAACAAAACAAAGAGAACACAACAGAATACGGATCATTTACCGGGCTCCACCCAGGTCAACTGGGACAAAGACGTGGCAGACGCCACAGAAAGGGGTTTCGTTTTCTGACGGGTATCCCCCATCGCATCCAGCTTGCTGCGAACGATGGCCATATACACCCGGGCCGCCTGTCCGCCGGCGGGATGGTGATAACACCCTGCAGCCCGGAGCCAACTTCCGGGACTGGAGTCGTAACAGGCGCGCAGCAGTCGTGCCGCCACACGCAGGTTGAGATAGGGATCAAACGCATCGTGTAACGATGGGAAAAGATGACCGTTCCAGCCGAGATTGACCTGGGCAATACCGACATCAATGCGTTTGAGGGGATACACCCGGATAAATGACAACAGCGCCGCCATCGCTTTCTCACGGGTCTCATAGCGATATCCCGTCCCCGCAACGTTAATCGTCCATGGCCACGGACGTACCCGCCCCCCTGCCAGCTTTTTGGAGCTTTCAGCCAACGCCAACGAGTAAAGAGATTCAACCGGGACCCGCTCGTCCTGCGCAATCTGTTGGTAAGCCCAGGGAATATCCAGGACAAAGTCAGTTGCCGATGATGTCAACGGCATCATCAGAGAAAACAACAAAGTGATTAAAACGCCGCAATTTGCCATCCGCCGTTCTCCCCTTGTTGCAAGACCACAGGCATTTGCCCCTGGCCATACTGCATCCATAACCCCTTGTCATGGTTCAGGGTAATCTGCCGGCTGCGCACCCGATCAACCGGTATCCGGTGGGCTATCGCCCAGTTACGCACCTTGTCATCACTGCCATTGCTGTCGACCAAGTAAATGTCTACCGGCCTGTTATCAGCCAGGATAGCGGCGAGACGCGCATCACAACGCGAACAGTTGTCCTGCACAAAAAGAGCCAGTCGCCCCGATGTGTCATGAGCGATACCTGTGGCATTACCCATATTGACGGCCAGTGAATTCGGGTACAGGCGCGTCCACGCCGCATTCACTTCACGCTGAAACGCCAACTCTTTTTCAGTACGCTGGAACTCCTGCTTTACCCACAGCTCAGCCAGTCTGCGGCGGTCGGTCGGATTGTCGCTTTCAATCCCCAACGCCGTCAGCGGATCAAGCCCTGGTGACTGCACACCACGCGGTCCCTTCATCAGTTGCTGGTAGCGCTGCCATTCGTTTGCACTCAACCCCCACGCACTGGCCTGACGTTGCTGCTCTTCACGGACAATCGACTGCAACTCGGATGAAAGTGACTGAGACTGCTGAACACTGGAATCCTGTTTATCTGCAGCCAGCGCTATCGAACAAACGGACAGCAGCAATACGCCGCCGGCCAGTTTCCTGGATTTATAATTCATGATCATGGTGTTACCTCAGGGGAATAGATTGGGAATGGCCGTTGACGGTGAAGTGAGCCTGGCCACCATCAACCGCCGTCAGTGTCCAGCCGGAAAGGCTGTCGCCGGGAGATAAGAGACGAACCTGTGATAATGATGTCGGCGCATCGGCAGGCGATGCGACCAGAAACATCTGCCCGCCCCGGCGCTCCACACCATTCACGACGAAAGGTGGAGACAGCGATTTATCATACTCTCTAATGCGAGGTCCCCGAGTCAGGGACTTTTTTTTTACGGTCTCTTTGGCAGCTGAGGCACCTTCTGTCGTCGACGTCGTGGCGGATTTTTCCGCTTTGCGGTCAGCGGTCATTTTTGACCACTGTTCTTTCCAGTCAGACAGGGCATTAAACTGCAACTGCAACGTTTCCAGCGCTTGCCGTTCTGCCGCCTGCGCGGTACTCAGACGCTGTATACTCTGTGTATTTTCAGCAACCTGTTGTTGCACCGCGTTACGCGATTGCTCAACTGTCGTTAACCGGTCAGCCAGGGCCTGTGCATCCTGACGAGATAGAAACTCAGCAGAAAAGCCCGTTAGCCGCCCTTCAATTGTCGCGATAGACTCTGACAGCTTGCTCAGATTCCCCGCCCGGAAAGCCGCTTCGAGCGATGTCATTCTGATTTGCTGCAGACTCAGCTCATTGAGCAGATAAGCGTTGCAAGCCAGACTCGCAGTGATGATGACCACTTTACCAACACGCCAGATAGTCATCAGAAGCGAGGCAAAAGGAGGAGTGGATTTACTTTCACGGCTCTGCCGGAAGATAAACCCGTTTTTTACTGGCTTCTCATCGGGTAGCGACGAGACGGCAGGAGAAACGGCGGGCTCCTCAACCGAAAACGAAATAGCGGCTTCCGCTTCGGTGAGTGTTTCGGTCGTCATAACAACATCCTTTAGCATTTAGCAAATAGCTGACTACTGTCGCGCTACAGTGCTAAATCTGACATGTTATGACGAGCCAAAATTCATTATTAACGTGGTTAAGATTCGTTAGAGAGGGCAGCAGTATGCATCGACATGTTCATCATCGACTGCTGACATGATTTGATACCAGCGAGTACCAGCCATAACCCAATTTGCGGGACACTGCGCCACTTTGTAGCCATGTATAAAATCAAACGCGTTAGGAGCCTGAATCCACTGACATCCATTGTTATTCAGTGATGCCGCCCCCTTCCAGACACCATTTTGACACGATAACACCCCCCCTGAATAATCACGACTAATCGTCCCATTTTCTGGGCATACAGCACCCGGCGTGTTTATCTCGTCAAGCTTCAAAACGCCTCCCGCACTCAGTCGCCCATTCGCACGAACACTACCGCCCAGTACCTGACCACCCGTGTAAATGCTCTTGTCATTCACCGATCGCACCCAATCATCATCAGACATATAAAAACCACCGTTGTGGGTCTCGTTCAACCAACCACTGTTCCCACGAGAGACAAACCAGCCATTCGTTGTTGTGATATTCTCTCCTGCAGTAACCGCTCCACCAGCTGCAACATTGGCGCTGAAATTCCCGGTCTGCGCATTGACTGCATTGACGTTATTGAGGTTATTGCCTCCCATGTCGATGTCGGTATGCATTTTGTTTAAATCCGGCTTTCCTGTGACGGAGAACCGGTATAACCGATCGTTTTCGTTTCTTGCAGCTCCGAGTTCGTCCGTGGTCAGTAACGCAACAATATGGCCATTGGTAGTGCTAACGCCAAAACTGCTGAGCGGCACACTCCAGCTGTTCATCGCACCGGTCGCATTGGCGCCATCCCAGATATAGCCTCCCAATCCATTGGTAATATCGATAGCAATCTGTCGTAATGCCAGAAACGGTAGCCCTACCCCACCTTGAGTGAACACCAGAGCCTGCAACTGGCTGGTGTTGGTCGCATTGCGAATGAAGGCTGCGCGGTATGTATGACCGGATGAATTGGTGTCACTGAATCCGGCTTCCAGAAAACCAGTGCTCTTGAGCATGGCAGGAGTGATCACCACCGGTGCAGTTGTCGTGGCCGAATTCAACAATGTGTCGTAATACCTGGCGGCATAGCTTTTTACCGCCACGGTAAATCGACTGGTCTGTGCCGCGACTACCTGCCATTCCCGCTGCTGCAGGTAGTCATTCCACCTGGTAGTTCCCCATATAGCCACGATAACGAGAATAATCAGCGAGACACCGGTACTCATAATGGCCCAGCCACGATCCGGCGTTTTTCTGGTTGAAATGTTCATGTTCACCACGTCAGTAAAGGTTGATACAGCATCTGCAACATCAGCAACTGGCCACCCCAGCACAGCCAGGGCCCCAATGGCCCTCCGTGGGATTGACGGCCAGCCAGTTGCCACAGGACAAATCCACCAGTGCCAGCCAACAATGCCTGCAACGCTGGCATCCAGCCAAGCCAGGCACCGAGCGCACCGGTCAGCCACACATCACCAAGGCCAATAACCTCCTGTCCGGCATACCGGGAGCCGACGCAGCGCAGTAACGCACTCGCACACACCAGCACTGCGGCCGCTGCGAGGTTGACCAGCCCCTGCGACTGCATCACAGCGGCAAGAATGCCGGCGAGCAGGCAGCTCCAGGTAAAATCACTCGGCAGCCAGCCGGACAGGCGATCTGTCAGGGACATACGGAAAACGAACAGACAGAAAAACGTCCACAGCAGCCGCGTCAGGCCATCAGTTGGTGCCATGATGATGAGCGTCAGTACACCGGCATGTAGCCAGGCGTAGCGCAATGCCGTTCGTCTGCACCACAGCTCAACAGAGTGCTGTTCAGCCAGGAAATAATGCACCTGTCCGGACACAGCCAGCAGTGCAGTCAGAGAGAGCACAAAAATCGGTACCATCAGCGGCCATGGCAGGGCCAGCGTAATCAGCGTCACAGTACGATCCCACGCCGTTCACGCAGCAGTTGGCGATAAATAGCATAAATGCGGTTGGCATAGGATTCGCGGCTTTCGTGTCTGTCCTGGCGAAAACCCGCGTTGTACGAACCAAGACAGTTCCACGAGATGCCGCACACCTGGAAATGGCGGGCCAGTATCCAGGTGCCGATTTGTACGTTAAGACACGGGCGGGAGAGCAGATCGTCCGGCCCGCTGATGATGCCCTGTTTAATCAGGCCAGGCAGGTTTGTTGAATTGACCTGCATCAGCCCATAGTCCCGGCTGACCTCCCGCCGCGTGACTTTGTCACGATTGATATTGACTGCGGCAGGATTAAGTGAGCTCTCTCCCTTGGCTATCGCCAGCAGCAACAGCGGATCGATATGGTATTTTTCGCCGGCCGCTTCGAAGCAGAATGCACGTGCCGACGGCGATACCAGAGCCAGCAGGACGGAAAGCAAGGCCGCATACCACATCATCATCAACCGTTAACAGTAAAGACCAGCGTGTTATTGCCGGTACGACCACTATCGGCCTGGCACGCCTTGCCGGCATCTTCGGCGGACACTGCACCGTCGCTAAACGCCGTGCTGTTGATCGTGATACTGGCAAATGCTCCACCAGCTCCCAGTTGCTGGGCAATGGAGATGCAATCCGCTTGCGGAACTCGCGGATACGAAACCGAAAAACCATTGTTAAACCCGCTAGTGGCGACAGGTGCCATCACCACCTGGCCACCGTAGGAGTTCCACAATGTTGCGGTGCCCGATGATGCGGTGCCCTGCACCGTCATCCCTTTGGGTGCCCCACCCACCTGGATCAACGTCCCGGTCATGGTGGTACCGCTGGTAAAGTTGTAGCCACTACTGCTTTTCATTGCACGTCCATTCGATACCAGGGTCTGAATGTTAGTGGTTTCAACAGCAACGTCCTTTTTAAACCACAGGTCCCACAACTTGGATGCCACATAGGCCACGACAATGATGATGAGTACAGCGACTGCACCATGTTCAAGAAGCGCCCAGCCACGATGTGGACGTTGATTAACTGAAACTGACATAGGTATTCCTTAATGGACAGATAATGAGACGATGTCCTGAATCTGCATCACCATCTCAATGATGAGTAAGAAGAAAGTGATTATCAGGAGCAGGGAAAAAAATTTGGCGGTATTGGCACGACGGGCGACCTGCTGCAGAGCCTGCTCCAGCCAGCGGTCGGCATAGTTGCTGATAAGCGTGGACGCACCGTCCCCCTTACCCAGCAGCGACAGATAGTTGGCGGCCTCCTGACTCGGGAAACGATAGCCACAATGACGCAGTGCCATGCCCAGTGCATCACCTTCAGTCATGCAGTCCATCGCCGCTTCCAGCCGCTCCTGCAACCATGCAGAGCCGTAGCTATGCAGGACCTGCAGCGCTTTTAGCTCAGGCACACCGGCACCCAGCAACGCTGCAACATTCATCAGGAACACCGCCCCCTGCAGGTCTTTGTACAGTGACCACGGCAGAGCATAGTCAGCCAGTCTGCGCAGTTGGCCACACCAGCGTGGTAACGACCAGGTCACCCCGATCACTAACAACACACCTCCGGCCCCCGCTACCACGCCCCATTCGGATGTCCAGGTGGCGATGGAGTTCATCAGGCCCAATGCGCCGGACCAGTTTTTCGGGTCTGACATCGTACTCAGTGTGGGAACAAGCATCAGGTTATTGACAGCCAGCAGCGCCCCGCCAAGGATTACCAATACCAGCGGGTAAATCGACGCAAACAAGACCTGGAGCAGGATCCGCCGCCTCGCCATAATCAACTTGTCAGCTTGCATCAGCGCACGAGGTAAGCCACCGCTTTGCATCCCGGCACTGATCAATGCGGCCTCTTCGCTCGGCGCCCATACTGCCAGTACGTCTTGCAGTTCGCGGCCCGCACGGTTATCACTCAACGCCTCAAGACAGTCGTCTACCAGCTCGATATACGGATTCCACCGGCGTCCGAAATCAGTATGCACATCACCGATCATCTGCAGCGCTTCAGCCAGCGGAGTCTTGTTATCCAGAAGAAAACGCAGCGTTTCGTAGAACGGCTGACGGTAACGGCTGGTAAACGAATGACGAACCAGGTAATAACGCAACCGTCGTCCGATATTCATCGGGCGTTCTGGATGAAAAGCATCAGACATTAGAACCACCATGCCCTGCCCCTGAATCAGAATAAATACCAGGTGCGTAGTACTTCACTTGTATATATCGGCTATAGATAAGCGTTGCCAGGCCATCAATGGCCATCGAGAGGAGTAACAATGCGAAGTACATTGCCTTCAACTCATGAGCGGATTCATTCGCTACATCAGATAACGGTTTGGAAACATTCGTACAATTATCGACTGACATCTCCGGGGATAACACCGCACAATGCTCCGTCATAACATATCCGGCGGATACGGTCTGAAAGGCTTTCGCATCAATTTCCAGTTTATGGAGATAAAACCCCTCCAAACCCATTGATAGTGATTTAATAAAAATTACGCAAAGAAAGAGCCAGCCCAATAAAAGTGAGGGCCAAAATAAAGTAATTCTTAATACACATATGGCATACCGTACAAATTCACTTAATATTTGTCTTTTCATGTTTTACTCCAATAGTATTTATCCAATTCGGTTTACCTGCTAATAACGCCAATAACCTGTTCCCACTGATAATGAAGAGTTCAGTATTGCCATGACGCCATTCTGATGAATATTTCCAACTTTTATTCCCCGTTCGCCCGGTATGAATAAAGAAACCACCACACTGATGTTGTATTAGGCATTGTGAAAACTCGCTAACGTGGTGTGGGGATATTGCGTTTTTGTAACGTTTGGCCTGAATAAGCCAGCGCCGTCCATGGATAAATACCTGCCCATCAATGCCACCATCGCCACTGTATGAAACGTTACGGATCACCTGTAACCCATAACGTTCAAAAGCCAGCAATAGCAACTCCTCAAAGACATATGGGCTAACACGTCGCAGATAAGCCAATCGCTGCCCATCACCGGCTAATGTCGGCAGTCTCATCAGAACACGTTCAGCACTGGAACGATAACGACGATGACGCCGGGTGCTGGCTTTTTCACGCCGACACCACGGATACGTAATGAAAAGTGCAATACCCGCGAGAACAAAAAGAACCGCCATCAGCTCAAGCGGCATGGGGAACCTCACTCGCTAGCACCGCATCTTCATCAAGCGGGCAGACACGATCCCCTTCCACCGGATCGACCCGTCCTTCGGCCAGCCGACGTAGCAGATGTAGACGACGGCTAATGCCACCTCGGTTCAGCCAGTACTGACGGGCTACGGCATTACCGTGCGACAGCCATAGCGACATAAAACGAGCATCCGGGCGAATGACTTCCGCTATCGCCGTCCGGCCAATTACCCCACGGCTGACGATACGACCGGTCAGTTCCAACGTCTTCTGACAGTGGGGGCACCCTTCATGGTTTCGAAAGTAAAGTTGCTCCGGGGTGCAGATACCGGGCTCATTACACCACCGTTCGAGCCGAGCACGAGTTTCATCACCCAATTCCGGCACTTTGTCATGCCAGGAAACCCGGCAATGTGGACACAACACCGGAACCAGCCGCTGACTAATGAGGCCAACCATCAGTTGCGCATCGGCGATCAGATGCCGGTCAACCCCCATCACGGCCATACGCGAGAGAATGCCGACTGCGCTGTTACTGTGCAAAGTGGACATCAGCAGATGCCCGGTCTGCGAGGCATAAATACCCGACATCAGCGAGTGATACTCACGCATTTCACCGTTTACAATACCGTCAGGGTCAAGACGCAACAGGGATGCATCACCATCTTTCCAGGCTTGCGCAACATCATCTGGAGACTGGCTTTTCGGTATCACTGGCGTCTGAACAGCACCGGCAGTACGTCCCTCAATGGGATACTCCTGTGTCAGCAGACGCCGCCGCCCCTGATACTGATCCAGCCACATCCGACTGAACACACGTAGCGTGGTCGACTTACCCGATCCCGTAGGGCCGGACAGCACCACCATGCCTTCTGGCTGACGCAAGATGTACTGGCACTCTTTTGCCTGCTCCGGCAGAAATCCCTGATCGGCCAGCGTAGGCACCTGGTCACTGTCATCAAGAATCGTTCGTAGTACCACATACAGACCGTCAGCAGTCGGTTTGTGCTCATAGCGTGCGCCATACAGACCGGCACGCCGCGCATACAGGGCATCGATACGCCCTGACTGTATCTTGTTGTCATAAAAGCTGGTTTCGTGGATATCACACATCGACAGGTAGATTGTGGATACCAGCGTCCGACCTTCTTCAGCTGTCAATTCGTCAATGACATAGAGTTCGCCGTGAACACGCATCTCAATAATCGTCAGGTTGAGATCACGGCTGATGGTAAAATGGATGTCTGACGCAGCGTGCTGTTCTGCCAGTGTCAGATATGCAACGACTTTTTTCTGCGACTCGCTGAGATCACCTGTTGCATCAGGTGACGGAATCGTCAACTGTAAACGCCGTGAGCTAATCTCACTCAACGGCACAAATTCGGTTTCAACTCGCTGGTTCTTCTTGCGCTGATCCATCACCCAGCGCTGAATACGTTCATCTCCACGCCGGTTAATGTCGATAACCAGTCTGGTGGCCCCCAACGTCGGCGTTTCCACCAGTACAAAGTCCAGAATGTCTTTATCTACTTGCTGCATTGCTGGCATGGGTTACTCCTCAGAACGACAGTTCGGAGCCGTCACTCAACTTGACGGCCGTTGAGGTTATCGACTGAACGTGCGATTTCGTACCAGGAATGGGATCCCCTGCAGCCACTTCGGTGACACCACCGCGAGGCAGCAGAATGCGGGCGCGTAACTGATTACCACGCCCATAGATTTCCTGCAGTTTTACCGTTGAAGACTCGGTGCCAGCTTTCTCCCGTGCTGTCGATAATGGCGATGAAGGTGTCATGGACGGCGATACCGGCATCGACGATGATGTCGATGGAATGGATGTCATCGCCGTTGCCGCGTCAGTTTGGCTCTCACGCAGTTGACGCTGCAGGCGTGCAGTCTGAACCTGCTGCTCAAGCAGCATATTTCGCGCCTGCGCTGTCTCGAGTTCACCCATGGTGACATTGCCGCCGTCATCCATAGCCCATACAGGTAAAGAGCCGGTGAAAAGGAACAGAGCCAGGCACCCCACCGGCCATGTCGGGTTATTTTTGCGCATACAGGCTCCCTTTGATCGTGTAGGTAAATTGCGACTGTGGACTCACCGTAATGGCAATACTGGTCAGACGCAGACCGGTGTCATCAACATCAGCCAACAGCCATTCGGCAGCCAGACGGGAATTGAGGGAAAAGGTGAACTCACGCCAGTCCTGTTTCAGTGGAATATTCTGTGCGCCCGGGACCGGCTCTGGCGGCTTGACTTCGGTAAACTGCACACTGATACGCCGACGCTGCAGATGGGCGATAAACCGCATCAACTGCTCATCCACAGTTGGTACATCCTCATCACGAAAGTCCATTCTTTCTTCGGCCAATGGGATGAAAACGTCACCGCTCTGCCCCCCCTCCAACAGGTTGAAATGAGCAGAATAGCCAAATAGCTCACGAACACGTCGGGCGAAATCAACCAAGGTACTACCTGGTGTGGCGGCATACCGCAGCCGCAATTGCCCTGGAACACATTCGGCATTAGTCAGACGCCAGCCAACCACAGAAACCTGCAGTGATTCTCGAGTAAACCAGCACTGGTTCAAAAAAACCGAGGCAGGCAAGATCCGTGACCAGGGATGCGGCGCTTTTTGCGGCTCCGCCGGTTTGGTGGGCAACAACGCCTGACGAGCGCGTAACTCAGCCAATGCGGCTGCCTGCTGTGCTTTTTTAGCCGCCTCTTCACGCCAGAGATAAAGCCCGGTCAAAACCAGGCTGACCACTAATGTGAGTGCGACCACTCTGACCGGTGACACGTTCTGTCGCAGGCGTGACTGACGTAACTGACGGCGGCTCAGCCCCTGAATCAATACCGACCAGTCTTGTGGGTCATCTACCGACGCACAGCAGGAAAAGCCGTCGTCACCAGACTCGTTAAAATCCAGAAAATGCTGCTGTGCCAGCTCGACATCCTGACGCGTCCCCACCACGTCGGCCATGACTGACAAACGCCCCTGCACCGTGGCCAGAAATACCCAGCAATCATCGACATCACTCAGCCGGTAGATGCCATAGCTGTTGGCCCCGGCCTGTTGCAGAAAGGCCATGGCCAGCGCATACAACGGCAAACGACGCCGCCGTTTCGCCAGGCTGACATAGCCGACCATGCGAGAGGGCTGACGTCCGGTAAATATCACATGCGTGTCCTGCTGCCGGACAGACAGACGACGTAACCAGTCCGTCGCCTGGTGATTCTCCCATCGCAACCCGGCAACCCACCCCTGACGGTTATCCAACAATAACGTGCCAACTGTTCGTGTATTTTTTTGTTTCATGTGTACCTCAACTCAGCAGGAACGGCGTGATCATGATGACCAACGTGGTACGCTTCTTTGATCCATTCTGACCGCCGCCAAGAATGAAATTCCCTGGAGTAAAGGTTCCCTGCCGATCAGCTGAGGCTGTCTGCTGATCAGACCCCGTCAAAATCAACGTCTGACCAGCCTTCATATTGACTTTCTGGATTGTGGCCTCTGTCGACGTATTGGCGACATCGTTGCGTGAGTTACCATCTCGGCTGATGAATTTCTCGATGGTTGGCGGTGAGGTATAGCTGAACGCAAACTGTAACTGCACGTCACCGTTGTCCTGGATAAACGGCAACATCGTCATAAACAGCCCGGTTGTTATGTTCGTTGTCGTCATGGTTGACGTCACACCAACATTCGCCGTAGCGGTAGAACTGGAACTGGTCAGAAGCCCCTGCTGGTTTGATAGCTGATACGGTACTGGGGTCAGATTGGTTGTCGCCCGGGACTGACTAGTCACGACACTGACATTCCCCTGTTCAGACAAAGCTTTCATCAGCAACTGCGAACCAGAGAAACGCGCTGCACCGCCCGAAGCCGTATCCAATATCGAAAAACCGGAAGTTCCTGCCGTTGATGATGCATTAGTGAAACTGCCGTTCAGCGTGGCACCGACATTGTGCAAAGACTTGTAAACCAATCCCCAATCCAGCCCCAGCTCTTCGTTACGGGTCTGCGTCACACTCAGGATTTGTATATTCAGCTGTACCTGACGATTAAGCACCTTGTTCTGGTAATCGATATAACGTCCTACGCGCTCCAGTACTTCAGGCCTATCCGTTACCGTCAGCGTACCTGTAGCGGATGACAACCAGAATTGCCCAGGATTCGGTGAGCTTTTTGGTGTCAGCATTTTATCGACCGTATTGCGTATATCTTCGTACAGGTTGCTATTCAAATCAGTACCGGTCTTTTGAGCAGAACTGGCCTCACCTGTTGCACCGGATGCACTGCCACTCCCCGCACCTTGCTGATTACTTGAACCGGAGTTAATCGACGCAGAGCTGTCAATTTTTGTATTGAGGATCACCAACTGATACGTTTTAGTATCGAGCTGGTAAAAAATGATGTTTCCCTGTTCTTTACGCACAGACAATCCAAATCGGCTGGCAATCAAATCCACCAGTCCATCCAACTCTCCCTGCCATTTGAGGCCAGGTAATGTGGCTACAGACGTAATAGCGGACTGAGGCTGCGTCTGCGTAGAACCCATCTGCGTCAACGGTACCCGACCGTTATCGCTCGGCGCAGGCAGCGTGCCGCTCATTTGTTGTGTCTGGGTATAACCGACGTTACCTGATGACAGCGACTGAAGCGCATCCGGAGTGATAGTGACTCTCACACCGCACAATGCCGTGATACGCTGCGCCAGTTCCGGCAGTGTTATGCCGTCAGGACGGTTAATGACAATCTGGCAGGGTGGCAACGCCGATTTATCTTCAGGGGTCGCCACAACAGAGGTGATCGGCTTGAGATTGACCCAGGGCTTATCGGACCACACCACAGCAGAGTGGGGAATATCCTGACGGCTCTGGGCTATGCGCTGAGCGGTATCCGCACTACCTGCAGCCGCTCTATCTATCTTGTTGATTTCAGAAAGCGAACACCCGGCGAGGATCATCGAGACGGCCACACTGACGGACGCCCGACGAAAAAAATGCTGAACACGGCTGGATGGCATCCGGTACTCCTTAATTCAGGTAAACAACATCGCCTTCCGCCACACCGGTCGGAAGAGCAAGATTCATATCGGTACCGTCCGCCATGAGCAGTCGCCCACGGGTCACCGTGAGTGCCAGGGCGGAACGGGTAGAAAGACGTGAAAGGGCCGGAACCAGCCCAGGCATATCAGCGCTCCAGATCCACAGTCGGCCGCCGCTCATCGCGGCATGGATACGACTATCCGGTGCCGGAACCAGACTGAACTGGCTGAGTGAAAGTTCACCGTCAGGCAGGCTCCGGGTGTAACGCCAATTGTTTATTGCGTCAGCGATACGCAGCATGTCCGACGCCACAAACGCTGCCGTATAGACTTCAATCTGTGCGGCGTATTGATTGCGATCCCGAAGCTGGACGCTGCTGACCAGCAACATAAAGACCGTCGCTATAGCGGCAATGGCGTAGCCCATCTCAGCGACCAGCCCCTGAAACGGGCGTATCACTGACAGAAACCAGGCATTGCATCCTGCTGGCTTCGGCAAACAACGGTTTCTCAGCACGCCGATACAGATCAAAAATCTGAACCAGTACGGATTCAAAATTGCCGTGGAAAGACAGCGGCGCATCGATGCGGTAATCGACAGCCACCGGCCAGATAACAACCCAGTTACCGCCGTTCGTATCGCATTTGGCCTGTGCGGCCCATTTCGTCAGCGTCTCTTTCAGAGTCGAACCAACATCAGCTTTCCATGTCGGTCCTGTCTGTGCTGCTGGCACCAGTGATGAAGACAGTTTCGCAGGCACAGGGGGAGTAGCAGCCGGTTGAACACTTGCTGCAACAGGCGTTTGCGTTTGTGCGGGACGAGCAGACTGAGGTTGTGCCGCCGGTGCCGGAGGCAATGACGTGGTGGGAGTACGAGGCGTTACCACTGACGCTTTCGGCGCAGCTTTCGGTGCAGAGTTAGCACTGATCTTCTGGTTCGGGTTATACGGCGGTAAATCAAATGATTTAACCGGTGCCGACGCAGCTGTTGTTGCTGTTGAAGCAGCAACTGTGGACGAGGACTGAGTGCTCAGTGTTTTAGCCGAGGGTAACGGTGGCAGCGGCTGGGAGTCTGGTTTCAGCAAGAATTTCTGCGGTGATTGAACGGTCGCAGCAGCAGTTGTAGGAACGGGTGCAGAAACGGTTTTTGTGGTAGCAACAACGGGTGTGGATACGGCAAATGAGCGGTATTCATCACGGAGTACAAAACAGATTTCGCGGTTCACTTCATCAATGCGCAGTCGCCATGCCTGACCGGCAACAATCTGCAATGCTTCGCTAAGGCGAACGGGACCGATAGACCGTTGAACAGCTGGAAGTGGGCGGCTTAGCAACTCAGAGAAAACGGGAGAACCGGATGGACAGAGTGAATAACCTGATTCAAGGAGCAGGTAACGAAATCCGTCGCCGACCGATCTGACTATAGATGCCGGCATCGTGATATCGACAATCTGATTGAGCGGGTCACGCTGAGAATCAGCTGGCCGGGTATTGACCAGTGTATAGCGATCATAACGCACCACTTCAGGTGAGCGTTGATAGATATCATTTACGCGGGGAGGAACCCGATAGGGCGATGGTTGGGGAGTTTCAGCGCACGCAGAAAGCAATAGCGGCAGCGAAAGCGCTGACAAAATTAACGTTTTTTCCATCCAGTTCCACCGTCAGATTGTTCTCGAAATGAGACTGTATTCTGACCAGCGGTCAATAACGGACAACGCTAAACTATGTATGTAAAAGATAAAAAAACGCCGGAAAACCGGCGTTATCATGAAAAAAGACTACGTATTCTTATTCTGGATAAAAATCGGGATTAACCGCCTGCTCAAACGACCAGGGACAGTTAGCTGGAAATAATCCACGATTCAGGCCGGTTTCACGTTCGGCACCAATTACCGCATCCCCATAGGCATCAGCGATAATATCCTGGAGCCGGGACTTGAGGCTCGGATTCTCGGACAGAACACGCGTTGCTTTGCGGCGCTGCTCCTCTATGGTTAACTGCCAGCTTTTTCCACGATGGCTCGGCTGGTATTCCCACTTCAGCAGATGCATAAACAACACCTGAAGCCGGGACTCCAGCTCCCGTCGTTCGCTTCGCCCCATCGCTTCGATTTCCTCCAGCAGGTTATGAACGTCTAACTCAGCCAGACGGCCAGAGCGTAATAAACTCGCCTGTTCCTGAGTCCAGCCGTAAAAGTCATTGTCATAACGGATTGTCATATATCCTCCCCTGAGCCGCAGGCATACCATCTTGATGCACTGAGTCTGTCAGAGAAAAAAAGGTTAGTCAAAAAGAGCAAAACGCCGGGAAACCGGCGTTTTGTAAGCATGTTGAATGTTCAGGAAATGGCATAAAGCGCATGATTTGGCATTGCCAGGCCGAGGCCGGCGAACGGTATGTCGTCGTCAAAATCCATCGGGGGTTCATTCCCCATGGATTGAGTCGGCGTTCCGCTCATTGCCGGTGCGGCAGGCTGCTGAGGTTGTCCCCAACTGCTTGCTGCATTCTGGTTACCCTCATTGGCTTTGCCCAGCATTTGCATAGTGCCCTGCTGAGACACAACAACTTCAGTCGTCCAGCGATCAACGCCGTTATTGTCTTGCCATTTACGGGTACGCAACTGGCCTTCAATATAGACCTGTGAGCCTTTACGTAAATATTGCCCAGCAATCTCAGCCAATTTGCCGTACAGAGAGATACGATGCCATTCGGTCCGCTCTTTCTGTTCCCCGCTTTGCTTGTCACGCCAGGTTTCTGACGTTGCAATCTGAAATCCTGTTACTGCAGTCCCGTTTGGCATAGACCGAACTTCCGGATCCTGCCCTAGGAAGCCAATCAGGATTACTTTGTTAACACCGCGTGCAGACATGATTCATTCCTCGGAAAAAAGTTTAAAGAGGAGCACACCATCAGGTGGTATGTTCCTGATGGTATGATTACGAATCGGTTCAGAATGAGTCAGCAGGGTATTGTTTATCCTGCAGAGATTCATTCTGTGCCAGCGATGTCGTCGTAGAGTTTTCAGTTGAGTCAACCACATCTTTCCGTGTGTTGATGTTACCGATAGTGACAATCAACATCAGCAAGCAAAAGACTACTGGCAGACTCAAAAAACCGTTCAGCGTCGAGACTATTGCCAGGAAACTGATCAGAGTAATTTTGTTAACACCGCGAGCCATGATTCATTCCTCAAAAAGTCAAAATTTGAAGAGGAACACACCATCAGGTGGTATGTTCCTGATGGTGTGATTCCGAATCGGTTCAGGTTCAGAAGGAATTAGCAGCGTATTGTTTCTGCTGTTGAGTTCCGTTCTGTGCCTGTGCCGGCGGTGTTGACGTAGACTTTTCAGCCTTATAAACCGTCTCTTTCCCGATTTTGATAAAGTCAATCTTGATCAGACGGGAGCGAAGCGAGATACGATCTTCACCGGCATGTTCACCACTTTTCAGCGTGAACATTTCGGTAGACAGGCCGCTGAGCACAAAGCCAATTAGCACCTGTTGTTCCTCGTCAACTGCTTTTTGACAGCGATTGACCAGCTCCACCGTATCTTTACCAGCAACGGTAACGTCAATACGGGTATACGACGCATTCTCCTTTTGACCAGACAATGCTTGAATAACGGCACAGGTAAAGGCTCCCTTATCGCCAGAAATTTGGCGGATATTAGAAAGATACCCAACGCCGGTCGTATTAATGTTGAAATACTGAGGTTTAGCATTTGCTGAATTTGATGCAGTCATGATGTTTCTCCGGAGTAAAAAGATGTCATGCGGAAAAACATTCATTCCCGACGGGAAAAATGTTTCCCGCAGGGAAGCCAGACTAAGCGCTTAGGCTGACTGTTAAGTTGATATGACCTTAAATGCTGTTGCATTCACCGTTTTCAAAGGTTAAACGGCTTTACCACCTGTTACGGCGATCACCTTTCAGGTCACATAACTCGCTCAGTCGAGGGTTATGCGGATGATCTTCATTTATCGTGATTACCCGAAGGCGTTCCTCTCAAACCACTGGAACATTGGCTGTTGTCGAAAGACAACGAAGGTTCGCCTTAATCATTAAGCCGGGAACAAGTTAAGTCAACAGTGGTAGGGTTGGATAATTATTCATCCGCCGAAAAAAATAACGGCGCAGAGTAGTCACCTACCTGCGCCGTTATTTAATCTAATTTTCACCAGAATCGCTGTAAATGATGCTCTCCGCAGCGCCCTCTGCAGGGCTCAGACACCGGTTTCACGGAGTTTTGGTGCCTCATAAACTCGCCCGGTGTGTGTGGGTAGGCGGTTCATCACGTTGCTCCGACAGCCTGAACCTGGCATATAAACAGAAAACAGGCAGGGACCGCAACGACGGGGTGTGTACTCAGCTTCTTCAGAGCCGAAATGAAGATAGCCGAAACACCCTCGTTACACAATCAGTTAATTATCAATCAATTCTGCTTTTTATTGAATGACTTGGATGACCCCGAACGATTTCGGCGCTTATTATTAGCACCAGAATCGACAATCCCTTTACAGGTCGGATAATTTTCACATCCATAAAACGTCCCATTAGGCCCTTTACGTAATCGCGTTCGGCCACCACACAACGGACATTTGGGGCGCTCCGGAACACGAATGGTAAATACCTGCTGTTTACCCTGCTCAACCAGTTGATTGACCCATTTCAACTGGCGATCAACAAACGTATCAAGGGTTATCTTTCCGACCGCAATATCATCGAGCGCCTGTTCCCACAGCGCCGTCATTCCCACCTGCGTTAATGCCGAAGGCAGCGCATCAACCAGGTCACAGGCCGTATCAGACGCATGTAAATGGTTCCCTTTTTTAATCAGGAAGCCACGTTTCATCAATACATCGAGAATCCCGGCCCGTGTGGCCTCGGTACCGAGTCCTGCATTATCGCGCAGGACTTTCTTCAATGCCGGATCATCAACAAGTCCAGCAGCGTTCATCATTGCCGCAATCAACGTCTTGAATGAATACGGCTGAGGAGGCTTGGTCTTCAGCGTCTTCAATTCAGCTCCACGGATACCACACACGGCGTCTTTCGTCAGCGGCGGCAAAGAAACAGCAGCCGCCTCATCATCACGTTCATCGCTATCTGATACAGCCGCCTGGCCAAACAAGGTCTTCCAGCCTGGAACAACGGTCACCCGGCCACTGGTTCTGAATAGCTGCCCACCGATATTGAATGATGCCCGGGTTACATCCATTTCCAGCAGAGGCATAAACTGAGCCAGGTAATGCGTACGGATCAACGTATAAACATTCCGTTCAGCTTCATTCATACCGGCAAGATTGCACTTATGCGGTGTAGGTATAATCGCGTGGTGGGCGGTGATTTTCTTGTCATCCCATATACGGGAGCGAAACGAGGGGTCAATAGAAGCAATGACGGGGGCCAATGACGGATCTGATTGCTGTAATGCTGATAGAATGTGCGGAACCTCCGACAGCATGGATTCCGGCAGGTAACCACAATCGGTTCGCGGGTAGGTTGTCGCCTTGTGGGTTTCATACAACGCCTGGGTGATATCCAGTACTTGTTGCGGAGAATACCCAAAACGCTCCGCACAGACCTGCTGCAACATCCCCTGACTGAACGCCAGCGGCGCCGGTATTTTTTCTCGTTTCTTTTCGACATCCAGGATTACTGCCTTTCCGACCTTCAGGCAAAGCTGGCGAACCTGCTCGGCTACCGGTTGATTAATACAACGCTTTTCATCGTCGGTATACGCCGCAGCGGCAACCCACTCAGCCGGAAACACTACGCCACCCGACTCCAGCTTAACATGCACTTGAAAGTACGGTTTTGGAACAAAAGAGGCAATCTGTCGGTCACGATTGACCACCAGCGCCAGTGCCGGCGTCTGTACCCTGCCGACAGACAACACGCCATCGTACCCCAGCTCGCGTGCTTTCAGTGTATACAACCTACTGATGTTCATACCAATCAACCAGTCGGCTCTGCCGCGGCCGAGACCGGCATAATACAAATTCTCTGTCGAGTTCCCAGGCTGGATGTTTGCGAGCGCCTTACGCACACTCGCTTCATCTAGTGCTGACAGCCACAACCGTGATACCACACCGTTAAACCGGCAGTGTTCCAGCAGTTCCCTTGCAATAACCTCACCTTCCCGATCAGCATCCGTCGCAATAACCACTTCATCAGTCTGCTTTAGCAGCCGGGATATTACTGCAAACTGGTCAGCAGTATCTTTCTTTACCACCATTTGCCACTTCTGAGGCAGAAGTGGCAGCACGTCCAGCCGCCAGGGTTTGCCATATTGATCGCCGTACACTTCTGGCATTGCGTTTTCCAGCAAATGGCCAACAGCCCAGGTCACCACGGTATCGGGGCCGGACAAAAAGCCCTGACCCCGCTTTGACGCCCCAAGTACTGCAGCAATATCTCGTCCCTGTGAGGGCTTCTCACACAGAAACAACCTCATGATTGTGCCCCAACCGAGTCACGTCCTCCCTGGCTCTGAAACGCCTTCATCCTGGCGCGGATTTCATCGTTCAGTGGAGCACAGAACGATGCGCGTCGGCTACCGTCGAGGATTGCGGGATTGAGTTCTTTCAGACGGTACGAACTGAGCGCTTTTTGGTAGGCCTCCGAGTTGTCCATCACATCCTGCCGGGTAACGGGTCCTGCGCGGTAACCCTGAACAATGGCATAAATGGCACGCAATATCCGCGAGCCATTTGAAAGATAATTATCACGCTCATTACGCGAGATAAACCCAAAGTGGTATGCCTGAAGCACTTTCTTAGCATACTGATCAAAGCCGACCAGCAAATACACACAGCGATAACCAAAGGGCGTCCGGCTGAAAACCTGAATATCAAGAGGTTCGCGGCTGACAACGTCAGTAATGTGGACCCCAGCAGGCACAGCCACAAGCACACGATCCAGCGTACTGACATAGCTATTCATCTTGAGAAACGCGGACTGAATAGACAGGTCTAACTTGTACAGAACGTGATCTGCGAACGGGTTATCCGCCAGTGAGGCGTCATTAATTCGTCCAGCTGCCGCGATAAACATCGGCATACTGGGGATCGTGAACTTCACACGCGAATTGTTATCATCAAAAATCGCACGGCGCCCTTCCCATAGAGAAATGGCGTAGTTGGTGTGGAGCTCTATTTTTAACTCGGAAACCAGCGCACCAGCACGGGCGCGTGACGGCAATTCATCTTTTTCAGTTTTTTCAGTCATATCGATTACCTTTAAAATAACCACAGACTGAAATAGTGTTGAATCTCATGCACATCCAACAACACGAAAATCAAAACGGCGCAAAACAGATTAATGATAAGGTTATTTTTTGTACTTGCTGCGCCCCGCAGCAAGGTTATTTTTTAACCAATTCGATTATCACAGGCCACTCACCTGTCTGGCAAACTCTCAGGCAACAGCAACATTGATTGTTTTTTATACTTGTTGCGCCCCACAACAAGGTTATTTCTTAACCACCACGGCGTTGAGCAAGACGTGCCGTTCGTTTCCTGATTATCCCGAATCGCTCACCAGCACAGCGGATTACCCGACCACAGCATCAATGCTCATTTTTTGTACTGTGTTGCCACTGGCAACACGGTATATTTTTTAACCACCACGGCATTGCGCAAGGCGTTGCCGGAGATCAGAGACCACGCGGCTCACCGTTTCGCGAGATGCCCGGACCAGATTTTGCTCGTGCCCCTGCAATGCTTGCAATGGCGTATGGTCTGGAGCATACGCACGCTCAGGTTGTTCACCTGGTTGTGCAGGTACGGAGGAGGTATCTGACACACTGTCCGGCACAACCAGCGCCCCCTCACGGGCGCGCTTCAGCATTGACAGCATCCAGCCCAGTGGATTTCTGACACTACCGCGGCCAAGTTGGTCAGACAGCATGGTCAGCAATGTGGTTGCCACAGATTCCGGCAATGCCTGCAACTGTGCCTGCAGCATGTCGGCATTCTCCGCTGTGATTTTTTCACGCAATGCGTCAGGCAATACGTACGTTTTTTTATTCACACTGTGTGTGATAGTACGTACGTTACAGTTCGAATTTCGAACTCCAGCGTAACTCTTTGTTTTTAGACTGAGTTCGGATTCCGAACTCGGTGAATCTGACCTTTCTTTTGTACTCAGTTCGGATTTCGAACTCAGTGAAATAGATTGATTTTTAACCTTTATTTCTCCCGGTTCGGATTTCGAACTCGGTGGGAGAGTACTGCGTTTTAATGCCGCCATTTCAGCGGGTGACGTCGGTTCACCTAGGCGGTCATTTATCGCCGCCAGGCTGGAATGACGATGACGCATCGTTGGATCGTTCAGTATCTCCTCCAGAACAACACGAGCCGTCATCCGGACGCTCTTATTTTTGTGGTGGCAGCTTTTCGCCACCAGGTCCAGCCAGCCCGGGTCAAACATTTCTGCATCGCGGCAGCTCAATGGTTCATCATGCTGAGCATAGATATTGCCGCGCACACGTCCCTGCGCATCACGAACGCGCTTGCATAAGCTCAGCCATCCGGTTATCCGGAGCATCAGCAACGCCCTGCTGACCGTTTCGCGCGATGCTTTTTCGGCGTGCGGTGATGCCAGTTGCAGTTGCAGCTCGTCGTAAGATGGAAATACAGCGCCACTGTTCTGCTGGGCATACAGGCGTATCATGACCCATGATGTTTTATCGAGTGGCGACAGGCGTGTATCGAGAAAAAGACGCCTGGGGACCGCGTCGTGCACATTGCCAAGGAACAGCAGACCGCTGCGCTCTGTCGTGACATCATCCATGCGTTGTTCGATGCTTGCCTGCATACGTAACAACGTAAATTCAACGATGCTGTCCGGCGGTAATCCCATCATCGTTGCCCTCTCATAGTGAAACGGGGCCTGTATGGCCCCACTGGTTATTTTTTGATTTCACGGTTATATGTTGCATGTTGCAGCAGGCACCATTTCTGTCCACCGTCCTTGCTCAACAGTCGCCAGAATGGGCCGATATCGATTTTCAGATACCCCTGCGCGGTCAACCGCTTGCAGAATCCACGTTCGCCTGTTTTGAATCGCTGTAGCAAATTTGTGGCCTTGCTCTGCGTACAATGCGGAACAGACAACCCTCGGGGCATGACGTCAAATGGTCTATCCAATATCATGACTGCTCCTTGTTCCTGGCACGGGCCTCCCGACAGAACACTTGCACCCTGATCCATACCGCCGTCAGAGATATGTTGTTCTGTTCAGCAGCCAGCATCATGACATCGAGCGCCTCATGTGAATCCGCATTTGATATTCCGGACTTCTGCC
The DNA here is from genome assembly GCF_007858975.2 of Dickeya poaceiphila. Lineage (GTDB taxonomy): Bacteria > Pseudomonadota > Gammaproteobacteria > Enterobacterales > Enterobacteriaceae > Dickeya > Dickeya poaceiphila. The sequence continues at coordinate 3,252,420 of NZ_CP042220.2, forward strand.
AGACATGCCAAATTGCTGCATCTGTCTCTTCATCTGGTGATTGTGTGCGCCCCTGCCGGGTCTCGATGCCGTGTAAACGACGACGCGCGGATACCTCAGCAGTCGTCATCCCAAAATAAGCCTGCATCATTTCAATCGACCCGCCGAGAGCAAGAGCGCGATCGATGCGATGCATCCTTTTTTGCTCGTTCCGCGCCTGATTCATCATTAAGTGAAGATTTTCGTGGTTAACTTCAAAATTCAGAACCGAGACATGACTGTTCATAAGGTAATGCAGGTCATCGACTGTCAATTGGTTCAGCATTCGGATTTCCTCAGCTGTCAGCCCAAGTGACTCACAGCGACGAACGTTGCCGCTCTTGAGCTCCATCAGTATGTGGGTTAGCAGAGAGTTAGTTGCCTGCGACAAATTTTGACTCATGACTGGAGACCTCCCATCAGGTAAATAACTGAAACCCATGCCATTACGCAGGCACCCAAAAGAACGTAATCCCCCCATTCTCTATTCGCCATGGGGACCTCCAGGAAGGCAAATACCGTTAGGAGATGAAGATGAATCCGCTTTATTAATGGCCTGATTCAGTTCGGCATTACGCCCGGCAAGATAACCAGCTAATTTGGCACGCCGATCCCCCCGACATGCCCTTGCCTGCCGGGACGTAGCCTGACGAAATTCACCATCGAACCGCCGATTTAGCCAACGCTGCAGCAAAAGATCATGTTGCTGTGGGTGTACAACGGACTCAAGAACGACCCAGACGCCGCTGATGTATCCCTCGCGGAATTGATCTGCCCGGTTGCGGCGGGTCTGCAATTTCAATCGGCTCTGACTTTTCATGTGTGTCGCTGTTGCGTGACGTAGCTGACGGCAGAGCACGGCAAATATGTAAACCGCAATCTCAGGCCGCTGTTCAAATCCATAGAAATGCAGGCTACGTCGCTGTCGGCGATGGCCATTGCTGCCTGTCACGGTATACGAGTCAAACCAACACCGGCATTCCGTTGCCATACAAACAACCGAGGCCAGCCCATGTAACCATGCTGGCAATGTGTGAGCATTGCTTGGCAACTGGCGATACTCACGCTCATTGATTGCGTCAATCGACAGATCATCATCCGTGATGCCGTGTCGCTGCATCAGTTTCTGGGCCAGCCTTAATGCCCGTCCAGACTCATGAGCGTTGTTGTTACGGCTCCCAAGAGCCATCAGCTTGCGAATACGCGAGCGAATCTGCGACAAATCATTAGCCACATTAGCCATGCGTCCTCCCTTTGCCGGTACCGACATGCTGATGGAATTCGAGCACCGACTGGCATCCAACACACAGCCTGACCCCATTGATAGCCTTCCGGCGTGCTTCAGGGATGTCATTGCCACACTCTTCACACTGCATCAGCGACGGCCCGGTCACTGCTGCCTGTGAACGTATTTTATTGAGGCTGATATCCAGGAGTTGTTGTGTCACTGCCTGGGCCAGCTCGTCATCAATATCATGAGACATAGTCAGTACCCTCCTGAACAGAAACAGCGCGTTGCAATTCACGCAGACGGCGGATTACGCGGATGAGACGCATAAGCTTGACGACAGCCACATCGTTAAATACCGGGCTGTCTCGTTTCTTTTCTGACCCTGTCAGCCATAATGTAAATGCGAACAGATTGAATGCCTCATTACCGTCATCATTCCCGGTGAGACCATTAAGAAATGCTGGAAAAGCGCTAGAGTTGATGGAATGAACGGCATACCCAACGCTGTACTCACTGCTGTCATCAGAAATGCAATCCGCACAGCCCATCATTTCAGCCATCTCATATGCCAGTCGATAAGCCATGTCCTGCAAATGCTCGATATCGTCCTGCAGTGCGGAGATGTGCCAGATATCAGTAACGGGTTCCAACCCGACAGCCGCGAATGCCAGAGATGCCTCACCAGCAGAGGCAGAGCACTCAGGTTCGCCAATCGCAGACACCAGCTCGCCTGACAACACAGGATCCCCGCCATACATATCTGGCTGAAGTTCAACTCGCGGAAGTGATTGCAGACCAACGACGTTGGGGGGGATAACCCGCTCTGCCGTCGTAACGCCATGTGCAGGCATGGGGGGAACAGTCGTGGTCTGTTCCTCTTCCTGCATTAACTTTCCTGATGCTGACGATGCAGGCTCAGGTGGCGTATTCTGAATCAGTGTTCCCGAACGTAATCCAGCACTCTGTTGGCGCTCTGATTCCTGGGGAGGGATAACATTAACTGTTTTAGAGTCAGGTGCTTCTGTTTTGGAGTTAGGTGCCCCTGTTTCTTGGGGTTGAACCGGCGGTGTAAACGCCGGTGGTTCACCAAATAATGCGCGCCGCTGCTGCTCGGCAGGATCCAGTTCAATCAGCCAGCGGTCATAATTCAGAGAAGGATGCGGCAAGGCCTGTAATAACTGACCAATAAATTCATCGCGAAACATTTCCAGCGAATACATGTCAATGTTGTCAAAATTGACGCATGTACGCGCAAATGCCTCATCAAATGAAAAAACGGGATCCGTATCTGCAGTAAACGAAAATTTCTTCCATGTTGTTTCTGCTGCTGAGCGCAAATTAAGTAAAGACAATACCTGCAGTCTGGGTAAACCTGCATCTAACAAATTAGGCAAATGTGGATACAGATGCCTAATCGTATCCTCCATCCGGCTGATGGTAGAATAATGAACCGGGTATCCTTCCTTGTTCAGGAGATCAGAAAGTTCGCGTAATGTAACCGAACGGCCAAGCTCCGCCTCCCAAATTGTACGGGCATTATGAATGCCAAAGGCTTTCTCTATATATGTGAGATCTCCCCTGACCTCATTTTCGGCAAGATGCCCAATCACACATTGCAAACGACCGGGCCAGGGCTTGAAAACAACGTGAATACGGTAAAACCGCTCGTCACCGGTTTCCTGCCACAGCTCACACAGGATTTGGTACCGTGTATTACCACCATCACTGAAAATGTATTCACCAGCACCTTCAGGATCACGCGTAACTTTCGGCAGCGAATCGAGCCCTCTTGCCCTGATTGAGGCTTTAATTTCGTCATACCGGGGATTACGTGACGTACGTGGGTTGTCGGGGTTCGGACGCAACTGGTCCAGCGTCAACAACATCGGCATCTCAGAAACTGGCAGGACAGCCATACCATTATTAATCGCAGGCTCACGGCCACCCTGCAGCATTGCATCTGCCAGATTCAATGAATGAATAGATTTAACACCTTTCATCATCGACCTCCCTGCTGCAGCCGTTCGACGAATGAGGCGTAACGAGCATTAAATTCCAACGTAACTGTTGCCAGCGGCCCGTTGCGTTGCTTGCCGATGATGATCTCAGCCAGCCCTTTATTCTGTGTATCCGGTTCGTATACCTCTTCGCGATGGACAAACATGATGAGATCTGCGTCCTGCTCAATAGAGCCACCATCGCGCAAGTCACTGAGAGTTGGTCGTTTATCACTGCGTTGTTGCAACAAGCGATTCAGCTGAGATAATGCCACTAGTGGCACCCTGAACTGTTTAGCAATCGCTTTCAGAGAGCGCGAAATGTCAGCAATCTCCTGTGTCCTGTTTTCGTGACCCGGGCTTTTCATCAGTTGCAAGTAATCAAGCAGAATCAAACTTGGCTTACCGTATTTGCGGATATAACGTCGGCAACGTGCCCGCAGTAATGACGGCGTCAAATCTGAATTATCATCGATGACCAGGCGATCGCCCCATTCTGTAATCTGCGCCATCGCCCCAGAGATTTTTGCCCAGTCTTCATCATCCATCTTGCCAGACCGCAGACGCTGGAACTCCACGCGAGCCAGTGATGACATCATGCGCATCAGCAACTGCTCGGTTGCCATTTCAAGGCTAAAGATAAAAACAGGCTTATCAGGAACGCGCTCCAGAGCACGCGCTGAGATATCCATACCGAATGCCGTTTTACCCATAGACGGACGGCCAGCAAGGATTATCAGATCAGTGGGCTGTAACCCACAGGTTGCAGCATCCAGTTCGGCAAACCCGGTAGGCGTACCAGTCACACCATCAAGCGACTGATTATTCCGATCAAGGATAGCGAGTACACGATCCATACCATCGTGAAGACTCATTTCCCTGGATGGATTTTGCCGCTCGGCAATCTCAAATAACGCCTTCTCTGCGCCTTCAGCCAACTCGCTAATATCACTCCTCGGCGACATCGCATCAGCACTCAGAGAACGCCCCAACATAACAAGTTGTCGTGCCACCGAACGATTTCGGACGATATCAGCATACGCATCGATGTTTGCCGCGCTGGGGGTGTTTTTCGCCATTTCCGCCAGGTAAGCAAACCCACCAACACTGTCAATAGCCGTACTACCGTGGCTTTCCAGATAATCTGTCAGGGTGATCAGGTCGATGGGCCGGTTCATTTCGATCAGGCGTTGCATCTCAGTAAACACACGCTGATGAGCCGGGTGATAAAAATCACTGGCTGAGACTCGTTCAATCACGCTATCCCAATGGTGGTTATCAATCATCAACCCGCCCAACACGGCTTGCTCAGCGTCCGTTGCCTGAGGTAATTGTGACATCTCAATGTCGCCACGACTTGTAGTTGATTTAGCCATGAGCAGCCTCCAGAACAGGGTGGCAATCCATAAAGGCACTGACCAGACGTCGATGATTTCTGGGGCTGACCAGCATCAGTGGCCAATCGCTGAGTGATGGATAAATCGGGCCTTGTAACGAGCAGCCAATCTCAAACAGTTGACGTTCGAACTCAGGGCCGTGATAAGCGGGTGGGACACCATTGTCATCGCTGGTGATCGACTGCCGATGCAGGTCGGTTTCAGAGCTGAGGTTGTAGTAATCAATAGCTGATGCTGGGACGCCCCAAACCGCAATCAGCAGTCTCTTCAAATGCTCAGCAGGTGATTTGTGAGATGCCGCATCGATATCAAAGAAAACCAACTTTTCACAGCTTTCGTACCTATCTGTACAAAAGCAAACAGCACGATAGATGATCCTCATTGTTCACCCTCCGTCCCTGGGCGATTCCGTAATACGGAATCGAACTGCTCCCTCCATTGCGGAAACAACTCGCAAGCTAGTGCATGAATCGCCACGGCAGCCGCTGGACTTTTGCGATCTGTCTTGTATTCAAGGCGGTGCACGGGTTGTCCCAAAGCATGGCCATATTTATAGATGTCAAGCTGGTCAATTTTTGTTTGGAGGAGAGAAACTCTGATGCTGTCCGACTGGGGATACTGTTTTTCAGACACAATCCGACCCAACTCATTCAAAGTACTACGGTCAAGATTCGTAGACTGAACACAGTTAACAAAGATTTTGATATCAGGGATTTGGATACCATAAGGCTGCAACACCAGCAGACGCGATATCAGCCGAACTGTACCGCGCATAAACTCACGGACGTCAGGCAAGATGGGTTTGACAACCCCCAACACACTCTCAGTAGCTGCCAGAACAACCAGCTCAACCATTACGCCCGCAGCGCCTTTGCTGTCGATGATGATGGCATCGTACTTCTGAAAACTTTGATGCTGCAGGACATTACGCAAACGCATCCGGCCATCAGGTGCGTGCAACATCGCGTTGGATAAACGATCGTCTGGATCGTTGGAGATGATCAGGTGGAGATTCTTGATAACTGTCCGGGATATCACCGTATCGGGTTGCCCAAGATCGGCAGTCTGCATCAGTAGTTCAAACAGTCCATACGGTGCTTCATACTCCAGCGCATAGATGCTGCTGGCTGTTGGCTGATTATAATCGCCATCAATGAGGAGGGTTTTGATACCGGCATCAGCAAGGAAACCTGCCAGATTTGCGGCTTGAGTGGACTTTCCTTCTCCACCTTTGGTAGAGATAACAGGGATTATATGCATTTACACACACCTAACAATGAGTTAAGCGTGTACTCGGTCATGTGACCCAAAATGGGCGCGGGGATTGAAAATCCCCGTGTCCTTGGTTCGATTCCGAGTCCGGGCACCACTTATTTAAAGAACCCGCCCACAAGGCGGGTTTTTGCATTTCAGATTACGGATTCTCCATCGAACGCCGTTCGATAGCTCGCATAGAGGATTTATTTAATATCGATAACTTTTTTGGATTAGTCAGTGAAGGTTATAAGCTTGAAAATAATCTTTATCTTTGAATTGACATATTCCTCGCATCGTAAAACAGTTCGAGAACTTTTTTTTCAAATTCCGACAGGAAATTTATTAAAGCCAAGCCAGCAAGAGTCTTCCTCAACGGTATGAAAGAAAGAAATAAAATCCCGCTTAAGGAAGAAGAATTGGCCAGAAAAAATCAAAAGGGCTTTTTATATCCGGATAAAAGCTGAAAGCTTTACTGAACCCTCAGCCTGGTTGGGGGTTTTCTATAGACAAAAAGCCGACAACATCTTCGTTGTCGGCTTGTTTTATCTGATGGTTTTAGCTGTTTTTCTGAATGGCTGCGATCAATCCTACAACGCCGCCGCGCGGATCATTCACTGTCGATAGCAAGCGGTAACCACCCTCATTGATATCCACACGGGTATTCCTGCCGTTATACATTTCGCGGAACAGGGAAGGGAGATCGACTGGACCGTTTATTTTCCGCATGTTTGTGCCGTTGTCATTGGTATAAGGTACGGCAAACTGGTGGGCGACTTTGATGTTATTGTTTCCATAAGACGAAAATATCATAACGCCTTCTGAACCCCTGAGACCCACATTTCTGTCACCAAAATAGATACCGCCAAAAATGCAGTTATCCGGGTCGCCTGCTTCGAAGAAATAACGCTTGCGAATTTGAATTAATGGCGAGTCGAGATCGCCATCTGCATGGTCTTCCATGAAATTAACCATGACGCCATGCTCCATATAGAGATCGCCACCAGAATTCTTCCAGTTATTTACAACCAGATGGTCGTCAGTATTATTGAAAACGACACCGAGGATCTTTTTCGGATTATCGATCAGAAGGTAGGTGATGATAGCGGTAAGGACAATGACCACGACCGTAATGGCGGTCTTGAGTCCGAGCTGAGTTACCCCGGTTCTACAAGCTTGCAGCAGCGTTTGCCCGCCTGTACGCCATGCTGACCATGTTAATTTAGCCCAAGCGGTGCCTACGCTAATCAACCCTGCGGAAATAGTTTCGACTGCAAGCTGGCCCGGCGTTTGTGCCTTTGACATCGCCTCAAGTCGCTTGCTGAGATTAAACACATAATTATAAACATCCGCGCCCTTATAACCGCAAATAATATTGTAGTTATGTTCAGTGACGCTAAAATTTGGTTCAATTTCTATCGCATCGCCCCTAAGAACGCTTTCGGCTAATGTGTCATATTGTCCGGTACGTGGCGCTATTCCAGCATCTGCATCAAATTCATCAATACCCGCCAGAGCGGCTTCTAGTATTTTGGCACGAAGACGTTTAATCCGGTCTTCCTCAGAAATAGCCTCATTTGAAATGATAGATTTTAAATCAATGCTCCAATGTTGTTCGAGACTTTCAATAATTTCAGTGGCAACTTGCTTAGACGTTTTGTTGCTGAGATTGGTCAATTGCATTGTAATCTCCTGATATATTATATCGCACTTTACGTAGGTTTGATCACTTTACGGGTGACAAAAAAAATAATAGTAGAAATAAAACCCGAAAAAGATATTTATTTAACTTATTAGTTTTCATGTGGTTAGTTTTTTTGCGTATGCATATCATCATTTTTTATTTTTATTGTGCTAAAATGATGCGAGTCACTTTAATGGTTATTCGGTGATATTTTTGAGGTTATCATATGATCAGCGTTAACATTTATTGTCCCCGCCATCAGTCTGCTCAGGTTTATCGCAATGGGCAGCCCCCTAAAGGCATCCCACTACACATAACTCCACTCCATGAGCTAACAGGCTAACCTAATAAATATTTTGGCGAGTTATGCTCCCGCCGAAGATCCGAATTCTGGTACTCCCGAATCAGGTACATCCATGTAGATTATTTTTTAAATGAAACCCCAATATATACTATAAGGCAGACGTTGCTTTCCCTTTACGGCGAAAATTCAGTTTCAACAGGCAGTAAATCCGGTGAACGCGCTTATGATTCCAGACGTGTCCTTGTTTACGCCGGACTGAGGTCGGCAAACATCTGTTTGAGACGACGATTCTCATCCTCCAGATCTTTCATCTTCTTAATATCAGAGGATTCCATACCACTATACTTCGCTTTCCCGTTGTAGTAAGAAGCCTCAGATATCCCCGCTTCATGGCAGACATCCTTGACGGTGCGTCCGGCGTCGACGGACTTGAGAACGGCAATGATCTGGTGTTCGGTGAATCGGGCTTTACGCATGGCGATCTCCTCAGAGGGACATAATCAGTATGTCGGAAGATCTCTAAAAGTGAATGGTTCGGTTTGCAGGGATACTTACACAGGGAGGGGCCGATAATAAAGCCAACGCACCTGCAACTTGAAGTATGACGGGTATAAATCAAAAACAGATCAGTTCCTATTGTCAGGATGAGCATAATAAAAAATAGGTAATGCGCCGTTTAAATGACAATCCATACGAATTATTTTATATCATCTCATCCATTTCACCCCCACTTAATCAGCATTTTCATCAACATAGACTCCATTAAAAAAATGGCACACTACCTCATCGCTTATCATTTAAACCATGAAAAACAGTTATCTATAGAATGAATATTTTCCGTTTTGATTACGTTATCGTTACAGCTATATTAAAAACACATTGAATAGAATAAATCAGCACTGAATCAAAAGCACTTTAATTAAGTACAAGGCATAGAATTTACATAGATACAATTAACACATGATGTTATCAAAGAAATTAATATACCACCTGTTAGCAGCGATGGAATTAAAGACCATAAATTAACGCATTCAGATAGAAACGGTGAAAGTCGCAGGCGCTGGCACCTCAACCGAAATCAAGGTCGTCTCTGGCGGCTATCTTGCCGATATATTCGCTGCCTCACTGATGCAGATATTGACATCTCTGGTAATGACCAACATAGGAGAAACACACATGTCTTTGTTTTCCCAACTCGAACATATCGCACAGCAGCGTCCTGATGCGCCAGCGATCATCCAGGACAGCAAAAACATTTCATTCGCCCGTCTTGTCGCACTCGCCAGGAATATTGCCTCCGGCTTGATAAACGCCGGTTTGCGTGCAGGAGATCGAGTAGCCATACATATCGGAAACCGTCCGGAATTAATCGCTGTTTATTACGCTTGTCTCGGCACGGGTGCCGTACTTGTTCCAATACACATCAAACGCTCTTGTAGCGAAACGGAATATCTAATCGCACACAGTGCCGCCAGGTTTTATCTGGGCGACGCGGAAAGATATATGGTGTCCGCCGATATCATCGAAAAAAGCAATACCCTTGAACGCGCCTGGATTCTTGACTTTTCCTCCCCGACGCAACGCACCCGCACCTGGGCGGAATTGCTCGCCAGCCCATTACGGGATTTCCCTTCACCGGATGACAACAGCCTGGCCGCTATCTTTTATACCTCAGGGACCAGTGGGACATTCAAAGGCATCGTCCATTCCTATTCAACACTTGGCGCCGCCGTTAATCTGATGGAAACAACAATGAACCCGCTGACGACGCAAGATGCAGAACACGCCAGCTTTTTTTGTTCCATGTTTGACCTCGTCATCCCATGGAACATTCTGATGACACTCACTGGCTTGCGGCGCGGCAGTCCGCTGGCTCTGATGACGTCCCCCACGCCAGAAAAAACCCTGTTGTTGCTGAGTACAGGTCGGATAGGCTTCATTACCGGCGCGTCTTCAAGTTTCAACGCGTTGATCTCCGCTGCCAGAGCAGCAAAAACACCACCGCCCAATCTCAGCGGAACTTACTGTGTAACGGGTGGAGAGGCGTGCTCCCTTACCGTCAGTCGAGATTTTTTTAAAACATTCGGCACTCATTTACGCAATTCTTACGGGCAAACCGAATCAGGCGGCCCTGTTGTCTACCAACCAAATATCGATTCCTGTTCCGAACCGAGCATTGGCTGGCCGTTGCCCGGCGTAGACATCGTCATTGACGCTGCAGCAGAAGAGAGCGGAGAACTACAGATCCGCTCCCCAGCCAATACTATTGGCTTATGGAACGGTACAGGCGTCGATTATCTGGACAGGAAACGTTGGTTAGCGACAGGTGACATCGTCAGACAACTGCCGAACGGCTGCCTTCTCTATATCGCCCGGCAGAACGATATGATCAAAGTGGGCGGTTATCCCGTTTCGCCACTTGAAATTGAACGTGAGCTTACGGCTCATCCTCAGGTTGCAGGCGCCATCGTTTTCGGCGTTATTGATGCAACCTCTGGTGAATACCCCATCGCGCTGGTGCAACCCTGTGCGGAAACAGCGTTGGACACGGGGGAATTATCCGTCTATCTCTCCAGTCGTCTTCCCGCTTACAAACAGCCGCGCGAATTTATTCTGGTGGAGACGCTTCCTGTATCGTCCGCCGGAAAAATCAGCCGACGGCAGATAGCATCGGATTACGTCACATTAAAGAACAAGGTAAATAGTACAGCGAATTAAAGCATAACAACGACATATTTCTCTTAATATGTCCATTCATGTCACGCTGTGACATGAATGGATTGCCGACGGTAAAATAAAAGATTGATACCTGACTGCCGATTTAAACGACTCTACTGTATGAGCAGGGGTCATCCTGAGCCAATCTATTTATTCCACTCAATTAATGTAAATTTGAAATCACGAAATTTATATTTATAAATTCAATAACATAGACCTAACAGAAATCTCGACACAGGAATAGCTACAAAAACAAATCATGAAAAAAAAGAATATTAGCAACGAGTATTTTCCCTTTTTTAATCCGTAGATTTTAGTTTATAAAATAACGGTATTGATGTTTAACCACTCACAGAGCCTGATAAAATTAAATCATCAACAATCATTTCAAAGTGAGTGATGGCTGTATCTTGATTTTTCATAGAACGCACTTTTTTCACTTATAGTGAAGCAGGATTCATATGAAAAAATAATAGCACCTCTTTCAAAAATCGAGTGATTTAAAATAAAACAGAATAAAAACCTTATACCCTAAATAATTCGAGTTGCAGGAAGGCAGCAACCGAGTGAATCCCCAGGAGCTTACTCAAGTAAGTGACTGGGGTGAGCGAGGGCAGCCAACGCACCTGCAACTTGAAGTATGACGGGTATAGAAAGAAAGTATAAGCCAGGAGGATGAATACCGATCCGCCTGAAAAAATTGAATTTACAGCCATATATCGATAACAGCAAAAACGTTAAGGAATAACCATACGCCATTTAAGTTTAAATAAGTTTAAACTATCCAGGCGAATGAATATTTATGACACCGAAAAATCTTCAACAGACATATTAAACAGTTAAAGCAAAAGGAAATGTCAAATTGAAAAACATAGAAAACACTATTATCGAAATCCTGATCGATGATCTCTTCATTAGCATTCCTCGATCAGAAATTGAAGTAAATATCAATATGCGTGATGGGCTGGGTTTAGACTCACTCGGTTTCAGTGAATTACGCGCCCAGTGTGAATACGCCTTTAACATCAAAATCGAGGATGAGTACTTTACACCTCAACATTTTGATTCAATAACAACACTGACAAATTTGATTTCATTCTTAATAAAAAACACCAACACTCAGGGAAACAGCCATGAACACGCAAACCCAAGATAAAGATAAACATCAACACAGAGTGATGGGATTCACCGAACTTAAAGGGTGGCTAAGGCATCAACATCCTATGGTATATCTTGACCGCGTTCTTGATTATGAACCCGCCAGTTATATTAAAACACTCATGGCGGTGTCAGGTCAGACAGACGCCATCGCCGGCCATTTTCCTGAGCGAGCTATTTTCCCGGCAAGTCACATGGTGCAGGCCATATCACAATCGGCAATTATTCTATTTCAGCTTTCAACATCACCATTAGCTGACGACGAAATAACATTAGTGGGTTCCATCAAATCCCGGTTTATTCGTGTTGTGGTGCCCGGAGATCAAATCATTTTTCACCTTAATTGTGAAATGTTGCGTGATAACTTTCTCACGTTTTCCTGCCGGGCAGAAGTCACGAAGCAAACAGTGGGAATGCTCAAAGGCTCACTGGTGCGCCAGAATATATCCACGCTGGGGACACAGCTATGGTAAATAGCGACTCTCCAGTTTGGGTTACTGGTATGGCCTGGTCTACCGCATTAGGCGATGAAATCGCCCCCGTCTGGCAATCCCTGCTGAAAGACCGTTCCGGCATCACCGAACTCGATGCCGCGTTATCATTACGCAGCAACCTGGCGGCCCCCATACCCGACCTTCCTTTGGAATGGGATGACGCCAGACGTCAACACGTATTGACGGTAAAAACCTTACGCAACGCGTTGAAGGACGCCGCTGTTTCTGTAGACGATCCAGACATTCTCCCAATACTGGGGACCAGCTACGGCCACCATTTAGACTCATCTGATAGCGTTTCGTTGTCAGAATGGTCAATACGCGCCGTTAACGAAGTCGGCTGTATCACATCTCCGATTACCGTAAGCACGGCCTGCTCGGCCGGAGCCGACGCCATTTTAGCCGGCCTGAACGTTATCAGGGCGGGCCTTGGCGAAATATGCGTATGCGGGGGAGCCGACATTCTTACCGTGGGAAAACGGCTTGGCCATTCTCGGCTAGGTACCCTGTCTGCCGATGGCCTGCGCACATTTGATGTCAGCCATAACGGTACTGTCCTTGGTGAAGGCGCCGCCTTTCTGATACTGGAATCCGAAGCGCACGCCAAACGTCGTGGCATTGAGGCTTATGGCATCCTCGCCGGCGCGGGTTCCGCAAACGATGCCACCAGCGCGGTGGCGCCCGATTTATCGGGGCAAAATGTCATGCTCACCGTACAGCGCGCGCTCAACAGTGCGGGCTTAAGACCGGAAGATATTTCCATTATTAATACGCATGGTACAGGAACGCCGATTAACGATTCGGTCGAAGCTAAAGCCTATTCACAGCTGTTTTCAGCTTTACCCAATCCGCCGACCTTGTTCGCCACAAAAGGCGCATTTGGGCATACGCTTGGCGCTACGGGCGCTATTGAGGCCATTACCGTATTACTGGCATTAAAAACGCAGCAACTTCCCCCGATTCATGGGTTGCGCGATCCCATCCCTGACCTCAATTTGCCTGTCGCCACTCAAAAAAATATGACCTGTCGTGCAACGGCTGGGCTAAGTATCACGCTGGGATTCGGCGGGTTTAATACCTGTCTGGTGTTCCAACATGCAGGGAGCACAGCACGATGAACGATACCGAGGCGCTAACCGCACAATGTCTCAATATCGCCGGTCAGGGGATGGCGAGTACGGCAGATTTGTCCACGTATAAGTCGGCACAAAAAGCGTCGCTCTATGCCGATCCTTTATCCTGGCTGATTCTTGAAACGGTTGAACAAGCCATCGCCGGGCATCGTGATGCCATCACGTCGGCCTGCGCATCGGTGGGGCATATCGCCATCAGTGACCAGTGTACGCTCAAGACCATACACGACATTGCCGCCACGCTTTCTTCAGGGCACCTGTCACCGCTACGGTTTTCGGGCGCCTGCCCTGGCACGGTCATCAGCCTTCCGTCGCAATTTCGGCGCTTTAGTGGTCCGAGTATGGTATGGAGTATGCCCCCGGACAACACACAACACTATGCCGCCGTGCTGGCACGTGTCTGGCTGGATGAAGGCGCAGCAACCCACGTCATTATTACCACTCACCATGTAGATGCATCAGGCCATCACATCCACAGTATTGTCGTCACACACAGCAGAGGGGAACGCGAATGACATCGCTGCGCCACATGACTCCCGACGCGATTCAGCACTTTGTGGATGGGCTTATTCAGGTCGATGCTAACGCACATGAGGCAACGCCGTTGATTTTTGGCGATCTCGTAAAAGATCTTCGCTCACTCGGCATTGAACCCGGCAAGCCTGTCATGCTGACAATCCCAAATAGCGTGCAATTTGCCGCCATTGTTTTTGCTCTGCTGACAATTGGCGCGGTTCCTGTACTGCTGCCCTCCTCTGCGCCAGCATCCCGCATCTATCGTATCGCACAGGTAATCGGTGCCGACGACCTGCTCGCGTTGCACATCCCCTGCGGCTTGATGCAAGCACAACCCGCGCAACCCTTGTCGCAATCCGGTCAGTTAATCAGACTGGATATATCCAGGAAGCGCCGCTATCAACCGGGCGAAATCATTCTTCTCACCTCTGGCACGTCCGGCATATTCAGCGGCTGTTTATTTCACATCGACAGTTTATTTCGCAATGCGCTCAACCATGCGCGGGCCGTTGAACAACGAGCGCAAGACAGAATATTGATCAATCTGCCGATGTACTACTCCTATGCTTTCGTCGCGCAATTACTCTCCTGCTTTGCGTTGGGGAATAAGGCGATTATTGCCGGGCCGCCCTTTACGCCGGGCAACTATGAGCGAACGATTGAAACCTATCAAATAACCCAGTCATCCGTTACGCCCACCATGATCAACGCCTGGCTGCAATCCAGCTCCGGGCCACTCCCGGCGCCATTACGCCGTTTAACCATCGGCGGAGACGCGCTTGCAGCCCCCGTAGTTGAAGCCCTATTGGCTCGCAATCACGGCATAGCGCTTTATCTCACTTATGGCCTGACCCAGGCTGGCCCACGCGTTGCAACCCTGGCGGCCCATCGCGTACCACCTGATAAATATGCCTCTGTTGGCAAACCGTTCCCCGGCATTCACGTCTACCTGCGCAAAGATAGCCCCAGCGACAACGATGGCGAACTGATCGTCGAAACCGATACCGGCATGATTCGGCGCATCCACAGCCAAAGCGAAGACATTGAGACGCCTCTCAACGGGTGTCGCCGCATCATCAATACCGGTGATCGCTTCACTATTGATGACGAAGGCTATCTCTTCTTTAAGCAGCGCAACCCAACCTATGTCATGAGCCGTGGTGAAAAGGTGTGTTTGAAATCGGTCAGTGAGATAGCCGAAACCATCGCAGGGGTTTCTCGCGCAGAAGCCTGGGTACATGACGATGCCGCCGGGGCTGGAAGCGTGGAATTTACTCTGGATGTCTATTGTCACGACACCTCACTGAGCGAAGGGGAGATTCGACAACAGCTCAGTAAAATTCTGCTTCGCAGTGAGCAGCCGAAGATCATCGTGCTTCACCCCGTTTCAGACATGGGGTGGAGAAAGAACGCAACGCAAAACATCGTCGCTAAATAACAGGAATCGTTATGAATACCGTACACCTGCCCTTGATCCTTTCTGGCGAATCCGAGTCGGCGCGCGCCATTGTAGCCGAGCGCTTGCGCATTACACTTGAATCGTTATCCGACGATGAATTAGCAACGTTTTGCCTGCATCAATTCACCCTCCCACATGCAAAAAGCCGTAGTGCTGTTTTCGCCACGGATAAAGCCGGATTGATCAAAGGGCTGACGTCCCTCGTGCAGGGCCGCGCGGCGCGCAACGTGTTAAGCGGGAACGCCGCTGTGGGTGCCAACCCGGTTCTGGTTTTTTCCGGTCAGGGACCGCTGTGGCCGGGAATGACCAGCGAATTACTCAACACGCTGCCTGTTTATCGTCAAAGCGTGAACGAAAACGGTGCAATGTTGCAACCCCACCTCAACTGGAACCCCGCCGATGCACTGGCGGCAGGCGAGTCTTTCTTCCGTCAAAAACACATCCAGCCAATACAGTTCACCCTCTCCTCCGCACTGGCAGATACATGGCGAGCGTTTGGCATCAGAGAATCCGCCGTGGTCGGGCATTCCGTCGGTGAAGCGGCAGCGGCCTGCTGCGCAGGCTATTTAAGCCGGGAGGACGCAGCCAGACTAGTCGCACTATGGGGGCAAACCCTCACGCGTATCGAAGGACAGGGCGCGATGATATCGGTGGCGGCTTCCGTTGACGACATCACGCCTTTACTCAACGAGTCAGACGGCAGACTGGCGGTTGCCGCAATCAACAGCACTAAAAGCGTAACATTAAGCGGCAGCACGGCAGACACCGACGCCATGCTGGAAAGATTAACCAAAGCGGGATTCTGGACCTGGAAAGTACCGGGAGGAGAGGTAGCAGGCCATTCCCCTCAGGTAGACATACTAAAAAATGAGGTACTGGAACAGGCGCCGCGCAATATTCTCTCTTCGGCGCAGACGGCCTACTACTCCTCCGTAACCGGTACGCGCTATTACGGCAGCGATTTTCAACCGGACTATTGGTATCGCATCCTGCGAGAACCGGTTTTGTTCGAAAACAGCATCCGCGCCTTGATTAACGACGGACATCGTCTTTTTATTGAAGTCAGTCCGCACCCGGTGTTGGCGACCGTCATTGAAGAGCATCTGCGCGCCGCCGGCGTTCAGGGCGCCGCTATTACCACACTCGAACGCCGGAAAAATGATCGGGAAAGTTTCCTTCATGCCCTGACGCACGCGTTTATTAACGGTGCACCGGTTGACTGGAACCGCGTGTTTACTCAACTGCTCCCAGAGCACGCGGCCCCTGCCGCGCCCACGACCAACGAGCCCCTTTCGCTTTGCGATAGTCCGGTTAACACCGAACCCAACGACGAGATCGATCAGTTGGCGTTACGCGATCACAGCCCATCGGAACAATACGACATCCTGCTGGGCCTGATATCGCACGAAATCGAAACGCTGTTGGGCAAAAATTTTTCCTCAGACATGCAGGCGTTCCGTGAGATTGGATTTACCTCGTTAAACGTCGTTGAGTTTTCACGCGGACTCAGCATCGCTACAGGGCTGGCGCTGCCCTCCACGCTGCTCTACGATCACCCCACGCCGCGCGCATTGAGCGAATACCTGAGACAAGCGCTTGGTTTATCCTCATCCGAGGACGGCGAGCATAATGCGTTGAATACACGCCATCACAACGAACCTATTGCCATTATTGGTATGGCGTGCCGCTATCCGGGCGGCGTGAACAGCCCTGAAGCGCTGTGGGATCTGGTCTTTGAAGGGCGCGATGTCATCGGTGATTACCCATCTGATCGCGGATGGGACGTCAAAAACCTGTACGATCCACAGCCGGGCCGCCCTGGTAAAATTTCCACGCGCACCAGCGGCTTTTTGTATGAAGCGCCGCTGTTCGACGCCAGGTTCTTTGGTATCTCGCCGCGTGAAGCCCTGACGCTGGAACCCCAACAGCGACTGCTGCTTGAGATTTCCTGGGAAACCATTGAACGCGCGGGGATAGCGCCTTCGGATTTATACGGTTCCAATACCGGGATCTACGCGGGCATCATGGCGACAGAGTATGGTTCCCAGATTCAACATGCCGCAGAGGAGGTTTCAGGCTACGGCTATATGGGAACCGCAACCTGCGTGGCTTCCGGCAGGGTGGCTTATAGCCTCGGTCTACACGGGCCGGCGGTCACCATCGACACCGCGTGCTCCTCCTCGTTAGTCGCCATCCATACCGCTTGTGAGGCACTGCGCAGCAACGACTGTAAACTGGCATTGGCAGGCGGCATCACCATTATGCCGACGCCCGGCGTACTCATCGATTTTTCTCAACAACACGTGCTCGCGCCGGACGGGCGATGCAAAGCGTTCTCCGCATCAGCGGATGGCGTGGGGCTATCGGAAGGCATCGGTATGTTACTGCTGGAGCCGCTTTCTCTGGCGCAGGCGAACGGACATCCGGTGCTTGGCGTGATCCGCGGCAGCGCAGTCAATCAGGACGGCGCCTCCAACGGTTTGACGGCGCCCAACGGCACCGCTCAACAGCAGGTCATCCGTCACGCGCTGGCTAACGCGGGTCTGACGCCTCAGGATATCGATGTTGTCGAAGCACACGGCACCGGCACCCGGCTCGGCGATCCGATAGAAGCGAATGCGCTGATGGCGACCTATGGCCGCCAACGCTCGGCTGAACGACCGTTGCTGCTGGGGTCGATTAAATCCAACATCGGCCATACGCAAGCCGCCGCCGGGGTTGCTGGTGTTATCAAAATGCTGATGGCCCTCCGCCACAGTATGCTGCCGCGCAGTCTGCACATTACCGAGCCTTCCCATGAAATCGACTGGTCAAGCGGTGCGATAAGGCTACTCGCGGAACCTCAACCCTGGCCGCCAGTCGGTGATCGGCCTTATCGCGCTGCGATCTCCTCGTTCGGCGTCTCTGGCACCAATAGTCACCTTATCGTGGAACAGCCGCCGGTATTGACGCCAATTAGCCGCATCCATGCCGAAACCGCTGCCGCACCCCAGAACCTGCTCTGGCCGATTGCGGCAAAAACCGATACTGCGCTGCGTAAAAAAGCGGCGCAGTTGCGGGAGTATCTGCTTAACAAACAAGATGTTGATCCTATCAATGTCGGCTACTCACTGGGCATTTCACGCAGCCAGTTCTCCTGTCGCGCCGCGGTGAGGGGGCAATCCAGAGAGGTATTGCTAAAAGGGTTGCTGGCGCTTGAAAACGGGCAGGATTACCCGACATTAACCGTCGGCGCTTCAGCGGCCAACGAATCAGGCAAATTACTCTTCATTTTCCCAGGGCAAGGTTCGCAGTGGCCGAAAATGGGGATGGAACTGTATAACGCGTTTTCCGTTTACCGACAGGCTATCAATGAGGTTGATAGCGCGCTGCGCGCTTATGTTGACTGGTCGCTGATTGACGTCCTGCACGCTAATCCCGACACGCCGCCTTTAGACCGCATCGACATCGTACAACCGGCGCTTTTCGCGGTGATGACCGCACTGGCGCGCCTGTGGCAATCTTTCGGATTTACTCCGCACGCCGTCGCGGGGCACTCTCAGGGCGAAATTGCCGCCGCCTATATCGCGGGCGCGCTCTCGCTACAGGATGCCGTAAGGATCGTGGCGTTACGCTCGCGGCTGATGCTCAGCCAGTCAGGACATGGCGCAATGGCTATGATCGGCCTGTCTGAACAGCAGACCCGCACGTTCCTTTGTGCGGATGACGGGGAAATTACCCTGGCGGTCTTCAACAGCCCGACCTCAACCGTGGTTTCAGGCGATGCCAGAGTAATCGAAATGCTGCTGCGTCGTTGTAAAAAAGAGCAGATTCGGGCTAAACGGATTGCGGTTGATGTCGCAGGGCACTCGACGCAGCTCAATACCCTGCGCCCGATTCTGATGGAGCTATTCTCCGAGCTGAAGCCCGTCGCAACACACATTCCTTTTTACAGCACCATAGACGGTTACTCCCCCGATGCGCCGCTGCCAGGCGCCATGCTCGATGCCAAATACTGGTGCGACAACCTGTGCCGCCCGGTACGTTTTTTCGACACGATACTGGCATTGAGCAAAAATGGTAAAACGACTTTTCTGGAGTGCAGCCCGCACGCGGTATTGCTGCCCGCACTGGAAGAAACGACCGATAATACGGCAACGATTGTCAGTTCGATGCAACGAGACAAACCCGCCGTTGAGTGCCTGACGCAGGCGATGGCGCAGTTGTACGTCAGCGGGCATAACATCAACTGGCGGGCGCTCCACCCCACCGCCAGCCTCGTGGATATTCCTACCTACCCTTTCGAGCATCACCATTACTGGCTTACCCCACCTGCCGTCGGCAATGTCGCCACCGTTGGACAACGCCCGGCGGAGCACGCGTTGCTGAGCGCGATAGTCGATCTGCCGGACGATGCAGGCGTACTGCTGACCGGGCGAATCGGACTCGCCGGCCATCCCTGGCTCGCCGACCATGCCGCGACCGGCGTGGCATTGGTTCCCGGAACCGCGTATCTGGATATGGTTCACTACGCCGCGCAGCTCACGGACTACCACGCGATCACCGAACTGGTCATTCAAACCCCGCTGGTACTGCCCGAACAAGGGGAGCTGGACCTGCAACTCAGAGTAAGACGTCCAGACGAACAGGGGCAACGCGCCGTCACGCTGCACGCCCGGCATCATCACGACGAAGACCACGACGCCTCTGCGTGGACGCTGCACGCCACTGCGCAATTACAGCGCGACGCGCCAGGGCTGGAACGTCCGTTCGACAACGCAGACTGGCCGCCGGTCAACAGCGAACCGCTTGATCTCACCCGCCTGCATCAACGGCTCTACGCTGCCGGATATGAATATGGCTCCGCCTTTAAAGGGCTTAGCGCCGCGTGGCGCGACGGCGATGATGTGTATGCCGAAGCCAGCCTGCCGGAAGCGCTGTCAACAAACGGATACCTTTTGCATCCTGCGTTGCTCGATGCCCTGCTCCATACCATCGCCCTGCCTGAAGACGACGGCGCGACGGCGCTGCGGTTGCCTTTCGCCCTTAGCGGCATCACGCTGACCGAGGAACAGCCACGCCAGTTGCGTGCGCGCCTGCACCTGAAAACCAACGATACCGTTAGCCTGATTGCCACCGATGAGGCAGGCGCAACGGTGATTGCCATCGAAACGCTCACGTTACGGGAAACCACACGAGACAAGCTGCGCGAGCAGTTACGCATCCAGCCGCAGTATGATCTACTGCGCACCATCTGGAGCGCGTTACCCGGCGCGTCTAAAGTCAGAGAAGCGCCCCCGGCCACCAGTTGGGCGTTACTGACAACCGATCCCAGCGACGCCGGCCTGCCGGGCATTACCGCTCACTACCACACATGGTCGGAACTCACCGCCGTGCGGGAATCAACCACTCCGCCGTCGGTGCTGGTGTGGCGGTTACCGAATACCGGCGGCATGGACACCGACGATGTGCCACGCGCGGCACGCACACTATGCGAACAGGTTCTCAACCTGCTCCAACGCTGGCTGGCTGATGAGAGCATGGCGACTACCACGCTGCTCGTTATCACTCAGCACGCGACGGAACAGGGCTTCCATGAACATGTGGATGTGGCCCACAGCGCCGCGTGGGCGCTGCTGCACTCAGCCCAGAATGAAAACCCTGGCCGCATCGTGCTGCTTGATACCAATCGTCCTCTCACCGATACCGCATTGCTTCATGCAGCGCTGGTCAGCGGTCGCTCACAGTTCGCGGTGCGTCAGGGCCAGTTGCTCATTCCACACCTTGGCAGAACGGTAACAACCGGACTGCTCAGCCCTCCCTGCGAGAGCACGCTGTGGCGTCTGGATATTTCGGATACCGGGAATCTCGACAATCTTAGGCTGAAGCCCGCTCCTGAAGCCGGCGCAACGCTGGGCAAAGGGCAGATTCGGCTCAGCGTGCGAGCGGCCGGCATCAATTTCTATGACATCGTGTGTGCATTGGGGTTAATCGCGCCGCAGCATGAATTCGGCACCGAAGCCGCCGGTGTCGTCATGGAAGTCGGGCCGGAGGTAACAGGCTTTAACATCGGTGATCGCGTGATGGTACTGACCGAAGGCGCTTTCGGTCCGACCGTTATCGCTGACCAGACGATGACCTTCCACCTGCCTGAGGACTGGACTTTCGCGCAGGCTGCCGGCGTCCCCATCGTCTTTCTCACCGCGTATTACGCGCTAACGCAACTCGCCTCGCTGCGTTCAGGCGAGCGCGTGTTGATTCACGCGGCGGCGGGCGGCGTCGGTCAGGCCGCGATCCAACTGGCTCGTCATCTGGGGGCGGAAATATTCGCTACAGCGCACCCTGACAAATGGCCGGTGCTGCGTCGGCTCGGCATTCCTGACGATCATATCGCCAGCTCACGCAGCCTTGAGTTCGCCGAACAATTCCGTCCGTTACTCAATGGCAAAGGGCTTGATGTGGTGCTCAATTCCCTGAGCGGCGAGTTTATCGATGCCTCAATGTCGCTGATGGCCTCGCAAGGCCGCTTTATCGAGCTGGGTAAAACCGATATTCGTAAGGATTTCCCTGCCTGTCTGACGTATCACTACCTTGACCGACCGGACCACGACCCAGCACAGACCACGGCGATGCTTACCTCGCTGTTATCGCTGATGCAAGCGGGATCGTTGACTCCACTGCCGGTCACCGCCTTTGATATTAAAGAGGCGATACACGCCTTCCGGTTAATGCAGCAAGGCCGACACACCGGCAAAGTGGTGCTGACGTTCCCCCAGCCGCTCAACCCCAACGGCACGGTGTTGATTACCGGGGGAACAGGTACGCTGGCCGGGTTGCTCGCCCATCATCTGGTGGACTCGCATCAGGTCAAACATCTGATACTGGCCAGCCGCAGCGGCCTTCGTGCCGCTGGCGCAGCGCAATTGAAAACGGAGTTGGAAAACGCGGGAGCGATGGTTGAGATCGTCGCCTGCGACATCACCGACCCGCTGGCGCAGGACAGGCTACTTGCGGCAATTCCGGCGGCACATCCACTGACCGGCGTATTTCATACCGCAGGCGCATTGGCTGACGCCACCATTGCCAATCTGACGGCAGAGAGCCTTGATACGGTATTTTCACCTAAGTCAGACGCAGTCTGGCACTTACACCAAAAAACCCGTACTGACGACCTCGCGGCGTTCGTTCTCTACTCATCCAGCGCCGGGACGTTGGGCAGCCCAGGTCAAGGCAACTACGCGGCGGCGAACAAGGCGCTGGATGCCATCGCGCATAACCGCCGTCGGCAAGGGTGGTGCACCACATCCCTCGCCTGGGGGTGGTGGCAACCGGTCACCGGGTTGTCGAGCCAGCTCAGCAGTACCGACAATGCGCGTATCGCCCGCACCGGTCTGGCCCCGATCACACCTGAACATGGGAATGCACTGGTCGATGCGGCGCTGGCATTGCCTTACGCCGTTTATACCGCTGCGCCGCTAAACCCGCAGGTGTTGCGTAAAAATGCGCAATCGGGACGTCTCCATCCGTTATTTGAACGGTTGGCGGGGCCGGTGGACACACGTCGAACGCAATCAGGCGGCGAAAAAACACCTGACCTGCGCCAGTCGCTGTCCACACTGGAACCCAGTGCGCGGCTCAAACAGCTACAGGCCGTCATCGCCGATAACATGGCGGGCATCCTTGGCCTGGAAAACGGCTCGCTCCTCGCGCCAGACCAGTCATTTAAAGAGAGCGGTATCGATTCGCTGATGGCGCTGGAGTTACGTAACCGTCTGACCGCCGCATCAGGCCTGCGTCTGTCGGCGACGCTGACTTATGACTATCCAACCCCTGCCGCGTTGGCTGAACATCTCGATGCTGAGCTGTTCTCCGGGCAGGATGCAGCAACACGCGAATCCCTCACGGAAACGGACGAGTTACGCCTTCACCAGCGCATTGCGGCCATTCCGCTTGCAAGACTGCGCAATGCCGGATTGCTGGACGAATTACTTCAGATAGCAAACAGCATAGAACCGGTGGAGCAAGTGCCGGTCAATCCTCAGCCTCAGGTAGCAGATATCGAATCTGCAAGTCTGGATGAGCTGGTGTCTATGGTTATGTCCGACAGGAAAAAATGATGACGCCTAAACCAACCCCTCGCGCAGCAGTGCAACAAGATATCAAAACCGCCATCACTGGTGGGGAAACCGCCGATCCGCGTCTGGTCGAAGCGTTACGTCACAGCCTGTTGCTTAACGAACAGCTGAAACAGCGTAATCAGCATTTGACCGCGGCGGCGCGTGAACCTATCGCCATTATTGCAATGGGCTGCCGCTTGCCCGGCGGTATCCACTCTCCCGAACAGCTTTGGCAACGGCTATGCGATGGCGAGGAAACTATCGGTCCCTTCCCCACAGACCGGAGATGGAATCTTGATGCGCTATTTGAACAGCGTCCTGAGCTCAACGCGGTCGCCAACGCCTGGAAGGGCGGTTTTCTGGAAGACGCAGCGGGCTTTGACGCCAGCTTCTTCCGGATATCTGACCGCGAGGCGCAGGCGATGGACCCCCAACAACGCTTACTGCTCGAAGTCAGTTGGGAGATTCTGGAGCGCGCCGGCATCATTCCCGCCACGCTAAAAAATAGCCAGACCGGGGTATTTATCGGCGCGACGCACAATGGTTATCTCAGTGACATCGAGCGGCGTAACCCCGCCGCCGACGGCTATCGCTTACAAGGCAGCCTGAGCAGTATCAGTTCTGGCCGCATCGCTTACGTGCTGGGGCTGAACGGTCCCGCTATTACGGTAGACACCGCCTGCTCTGCGTCTCTTACCGCGATTCATCAGGCCGTTCACTCCCTGAGAAGCGGTGAATGTTCACTGGCTCTCGCTGGCGGCGCAACCATTATGGCGTCGCCGGAAGTCTTCGCCGAGTTCACCCGTCAAGGCGGTCTCGCCGCTGACGGCAGGTGTAAAGCCTTTTCCGACCATGCC
This sequence comes from Dickeya poaceiphila, assembly GCF_007858975.2. Taxonomy (GTDB): domain Bacteria; phylum Pseudomonadota; class Gammaproteobacteria; order Enterobacterales; family Enterobacteriaceae; genus Dickeya; species Dickeya poaceiphila. Next base: position 3,276,736 of record NZ_CP042220.2, read on the forward strand.
GACGGCACAGGGTTTTCCGAAGGGGTTGGGCTTATCTTGCTGGAGAGGCTCTCCGATGCAGTACAGGCCGGCCATAGCGTGCTGGCGGTGATTCGAGGGAGCGCGATTAACCAGGATGGCGCCAGCAATGGGCTGACTGCGCCAAGTGGTCCCGCTCAGGAGCAGGTTATCCGTCAGGCGCTGAATAATGCGGAACTGACCTTTTCCGATATCGATGTTGTAGAAGCGCACGGCACCGGCACCACGCTTGGCGACCCTATCGAGGCGCACGCGCTGCTCAACACCTATGGTAAACATCGGCCCGACGATCAACCGCTGTGGCTTGGCTCGCTGAAATCCAACATCGGCCATGTCCAGCTCGCTGCCGGCGTTGCCAGTATGATTAAAATGGTGATGGCGCTTCAGCACGGACGCCTGCCCAAAACCCTACATGCCGACATGCCGTCTCGCAACATAGACTGGTCGCGCGGCAACGTTAAATTGCTTAACGCAGCGCGAGACTGGCCCGATACCGGGCGTCCTAAACGGGCGGCGGTGTCATCATTTGGCTTTTCCGGCACCAACGCACACCTCATTCTTGAGCAAGCCCCACCGCCTGCACCGCCAGCCGAGTGTACGCCGCCTGAAAGGACGCTCCCCGTTCCCGGCATCGCGCTGCCGTTGTCTGCGGCTTCATCGGCAGGGCTGCGTGCCCAGGCCAGACAGCTGCATACATGGATTAGCCGGGATACCGCGCCCGACCTCACCGCCGTCGCCTATACGCTAGCGACCACCCGCACCCACTTTGATTACCGCGCCGTGGTGAGCGCGGAAGATCGTAACGGCGCGCTCAACGCACTGGAGGCGCTGGCCGTTGAGCGCTATGCGCCCGGCGTCACTCAGGGCGTCCGTGCTGCATCAGGCAACGTTGCGTTTCTTTTTACCGGACAGGGCGCGCAGTGGGCGACAATGGGACAAACGCTATACCGCCTGTCCCCGGTCTTTGCTGATGCTATCGACGAAGTATGCCGGCACCTCGACCCCCTGATGCCTCAACCAGTTAAAACCGTGATGTTCGCCGACAAAGGCAGCGCCGACGCCGCACTACTAGACCGAACCGATTTTACTCAGGCCGCGCTTTTCGCTTTCGAGGTTGCGCTATGCCGGACGGTCATGCACCTTGGCGTGCATCCTGATGTACTGACAGGCCACTCGATTGGCGAGATCGCCGCCGCTTATATTGCCGGCGTGTTTAATCTCCCCGATGCCGCCACCTTCGTGGCAACCCGTGGGCGGCTGATGGAAGCCATTACCGCCGAGGGGACAATGGTCGCCATTGAAGCCAGTGAAGCCGACATCCTGCCGTTGCTGAAAGGGCACGAAGACCAGGTGGTGATCGCCGCGATTAATGCGCCTTCATCCGTGGTGATATCCGGCGACACAGACCAGGTGCTGCATATCGCAGAACAGTGGCAGGCACACGGTTACCGTACGCACCGCTTAACAACCAGTCACGCGTTTCATTCACCACACATTGATACCATCCTTGATAGCTTGCGCAATACACTGTCAACCCTGTCGCTTCATGCTCCCGCCATTCCGATCATTTCCACGGTGACCGGCACGCGGCTTACTAATGAACAGGCGTGTTCCGTTGACTATTGGACGCATCAGGCCCGCCACGCGGTACGCTTCGGCGCAGCCATTCAATGGCTCCAGGTGCACAATACCGTCACCGCGCTGGAAATCGGCCCAGACGGCGTGCTGGCGGCGCTGGGACGAGCCAGTACCGGTAGCGAATCCGGCACGGCGTGGATCGCCTGCTTGCGCAAGGAACGGGACGAATGGCGTTCTTTCTTCGCCGCATTGGCCAGGCTGTACGCACAGGGTCAAGCGCTGGACTGGACTAAATTACTCGCCCGAACGCCGCCCGTGCCGCTGCCCACCTACCCTTTCCAGCGGCGTCGCTATTGGTTGCAGGCTCCGCCAGCGCAACCGACATTCGGCGGAGGATTATTCGCACTTAACCATCCGTTCCTGCACGCCGGCATCAGCCTCGCTGATCAGCAAGGCTGGATTTTTACCGGGCAACTGGACGCGACAAAGCAACCGTGGTTACTGGAGCACAGAGTCGGCGATGTCGCGGCAGTGGCCGGCACCGTAACCGCCGAACTGCTGCTTTATGTCGGTGAACAACTAGGCTGCCAACGCCTGGACGATCTGTTCCTGCATACCCTGTTACCGCTGGAGAAACAGACTACCGCCCAGATTCAATTGCGTATCAGCGAACGGAAAGCGAATGGTGGGCATCAGGCCGACGCCTATTTCTACATTTCCAGTCCCGAACACGTAGCGGATAAGACACCGATCTGGCAACGCTATGCAACTTGCCACCTTATGCCAGACGACAGCCCTGCGCCACACTGGCCGGATTTACATCCGTCACACTGGCCACCCGCTGATGCCAAAGCCATTGATTTCAGCCCGCTCTATGAGCAACTTGCTGAACAAGGTGTGGTGCTCGGTGAATCTTTCCAGCCACTTACCCACGTTTGGGAACGTCACGATGAATACTATATCGAAGCGATACTCTCCCCTATTCACGGAGAACGGTCAGGAGACTTCATACTGCACCCAATAATACTGGATGCGGGAATGCAGGCGGCATTAATCGAAAACCGGACCCTGGAAACAGAAAATAGTCGGCCCCGATTGTTTTTCCTCACCAGTGGTTTACGTACCTATGCCAGAGGCGTACAACGCCTCAGAGGGCATGTGGTGCGAAAAACCGCAACGCCGTCACTGGATTATCGGGAATATGCATTACGACTCGCGGATGATAGCGGGCGTGCCGTCGCCATCGTTGACTCCCTCATACTGAAATCGCCAGGCCCCCAACGAACGCAGCCGCAGCGACCTCCGTTTTATCGTCTGGCATGGCGTGAGATTGACGCAGATTCGGCCACTACCTCGCTGAAACTGCGCTGGATTGTTGCACAAGACCGCGTGCAGGCGCGCTTATCAGATAAACTCAAGCAGTACGATGATTGCACTGTCTATGCCGATGTTCACCCTATGCTGAACAGCTTCTCGCCGCAGCCGGGCGATATCGCGGCATTCATCGCGCCACAAACCGACAACGCTCATGAGTTTTTCGACCCTCATCCGACATACCGCGTACTCAGCGCCCTGCAAGCCTGGCTCAGGGAGCCGCGTACCACCGCCACCCCGTTCCTGGTGGTGACACAACGGGCAGTGGCAACGGATGACGATGAAAATGTCCCGAATCTGGCGCAATCGCCGTTATGGGGGTTGCTGCGTACCGCACAGTTGGAATATCCGGGGCGCGTCTTCCTGCTCGACATTGATGATGCAGAAAACACCTCATGGCCGTTGATAACAGCCGCGATTAACACCCTGCCGCATGAGCCGCAACTGGCGCTACGCAACGGAAAAATACGCGCGCCACGGCTGGTGAAAACCGCCAGCGACAACGATCTTGCCGCTCCCAGCCACACCGCCCAACCGAAAAAACCGTGCCGCAACCTCAACCCTGACGGCACTGTGCTGATCACCGGCGGCACTGGCGCGTTAGGGAAAATCGCCGCGAAACATCTGGCTGAGCATCACGGTGTCCGCCACCTGCTGCTTGCCAGCCGACGGGGGATGGATGCGCCGGGTGCGGCGGTTTTACGTCAGGAACTCGCTGAGCTTGGCGCACAGGCGACTATCGTCTCCTGTGATGTTGCTGATTCAATTGAAGTGGCATCACTGCTCAACACCATACCCACGGCACATCCGCTCACTGCGGTTATTCATACGGCGGGAAACGCGGATACGGCAATGCTGGATACCATGAGTACGGAACAGCTAGACAACGTATTGCGCGCCAAAGCCGTTTCCGCCTGGCATCTGCACCGGCTCACCCGGCATGACGATCTCGCGGCATTCGTTCTCTACTCTTCTGCTGTCAGCATTCTTGCGCAACAAGGGCAGGGAAACTACGCTGCCGCCAACGCCTTTCTGGACGCACTGGCGCACCATCGGCGCCACTGTGGCCTTCCTGCCACCTCGATGGCCTGGGGGATGTGGGCCGAACGCTCAGAAATAATGGGAGAACAGTTTGGTAGCGACGATATCCAACAGATTATTGATACCGGGCATATCCCGCTTTCTCGTACACAAGGTCTTGCTTTCCTTGATGCCGTTATCGGCGCGCAAGGAGTGAATCATTCACCGTTGTTGATACCCGCGAGTTTGAATCTGCAAGCGCTGCACGGGCAATGCGCCGCCTCGCTATTAACAGAGGTATTCTTACACCACTCAGCATCTCAGCGTAACGTCGCCCCATCGCAACAGATCGCCAGCATGTCGGAACAGCAACAACTGCCCTACCTGCTTAAGGTGATAATTCAACACGCGGGAGAGGTGCTAAACCATCCCGATTCCAGTGCCATAAGAACCGACGGAGAATTCATCACGCTGGGATTCGACTCGCTCACCTCGGTGGAAATGGGTAGTCGATTATCACTTTTGCTTGGCATTCACATCCCCGCGACGGCAATTTTTGCTCATCCGACACCGCAAGCGCTGGCTCAATTTTTACTGAGCCTGCTGGTTGGAGAAAAACATGATCCCCCGACAACAGAGCACGCTGAACCAAAGCAAAACACCGGTGGGTTCTATCAGCTGCTACGGCAAGCCGTGCAGCAGGACATGACGCAGGAAGGGCTTAACGTGCTGGCCGGAGCGGCGCGGCTGCGCGAACATTTCTCGCACCAGCAGCACAACCAGCACGCGCCGGAAACGGTATGGCTGCGCAATGATCGGGAAAAGCCGCTGCTGATTTGCCTTAACTCCTTCATTCCCGCTGCGGCGGATTTAACCTATCAACGCTTAAGCTCGGCCTTACGTGAGCAGTACAGCATGTTGACCGTTCCGCTGCCCGGATATCATGGCGAACCACTGCCTGCCACCGACTACGCCGCGGCCACGGCGCTGGCCACGGCAGTGGAGAACAGCGCGGCGGGACGCGATTTTACGCTGGTCGGCTTCTCAACCGGCGGGCTGGTCGCCCATGCCGCCGCCCATCAGTTGGAAGCTCGTGGTCTACAAGCCAGAGCGGTGGTATTAATCGACAGCTTCCCGCCTTCTGCCATGAGCGAAATCGCAATGGGAGAGGTATTACGCACATGGCTTTCGACCCAAGGCGAATTCTGGTCAGACGGCGATAATGAGATGACGGCAATGGCCTGGTATCTCGAACTGTTCGGCCAACGGTGGACGCCCGCCCACCTGAAAACACCGACATTAATGCTGCAAGCCGAAGCGCATCCTGCTTACGTGCAGCCGCAGCGTTGGGCGAATCAATGGCCGAATCTGGTGAAAAGCGTCATAACGCCAGGGAGCCATTTCCAGCTCCTGACGGAATATGCCGTCCATACGGCAAAAAATTTATCTGACTTACTCCGTGAGACAGAAAAAACCGCGTCGAAAAAGCAGCGGTACAGCAAAGAAAAGCCGAAAAACAGCACAGATTAAAAACGAATAAGACATTCCCGTTAAGCAATTCAATCTGCAGGAGAAGAGCTATGATTGAAAATGAGCTGACATCTATTTTCAATGATTCGGTTTTATTCAAGACGCTGGGATTTTCGATTATTGATATAAAAGATAATTCCATCGTCATGACGATAAATGACAATAACCCCTGCCATGAAGGCGGCTTTGGCGCACTCACTTCAATCGGTATTAACGGTGCAGTAATCAGCGCGGCGCTGGAATCGGCAATCGGTTTATGTGGATTTAACACCTTGGGTCGAAAACCTGCCGGAGTGATTGAAATTTCAGTAAAAATATTACGTATAATACGTAAAAAACCCTGTCGTATCGAGGCGCATGTAGATATTAAAAATAATCACATCGCTTTTATTTCAGCCACGCTATTCAGCGCACATGGCAGTATTTGCGCAACGGGAGCAGGCATTGTATTAAAAAGTAAAATCAATGAAGGAATAGCATGAGATAGCGCCAATCAACATCTAACCAACCTGCTTTTTATTTAATTTAGTGGAGCGCCGCCCACGGCGATTCACGGATACGTTATGACCATGAAAGCGATCTGATAAAAAACAGATTGATAGCACTTATTCATTTCACCAAGGAGTTCAACATGACGACAAATTTTTCTGTTCCTCAAGAGATGAAAGCGTATCTGATTCGGCCAGAACGTTACGGCGATCCTCTTAGCGCGATTCAACTGGAAACTATCAGCATTCCCAGGTTATCGCCTAATCAGGTTCTCATCAAAGTGATGGCGGCAGGGCTGAATTATAATAATGTCTGGGCGGCATTAGGGAAACCTGTCGATGTTATCTCGGTACGCCGTAAAAGAAACAAAGACGCCGAGCCGTTTCATATTGGTGGTTCAGAAGCCGCAGGTATTGTTTATTCCGTTGGTCATCATGTCAGTAATGTTAGCGTGGGCGATGCCGTGGTGGTTTCATGCTCGGTATATGACGCGACCTCACTTGAATCTCGCCTCGCAAACGACCCGATGTTCACCCGCAGTCAGGAAATTTACGGCTATGAGCGGAATTACGGATCATTCGCGGAATTCACCATCGTCGAAGATTATCAATGTTTCCCTAAGCCCGATTTTCTCACCTGGGAGGAGAGCGCGACGCTAATGCTGAATGGTCCCACCGCCTACAAGCAGCTCACTCACTGGACGCCGAATAACGTCAAACCGGGAGATGCCGTCCTCATCTGGGGAGCCGCAGGCGGTTTAGGCTCATTATCGGTACAAATTGTGAAAGCCCTCGGAGGACTCCCCGTCGCAGTCGTGTCAAATGAAGAGAAAGGAGAATATGTCCGCAAGCTTGGCGCCGTAGGGTATATCGTCAGGAAAAAATACTCACATTTTGGCCGACTTCCTGATGTGACGTCCGATGAACATACGTCATGGTCCAGAACGTTCGCCAGTTTCAGACGCGATTTCTTTAAGGCATTAGGAAAAAAAGAGCTTCCTCGGCTGGTCATTGAACATGCCGGGCAAGATACGTTCCCTACATCGCTGCAAATTTGCGATCACTCCGGTATGGTCGTCACGGTTGGAGGCACCTCCGGCTACAATTGTGATTTTGATGTACGCCATTTATGGATGCATCAGAAAAGGATACAAGGCTCTCACTACGCCAATCTCCATGAGTGTAATGAGTTTCTTCATCTTGTTAATCAACAAAAGATTATACCAACAATGAACAGGGTCTTTGATTTTGATGAAATACCTTACGCTCATCACCTATTATTAAACGGAAGAATATTCGGAAATGCAGCGGTGCGGGTCAACCCCCCCGCTTCTTAAGCTGTTTTAGGCATTGTTCATGAAAAATTGATCATGACAAATCGCTCATAACGAGTTATTTATAATAATAAGAAACCTTGCTTGATATAAAGCATTATCGAAGTCGAATCATCACTTTTCATTAACGACACTAAACACATTAGCCTGCGTAAATTAATACACCAATGGTAGACCGTTTATCTGGATGTCAACAATACCAACAGAGAAGGGCTGGTTATTTCTTTTGATTTCACCAGAATAAAATAACGTAGCTCATCCCCAGCGACAAATCGGCTGATGCCGATTTGAACGCTGCAGGCAAGCTCCGAAATCCGAAAGCGTCAGGCGATGAAACCAACTAACACTACTGCAACCCGGATATAAACAGCGACTATTTTCTGACACGTCCCTCTTTTACATCATTTCCTGTAGACGTGAAACACGTCAAAATTAAAAGTCACAAAACACATCAGTTATTAAAATAGAGATTTATTATACTTTTATCCGACAAATCGACCTTGATATACTCCAATAAAGAAAATATATTATCATCCATGTGATTCTTCTTTTTTAAAAAATAATACCCCTTACCAGAATAGAACGCACATTTAAATGGGGTTGATAAAATACCTCTTATCACCTCATCAAAAACCATGCTGACATCAACAATAGCGACGCCTAATCCTTTAATTGCAGCACTAATTGCCGAATCCATAGATTCAAACTCATACTTATTGATAATCTGGAATTTTTCCTTCACCCCAGCCTCTTCACACCAAAAAAACCAATCTAACTCCTTAGATTTCACATAGATAAGATCAATTGAAATTTTCTCATCGGTTTCAAAAAGATATAACAATTCCGGCGCCACTACGGCAATCAGATATTCAGAGGATAACAAGGTATGATCCCATTCATCAGAAAATCTGCCATCTCCATAGATGATAATCCCGTCGTGAATTTTTAAATCAACAATGGAATGAGAAAATTCATCATTTAACGTTTCAACATTAACCATTGGAAAGCCACCTTGATTTTTATACTTCTTAAAAACAGGGATGAGCTGACGTAAAGCAAAAGTACAAGGCGAGCTAATATTCAGCACATTTCCATCATGATGAATATTCTCACATGCCTTGCTGAGTATCCCGAATGCACGTTGCAGATCTTCAGCCAAAACCTCCCCCTCTTTAGTCAAAAAAATCTTTGGTCCCTTACGGTAGAAAAGCTTTCTTCCAAAAAAAACCTCTATATTATTAATATGCTTGCTAATAGCACTTTGTGAAATTAATAGCTCCCCAGCAGCTAAAGTAAAAGATTGATGCCTGGCTGCCGATTCAAAAGCTTTTAATGCATAAAGAGGGGGAATCCTGGTCCAATCCATCTTTTTACCTCAATTATTATACATTTGAAAGCACGATAGTTACCTCTGCGAATTTAAGCACACCACCATAAGAACAATCTCAGAATAAGAACAGTCTCAAAAACCAATCATGAAAAAAACGAATAGTATCAATGAGTATTTTCCCTTTTTTAATTGAGGAAGTTTAGTTTATAAAGTAATTAAATCGATGGTTATGAGCTCACAAAATTCAGATAAGCCAAATTATCGACAACTAATAAGAGCCATTACATGAAAGTTAATTATGGCCCACCTTTCATTTTTAGAAAACACGCACATCGCATTTTATAAAATGGGGAGCACGAAGTCAGGGGAATCACCGATGCGGGGTGTATGAATATAATAACGCGTACCGCCATCAATCACTGAATGACCTGACACTGGAGTTTTCAGCGCTTTGCAATCCGCTCATCAGCATAACATTCATTCAAGTTTTTAATGTTATCTATGAAGTGTCCTGTTTACGGCACAGTTTAGGAAACCGTGGCCCAAACTCACCCGGTCTTAGCATCGTAATCATCTGGTTATCAAGCGTGATAGTTACAACAGGAAACCATCTGTATTCAGGTTAGCCAGCATCCCTTACCAGCCTTCCCGACGAAAAATCACACACGCCTGAGAGCGGACTGCAATGAAAAAGAAAAAAATCAATTATAAAACAAACACATTAATACTTCCCCCTTCCACCAAACAAGGGAAATAAACAACGTGACATGGCCTGTAAGAAATTCTGCTTATGTATGCACCGGTTTTTTTAGCGGGATAGTTCAATCAGTTGAGGGAAAAAAACACCATAGTATTTAACAATTTAGTAACTTTAATGCAAATTTGCTAAAAATAGGATTGCATAATTTTTTTTGCGACATTAAGTTAACTGAACTTAAGTTTGCTTAATTACTCTTTGATTTAGTATCACTGGCAACGTTAAATAAGAATGCACTCACCTTTGCAGGAATAACTATTTGCTAAAGCTCACGTCAGTCAGTTTTAAACTATGAATTTATTATTAAATCACCAGCAGTTACCTGGTGAAAAGCGCCTTCATCATATCCAAATCTTATTATAGATTCTTGGTATATTTTGGAGCACGACTTATCTGCATCGAAGAAAAAACGTAACACTAACATTTTAACGGTCTCTCTGATTACTTTGTTTTTATTAATTTCCAGCCGTTAATATTTCTCTGTTAAAGATGAAAATATGCCAACAGGATCTCAGTGGTTCACAATTTATTGGAGAAGGAAGTGAACATCAAAAGAAGCACCGTTATAAAATTCGATGAAAAGACATGTTATAACTTCAATGTCACGTCAGAAAGGGATGAAATTAACGCAAAAAGATTGCAAGATTTTATCGACAACACACTGAGACCATTTGACCGCAACACGCCTGAAGGCCATGTCACTGCGACAGCCTTTATTATTGATCCGTCGTGTCATCATGCGCTGATGTTACGCCACAAGAAACTGAACATGTGGTTACCGCCAGGGGGGCACTGTGATAATCAAGCGGATGCGTTGTTAACGGCAGTACGCGAGACCTATGAGGAAACAGGTCTTTCGAATATTGAAATCATTAACAATGACATTTATGACATTGATATTCATATTATCCCCAAAAATACGCGTGAACCCCAACATTACCATTATGACGTACGCTTCCTTTTCTTTGCTGATATAACGTCACCTTTGAAAATTAACGATGAAGAAGCATCACATGTTGAGTGGGTAAATCTCGAACAGCTGGATAAATTTACTCAGCTTCCTTCTGTTTTAATTTTAAGAGATAAAATGGAGGTAATATGAAAATCGGCTTTGTTGGTTTTGGTGCACAGGCGCGAGAAAACCTGATACCTGCCTGCAATACTATTTATGGTGTGGAGATAGCCGCCATCTGTGATAGTGACCCGGCAAAGTGCCGTGAGGCAGCAAAATTATTCAATTTTGACGAATCAAGAGTATTCACTCATCACGGTGAGATGATGGATAAGTGTCGGCCTGATGCGGTGATTGTTTCCTGTTATCCTACCGAGCACTATAAAATTGCCTGTGATGCCATTGAACGCGGCATCCCGGTCTTGCTTGAAAAACCGGTAGCATCAAGCTACGAAGATGTTATTCGTCTGGCGGAAATGGCCAAGCGCCGAGGTGTTGTCACTGCATCTGGCATGAACTTCCGTTTTGCCGAAATTACTGAGCGTATCCAGAATATTTATGACGACAGCATTCAAATGATTAGTCTGCGTCAGATGGCCAATAAACCCGTATCGGCTTTATGGGACTATGATGATTTATTCAAATCATTTTTACATGCCCAAACCATCCACGGACTGGATCTGCTGATTCATCTGTGCGGCCCGGTAAAAAGATTATCTGTCGCGGACAACAGCACCGACAACAGTATTATATTTAGTGTATTACTGGAATTTGCGAATAATTGTCATGGTACGCTAATCACCAGCAATACCTCCCCTCACTTTACATTTGATCTTGATGTACTTGCCGATAATCGGCTGCATATAAAAAGCACCTCACTCAACAGCCTGAGCGTAGCCGATTTAGGCAAGACCTATTTACAAGGTGAGACCAAGCGTTGGTGTGATACCTGGGCGGCGAGTCCACTTTCATCAGGTTATGCACGCGCGGGATACACCGGAGAAATATTGGACTTCATTACAGCCATACAATCAGGTGAACGTGATTCACAAACCGCTTTTTCAACACTCATTGAAACGTATCGCTGTATGGATGCTATTGAAAAAAGTTGTAAGCAACCTGCGACCGTTAACATTTAATCAGGTTTGCTTTTAATCAGGTTTATTTAAGGACGAGTACTATGATTAATAAATCCTACCAGAATCTGCACATCAATTTTGATCAAAGTGACTATGACGCGGTGGTTAATTCTTTTAATACCACCAGCTTTTCAGGAAAGTCTCCCATTATTGGCGAATATGAACAGGTCATTAGTGATTATTTCGGTACCCAAAAAGCGCTGGCCTGCAACAATGGTACGGTAGCGATTGAACTGGCTATCCGTGGCCTGGGGCTAGAGCCAGGTGATGCCATCGCCCTTCCGCCCACTGCTCCCATCATGACGATTTTACCGCTCATCACTACCGGATGTGTGCCGGTTTTTTGTGACGTCGGTCCGCTCACGTTCAGCCCGGATCTCAACCACCTGAAGCAGCTAGTACAACGGCATCCAATAAAAGCGCTGATTGTCGTACCGATGTGGGGTTACCCACTGCAAATGAAAGCCGTTGCCGATTTTTGTCAGGCGCAGGGGATTAAGCTCATCGAAGACTGTGCCCATGCTTTTGGTACCCGTTCAGACGGCGGTTACCTCGGTACGTTTGGCGATGTTTCCTGTTTTTCAACCCATGAGCGCAAGCTGGTCAGCACCGGTGAAGGCGGGTTCTGTCTTACCAACAATGAAAATATTTACGAGCGGATGCTGAGCTGGCAACACCACGGGCTTAAAGCCTCCAGTCGCAGCAGCGGTTATATTTTGGGCGAAGACATCGGCACCAACGCAAAATTGCCGCCTCTTTGCGCCGCGCTGGGCATCAATCAATTCAAAAAACTCGATCAGAAAATTGCTGACCGCCGGCTTCGTGCCAGCAAAGTCCGTCATGCACTCTCAGAAATCCCCAGCATAAAAGAGTTCCCCCGCTATCAGGGCGAGGAAGTGAATGGCTATTCACTGGTTTATTACCACCTGAATGGTTCCAGCGTGGAGCAAGGCATTCAGATGCTAAATCAAGGCGTGATGTCTGACACCACACGCTACAAATACAAACCGCTTTATCAAGAGCCAGCGTTTAGGCAATACGCCGAACCTTGCCCCAATGCGGAACAGATTATCGACACCATCTTCACTGTCCCCTGCCATGAAGGCTTGGATGACAGCGATATTGATTACATTGCCAGTGTCGTCAGCAGCAATTTTCTTCGCTGAGGCTGATTATGTGCAACGCGACTTTAACCGACTCGTGCGCCACGTCGCAGCTTAAACGCGAACTCGATGCCGTCATGTCTGTTGCCGTAGGTGACATGGACAATGCACTCGCTGCCGTGTCCGCTTTTGAGGCAGCACTGGCTGAGTTTGCGTGCTTTTCACGCTGCGTAACGACATCGTCCGAAACGGGGACGGTGAGCGTGATGATCGGCGCACTTGATTTCCAGCCCGGTGACGAAGTCATCGTCAGCCCAGATGTCTCCGACTGGGTTATTTCAGCCTTGCTACATGCAGGAATAGCGCTGGCGCTGATTGATTATGCCCCCGACAGCTTGCGACTTAATCTTGCGACATTAAGAAAAAAAGTGAACAGCCGTACCCGTGCAGTGCTGATTTCATCGCATTTTGACTGCCGACAGGATTTCTCTGCACTCCATGATTTATGCAGAGAACAACACCTGTTTTCGTTGCTTGAAATAACTCCGCTACTGACGTTGAACCCGCAGCTACCTCAGCGCTGTGCCGGATTTGATATGGCTTTCCTGTCGCTTCGTGAAGGCAGCTCCGCAATGTCTACCGGCGAGGGCGGCGCAATATTTTATCGCCGCCAGGATTGGGGTACGCGAGCGAAAAGCTATTCACAGTTTTCCGATCTGGACGGCATTCATTTAGGTGTTAATCATAAGCTTAGCGGCATCCAGTGCGCATTGGGCCAGGTGAGGCTTAACACTCTGGGTCTCCAGCGCCGCGCCGTGCAAGCGCAGATAGACCGGGCGAAGACTGACTGTGAACGCGTTTCCGTTCCACAACTTCCTGATTTGCAAAACAACTCGTTCTCTATCGTGGTAATAGACAAAGAACGTGCCACCACGTGCGGCATAAGCTGGCAGCCTCTTCCTATACTCAATCGTTTGCTTGAACCGTTGTTCTGGCAAGCGCCTGAGGCAGTAAAAATGCAGCAAAAATGGGCTGTTATGTCTCTTCAGGAGGAAGCCGCGCAATGACGACCCTGGAGCACATTAAAGAAAGCTTTTATCCATCCGGCGCCGGAGAAGAAGCGCTGATGTTAGACGCACTGAAAAAAGGGATTCGCGGCGACTCAGAGGTGGTGAGTACCTATGAACAACAGTTGAAAAGACATTTTGGTGCATCAGAAGCTATCGCAACCTCTTCGGGATATGGTTCTCTGGTGGTGGCGTTAAGTGCCATGGGGCTAAAACCCGGCGATAACGTTTTATTAACCCCGACCTGCCCGCTTTGTACCGTCTATGCCCTCACGTTTCTGCGGCTGGAACCCGTGTTTTGTGACATCAGCCCTGATGATTTTACCATCGACCTGGCGATGGCTGAGCAGCTTATCAATGACCGGACAAAAGCCATTATCGATATCCCGATGTGGGGTTATCCGGTAGATGCGCAACGTGTCGGTGAATTCGCCCACAGCAAAGGACTTTTCTACCTGTTGGATATTGCGCTGGCGCATAAGGCCACATGGCGTGGTCAGTTACTGTGGAAATGGGCCGATATGGCAACGTTTTCAACACACCACAGTAAAACGCTGGTCACGGGCGAAGGCGGCGCGGTCCTGACTGACAACCGTGAACTGGCACACAGAGCCAGAGCCTTTACGCAGTGTCACTTCAACGAGGCGCAACCGGTTCTTAATTTTTCGCTCAGCGGATTGCAAGCCGCTCTCGGCATTGCCAGGCTACAGCGCCTGGAACAGGACGTACAGCACCGGCTGGACACCATGCAGACGATAAGTCAGCGGCTTCGCAATCCTTTTCTGCACCCCTTGCCTGTTCTTGCTGGCGGTGAACCTGCCGGCACGCGCTTGCTGATTCGTTCCTTAACCGGGTGCAATAAAAGTCTACTCGCCTTTCAGATCCAGTCGGGCATTCCTTCTGACATCGCCCTTTATAACTGTAAAGCGCTGTATCAGTACCCGGTTTTACATGAACGGCACGCTTCTTGTCCGAATGCAGAGCGAATGCTCTCTTCCATCACCACTATTCCCGTTCATCCGGAAATTGGAATGCCTGAGATTGATACCATCGTCAACGTTCTGAACCGTTTCCAGCCTTCAGATATCAAGGAGGAGCAGTTATGACTCAACACACCTGTTCCGCTAATAAAGCGGTAGTGATTGGTGCCAGTATTGCTGGTTGCCTGACTGCATCTGTACTTTCAAGACATTTCCAGCAGGTGATTCTGCTGGATTTTGATCGCTTTCATGAGAACCCTGAACCTCGCCAGACCGTGCCGCAGGAACATCACGTACATTTGTTACTCCAGCGTGGCTTGCAGATTATGGAATCACTTTATCCGGGTCTTAAGTCGCAGCTACTTGAGGCCGGTGCTCAAGAGATAGATTTATCACACGGCGTTAAAAGCTACGCCGGAGTTGGCTGGAAACAACGCTGGCCTACCGGAATTACCGCACACTACTGTTCAAGAACACTGCTGGAGCACGTAATCAGGCGCAGAGCTATTCAGCTTGCGAACGTCAGCGTTCTTGACGGCACCAGGGTGAAACAACTCATTCACGAGGACGGCAAGGTTAAAGGAGTGATTGTCAGTGAATCCGGCAACGATCAGCAGATACTCGCGGATCTGGTTGTGGATGCCTCCGGCAGAGGCTCTAAAGCATCTTCCTGGTTGAAACAGGCGGGATACGGTGAAGTAGAACGAGAAGAGGTCGCCAACCAGCTTGGTTATGTCTCCCGTGTCTACAAGCGCGATAACACCCGTCAAACCGGCTGGAAAGTGCTGCTGGTCACACCGAATTTACCGAAAACCCGCACCATGGCGGTTATCAGTCCGGTTGAAGGCGACAGATATATTGTTACCGCCGGTGGCTGGTTTGGCGACAGCCCTAAACCCAACGAAGCCGATTTTATGCGTTTTCTGGCGGAACTACCGGTAACGGATATTCATGATGAGGTGCAAAAACTAGAGCCGTTGGGTGATTTTCACCAATTTAAAATGCCCTCCAGCCTTCGTCGTCGCTATGACTTACTACCAACATGGCCAGAAGGCTTTTTGGTAATCGGCGATGCGCTTTGCAGCATTAACCCCATATACAGTCAAGGAATGAGCGTTTCCGCCCTTCAGATCGAAGCGTTAGCGCAACAAATTCCCGGCTACCTTAACGGAACACTGTCAGCCCGGCTGGTTTTTAAGAAGCTCGTGGCTGCAACCGCCGTATCCTGGGAACTGGCCAAGAAAAGTGATGAGAGCCTGCAACCCACGGAAGCTATCACTACCTTTAAGCACCGGCTGACGTCGCATTATCTCAATCTGGTTCAGGCCGCCTCTTTTCATCGGCGCGATGTTGCCATCACCATGCTTAAAATTATGAATCTACTAGAGAAACAAGAGTCGGTGTTTCGCCTGCCCATCGTTCTGGCATCACTCTCCAGCGCGATAGCGCGCACCATACGGTAAGGAATTATCTCAATGAATTATCGCAGCAAAATCAATCACGTTATTTTCGACTGGAATGGCACTCTGGTAGACGATCTCGCTCTGGCGGTAAAAGGCGTGAATGCCGTAAGAGATTCGCAAATGCTACCGCCGCTCAATGCAGATCTGTATCGCCAGCACTTTGGCTTTCCTATCCGTTCTTTTTATCAGGCATTGGGCATTGATTGCGAGTCGGTACAGTTCGACGATCTGATTAAAACTTATCTCAACATCTTCAACAATGAGATTGGTTTTTGTCCACTGCATCATGGCGCACTTAGCATGATGCAAGACTTGAAAGCCCGTAACATCAGCATTTCCGTACTCTCGGCAAGCCAGCATCAAACTTTGCAGCACAATCTTGATAATGCTGGCATTAGTCACTTAGTTGATCATGTCTATGGGCTAACAAATACTCAGGCCATGGGCAAGCAGGAGATTGCTCAGCAGCTCGATAGGGCTCTGGGTAAACCTGGCAACACCGCACTGATGATTGGTGATACCGATCATGACATTGAGATTGCCAGACTGTGCGGCTGGCAGATGGCGTCGGTTTCTCATGGACATCAAACGGATGAACGCCTGCGCGCGATCCATGCTCAGGTATTTGATGATTTGCCTGCGGTACACCGCGCCTGGTTTACCCCTCATCGGGAGGAACTGACATGTTAAATTCGGCCCATGTTTTTAACGTTATGCTGGCGATGATTCTGCTCAGCATCTGCATTCGCCTGCTTCTGAAATTCTATTACCGGGATGGCGAGCGCATATTGCCCAAGCTGAAACTGGCGCCGGCTGAGAAAGGACATATCACCTATTACAAACGTTATGACACCATGCTGGCACCCTTACCTTTTATCTATTGCTGGCTGGAAATATTCGCGTCAGTGCTGTTTTTCCGCTGGTCAGATTATCACCCTGTGGCCGGATTACTGCTTGCGATTATTACCGCTGGCCGACTGCGTGCATTACAAGAGATTGGACATAATGCACTGCATGTTGCGCTGTGTCGTTCTAAAAAGTTTCAATGGTTTTTGTCGAACGTCTTTTTCCAGTTTCCTGCCTTAAAAAGGGACATGGATTCACGCTTTAATACCCATGTGCGTGATCACCATCCTAATGCGGATATTCCAGGGAAAGACCCTAATCTGCGGCGCGTCAGTGCCGCAGGAATGGTTCCCGGTATTACCCGTTCCCAGTTCATTTGGGCACTGCTTTATCCTGTGCGCCCAAAGGGGATAATTAACAATATCCGTGGAAATATACATGACACGCTTTACGAGAATTCGACGGTAAATATTGCATTGCTTCGGGCAGTCGCAACGCTGAGTATTGTGGGCGTTTACTGGTTTCTTGGCGGTGTTGCCGCCGTAATAGTGGGCTGGCTGGTGCCGATTTTCACGGTTTACCCGCTGTTTGCATGGTGGTCATTGCTGTCAAAGCATCGCTGGCATACGACCTATGATCCTAAAAGAGATCGATTAGCGCACGATTATGAACACGGGCGCGCTACCGATTTTTCAGGTCTGCTCGGCAGCATTCAGCGTTATCTGATATATCCCATATCCGACGCCTACCATCTGGCACACCATATTTATCCCAATGTCCGTTATCAATATCTGCCTGCCGTGGACTGGGCGCTTAAAGTGAATGAACCCCGATATACACAATATATTTCCACAGGGATGATTTTGGGTTCGCAACACCAACCGGCTGCGCTCTCCGAACTTTATCATCGCCTTGTCAAACCGAATCACCATGCCGTTAGCGAAATGGACACAGGAGTCTCTCATGAATAAAACGCCCCGCATTGGCATTATCTGTGGCAGTGGTATGGACAAGCTGTCGATTATTGCATCTCCTGAGCGCGTGGAAATCACTACCGCTTTCGGTGACCCTTCCGGACATATCACCTTGGGTGAAATTGCCGGTGTGCCTGTCGCCATCGTTAATCGTCACGGCATTGGACATACTCGTCTACCGTCAGAAATTAACGTCAGAGCCAATGTCGCCGCGCTTAAAATGCTGGGGGTTACTCAGGTTCTCTCTTTCAGCGCAGTAGGCAGCCTGACTCAAGCCGCACCGCCTGGCACCTTTGTGGCCATTGATCAGTTTATTGATCGCACATACCGCCGCGTGAATACCTTTTTTGGCTCCGGCGTGGTTGCCCACGTGCCATTCGGCGAGCCGGTGTGCGGCAATAACCATACCCACATCGTTAACGCCCTGGAAGCGCAATCCATCCCTCATTTGTCTGAAGGTCTGTATGTCGTGATGGAAGGACCACACTTTTCAACCCGCGCCGAATCTCTTTTTCACCAGCAAATCGGCGGTACGGTCATCGGCATGACGGCGATGCCAGAACCCAAACTCTGTCGAGAAGCTGAGCTATGCTACAACATGATAGCCATGGTGACAGATTACGACTGCTGGCACAGCACCCATGACGATGTGAATGCCGCCATGGTAAGCCAGCAGATGAAAGAAAATATCCAGATGGCCGAGGCGCTATTGACCCACATCATTCCGTCTCTTGCACAGCACGATTCACCCTGCCCGAAAGGATGCCAACATGCGCTGGATGGCGCCATTATGACCAGCCCCAACCTGATGACCGCGGACACCATTCAACGCTATTCCCCATTACTGGACCGCGTGTTGAAGCCAGGTCAATGATATCAGCCCATCAGGAAAAGGATAAACGTACATGAAAACGAACGCGGGATTGCTGTTTGATTTGGATGGAACACTACTGGATACCGACAGCCTGCATCTGAATGCATTCAATATGTTACTGGCCGATTTTGGCAAATCCGTCACCATTGACTATTACAATCAGAAAATCATGGGCGCCCCCATGGAGACTATCACTCGCGATCTTTTTCCGCAGATGCCGTCGCAGGAACGTCATGAACTGGGGGAACGTAAGGAAGCCTTGTTTCGTGAACAACTTACCGGACCGCTTGAAGGCCGCCCTGGCGTCACGGCGTTTTTCGAGAAAGCCAAACGCTATGGCGTCGGTATCTGCATCGTGACCAATGCGCCACGCGAAAGTGCAGAAATGATGTTACGTGGTTTACACCTGCTAGACGCCGTTGATCACCTGCTGATTGGCGCGGAGTTGCCCCACAGCAAGCCAAACCCTTACCCCTATCAGGAAGCGATGCGCCGATTGGGGATCACGCCGGATAAAGCGCTGGCGTTTGAAGATTCAGGTCCCGGCGTACAATCGGCCTCCGCCGCAGGTATCTTCACTTTTGGTTTGAAAGGTGCGCTCGACGAAAATGCGCTGCTGAAGTATGGCGCCTCAGCAGCGATTGCAGATTTCACTGATCCGCTGCTGGCCAGCCGCTTTAGCAACATTGTAGGTTGAGGTAAACAACATCATGACATCGATTGTGATTTCAGCACCAACCGGTGATGGTTCAAGGGCACGTGTAAAAGCCTATAGCTCATTCGAGCCGTACGAGTTGGAAGAGTACCTGCGGCAACTTGCCGTGCATCTTCCCGATGTTGCCATTGAGATTGAACGCATGTCTACGGCTGCACTGAGAAACCGACTGGAGGCCGAAAAGGACAACCCTCAGGTCGATATGATTCTGGGTTGGGCCGATACCGCCGCCAAGACCGTTGCGCTCAGCGATAAGCTATTTTCACCTCAGGGTGATGCGGATGGATACCTTCGTATCACCGGATTCTCCACAGCCATTGTGGTCGATCCTGACCTTCTCAAACAGTTAAACGTCAATATCGAAACCTGGCGGGATTTGGCTCATCCAGCCCTGCGCGGTCGGATAGCCTTTCCCAATCCAGCACAGTCAGGCGCCGGATTTTTAGCGCTCACTACGCTGCTACAAGCTTACGGTGAAAGCGACGGCTGGCCCTTGTTATCAGATATTTACCGCAATGTGCAGGTTCGGCCTGACTCAGCGTGGGAACCCGCCCGCCTGACGGGAGAAGGCGAGATTGCAGCAGGTGTTACGGTTAAAATCGCCGCATTTAATCGCAAACGCGAATTGCCCCGTCTGAAGATTATCGAACCGCCGAGAGCGACGGGAACAGAATCGGAAGTGTATGCCGGCTTCATCACCTCTGCGCACCGGGAGGCGGTTTCAGAGATACTGGAATGGCTCCAGACTGAAGCAGCGAACAGAATTTACACCTCGTTTAATAAGCTTATCCTTACAAAAAACGATGACAGCTATCTCACCATTGACGCCGGTCAGGCGGTATTACATCGCACTCGCTGGCTCACTCAACTTGAATCTCTCACAAATGGAATGTCACTATGAAGCACGCTTTGTATACCCCTGTAGCCACCACCGCCACCATTAATCAGCAACAGATACTGGCTAATGACTGGGGAACGTTAACCAAATACGACATGACTTACGTCAGATCAGACGGTTCAGAGCAGCGTTTTACACGCGAAGCGTATGACCGTGGACATGGCGCGACCATTCTGCTGTATAACCGTGATGATAAAACCATCATCCTCACCAGCCAATTCCGTATGCCTGCCTTTCTAATTGGCCACCACTATGAGTTGATTGAAGCCTGCGCCGGGCTGTTGGACGAGCGCGATCCTGTTCTGGCGATAAAAACCGAGGCTGAAGAAGAGACGGGCTACAAGCTCAGCGAAGTCACTAAAATTGGCGAAATTTTTATGAGCCCAGGTTCGGTTACAGAGCGCCTGCACTTTTTCATTGCGCCCTTCACCCGTGACATGCGTGTCAACGACGGCGGCGGAATAGCTGCGGAAGGCGAAGATATTAAAGTGCTTGAGGTTCCTATTAAAGAGGCGCTTGAGATGATTGATGCAGGAACCATTATTGATGCCAAAACCATTATCCTGATTCAGCATTTAGTGATTAAAGGCATCTGTACACCATAATTCATTACGCTCTGAAAGGAATTCATGTATGGCTGAACAGAGTCTGGAAAAGTCGCGCTTTAAGCGCGACCACTACACGCTTTACCTGTATATCATGTCTGTTGTTTGCGGTATTCATCAGGCTATTTTAGGGTCTATTACACCTTTTCTGCGTGATGAACTCACTATGTCTAAAGTCATCATTGGCTGGCATTTCAGTCTTTATGCAATAGGCATGTTTGTTTCAGGTTTTATTATTACGCATGTCGCCTCAAAAGCATCGCCTAAAAAGATCCTTCTGAGCAGTTCCTGGGCAGTGGCGGTTACTGTCGCGGTATTTGCCTTACCGCTAGGTATTGCCGGCAACCTGATTCTGTCGCTCGTGCTTGGCCTGTCTGGCGGAGCAATGCAGATTGCCATTCAGGAAGCGTTGGCCCGGCATCACACGGAAAACAGCGGCATAGCGATTACCGAAGGGTGCATTTTTTCCGCGATTGGCGTATTTATTGGCCCGTTAGTGATTGGTTATTCCGTAGAGTCTGGTGCAGGCTGGCGTATCGCCATGTTTCTGCCGCTCATTGCCTTACTGCCCTTGCTGTGCGTCATTCCCCAAAATATTCCAACGACGCCACCACGAGCCACTATCACCCCCCATACTTCTGGCGCCAACATTACGCGTTTGCCACTTGTCGCTTACCTGATGTTCGGGATGATTTTTCTTGGCATCGCTGCTGAATGGGGAATCGGCTTTTGGGGCGCACAATTTCTGGAAGAACAGCTTTCACTCTCGGCAGCAAACAGTGTGGCGATGATGGCGGTTTTCTTTGGCGGTACGATTGCCGGGCGAATTGTGGTAAGCCGCTTGCTGGTTCGTTATAACATTCAGGCCATTCTTTTATGGACGATTATTCTCAGTGGTATGAGTATGCTATTGCTTTGGCTGGTGCCGGATATTACCGCTGCGGTTATTGGTCTTACTGTGGCTGGCGCCTGTCTTGGCAATTTTTTCCCGCTGATTCTCTCTATCGCAACATGGCAGCCGCCAGAATTACTCTCGAAAATTTCTGCTGGCGCGACCCAGTCAGTGGGGCTGGCCCTGCTTTTAGCACCGTTATTCCTCGGTAAGCTTGGGGAAGATATTGGTCTGATACCCGCGATGGGCGCATTGATTGTTATTCCTCCCGTCATGCTGATTGTCGATGTAATCTCTCGGAGATTGTCGAAACACCAGGGGTAGGGAAAAGATTCGATAATAGGAGTCGAACCTACGACCTTCGCATTACGAACTCAATAGACCAATGTTTTCCTCTGTTTACACTCTTCAAGAATTTATTTTTTATTATTAAAAATCAAATGATTAATCAATTTTTTGGCTTCCACTCGTTCGCTGTCGTTTCCCCTGATATCATGCTAAGTGTGTACCCGATAGTGTACCCCAGAAAGGACCTATTATGGCAATCATCA
This sequence comes from Dickeya poaceiphila, assembly GCF_007858975.2. Classification (GTDB taxonomy): domain Bacteria; phylum Pseudomonadota; class Gammaproteobacteria; order Enterobacterales; family Enterobacteriaceae; genus Dickeya; species Dickeya poaceiphila. The sequence goes on from NZ_CP042220.2 coordinate 3,299,224, forward strand.
TCACTCAGGATCGACAGTTGGCATCCCTTTCAGTCACTGAAGAAGAGAAAGAAAATGTTGTCTCAGTCAAATCAAAAGCAGGCGGAGGACTCTACGTCCGCATACGCTATGGCAGCGAGAGTAAAAGCTGGATTTATCGTTACAGGATTGCACAAAAGCAAATCAAACTGACATTGGGTAGCTACCCTGCTATGAGCCTGGCTCAGGCTCGTCAGGCCCATGCCGACGCAGCTGAATTGGTGAAGAAGGGCATTGATCCTCGTTACGTCAAAAAAAATGAGAAACAGCAAAACGAGCAAATGCCAATATTCGCTGACTTGTGGCAAAACTGGTTGGCATTCAGAACTGAGAGTAAACCCATCAGTGCCCGCACCATTACTGACTATGAAGGCACCTATCGCCGCCATCTTGAAAAGGCGTTGGGTAATATGCGCGTTAACGATCTTTCACGCTCTGTGATTTTCGAGCATCTCAGCCGCGTGAGAAAGGAAAGCGCAGAAGGGGTTCGCAAAGGATTAATCATCCTGAATCTGACCCTTGATCATGCCACGTTACAAGGGCTGATTGAACATAACCCTGCTCGTCTGCTCAAACCTGCCATGTTTGGTGCATCAATGGGTAAACCTCGTGAACGTTGGTTGCCACAAGACGAACTCCACATGCTTTGGAAAGCACTCGATGAAGCCTCTGTTGGTGGTGGCTCCATTGCAGCAGGTGGCAGAGGAATAGCATCCAGCGTGGTAATGTCATTATCCGTTGCGAATGCACTTCGCTTGATCATATTCACGGGTGTTCGTCGCTCAGAAGCAGCAGAAATGCGCTGGGATCAAATCAACGGTGATCGCTGGACTATTCCAGCTACAAAAAATGGCAAAAGCCATATTGTCACACTACATCCCCGCGCCCTATCCCTTATTCAAGAACAGCGCGTGATCGCGGAAGGGGCATATGTTTTCGGTTCCACCAGCAAGCCAGGATTTCCTATAACCGGTGATGCCCTTACTCGTGCTCTGGAGCGTGTAAGATCTAAATATCTTGCGGAACTTGCGCCCTTCTCTCCTCATGACTTACGTCGTAGCGTGGCCACGGGTTGTGCGGAATATCTGGATGCACCAGAACGCTTGATAGAGCTTCTGCTGAACCACGTACCTAAAGATCGATTAATTCGGACTTATCAAGTTGGGCAACAAGCGGACAAACTGAAAAAGCTATTTCTACGCTGGGGGGATTTTATTCAACAAGAAATCATTACCTCCTCGGTATCGAGGCCAGATAATGTCGTTAAAGTTCAGTTTGGTGGTAAATAAAAACCACATAAGGGGCATGGCTCTTAATACAGTGAACAGCAAGAGCCATGCGATGCGAGTCATTAAGCAAAGACTGAACCTAAGCAGCGGTTGAGGTTAACCACCCCTTGCGATGCAACGTATCTACCGCTAAAGATATCTGGCGTGGTGTGAACTGCCGCTTTCTTTCATTCCAGGCATAGATAAAATCAGTAACATCTTCAGGGGACGTCAGCGATTCATGTTGCATTGTCCAGTGAACCGTTGAAAGGAGTTCCAGACCAAAAGGCGACTCAAAACCTTCCACCAAATCCGAGACTTTCTGAAAGCGGCGGTAAGTCTCTTCTTGTTGCTCAAGAAACGCTTTTGCCTCTTCTGCCACTCCGGGAACCAGCGAGAGTTGCTTATCAGGCATATCACCGCCATCTGAATACCCAGAGATCATATGCCCTTCAATCGCGTTAAGCACATGCCGTAGGTTTTCCGCATAAGGCCCATAATGCGCTTTCTGGTACTTAAGACGTAATGGTTCCCCAGATTCTTGCATGAAATACATAAGTTTATGTAATTCCAGCAAAGAGATGAACGGATCTAACAACCCATTAAGATAACGCTGCATCAGTTCAACCAGCGCGGCTCGCCCTGCTGTCATCTTTGGCACTTCTGTTTTATGTACCATGCGTTCCGAGGACGGTGCACCGGTGGGATCGTAAATCGCAATTTGTACGGACTCAAGCGGTTGAACGGCAGACTCAATCAGGGGCTTAACATCTTGCCAGTCCAGACCGCCTAAGCCACTCCCCAATGGGGGAATGGCAATGGAGCGAATATCATGTTGCCGGATAACGGCGACCAAATCGTCCAACCCGGCGGCAATATCTTCAAGACGACTTTTCCCTTTCCAGTGGCGTTTGGTCGGAAAGTTAATGATATAACGAGGGTTTGTTAACTGCCCGGTCTCAAAGACGAACATTTTGCCTGGAACAACTTGTTTTGCTTTACAGGATGCAGCATAAGCTTTGAAGTTATCCGGGTAGGCGTTTTTGAATTGCAATGCAATGCCTCGCCCCATTACGCCGACGCAGTTGACGGTATTGATGATAGCCTCAGTCTCTGCCTGGAGGATGTCGCCCTGTCTGTATTCAATCATTATGAAATCCTCATCAGTAGTACCATTCTCGTTTCACCTCAACAGGAGGACGATGCCCACCAAGCGGGATCATGTTAGCAACCTGCTGATAAATCAAAGGTGAATGAACACCGATGCGCTCAATTAAATGCCAAGGGAAACAGCGCTCAATCAAAAACTCAGCCTGTTTCGCCTCTTTAGTTCCATTACCGCCGCTCCACTGATTGCTTTGTATCGCTTCCCAGTTCAGTTCTCCAAGCTGGGATTGTTGACAACGATCTTCGAAGTAAAGTGAACCGGCATTAGATAACGTAAACGCCCAGCGTTGGCGATGTTGCTCCGCCCATGCAATGGTTGTATAGAGGTCAGCTTCAAGATGCAAAATAGGTTCCTGACCACCACGGTAAGCCAACTCTGGATGATTGGCTCTGTATATCAGGTATAGCATGACAGAGCGGGGACAAAAATAAAAAGGTACACATTGTCCCACATACAGATTGGGATGGTTTGTAAGCGTCAACTCATGGAGCCGACGCTGTTTAATGCTACTCATTCCTATCATTGTACCGGCACCATGACGAACCGAGATTTGCTCGTCAGACAACAACCCTTCGGCAATGATTGAATGAAGCCGATCAATGTGAAGGATGTGGTAAATCTTGGGACGTTCAGGGATCGGCATACAAACCAGCTCCTTGTAGCAATTCAATGCTAATCTGCCGCAATAATAACAAATTTTGAGGACGGGAATAGGCATGAGTCCTAAGCTTACCAGAAACGAAATGACTACCTCGCCGCCAACATCCCCGGATAATGTTTGGCGATAATGTCGTTCATCTGATCAATCAAGTCAGGGCGTTTAAAGATGAGATGCCCGGTGCCTTTCTGAAAGTAACGCACACTAAAATACGCATCTTCATATTCTTGCTGATGAGGATTATCGCGGATATGGTTCATTAGCCGGATGGTCACATCGCCCCGGTTATCAGGAATGGGTTTGCCATCCAGCAAGGACAGCATCCGCTCCAGATCGGCCAGTTGATCGCGTCGCCAGCCCCAGTTCAGGCCAAAGCCCCAACGGTGGTATGTCACCAGATTGCTGATGATGATTTTCTTGCCAAAGTAGCAGGGATGGTTGGTTTTATAATCCCACGATAGCCCTTTGAATACATTAATTACGCCACGCTCGAATACCTCCCGCTTGCTCTGGTGAAGCTGTTCAAACGTGCTGAGGATATTGGCTTCGCTGATGGTCGGCAGGTCGCCCTCGTCCAGATTCTTATGCCACTGGCTGCGGGCTTGTGCGTCCATCAGTGACAACATGCCGGATTTCAGCATCAGGTCGCGCCAGATATGGCTGTCCAGCGTGCGGATAATGGCTGGCATCGCCTTGTCAGGCGTTTCTGTCAGCCAGCAATCGTAGCGATGCCCGGGTTTTAATGCCCAGTCTTCAACGGTGCCGCCACCGATAGTCGCCGTTAGCGTTGAAATGGCCTGTAACCGGGTAATGAGCTGTTCTATCTGTTGCAGCGCGACATCACGTCCAGTGACGATACGCGCAATGTTGGTCGAGCCAATCAGCTCGGTGTGGTCGGTTAACACCTCGGGTTCAGTTTTCATAGTGTGTTGTCCATACATAACAGCCAATGCGCCAGCCGGTAAGGGCTGGCGCATTATGCATCGGGGGGAAGGATAAGTCGGTTTGGCGTTGTGTGACTGGAAAGCAGCTCGCAGTCTTTATGGTTTGAGCAGGCCGGTGGCGCGTCTGGCGCGGAGAATATCGACCGCGTTCAGAAACGGTTTTTGCTCCTGCCAGCTAAAACCGCTGCGGTCGATGCGCACCAGCTCATAGCGCTCCACCAGAAAGTTCACGGCGTCCGGCAGCGAGATCCCGGCGTCGAGGTAGGCCTGGATCTCGGCTTCTTCACAAAACGGCGTGTCGTTTAGCGTCAGCCCGTAGTGCTTGTCCAGCAGGTAAGTTAATAACTGTTGCCAGACATTTACAGGTGACAGGCATGACGATGCCTCCCGCGCCGGGGATGGGTATGGTGTTTGCATGGATAGGCTCTCTTAAGATAAACGCTTAAGGTGAAGGGAATGCGGTTGTCGGTGTGGCCGCCGTGGTCGGGTAAATCGTGATATAGACGTAGCCAGCACTACCCAGGGTATCGGCCTCGCAGGTCAGTACGCCGTCATGCAGCGTGACGCGTTGCTGTCGGTAGGGATCGAGCTCACCGGTCACAAGCTTTTGCTCCAGTTGTTTCACTATCAATGGGAAGCGGTGTTCCAGATGGCAGGCCACGGTTGCACTGAAAGTGCCGGTCACACCGGCACGGTCGGCGAGAAAATGCAGGCGACACCCCTCCTGTACCAGCCGGGCTCCAAAGCGCGGTCTCAGGGTGTGTTCAAGTCCCCATTCCGGGGCATCCGATAATGACAAGGTTCTTTTCTCCTGACAGGTTGATGGAATGACGGTAAAAGGCATTACAGCCAGCCGCGTTCGGCGAACGACACCACCTGATTGCCGCCAATGACCAGATGATCCAGCGTGCGGATATCCACCAGCTCAAGAGCGCTTTTCAGCCGTTCGGTGAGCGCCCGGTCCGGCGTGCTCGGTTCGGCATGGCCGGAGGGGTGGTTGTGCGCCAGGATCACCGCCGCTGCGTTGTGGCGCAGGGCCGCCTTGACGATTTCTCTGATGGGAATATCGACATGGTTGATGCTGCCCAGCGCCATGATTTCCCGGTCTATCAGGTGATGCTGGTTATCGAGAAACAGCACCATGAACACCTCCCGTTCCAGCGGAGCCAGATGCAGTTGCAGCCACATTCGGGTATAGGATGAGGCGGTAAACGGCTCACCCGGCTGGCGCAGGTGGCGCTCCAGCAGGCGCTGGGCACGGCGTATAATCCGTTGTTCGTGCTCAGACAACGGCGAACTCGGTGATAATTCAGACATAACGTGATCCCTAAAAACAAAATGCCCCTGTTGCATGAGCAACAGGGGCACCATCGGAGTAGGCAAGTAACGTTTAAGCGGCAGTATTGATACAGTGGCGAATACCCTCCAGCTCCTGCTGTGTATTTTTAAGCCCAGGATTAAAGTGGCCTACTTTTTGGTCATTAACGTAAACATCAAACGTTGCGGCATGACTTAACGCGGTAATAAATCTCTCCCATGCATTATCTGCGTTACGCCACCCCAGAGAAGAAGGGAGCGGAAATTGCCGAGAGTCCACCACCACAGTTATAACTGTTTTCTCGTCATGCGAATCCGCCCCTCTACCATCAGGCAGCGTGATAATTACATTGTGTTGTAATACATTTTGGTTGTCTGGATTAGTCGTACAGTTGAGATTAAAAACGACCTTTTCCGGGCTGGTAATGATGTATTCTGAAACGCCCATCCCAAAGCCGCTGGTCCACATATTTGGTATGGCCTGAGCCGTTGTTGCAATACAAGATAATGCAAACAGCAGCGCGTGATGTTTATATTTCATATTTCCCCCAGATTTGAAAAAACTAATATCAACAATTTCCGTTACGACGACAGAGTTCTTTCATACTCTGTTGTGCTACCCATTGCTGTAACTGACGCTCCCTTTCTGATTGTCGGGCTTTAATGGCTGCCAGTTGTTTTTTATCAATGCACTGTTCAGGAAGGACCATTAACACCTGAGGGGTTGTTTTTTGATTGATGAGCTCAAGCTGGGCTTGAGTATCTATAACGCTGAAATAGCAGCCTTTGCCGTTATCTTCTCCCTGATACACCACATCAAGGTCAGAATTATAACCACTGGCCGTTTTGAGATTCAGGCGGCGAACAGTTTTGCTTTTTTTGTCAGCCAGGAACAACGCTGTATCGTAGTCCCTGCGGATTAAAAATGTATGAGTCCACGGATAATAACCAATCATGGCGGCATTAAAACCCAATGCATTCATCATCCTGTCATCGTCATAACCGTCAGCGGAAGTCCAGCCGCTCTCTTTCATTGCCATCCAGTGTTTCACATGACCCGTAATATCGTAGGCATGAGCGTTGCCAGTTAATATCAGGCTACCGGCCAGTATCATCGTACCCAGTATTTTCTTCATTTTGACATCCTTAAAATGTATTAACTTTTATTATCATCTACAGATATACCCCAATAAGGATTCAGACTTAACTGGCTGAGTCCTCATTGATTTTTTCAGATGGTGCCAGTGATAGAACTGTACGAATAAAGCCAAAGTGCGGAAGTGCCTGGATAAAACCCGCTTGTGTGGTTAAGTGGCTCAGGCGCTTTCGTGGGATAAAGGTGGTGTTCAATACCGTTACAGCATGAATGGCCGTCAGAAGGTGAACAGTGATATGCCCGTTCAGTTCGCCGGTCAGATACCAGCGACCATCAAGGGATATCAGGCGGTACGGTGCCAGTCCGTCACAGCGTTCCCCGTCGGCCAGAAGCAGAACCCGCTGAAACGCGATAATGGCACTAACCAGCCGATAAAACACCAGTGCGCTGCCAGGGGACATTGCCTGTGGTGGCTGCCAAACCAGACAGGGCATCCCTCCGGCAGTCAGTAACGTACCTGCCAGACGCCGGTCCAGCCCTGGAAATATATCGGCAAGTCCCGCCCGGTGTGCAAAAGTCAGGGCATCCAGCTCCCCCTGTACTCCACCACCCATGGTACGCAGGCGGCAATGCCCCTGACTGTATTCCAGGTCCAGATACATCAATCGCTCGCGAAAGTCCCGCCGCAAGGTGCGGATTGACACGCCAAACTCGGCAGCAAGCCGGGCCATATTCAGCGTTTCACCGGCAACCAGGCGGCTGATTATCAGTGACAACCTGACAGCCAGCCGGTCATGGCGGCGCTCTGCCTGTGTCATATGTAAATCTCCGTGATGATTAACCGACAGAATATGAAGGTGATTCTAAAGAGGGGGCCGGACAGGATATGGACAGTTAAACGACTATTTTTCACTTGCAGATAAACACAGATATCATGCAGGTTTCCGTTGATGTTGGTGAAGAAACAGACCATCAAACCAAAGTGAAACGGACAGGGTGTGTCCAATTTTAACTCGCAGTTAACATGCTCCCCCCTGACACTGCGTCAGCAGACTTTCCGCCAGCACCCACAGCGCCCGGTTGAGCCGCACATCGTTGTCGATACTGCTGACGGCACGGGTGCGGGCCCGTTTCCCCTGCGGATTGCGACCGGGCAGCCCGCCCTTTATCAGGTTCTCCTGAATACGCTGGAAAGTAGTCCACAGGTCTTGCCGGTCGTCCTGCCAGCGGCGCGGCGTCAGGATTTGCGCTGCCGTCACCGGCTGATGCGCCTCACCAAAACGGTACGTCAGCGCGGCGTTTGCCAGCGCAGATTGCGCCGGAGGCGGTAACAGCAGCGACTGCATGGCGTCGCGCTTTTCCTCGATGCGCTCAAAGGTATCCAGCACCTCATACGCGCCTTCAATCACTCGGCCCACCACATCGCCTTTATGGGGCACCCGCACCTCACCAAAACTTTCGCCGCAAATCAGCCCGTTCTGGCACACCTGCCGGAACAGCCCCGGCAGCATCTGGTACGAGCTGGAGCCATCATGACTGTTGAGCAGGATGATTTCCGGCACCTGATGGCCGGTGATTTGCCCTTCCCGACGCAGGCGCAGCATGTGTTTGGTGTGCTCGCGGCGGCTGTCGTCGCGCACACGGGTCTGGCAGGCAAAGAACGGCTGGAAGCCTTCACGTTGCAAATTATCCAGAAGGGTAATCGTCGGAATGTAAGTGTATCGGTCGCTGCGGGACTCATGCTTTTCCTCACTGAACACACTGGGTACGGTGCGAAACAGCTCTTCGCGGGTTAACGGACGGTCACGGCGGATAAGGTTTGCTGCGCCAAAGCGCGAGGCCAGACGGGTCATGGCAGACTCCTTGAGATGGCTGAAAATAAAAAGCCCGGACGCACAGGCGACCGGGCTCGGAAAACGAAAATGGATGGGTAATCGACTTAGAAGAACACCGACCACAGGGCGCGGGCCACGGACACCACGGTATCGCGCAGCGTCTGGATAAGCGTGCGCACCGTGGCCGGTATCAGCGACAGACGGCTGACGGTATCGAGCGTGCTGCCCACCGTATTGGCAAAATCATCGCGGGCTTTTTGAGTGACGCGTTCACTACGAAGGGGTGGCTGTAGCTGTGTAACCAGCGGGCTGCTGGCTTCGCGCGGCAGGCTTGCCACCATCAGCGCCGCCATGTGCGACAACCCCCAGCGCAGCCGCACCGAAACCGCACAGACCGGATGCACCGGCAAAAACAGGGTATGCAGCAGGGCGATTTTGCGCGCAAGGCTCTGCTTCTGTGTGACAGACAACGTCTTCACGCCGCCCTCAGTGGGTTCAATCTTGTCCGCCTGACTGACCACAAACAACACCTTGTGCCGCCAGGCTTCGCCAATCACCTGATAGTAAAAGTGCTCGTCCACCGCCAGCGCCCGGTCATCGGCCTTAACCAGCCACAGCACCAGATCGAGATGCGGAAGTTGCTGGCGATACATCGCGGCATACTCCGCATCTCGCCGTTCACTTTCACCGACACCGGGCAGGTCTACCAGCGTCATACAACGCTCACCCACGTTAAGGCGAAAGCGCAGCGGTTCACGGGTACAGGCCGACACATCACTGACCGGCGACACCTCACCGGCAAACAACGCATTACACAGGCTACTCTTGCCCGCACCGGTCTTGCCCATGATGCCGATAACCGGCTCGTAATCGGTTAACTGCCGGATATGCTGCCAGATTTGCGCTGTCACCCACTCCGGCAACCCCGACAACGCCTGACGCAACGGCGCAGGCCCATCCTGATGATTCATATCATGTCCTCGGTAAACAGAAACACAAACGGCAGCACCGTGAGGCGCTGCCGTTAAAGGGAAAGTTCGGGGAGATGATATCTATCTGAAATAATTTAAAAAAATGGAGTGTGCCGTTCCAGAGCGGGGGGCTGGCGATGAGCCGTTTAATTATCGAGTTAGGTGATCGCCTGAGCGATCACCTTTAATACGGTGGCAATTACACAGAATGACGCACAGCCTCCAGTTAGTTGCTATTGGTAAGTGCAACCCCGACACTTTTTGCAAAGTCATACATCCAATCCAATTCTTCTTTTAGCAAAGATATAATTGCATTCTCCCTGAGCTCATTTACGGTCGTAATACTCTTGATGAATCCACTGCTGGAAATTTGATGCTGTTTTTCAAGCTCGATTTTTTTGCTTTCGAACTCTTTTTCTTTCTCTTTAATCCTCTCGCTTAACTTATCTTTAATGGAGGTGTAACGCTTGATTTGCTGCGTAGCAGCTTCAATCGTGCGGGACGTGCTAGCAGGGTTCCTGATAAGATTAAGTAACACATCCAGGTCGATATTTTGGCTTAGAATGCTCTGTTGGGAAGGAACCAGGCCTGTATTTGAGGCTATAACGCTTAAATAGTTCGCATTGTCTTTATTGTTTTCGATAATAATAGCTTGTAATCTCTCCGGTAATCTAGGGTTGTTCATATACTCCGGAACAAAAAATGTAGTATCCACCATTCGAATAATCGAAGTAATGAACGAATTCATGTCTGTTTTTCTGGATTTAAGGCTAAAGGCTTTATCTATTTTTCCAAAATTAAATTTACTGATTAAAGAGTTACATAACAAATCATCATGATATTTTGTTTTTGAAGCCAATTTATTAAAAAGAGTCTCATGAAGGTTTTCATTTCTACAAAGCTGCTTTTTGACACATTCATCATGCTCACCTGATGATGTCTTATAACTTCTTGAATATAAAGTCTGTTGTACTTGTTGTGAAATATTAGGATTAGCTGCCAAGTTTTCGTCGATTCTGATTTGATTCATCGCCAGTAACATATCGCACACATTTTCTGGCACTGCCATATTCTGTGCCAGCATAGTCAGCACATCTCTATCCTTATGCTCTACCGCCATCAATTGCACCTCTTCGCAGAGTGCCGTATTCCGCATTAGGCTTTGCTGAGTCTCCTTCAACCCATTTTCATACAGATAAACCTGTACTGTTGGCACTAGCGCAGAATTGGATGCTAGTGCATCACGCACGGCAGGACTCCCTTCACTGGCTAGGATCTGCTGAGTCTCTGCCGTTAATTTCGGGTTCACCGCCAGAGTCGCCAGCGCCGCTTCATTCGTCACTTTCTGAGCAAACCGACGCTGCACCAGCGCGGAAAGATTGCGCCGCTCCGCCAGCGCCAGTAAAGCGTGAACATCGCCTTTGTCGAGCTGTGCCAGCAGCGCGCTGTCATCATTGCTGCCGCCAGCGCTCTCCTGCGCCGATGCGTCGGGTTGCTTCTGCGCCTCTTCCAGGGCATCCACCACCGCGCTGTCATTGTCCTGCGCCAGTTGCTGTTTTACCTCTTCGGCCAGCGCCGGGTTTTTCGCCAGCGCGATACGCACCACAGATTTATTGTCCTTGAGCAACACCGCCTGCTGTGCGCCAGTGAGCACCGGGTTAAACGCCACGGCGGCTCTTAGTGCATCATTTTGCTCGTAGAGATACTCTTCACGCTGCGCTTCCGGGCAGTTGGCGTGACGTAACACCGCTTGCTGCAACGCACTGTTTTTACGCGATAATATTGTATCCAGCACGCTCTCCACGCAGTGCGCTTTCTCCGCCAGTTGCAGCAAAATCTCATCATTAAGCTTGTTCTTCTGAATCAGCGACAGCAGCAGGTTAGTTGGCGCGTTATGGTGTACGCAGGCCAGCGCCAGCGACGTTTTATCGTGAACCTCGCCGGTTTCCGCCGGGGCAATACAGGCCGACAGAATACGCGCGGTGCAATACGGGTTGCTGTATACCGCGTGGCGCACTTCTGCATAACTGTCTTTCGCCAGTTTTTCGAGCAGATCTTCGCTACACTCTTCTGCCTGTGCCACCCGCAAACGCTCGTGCGGGTTGGTGTCATCCGCCAGTCGGATCATCTCCGCCAGGCTGAGCCCATCGATATGCGACGCCGCTTTCAGCTTCATCTTCTCGAACAGCGCTTCATACTGGCCCACCTGGTCACGCAGGGTCTCACGCAGCGGAACCGTGCGCTCCAGCGCCCGGCACAGGCGGGAATAATCGATATTCACGCCAGCCAGGAAGGCGCTCTCGCGGGCATCATTCACCGCGTTTTGAATATCCGCTCCGGCAAAATTACGGCACAGCACCGCCAGTTGCTGTTGCTGTTCTGCCGTGAAGGTGTGCCAGGCCGCTTTCAGGTGGATACTGAGAATGGCTTTACGCTCAGCCAGATACGGGAAGCCGACGTAAAAGACATCGTCGAAACGCCCCTTACGTAGCAACTCCGGCGGCAGTGCGGTAACGTTATTGGCCGTTGCCACCACAAACACCGCGCTGGTTTTCTCCTGCATCCAGGTCAGGAAGTAGCCCAACAGCCGGGATGTCACTTCCGATGCATTAGAAGACCCGATACCGACGAACGCTTTTTCCAGTTCATCCACCCACAGTACGCAGGGGCTGATGGTCTCAGCCATCGCCAGCGCCCGGCGCATATTGTGCTCACTCTCCCCGACGTATTTACCCAGCAGGGAGCCGATGTCCAGACGCAGCAGCGGCAGCCCGAACAGGTTGGCGACCGCTTTGGCGGTAAGAGATTTACCGCAGCCCGGCATCCCCGCCACCAGCACCCCTTTCGGTGCCTGCAACCCGGCCTCCTCCGCCTCCGGCAGGCGCTGCAAAATGGCGGCTTTACGCTCCAGCCATTTTTTCAGGTTCTCCAGCCCGCCAATGTCCGTCAGGTTCTCCCGAACCTTGACCATTTCCAGCACGCCACTTTTACCGATGATCTGCTCTTTTTCCTGGAGCAGCGCGGCGAGCGCTTTCTCGTCAAGCTCACCGTGTTTTTCCAGAGCAACGGCCAGAGACTGGCTAATCTGGCTGGCGGTCAGGCCGGTCAGCGTGGTGCTGATCCTGTTAAGCAGCGCGTCAGACACGGTTAACTGACGTTCGCGGGCGAACTGCTCCGCCTGCTGGCGAATAGCATCGCGACGCGGAAGCGGCAATTCAACCAGAGTAATCAGCGGTTCAATCAGTGAGGGAATGTCCACGCGGTCATCCACGCAAACCACGCAGCACTCACCGCTGTGGTGACGGCGGATACGCAGCAACAGTTGCTGCAGACGCGCGGCCACCAGCGGCGAGGAGTCCAGCACGGTTCTGATATTGCGGAACACCAGGATGGTATTTTCCAGATCATCATCCAGCAATCCGGCTAGCATCTGATCGGCCTGTGGGGGGGCTGAAATACCGGCAACCACCAGCGGATGACGATCGTCGAAATCCACCCAGCCCCAGGCCAGGTTCCATTCCCGCAGCCGAAAACCGGTCTCTTTGGCCACCGCGCTTAACAACGTATCGATACGATCATCTTCGCCGCTGTGCAGATAAAAACCCGCATGTCCGGCGCGGATCCAGGTTATCAGCCGGGTCGTTAACAGACTGTCCATTCTTCCCCCTTACCAAAAACTGCTCAGGAAACTGCCCACGGAACTGACGAAGCTCGAGACGCCCCGGCCAATCGCAGACACGCTATCGGCAACCGCAGAGACCGCTGCTTTGGCAACCGATTTCCCGGCCTTGTAGACTTTATCCACCACTGTACTGCCCAGCATGCCGCCAATGACGCCGCCCGCCAGCCCCCCCAAAAAGGAGCCCGCCGGGCCGAAAACAGTGCCGATAGCCGCGCCAATTCCGACGCCCGCCTCCGCCGCTGCGATGCCTGCCACGGTAGTAACGGTGGTGTTGGCGACGCGATCCAGCGCCTCTTCTTTGGAGATATTGCCTTTCGCTAGGTCGTAGAGGTTCTTGAGGTTATCCACCGCCACAGAACCGATCATCGCAATACGTCCGGCTGGGGTGTTTTTCATCACGCTGCCCAAAAAGCCCCGGCGGGAGGCTACCAGCAGCGCCCCCGAAGTGGCAACGGTCAGCATGGTGCTGCCTGCGGTCTTGAGTGAGTCTTCAACAAATTCCTGCACATCTTCTCCCGCCGATGCGTTTTCCTTGCCGGTGAGGCTGTTCCACAGGCGACGGGCCAGAATACGCCCTCCCTGGAAACAAACCCCGAGGCCCGCCGCCATCAGCGCGGTTTTGCCAATCTGTTTGCCAACGGTGATGGCATCCGCGTTATGCCAGTCCATCTCGCTGATCTGTTTCTCTTTATGCGCCTTCTCGCACTGGCGGATCGCCTCTTCTTTCGATAAGGGCGTGGACGCTACGCCTTCATAATCAATGGATTCCACCGCTTTGCGTTGCATCTCCGCAGCGTGGCCTTCCGGCACCAGGGAACCCTGGCCGCGATAGTCGCCGTGCTCGAACAGTTTTTCCGTGCTGCCCGCATCCGCGCCATATTTCGCCTGGTAGCGGCGCACGACTTTGCCACCGCCGTCTTTGATCTGAATATCAACGGAGTTTTTGCTGAATGCCTTACCCGGTTTCACCACCAGTTCGGCCCGCGCCGAGGAACCAGCTGCCTTCGCGTTGATATTGAAGGTGTTGACGTGGTGCACCTCGGCGATAAACCCATCAAGGTTACGCGCCATGCTGATCTGCCCGTCGTTGCGGGTGATAGTGTTGTGCAGCAGATCATTGGCATGGGTCAGAGCATTATCAATCGATTGTGCATAGTCCCCGATGCTGAGCACGCCATGGCGCCGGGCGGAATGCTGCATCTCTTTGCCCAGCCAGTTGTCACGACTTTTGCCCTTCTGTCGCGTGGCTTTCAGGGACGCTTTTAATTCTTGCTGACGTTTTACGGTTTCAACGATTTCATTCGCATCGTGGGTGAGCGCATCGTCATTCGGCCACAGCTCTGCATGCTGGCGAAACTGCGCCTGTAGCCAGACAACAGGCGAGTCATCCGGTGCATGACTCGCCTGTTTCGTAAACTGCCGCAGTAGTTGCGCTGTCGCCTGCGGATCACCGCCCACATCGCGCCATGCAACGGACATATCATCTGCCAGCTGTTCCTGATGCCCCTCATCAATGAGATCTAACGGCGCAGGCGTGGTGCGAATTTGTTCATTAATCACGTCATTTTCAGCCATGTGTAACATTCCTTATTTCAATTTTTATCTGGCGATGCGAAAACCGTCAGTGCGTCAGCCAGCAGCATCTGCAAGGTCATGTGCAACGATTCGAGAGATAGAATGTCGGTTGAGCAGCCAATAGCACCCCTTGGACAATAACTAGCGCTCTTCGGCAATCTTGTCGGTGATCTTTAGGCTGCCATCACTGCTTTGCTCATTGATGACCTAGCCTAAATAGCTGCGCCTAATACCGCTACACCTACCGTTTACGGACATGTGGCATTTTGCGTAAGGGGCAACACATTCGAGGCCCGATGCAGCACAGCCAGACAGAGAAAACCTTACCCTACAAAGGCTAACCGAAAGTGGAGCACTATTCCGCGCAGCTATTTAGCAGTACGTCATTTCTCTTTATAGAAAAACGAGCATATGCGGTGTTTAGCAATAATTTAGTGGAGTTGACCAAAATGGTGTGACAGCGCATTTTCACTCTCATATTCCGCCACCGAATGTTTAATGGAAAATTGTGGAATGCCTTCTGTAAGTATCCCGGTAAACCGAACCATTCACTTTTAGAGATCTTCCGACATACTGATTATGTCCCGTTGAGGAGATCTCCATGCGCAAAGCCCGATTTACCGAACACCAGATCATCGTCGTTCTGAAGTCCGTTGAAGCCGGACGGACCGTCAAAGACGTTTGCCGCGAAGCGGGAATATCCGAGGCTTCGTATTACATCTATGGACTACCTCCATTTTGCAAGTACAGAATCTGGTTTTGGGTTGTTGCTTACATCTATCCGGCATCAGGAAAACTAACCTGTGCCCAAATGGGTAATCCGCACACAATCGCCTCAACAACTGGACGGCCTCTGAGGCCAATATAATAGCCAGGTTCCGATTGTGCAGGTGCAACCTGTCACCATTTTTCAGTACACTGCAACTCGTCTGGCTGGGTACTAACTTCCAACTGCCTGATACTCGGTGTCGTTTCTCAGCATCGACCAGATTATTCTCGCGTTCTTGTTAGCGACCGCCACGGTCGTTTTATTAAACCCGCGCCGTTCCTTTAACTGGTTAACCCACTGATGCAGGCTGCCATCATTGTTATTCGTAGCAACTCTGACGACAGCGCGGGCACCATGAATAAAAAGTGTCCGCAAATGCTTGTCGCCTTTTTTCGTCATATTCATCAGTACCTGCTTGTTGCCACTCGAGTGCTGTCGTGGAACCAGACCAAGCCATGCGGCAAAGTGGCGACCATTTTTAAATTCAGTTCCTTTGCCAATCGCGGCAACAACAGCCGTGGCTGTTTTAGGACCAATGCCTTTAACTTTGGCAATGCGCTGGCAGGCTTCTGATTGCCTGAACACAGCCTCAATTTCTTTGTCAAAAAAGTTTATACGACGACTCAGATCGTTAAAGAGATCATATAGTTCTGCAATCGTCCTGCGCATTCTAACGCTAAGACCATTTTCAGCATCTTCAAGGATAAGCGGAACGGCACGACGAACTCTTGAGACTGCCGCGCCGATTGTTATTCCCCGATCAAGCAGCAGCCCTCGGATTTGACAGACTGTAGCAGTACGATGATTAACAATACGCTGTCTTGCACGGTGTAGAGCCTGAATATCCTGCTGTTCAAGGTTTTTCGGTGGAACAAACTGCATCGTAGGTTGCATCAGAGCCACAGCTATCGCCTGCGCATCGTTACCGTCATTTTTTTGCCCACGGACAAAAGGTTTTACATATTGGGGGCTGATGACTTTTACGTTATGACCCAATTTCGCAAACTCACGCTGCCAGTAAAATGCGCCTGTGGATGCTTCTATACCGATCAGGCACGCCGGAATATTCGCCACCATCTGGAGTAATTCTTTTCGGCCGGTACGTTTTGAATAAACCGGCTTACCAGCCTGGTTTAACCCGCAGAGCTGAAAGACATTTTTCGCCAGATCAATACCCAGAAATACGATATTCATGGTGATTCTCCTGCTGAACATATTTCGTACAGTTAACCGCAGAGGGAAGAGGTAGTCCATCCCATTAACTGGAAAGCAAAGTTTGGCGGTATGGAAGCCTCTGATATCAAAAAGATGAAAGATCTGGAGGACGAAAACCGGCGTCTGAAACAGATGTTCGCCGATCTGAGTCTGGAGTGCCGCGCACTCAAGGATGTCATTGAAAAAAAGCTTTAAAACCCGCGATAAAGCGTGAGCTCGTCAGTTATCTGACCACACAGTTTGCGATGAGCATCCGCCAGGCATGCAGGGCGTTATCGTTGAGCAGGACGGTCTATTTTTATCAGCCTGACACCCGGCGTGATGAGCCGGTGATTCAGGTATTGACTGAAATGGCGGAACGCTATCCGCGCTACGGCTTCAAGAAGTTGTTCCAGAAGTTACGCAGGCAGGGGCATGCATGGAACCATAAACGCGTTCATCGTATTTACTGCCTGTTAAAACTGAATTTTCGTCGTAAAGAAAAGCAACGTTTGCCCATGCGTAACCCCGCACCGCTGGTGACGCTGGAAGCACTTAACCAGAGCTGGTCGATAGATTTTATGCATGATGCGCTGGTCTGCGGCAGGCGCTTTCGGACCTTTAATGTGGTAGATGACTTTAATCGCGAGGCTCTCGCGATAGAAATCGATCTGAATATCCCGGCGCAGCGGGTGGTCAGGGTATTGGACAGGATCGTGGCAAACCGTGGTTATCCGCTGAAACTGCGGATGGACAACGGACCAGAACTGGTCTCGCTGGCGCTGGCACAGTGGGCAGAAGAGCATGGTGTATTGCTGGAGTTTATTAAGCCGGGCAAGCCGACGCAAAATGCCTTTATCGAACGTTTTAACCGGACGTACCGGACAGAAATCCTGGATTTTTATCTGTTCAGGACGCTGAATGAAGCAAGGGAAATCACAGAGCGCTGGCTGACGGAATACAACAGCGAGCGGCCTCATGAATCCCTGAATAACCTGACGCCGGAAGAATACCGGCTGATGACTGAAAAACCGGATATCTCAAAAAGTGCATGGAACTAAAACGGGTGTACTTACACTTCCATCTGCAAAAGTCTCGAAAAACAGTACGCCCAGAAACATTAAATTTCTTGGTTAATTGCTGTCGGGTTACATATTCCTGTTGGTGAAACAGGAATATTGTTTCCGTCAGAAGGTCCGCTAACTTTTTATATGTCCTGATTGACTTGCCCACATTGAATCCTTTGCTTGCAGAAAAAACCGCAGTTTAATGCCAGTAGGTAGATATTATCCTACTGAATTTTAAGTAAAAAACAAATTTTTAGGCAAATCACCCCATATTATCAATGAAGACACTATTAACATAGTGGTGTATTAATCAATTGAAATAAACAATAGGATAGACAACATCGAGCGGACAATTTCGCAATTCGACAACCAGCTCGATAGCCGCGCGGGTGAGATGTCAGCGTCATACAGCAGCGGCGATCCCGCAGATGGCCATACACTTGGCGTACAACGACAGGATCTGGTTATTCATGCCGGGATTCTATTTCTGAATAGAGCAGGATTTTGAGTCAGGGTCAGTACCTGCAAGTATGTACTCATACTGGACGCAAAAAAAGGAGAGCGTTCAGAATTCTGTGTCACGTTAAAAATTCTACAACGTCATCACGTTATTTAGTCGCCCTTCAAAATAAATGGCCAACTGTGACAATGTCAAATTCCAGCTCTGGATGGGCATTGTCCATTTTTCCTGTGCGTTCATCAGCCCCAGATAAAGCAGCTTCAACAGACTGTTTTCATTCGGGAAAGCACCTTTGGTTTTGGTCAGCTTCCTGAACTGTCTGTGCACCGATTCGATAGCATTTGTGGTGTAAATGACTTTGCGGATATTTGCCGGATAGCGGAAGTACGCTGACAGATTGTCCCACTTGCGTCGCCACGACTGGAGCACCACCGGATACTGCAACCCCCATTTCGCTTCCAGCTCATCCAGTGCCATTTCGGCCGCTTCTTTTGACACTGCACGGTAGACTGGCTTCAGGTCGGTCATGAAGGCTTTATGGTGCTTTGAGGCCACATATTTAATCGAATTGCGTATCTGATGAATGACGCACAACTGCACTTCCGTCTGCGGATAAATGCTGTTTATTGCCTCTGGGAAGCCGGTCAGCCCGTCCACGCAGGCAATCAGAATGTCTTTAACACCGCGATTTTGCAGGTCGCTTAATACCGACAGCCAGAAGTTAGCCCCCTCACTTTCTGACAGATACAGGCCCAGAACTTCCTTTTTACCTTCCAGATTCAGGGCCAGCACGGTGTAAACCGCTTTGCTCTGATAGCGGCCATCTTCCCGAATTTTATAGTGAATAGCGTCCAGCCAGACGAAGGGATAAACCTGCTCCAGCGGGCGCTGTTGCCACTGTTTTAGTTCAGGGATGACTTTATCGGTTACTGCACTGATGGTGGCAGTGGACACGCTGAAGGCATATAAATCTTCGATCTCCCGGCTAATGTCCTGATAGCTCATCCCCAGTGCAAACAGGCGAATGATCTTGTGTTCGATCTCGTCGGATAACGTGGTCTGATGTTTTTTCACCAACTGGGGTTCAAAAGTGCCATTACGATCGCGCGGAGTCGCCAGCTCGAAGCTGCCCGTCGGGGCTTTAATGGTCTTTTTGCCGGAGCCATTTTTACGGTTAGCTTCAATGTCCTGAGCCAGATGAGAGTCCAGTTCCGCAGACAGGGCAGCTTCCGTTAACTGTTTGATTAAAGGCGTTAAGATACCATCTTTGCCCGTTAATGCCTGACCGGACTGGAGGGCTTTAAGCGCTTTATCGAAATCGAAGGGCTGGGACATATGTCATTCCTTTTTGATTGTATATTACTGGAATGACACAGAATTTCTAACACTCCCAAAAAAAGCCACGCATTTATCATGCGTGGCTATATGAATATTAAGAATTAGAACGCTTCGGAGATCTCGTAAACTGTACCAAAGTACCCCTATGCTCGTTCGCCTGCTCTTCACGCCGCTCGACCATCATGGATTTCAATCTTGTTAGATGTACAACAGCAGCCTTCTTACCAGACACATACCCCTCGGGCAAACCTACCATCATTTCAACATCAATAGCGGACAATCCCACAAAGGCCGGCAGCCTTTCAACAGAAATAATTCCTGAAGAGGCCAGCAATTCTATTGTACGTTTCAACAAACGTGGTTTCTCAGGATCACGATAGTCATCACCTGGCTCCGACCTCACCCCCCAACGCGCAGAAAGACGCTTGTAGAGGTTCTGCTTCTCTTCTTCAGTAATAATATTTAGTGCATATAACCGCATTATACTTGCTGCGACAGAAATACCATACCGCTGCTTAGTCAAAAGCAGACTATCCAATGTGACTGGTGTTCTGATTTCTTCAGCGAATGCTTTTGCAGGCAACAGTAACGCTCCTGCAAATTTATGAGCTTGGCTTTCCTTTAGTTTATAACGTTCAGCCTCAAGTTCGTTGCCAACATAGCGATGAAGAATCAGATGCCCGATCTCATGCGCGAGGTCGAACCTGCTACGAAAAGCATTACCTTTATCTGAAGAGAGCAAGACAAAAGGAACACCTAAAGTTTCACTCCATGCGGATAACCCTTCAATTTGTGCAACCCCCGTTTCTTCTCTAATAACGATGATGCCGTTACTCTCCGCAGCTAACGCAAGATCAGGTATTTCCTTTGTACCAAGATTCCATAGAGCACGACACTCATTGGCTGCATCCTCGATATCAGCATCACTGATTTCATCGATATTTATAAAACTGCGGTGTGGTAATTTTAGTTCGGGCAGATCTACAAACTCAGTCAGCTTAGTAACCAACTCATTAACCCAATGGATACGAGTCTCTAACATCGCCCGTGCGGCTACGTGGGCTGAAGCGTTACTTCTGAACAAAGGCTTTGACATACCAGACAGCAGAGGGCGCGTAAACCATTCAGGTGTGACATTTACGACTGAAGCCAGACGTTCTAAGGCTTCAGACTCGGGAGCCTGCTGACCAGAACGCCATTTGCTGATGGTTGCTGGCGATACACCAACCATCGTAGCTAGTTGAGTTTGGGATAGCCGCCGAGCTGCTAGAACTTGCACTAGCCTATCCGGTTGAAATTCAGTAATTCCTCGGCTCATACATCATCATCCTCTGTTCCGTCTTTCTTGATAACGCCCTTTTTCAATCCAGGGAACGCGTTATCCTCTTGAGACGGAGCAACATCATATCGGGTTAGAAAAAGCTCAAGCGGCTCGTGGAAAACCCAGCTCTTCCCATCAGAACTTGGAACAACCAGCTCTATCAACAGCGGAGCTTCTGGCTGGGTCTGTAATGAACCTGAAAAGCGGCATACTATGAACAGCGTAGCTTTTGGCACATCATTACCGTCGGAGAATAAATCCGGTTGCACTATTTTTTCCACAAATAAGTTCTCGGCAATGAGTGCTTGCTTACGTTTGCTGCGAAAAAGTCTCTTCCACTGGTTATCGTTGTAGCTTTCACGAGCAATTGTGAAGATACCGATATGGCCTTCTACGATACGGTTACCAGACAATTTACCAGGGTTACAACCATTCGCCTCGAATACTTCATGGATGGTTTCATTCAAATTCAAATAACGTTCCAAGCCAAGTGCAGTTGCCCTGTGGCCTTGGTTTTTCTTTTGTGCAGAATCATAAGAACGCTTTGACGCCGCATAGATTGCGTCGGAAAGGGCCATGAGAAGTTGTTTGGGAACATGCTGAACGATGAGATCTGCCACTTTAGATTTTTTCACGACCATTTCCTATCACTGTCACCGATAGCCGTGATTTTACATCCATATTTTTTCGTGTGTCTACGTTTTGTCGTTAAAAAATTTCTCTTATGTACAAAAATCACGTGTTACGAATGAAAGTGAATGCCGATTACCCAGTTGAACGAACACACTGACCTCTGGGCGAAAGTGATACGGTTTGAGCCATGACTGGCCAGAATCTCCGTTTATTGTGCCATTTAGTTTTAATATATTGATTTTTATAATTATATTTTCATCTTGCCGTTACTCGTAAAGGCAGGTTATCCAAGAAGAAGCATTGAAAATCACCCGTACCACGTTTCAGAGCAAACTGGATCGCAACCGCCGTGACTCAAATGACCGGCCTGTCTGAAGATGACCTAGTGCAGATTTACCATTAATAGCAGGCTCGGGCTTACTGACGTTCTTTAAAGTCAGACCATTAACCCGCCTTCCAATAAAAAGGCGGGAAATGTAAAAAATAAACTCAGTTATTGCTACAGCCAAATGATCTATTCCCGTCATCAAAGATCTTACTTTTCACTTTAGTGAGATAATCAATCCGGTTCAGTAAGTCGCTGGGGTAAATGCCATTGAGAATATCGTCACGGTTCAGGGTATATTTACCATTAATGGGGTATTGCACCAGGTGCTGTCCCTCTTCGGGAGTCAGGTTTAACGCGCTACACCATGCCGAGGTAATCATGGTTCTTAGCGTATCTTCATCCAGATTGAAATCTCCCAGGTGGTAATAAGCATCTTTGTTCAGGAACAGAAATACATGATAATGACGTTTACCATTCTGGGTAAATTCCCTTACCCATGCATACCGCAGCGTGTTAGGATGCACCCGTTTACCCTCTCTGTACTTGCGCTGCTCATTTGCTATTAATTTTGCTTTTAGTGAATTAGTAAATCTTGATATAGCACCTGAATCAGTATTAGCGATACAGGAAATGGTATCACCATTATCCAGAATAGCCGGGTCATGAAGATCCACCCGTACTGCCAGTGTACGGTTGTGTTCTTTAACAGCCTTATTAATAACGTCGATAATTCTTTCTTTGTATGATTTAACATGACTTCCATACTCGCTATCGTAGAGATTCATAATAAATTATTCCTCGATGGATAACAGTCATCGCATTACTGGCTATGTCTTATTAACGTGGCGGATATACAGATATTGCTAATGACAATATAATAACTATCCGACACTCTATTTCAGACAAAGAATAGCCGCAACCTACGATGACTGTTCAAAAATCACTCTGCAATTAGTTGCAATAATGACTCTTTAATAAAACGATGATTATCGTTTTAAATTTGAATTATCCGTTACATAAAATTAACGACAGGTTGTATAAAAAGTGTTTTCCCTCTTTTCTCTGCCCGTATTTTCTTTTGCGAGTAAAGCGTACTGAGTAGTTCATTCACTTTACTCCGGTTTCTGAACCGGTTCGGACCATATTGCAGAATGGTTGTCTTCCTGATATATGGCACGAAACACTTATAGCAATAATCTTTTATCCACGCGTAAAGTTCATCCGCTTCGGAACTGACCAGCAGCAGGGGCTCTGGCTTAGAAAAAATCCTTACATACTCATCCACATACCAGGCGCTTATCGCTGCGGCTGATTCCACCGCATTAAGGGATATGTCGCCTTCATCACCGTTGAAATAATGCAGCAGTGCAGCAATCCTTGCCATGTTCTCTGCTATCTTGGACGCATAATCCTTAAAATCAGACAGGAAACCAATCAGGCCCATTTCCGACTCGACTTTGTTATAAAATTCGATCCAGCGTTTTTCTGCTTCAGGAGAGAAGTGCAGGCATTGACGCTCATTTTCGGCGTTTTTAGCTATGCTCTCATTACCGATATCTATCAGTCGCTGATGAAATATCGGCAGATGCTCACTTGAGACAACCGGGCTGGTAATTTTTCTGTAGCCTTGTGTTGAGCTGGGCTGGCACACCAGACACCGTGCGAAGAAGCCTATCCCTTTTGCCATATCGCCTTTCCGCTCGATGTAGCCCTTAAAAACATCAGGCTGAACCATCAATCCCAACGTCATTCTGGCATCTTTGATTAATTTAGCTGGCTCGCTTTTCCTTTCCACGGAAAACATTCCGCCATCCCACATTTTATTGATGAAAGGCAGTTCATTCAGCGTGTAGCCATTAAAGATAATGCCAGCTTCATCAGACATAAGACCAATAGACCTCCAACGTCCGCAGAGATGGTCTTTTATTGCCGCAGGTGTGGCATCGTTGAAAATCTGCTTGAACCTGACCGGCATTTTCGGGGTATCCGTAAGGAGTGCTTTCAGTCGTTCATCCGTTGTAGAATGATCTTTGTCGCGGAGAATTTCTGATTTAAGTTTTGAAATCAGTGCTTTCTTTGCAATATTAAAAGCCGTATCCTCATTCCGCCAGATAATCAGGTCTTGGGTATATTTTTCAAACCATTCCTCTTCCAGTTGATATAATGGGTTCATCAGTAGTTTGTCCACCGTACTTTTTCTCTCACCAGATTCCGCCAGCGTCAATAAAAAAAGCGATACTGGTCCGCACAAATTACTTTGTCGGCACACATCAATCAGGTTCTGGCAGGCAAGAGAAATAGCCCCCAGTATCGCTGTGACAATCAAAGCCTGGGGAGCCTGCGTATGCTGCTCCACTTCATAAACCGCGTTTTTGATGATCGGCGGAAACACATGCACGGGAAAAGGGCGACTACACAGCATAGATACCTCTTATTCAGTTAACGTTGAAAACGATCTCCCTCACCTTGCTATTCCGCTATTAATAGCGGAAATAGCAGGATGAACATGGGTATTTCAGGAAAAAAAGATAAATGCAAAAAAAGCCTGATGCTAACGCTCATTGATCCAACAAAGCAGATCACTTAAGAGCCATCCACAGGATTTAGCGCCAAGCGATTTGCGCAACGGAAACTTACCTACCTGCTCCAGTTTCCACGCGGTAGAGCGGGAAATGGACGTAATACGTTGTCGCTCCCGTTCACGCACGAGACGATCACCTTTCTCACCGTAATTACGCAGGACTTGCAAACGTTGTTCTGGGGTTGGGGAAATAAATGTTGTACTCATACTGCCTCCTTTGTTTCGACAAGTGCAGCATGAATCAGTGCGAGTGTGGAGAAAAGCTGAGGAGCTCTTGCTAAAGGCTTAATAAGCCTTTAGCAAGAGCTATTTATCACTTTACTTTCATAATGTTAGCAGCAATTTCGGGGGTAAAGACGATACACCATTCTCTTGGTGATGACTTGACAAGATCGTTCAATATTCGAGCTACATTAGATGGTGTTTTAGGAATATTTTTACTTTTGCAATGAAGCGTGATTAAGCAAGCGGCTATCCTGGAATGCTGGGGCTGTATTTTGTAAGGCTTATCTCTTTTCTCAAATGTTTCTTCAAGGACTTTTTTTATGGTTGTTTGCCCAACATTGATTCCATTACTTGAAAGAGCTGTACTAACATTTGAGTAAGTCACATGACCATTAACACTGAAAATCTTATTTATAAGAAGAACCATTGCGATTCGGTTATAAGGTGGGTCATACCTTTCCATTTCACTATTTTCATTGTAAGAAAAACATTCTTTTATTATTTTAAAATCAGAACTAGAAATATATAACTGTTCAAATGAAATATAAACATCGGTGTTAAACAGAAGATAATCCCTTTTATCTCTACCAAAAACATCAACTTCACCGGGGATTGAAACCCATTCATCATTAGCATTTTTAAGGTTGTAATTATCCCTTACCAAATGGGTGATACCAGTCGGTTGTAACCACCAATAACCACTAGCATATCCATTGTAAACGTATTTGAAACTGCTACTCCCGCTAAAATCTATATATTCTTTAATCTCAGACTCTTTTTTACAGGGTATATATTTTCTTATTTTGTCCTGAGGACTCCTCTCATCTTGATAAAAATCTCTACCAAAAGCAATCTCACTTGTATCATAGCGATTCTCTTCTTTATTAGGATAACGGTTAATCCTGCAATACACAGAACGAAGATAAACATATATGTTTATTTTACCACTCAACCATACATCTATTATCTCTTCGATTTTTACATGGGATTTCTTAGAGAAATCATCAACGCGATAGAAATCATCAGAAATATCAAGCCGTTCAGCATCGCTGGAATAAAGCAAAGAATTAATAGCATCATGGAAATCAGAATTTTCTTTCATTTATCACCGCCAACATATTGTCATTACCAAAAATTCTATCAGGATAAGCCGTTATGTTTAAATTTATTTAAAAAAAATCAAAAAGAATCTTCCATCACTTTACATCAACAAGAATACAGCGTGACACATCAATCTATGCCAATAAGATGACCTAATCAATATAGGCTACTTAAAGCTGTATCTGGCTTTGCGGGCTGTTCCTATTCAAACTTAAATCAGGATTGAAAGAATGGGGCTTTCAGCATGACAAAAAACAGCACATAACCAGATTACTAAAGCACAAATCTACCTGCCGTTACCAGATCAACCGCTATTGAAACGGGTATTTCTGTGCAACAAATTGAGCAGCAACTCAAAAAAATCAGACACAGGCGAAAGCCGTCGGCCTCGCCCGTTGTTAATCTGACATTATGTCGCTCACCAGTTGCATCATGGGGCTGTAGTTTCCTGATACGCCCGCCTGAATTGCCTTGAAGTAAAACGCCTTATGCTTATTCCACAGGCTGTAATCCAGCAATCCCTTCCCTGCCAGCACCGGGCAGTGCGCGACAGCAAAGAGGATAAGGCTCGCCTGTTGCTGCTCATTCAGCAGATAGGCAGAGCGGGCAACGAACGGTTATCGTCGCGTGACAGCGCATCCCAATCGAGCCCTGAGGAAACAAAACTGGCAGGCCCAAACTCGTTGGATGCTACAAAGCAAGCATCGCAAAATGAGATGGTGGGAATTTTGTGAAAAACCACGGAGATAACCTATACATTGTAATTTGTGTACCCGAGAACAAGAAAAGGAGATTTCAGAGAGGGATGATATCGTAACTTACTGATTTTATGGTGCCGATAATAGGAGTCGAACCTACGACCTTCGCATTACGAATGCGCTGCTCTACCAACTGAGCTATATCGGCCCTGAGAGCGTCCCGCGAGTGCGTGACGTGAACTACGGGGTGACAAACTAGTGAAATCGTACTGGCAAGTCAATACTTGCGCGTATCGTCTGATGGTTTTCTAAGCGCATTGCCCGGCAGGCGATCACTCGATCTGCCGGGCATTGGCAGCGTTATGCGCGAACCAGATCGTCGCCGTAACCAATCCATTTATAGGTGGTGAGCGCTTCAAGTCCCATTGGGCCGCGTGCGTGCAGTTTCTGGGTGCTGACCGCCACTTCCGCGCCAAGGCCGAACTGGCCGCCGTCGGTAAAACGGGTGCTGGCGTTGACATACACCGCTGAAGAATCCACTTCACGCACGAAACGTTCGGCATTAGTGATGGAACGCGTCAGAATCGCGTCAGAATGCTGGGTACCGTGCTGGCGAATATGGGCAATCGCCGCCGCCATGTCCTCGACCAGCGTGACGTTGAGATCGTTGGAGAGCCATTCATCATCGTAATCCTGCTCGTTGACGGCGATAACCGTGGCTGGGCCAGTTGCCAGATAAGGCATCGCGTTGTCACTGGCGTGCAGTGTGACATTCGCCTGCGCCATTTTTTCACTGAGCAGCGGCAGAAAACGTGCGGCAATCGCCTGATGCACCAGCAGGGTTTCCAGGCTATTGCAAGCACTGGGGCGCTGCACTTTAGCACTTTCAATCACCGTCAGCGCTTTTTCAAAATCAATGCTGTCGTCGGCAAACATATGGCATACGCCGATACCGCCGGTGATCACCGGAATGGTGGACTGCTCGCGGCACAACTTGTGCAGACCGGCACCACCGCGAGGGATCAGCATGTCAACATAACGATCAAGTTTCAGTAGTTGATTGACCAACTCTCGATCCGGGCTTTCAATCGCCTGAATCGCCGCAGCGGGCAGCCCACATTCGGTCAGCGCCTGTTGGATTACTTTTACGGTAGCAGCATTGGTGCGATACGTCTCTTTACCGCCGCGTAAAATCACGGCATTGCCGGTTTTCAGGCACAGGCTGGCGACATCCACCGTCACGTTTGGCCGGGCTTCATAAATCACCCCCACCACGCCAAGCGGTACACGGCGGCGCTCCAGCTTCAGGCCGTTATCCAGAATGCGGCCATCAATCACTTCGCCAACCGGATCGTTCAGGCGGCAGACCTGACGCACATCATCGGCAATAGCGCTTAAACGCGCTGGCGTCAGCAACAGGCGATCCTGCAATGCTGCGCTCATGCCGTTTTCTCTGGCTTGCGCCAGATCCTGCTCGTTGGCGGAAAGAATGGCATCACACTGGGCTTCCAGCAAATCCGCTATCGTCATCAACGCCTTATTTTTCTGGCTGGTGCTGAGCGCCGCCAGCTGATAAGAGGCCGTTCTGGCCGCTTGCCCCATTTGCTCAAGCATCATGTGTTCCTCAAATAATGATCATGTCGTCGCGGTGAACGGCGACCGGGCCGTATTCATACCCCAGAATGTCAGCAATCTCCTGCGAGTGGTGGCCGGCAATCATACGCAGCGCATCGCTGTTATAGCGGGTGACGGCATGGGCCAGGTCACGCCCGTTCAGGCTGCGGATACGAATCACCTCGCCACGAGAGAAATTGCCCGCCACCTCGCGGATGCCTTTGGGCAACAGTGAGCTGCCGCGCTCCAGCATGGCGGCCAGTGCGCCGTCATCCACGGTGATTTCACCGGCAGGCGGCGCACCGAAAATCCAGCGTTTACGGCTTTCCAACGGGGTTTCCAGCGCATGAAAACGCGTACCGACCGACACATCGTTAATCACATCACCGATAACGCCAGCCCGGTTGCCTGCGGCAATCACCACCTCAATGCCTGAGCGGCACGCCACATCAGCGGCCTGCAGTTTGGTGGACATGCCGCCCGTGCCGAGGCCGGAGACGCTGCCGCCGGCAATCTGGCGCAGTTCGTCGGTCACGCCCTGCACTTCGCGGATGAGCTCGGCATCCGGGTTAGTGCGCGGGTCAGCGGTAAACAGCCCGGCTTGATCGGTCAACAGCAATAGTTTGTCGGCATCTGCCAGCATGGCGGCCAGGGCCGACAGGTTATCGTTATCGCCGACTTTAATTTCAGCCGTAGCAACCGCATCATTCTCATTAATCACCGGCACAATGTGGTTGTCGAGCAAGGCACGCATGGTATCGCGGGCATTAAGGAAACGTTCCCTGTCTTCCAGATCAGCGCGGGTCAGCAGCATCTGCCCGATGTGAATGCCATAAATGGAAAATAGCTGCTCCCACAATTGAATCAACCGGCTCTGCCCGACTGCCGCCAGCAACTGTTTGGTGGCAATGGTGGGTGGCAGTTCCGGATATCCCAGATGCTCGCGGCCAGCGGCAATCGCCCCGGAAGTCACAATCACAATACGATGCCCTGCGGCATGTTGTTGGGCGCATTGGCGCACCAATTCGACAATATGGGCACGGTTGAGACGGCGTGAACCGCCGGTCAGCACGCTGGTGCCCAGTTTTACAACCAAGGTCTGGCTGCCACTCATAATTTTCTGCCGTTGTGTTAACGATTAAAGTTGAACGATAAGTAAGACGAACGAAAAAACCTGTTACAAGGGGAGAACGTCAAGCCAGCGGCGAAACGCCTCACCCCAGCTCCGGCGCGATGCCGGAGAGCATCATGGTCGTGCGGAGAGGGAAAAAGGCGGGTCGAGTTGTTCTACCAACGCCTGCAGGCGGGTGTGGAAATCTTCACGGGTAGCCAGCACTTTCTCATGTACCTCAGTATCTTTGATAGTTTCTTCGCGCCAGTTGCCAGCCTTGTCAAACAGACCGATGTGGTAGGTATAAAACAGGGTTTGTTCCTGCCACTCCAGACTAAGCCACCAGCCCCAAAACTCTCGCTTTTCCGGCGCAGGTTTTACATTGACACAAACCGCCAGGCAATCAAAGAAAAAACGGTTTTCCTGACATTGATCTTCACGCAAATAAGGCCCCAACGAGGCAAAGCTCTTTATGAGCCTGCTTTTCACTATCATGACCCCCCCTCTAAACCCAACGACTTCCAAGCATTCACGACGACGGAAATGGTTAAACCCTGCCGGACTTCTGGCGAGGGTTCAAGTTTTTTTGTTTCCACCGTTTCAGGGCGCGAGCCATATCACACCAGGGCGCATCAAATTAATGATAGAAAATCAACAAGCTGTATTCACCTCTTTGATTAGCGCAGTTGTCGATGCAACCAATCGGTCATCTGTTGTAGCGCCAGATGAAACGTCTGATACACCGGTGAGAAATTCAGCGCCAACAATTTGCCCTGTTGTGACGAATTGACAATCAGCATCGACTCTTCCGGAGGGCTAATCAGGTCGTCCTTCCAGTAGCCGGAGAGCATCGGCGTCGGACAACGCCGCCCCAGTAATCCCTGCGTTTTAAGGGAATAGCGTCCCATTTCCACCAGCAACGCCGCATCCGAGGAATAGGTCATACCAAGGCGGCTTGCCAGCACATCCATAAACATATCCGGCACCTGCTGCTGACGCTGCGCATCCGACAGCAGGTGATGCACAATAGGACCCAGACAAGCGACTGCACGCAACCGGTTTGCTTCCAGATAAGCCAGCCGCACCGCGATATTCGCCCCAAAGCGAAAACCAAAAGCACCGACGCGAGTGTGATCGACCCATGGCACATCTGGCAGCGCACGCAGTACCTGCTGATGCAGAAAGCTGGAATCCTGATCCAGTTTCCAACGCGAAGAGAACCCTACCGACGGCATATCCACCGTCAACATCGCAAATCCGGTCGGCGCGAGATAATCCTGAAACAGGCGATGATAATCGCATTGCAGCATATCCAGACTGCCGCATATCAGTACCGTCGGGAACGGTGCCTGCCCCTGCGCCGGCAGATGCAGGAACGCCGTCAACTGCCCGCCGCCCTCCACCGGAAACGTCAGGGTTTTGAGTTCATAAGACAGGTGGGTAGCCGCTTCTTCATAAGCACGATTAGCCAATACCTGGGCCTGTTCTGCCAGATCATCGCCTTTAAGGTGGGGATAAGCAGCAATACTGTACAGATTAGCAGCATTCAACCAGCACTGACCGGTCTGCTCGCTCTTATGGGGGTGCTGGCCAGCCTGCTGCTGCCAGCGCATACCTTGCGATACCCATTCATATATCCAGTTACCGCCGCGATAACCAATGACCGTATCCAGATGCTGGTCGTCGCTGCGCGCTGCCTGACTGGCGGCAATACGCGACAGCACCTCTTCAATCTCCCACGGATGTACGCCGCGCCAAATCCACAACAGCCGGTTGAGCATCCGGTACCAGTTACGGGGGTTTTCTCCCTCCAGCGCTGACTGCATGGCCGCAGCACCGGCCACATGACGGGAACGCTGAATCAGCGTGGAGGTTTCCTGATGCTTGACTGAGGGTTTAAACAGCGTTTCGGACAGGTTAGCCTGAACCACAGCGGCCTCCATGGACGAATCAACGAAAGAACAGTAATGGTTTGTGAGAAAAGTGTACCGAACCACAGCCGCGAAAACCAAACATGTCGCGCAATTCCATTCACAGAAACAGACACGCCCGGCATAACCGGGCGTGTCAAAAATAATGATGTTATCGGATTAACAATCAACCAAAGGCGGTACAAATACCACGCCCATGTCCCACGGCTGTTCAATCCAGGTATCTTGTGGGATATCCACTACGTAGTCGTCCACCAGCGGTTTGCCAGCAGGTTTGGCGAAGATAGTGATGAAGTGAGCTTTCGGATACATTTCGCGGATAGCTTTGGCGGTGCCGCCGGTATCCACCAAATCATCAATTACGATGTAGCCTTCACCGTCACCTTCAGCGCGTTTGAGCACTTTCAGCTCACGCTGACTGTCATGATCGTAGCTGGAGATACACACGGTATCGACATTACGAATACCCAGTTCGCGGGCCAGCAGCGCTCCCGGAACCAAGCCGCCACGGCTCACGGCAATAATGCCTTTCCACTGTTCGGCTGGCAGCAAGCGTTGAGCCATTTTGCGGGCATGGATTTGCAACATATCCCAGGTGACGATGTACTTTTCACTCATAAAACATATCCCAGCCAACAGTGAAGTCGGCTTAATCAGAGTCAGAAGGGGAAAATAAGGTTGCGCGAGATTATAGATAGCTGGTCGGACAAAAACCAGTATTTATGCATAACCCCATCAAATGGTAACTCACCGTAATTAATTAAGTCGCCGTAATGTGAAAAAGTTATTAGACGCGATGTTACGAATGCGTTACAAACAAAGGGAGCAAAAAACAGCCAGGAGAACACCCATGACGATTTTTGACAGCTTCTTCCTTGCACAACTGGACGTGTTCGCCCCTTTCTTCGCTATCATCATACTGATGTTGTTCTGCTTCGAACTGAGCGTCAGTTTACGTTTGTTATTACGACGACAGCCAGCCCTGATCCCCATTCAGGTACGCCGCAACGATGACGCTTCCGATGCGTACCGCCCTAACGATTACAGGTAGTCATAGCGAATAATGGGAAGGGAGCTATCTCTCTTCCCCAGCCCCCTCGATTAATCTGCACATTCGATCAAGGCTTACCCGCATCAGACCTGCTATTCATAATCCTTATGCTGTGACCATTCTCCCCGATCATGGGAAAGTGGTATTCTGTAGCAGGCTGTATGCCGTAATGATGTGGGCCGCTAATCCAACGTCTCGTCAGCACATAGCCTACGTGCCTGCGTCTTCAGGCGATCAATAACGATGTTGCTCTGGCATCACGTGCCGTTTGTCGCGTGAGTGCTTAACTGGAGAGGTTAAATAGTGTCTGCCTTGTCTCAACTCTCCCCACAACCGCTGTGGGATATTTTCGCCAAAATCTGTTCTATTCCGCACCCGTCCTACCATGAAGAAGCGCTGGCCGCTTACATTATGTCCTGGGCGCAAGAACGCGGCCTTCATACAGAACGCGATCAGGTGGGCAATATCCTGCTGCGCAAACCCGCGACACGCGGCATGGAAAACCGTAAACCCGTGGTGATTCAGGCGCATCTGGACATGGTGCCGCAGAAAAACAACGACACCGTACACGACTTCACCACCGACCCTATCCAGCCCTATATCGATGGCGAGTGGATCAAAGCGCGTGGCACGACGCTTGGCGCAGACAACGGTATCGGCATGGCCTCCGCACTGGCCGTCTTGTCTGACGACAGCGTAGAGCACGGGCCGCTGGAAGTACTGCTGACCATGACGGAAGAAGCCGGCATGGACGGCGCGTTCGGCCTGCAACCCAACTGGCTGCAAGGCGACATCCTGATCAATACCGATTCCGAAGAGGAAGGCGAAATTTACATGGGTTGCGCCGGCGGTATCGATTTTCTGACCCGTTTGCCGCTGCAGCGCGAAGCGGTTCCGGCTGGTTACCAGACAGTGAAGCTGGTGATCAAAGGGCTGAAAGGCGGTCATTCTGGTTGTGATATCCACCTGGGGCTTGGCAACGTCAATAAACTGCTGGCGCGTTTTCTGGCACAACACGCCGTGGAACTAGACCTGCGGGTCATCGACCTGCACGGCGGTACGCTGCGTAACGCCATTCCGCGTGAAGGCGCCATTACTCTGGCGGTGTCAGCCGATAAGGCCGATGCGCTGAAGGCCGCCGCGCAAGCTTATCTGGCGGTACTGAAGCATGAACTCGCGGCAGTGGAAAAGAATCTCACTCTGCTGCTGGAAACGGCAGACAGCACAGCGGCAGCGCTGACCACCGCCAGCCGTGACCGTTTCATCGCCCTGCTGAACAGCACGCCGAACGGTGTGATCCGCATGAGCGACGACGTGAAAGGCGTAGTGGAAACCTCGCTGAACGTCGGCGTGGTCGGCATGACTGACACGCAGGCAGAAATCCATTGCCTGATTCGTTCACTGGTCGATAGCGGTAAAGAGTATGTCGTGAGTATGCTCACCTCGCTGGGTGAACTGGCAGGCGCCGACACCCAGGCCAAGGGCGGTTACCCTGGCTGGCAGCCGGACGCACAATCACCGGTTATGCATCTGGTGCGTGAAACTTACCAGAAGCTGTTCAACAAAACCCCCAACATCATGGTGATCCACGCCGGGCTGGAGTGTGGTTTGTTCAAAAAACCGTATCCGAACATGGACATGGTTTCGATTGGGCCGACCATCACCGGTCCTCACTCACCGGATGAACAGGTGCATATCGCCAGCGTCGGCCAGTACTGGAAATTGCTGACCGCGCTGTTGAAAGCCATTCCGGAACGCGCGTAACCCGCACCGGCGATGCCCGCACGGTCGGGCATCGCCGCCAGATGTAGATCCTTTTGTCGTACCATGTCGTACTATGTCTCACCACGACAACATCATGCCCATGACGACATCAGTCCCACTGAAACACCAGTTGCCGTTCAAGCTGCGGGTCTATCAACGACACCTGCAACCCCACCAGCCGAACACCTCGCGCCTCGCGCCGTTGCTCCCAACTCTCCCGCGCCAGCCTCAGTAAATCCAGTTTATTCAGCACCGGCCAGACATGCTCCTGTGTCGTCTGACGAAAATCATCAAACTTCAGTTTTACCCCTTGTCGGGCAATATGCAGATCCGGGCGGACACGCCGCAAGCGCCGCTCCAGCTCATCGTACAATCGCTCAATTAACGCTTCGCAGGCGGTCCAGTCGTGAATATCCTGCGCCAGCGTTTTTTCAACGCCGACTGATTTACGCAGGCGATCCGGCGATATCTGGCGCTCGTCAATACCATGGCAGCGTTCCCACAGCACCCGGCCAAATTTACCGAACTCTCGCAGCAGTTCGGTCAGTGGATAGCGACGCACATCAGCACAGGTGTGCAACCCGCATTCCGCCAGCCGTTTAGCGGTCACCTTACCGACGCCGGGGATCTTTTCCAGCGGCAACGCCAGCAGAAATGCCTCCATTTGCGCAGGCGAAATCACACATTTCCCGTTGGGTTTGTTTTGTTCAGAAGCGACTTTGGCGAGAAACTTGATTGGCGCAACGCCAGCCGAAGCAGTCAGTTGCAACTCATTAAAGATAGTCTGACGGATTTCCTGCGCCATCAGGGTGGCAGACCCACCACAGTGCTGGCTATCAGTCACATCAAGATAGGCTTCATCCAGCGACAACGGCTCAATCAGCGAAGTGTAACGGGAAAAGATCGCCCTGATTTGGCTGGAAGTCGCTTTGTAAAGCTCCATTCTGCCGGGCAACAGCGTCAAATGCGGACACAGTCTCAACGCGGTAGCGGTCGCCATAGCACTGCGTACGCCATAACGACGGGCCGGATAGTTGGCGGTGCAAATCACGCCGCGGCGATCAGCACTGCCGCCAATCGCCAACGGAATATCGCGCAAGCGCGGGTTATCCCGCATCTCTATTGCGGCATAAAAGCAATCCATATCAACGTGAATGATTTTGCGCATCGCCCCTCCAGATAACTGTATAAACATACAGCAACATTTTATGACAGGCAACTCCTTCGCTTCTGCAAAGCCATAGCATCAAATCGGCGGCAAACTCTCGACGGGAATTTAACTGATCGGAATAGTCTACTTTTTTATTCTTTTTTCCTTCCTGAATAAAACGGATACGGTGATAATGTGGTTGTGCGACTTGACATCAGCCTATCCCCCGCTACGGGGCATAGCCTAATGGCAGGACAAAGCCTGACAGATAAGGAATGCGGGGCGTCACCGCCACACACCGTATCAGACATACCCAAAATAACAGCGCTAATAATCAGGATTAACAATGCACAAAGTCGCGTTTTCGCTTGCGATGTTGTTTCTTTTGCCTTCCGTCGCCATCAGCAACAGCTACGCCGATCAAGTCTCACCGGCAGTGACCGAAGCAAAACAGCAGGTTGCCGGTTCACCGGTGTATATTCAGATCTTCAAGGAAGAACGGGTACTGGAGCTTTATGCCCGCACCGGCAACGAATACAAACTGGTACAGAGCTACCCTATCTGCAAATATTCCGGCGGTCTTGGTCCCAAAATGACCGAGGGCGATTTTAAAAGCCCGGAAGGATTTTATCAGGTTGATCTCAAACAGCTTAAACCTGACAGCCACTATTACCGCGCCATCAATGTCGGTTTCCCGAACGAGTATGATCGCGCACACGGTTACTCTGGTCGCTACCTGATGATTCACGGCGAGTGCGTGTCTATCGGCTGCTATGCCATGACCAACACGTATATTGCCGAGATTTACACTTACGTGGAGAAAGCGCTGCGCAACGGGCAGCAGAAAGTAGAACTGGCGATTTATCCGTTCCGCATGACTGAGCAAAACATGAAGCGCCACAGCCGCTCCAACTACTATAAATTCTGGAGCCAGTTGCAGCCGGGTTATGCCTACTTCAACAGAACCCATCAACCACCGGCGGTGTCGGTGCTCAACGG
Organism: Dickeya poaceiphila; assembly: GCF_007858975.2. Lineage (GTDB taxonomy): Bacteria > Pseudomonadota > Gammaproteobacteria > Enterobacterales > Enterobacteriaceae > Dickeya > Dickeya poaceiphila. The sequence goes on from NZ_CP042220.2 coordinate 3,335,091, forward strand.
GCAGTACGTGGTTAACCAGTCCTCGCCCGTCGGTCAGCCTCAACCCCAGTCAAACTATACGCTCGCCAAAACAAAATAAGACGAACTCGCCTGGCAAAATCGGGTGCCAGGTTTCGTTGCCGGTCAATGGCTGAGTCGCCAGCACTGTGACCACATCGTTGGGTGTGGTCTGCCGCTGAAAATCGATCTCTACATCATCATCCAGCAAGGTGGCTTTGCCAAACGGTGCCCGCCGGGTTATCCAGTGCAGCTTAGTGGAACTGAATCCCATGACGAACTGCCCGTCTGACAGCAGCATATTGAATACGCCCTTTTTGCGTAACTGATCCGCAAGCGTGGCGACGTAACGAAACACCGCAGGCCAGTTGGACGGCGTACGCGGGTAGCGTTGCGACAACTGGTGCAGCAGCCAGCAAAACGCGTATTCGCTATCCGTTTCCCCGACAGGACGGAAATGACCGGTTTTCAGGCTGCGGTAGCCTTTGAGCTGACCATTATGGGCAAAGGTCCAGTTGCGGCCCCACAGTTCACGGGTAAACGGGTGGGTATTTTCCAGCGCCACCTTGCCACGATTAGCCTGGCGGATGTGAGAAACCACCGCACAGGATTTAATAGGATAGTTCTGCACCAATTCGGCAATCGGCGAGTTGAAGCTGGGCAGCGGATCTTTGAAGGTACGGCAGCCGTTTCCCTCGTAGAACGTAATCCCCCAGCCATCACGATGCGGTCCGGTTCGACCGCCTCGCTGCATCAGGCCGGTAAAACTGAAACAGATATCCGTTGGGACGTTGGCACTCATCCCAAGCAGTTCACACATGTCCGGTTCCTTTAACTACGTCTGGTTCCTTTAATCACTGTGCGTAACGGCAGGCGATCAGTTGCCGGCCATTTCCTTCTCAATTAGTTGAATCAGAATGTGGATCGCCTTGATATGCACTTCCTGAATACGGTCGGCATAACCGAAGTGCGGCACACGAATTTCCACATCCGCGGTGCCGGCCATCTTGCCGCCGTCCTTGCCGGTCAGCGTAATGACTTTCATACGCTTAGCGCGCGCAGCGCTAATCGCCTTGATGATGTTGCCGGAATTGCCTGAAGTGGAAATACCCAGCAATACATCCCCTTCGCGCCCCAGCGACTCGACATAACGGGAGAACACGAAATCATAGCCGAAATCGTTGCTGACGCAGGACAGATGGCTCGGATCAGAAATGGCGATAGCCGGGTAACCAGGGCGGTTTTCGCGATAACGACCGGTCAGCTCTTCTGCGAAATGCATAGCGTCACAATGAGAACCGCCGTTACCGCAGGAAAGTACCTTTCCACCGGCTTTGAAAGCATCCGCCAGCAAAACAGCCGCATCCTGAATCGCCTGAATATTGGCATCATCACTTAAAAATGTGTTCAGCGTGGACGCAGCCTCTTTCAGCTCATTACGGATTAAGTCCTGGTACATGGAATCCTCTCATTCAATAACATCATGATGTTTAGGCTAAGTCCTCTGGTGATATATGGACCGCTGCGTGCGGTGTTGCCAGTCTGTGCCAGCAATCCAACCATGAAGAAATACAACCTGTATTGCCCTGCAGTGTAGCGGATCGCCCAAACCACGAGAAGCAGACAATTGCCAAACGGCGGCATCATGCGTCAGTGGTTTCATTCTGGCGTAACTTTGTGAGTCAAGTTGTAATTGTGTTGTAAATAAATTGATAAAAATATTTTGCTGAACTAAAACCTCACTATACCAACAGGTCAGACCACCAATGCACTGATTACACGGACTGGAGAATAAAATCATGGTTGCAGTCAGTATCCTGATTGTCTTGATGCTTATCGGCGCGCTGTTCTACCACCAGCTTTCACTGCGGTTGAGCAGCACATTACTTGCACTCTGGGTTGTCGCTATGGCAGCGCTGAATTTGTGGTCAGTCTGGCTGCTGATTCCGCTGGGCCTGTTACTATTGCCGGTACTGGCAACGTCATGGCGACAGCGATTTATCTCCGCGCCGGCGCTGAAGGCATTCCGTCGCGTGATGCCGCCGATGTCAAAAACGGAAAAAGAAGCGATCGATGCCGGTACCATCTGGTGGGAAAGCGAATTATTTCGCGGCGCACCCGACTGGCATACCCTGCACGCCTACCCTCGTCCGATGTTGACACCGGAAGAACAGGCGTTTCTGGACGGGCCGGTAGAAGAGGCCTGCCGTCTGGCAAATGACTTTGAAATCACCCACGAGCGCGCCGACTTGCCGCCGGTGCTGTGGGATTTTCTGAAACAGCACCGCTTCTTTGCCATGATCATCAAAAAAGAGTACGGCGGACTGGAATTTTCCGCTTACGCACAGGCGATGGTGCTGCAAAAACTGGCTGGCGTATCCAGCATTATGGCGATCACCGTCGGCGTACCCAACTCGCTCGGCCCAGGTGAACTGCTACAACACTACGGCACCGACGACCAGAAGAATCACTACCTGCCGCGACTGGCGAGTGGCGAAGAAATACCGTGTTTTGCACTGACCAGCCCGGAAGCCGGGTCCGATGCCGGCGCTATCCCCGATCTGGGCGTGGTGTGCTACGGTCACTGGCAGGGTCAACAAGTGCTGGGGATGCGACTGACCTGGAACAAGCGCTATATCACGCTGGCTCCCATCGCCACCGTGCTAGGGCTGGCATTCCGACTGTATGACCCGGATCACCTGTTGGGTGATCGGGATGATATCGGTATTACCTGTGCGTTAATCCCCACCCGAACCGATGGCGTCAAGATTGGTCGCCGCCACTTCCCGATTAATATTCCGTTCCAGAACGGCCCGACTCAGGGTGAAAATATTTTCGTTCCACTGGACTACATTATCGGCGGGCCAAACATGGCGGGTCAGGGGTGGCGGATGTTGATGGAATGCCTGTCAGTCGGACGCGGCATCACCCTGCCCTCAAACGCGACCGGCGGCCTGAAAAGCGTAGCGCTGGCAACCGGCGCCTATGCCCGCATTCGTCGCCAGTTCAAACTGCCGATTGGCAAAATGGAAGGGATTGAAGAGCCGCTGGCGCGTATAGCCGGCAACACCTACGTTATGGATGCCGCTGCAACGCTTATCACCAGCGGCATCATGCAAGGCGCACGGCCATCGGTGCTGTCGGCTATCGTCAAGTATCACTGCACCCATCGCGGTCAACGCGGTATCATCGACGCGATGGATATCACCGGCGGCAAAGGCATCTGCCTTGGCCCATCCAATTTTGTTGCCCGTCACTATCAGGGCGCGCCAATCGCCATTACCGTTGAAGGCGCCAATATTCTGACTCGCAGCCTGATGATCTTCGGGCAAGGCGCTATTCGCTGCCACCCGTATGTGCTGGCAGAAATGAGCGCCGCGCAAGACAACAACCTGAAATCCTTTGACCGGGCGCTGTTCGGTCACCTGGGGCATATCGGCAGCAATGTTATGCGCAGCCTGTGGCTGGGGCTGACTAACGGGCGTACCAGCCGTGCGCCGGTCAGCGATGCTACCCGCCGATACTACCAGCGACTGAACCGGGTGAGCGCCAATCTGGCGTTGTTGTCGGATGTGTCTATGGGGGTGTTGGGCGGCAGCCTGAAACGCCGCGAGCGCCTTTCCGCGCGACTGGGAGACGTGCTGAGCCAGTTGTATCTGGCCTCTGCCACGCTCAAGCGCTACGACGAAGAAGGTCGCCAGCAAGACGATTTGCCGCTGGTACACTGGGGAGTACAGGATTGTCTGCATCAGGCGGAGCAGGCCATCAGCGATCTGCTGCGTAACTTCCCCAACAAACTGGTGGCACGGTTACTGCAAGTGGTGATTTTCCCGCTCGGACACGCCAGCCAGGCCCCAACCGACCAGTTGGACCACCAACTGGCGCGCTTGTTGCAAGTACCGTCGGCAACCCGCAGCCGCTTAGGACGTGGTCTGTACCTGAAAGCCGGAGCGCATCACCCGGCGGCGCAGTTGGAACAATCGCTGCTGGATATTCTGGCTGCCGAGCCAATTCATCAGCGTCTCTCACAATCAGCAGGTCATCCGTTGCCTTTCATGCGACTGGATACACTGGCAGAACATGGGCTGGCAGAAGGGGTGATTACACAGGAAGAAGCCAGCATCTTAATACAGGCGGAAGCCAGTCGGTTGCGCTCCATCAACGTAGATGACTTTGCACCGGACGCGCTGAGCGCCCACAAGGTGGTGGCAGAGCAACGGTTACCCGCCGATACGGTCGCCTGAAACAGGCAGGGCGCCTTAGTCTTTCTGACAAGGCGCCCTGTTTGCACTATTCGCTTTCAGGTTCAGGCACCGCTTTGACGTACCCGTGCCAGTAATGCTTCAGGGCTGTCGATGTGTGCGGCAGCCAGAATCAACGTCCTGCCAAGTTCAATGGCATGACGCTGACAGGATTGACGAGCAGCATCATCGGCAATCGCATCGAGATCAGCGACATGCGCCAGCCCGATGGTGCGGCGAATCAGTTCAGTGCCGCAGTAACCAACCGTATCATGCCATACCTGCTGCAGAAACTGCTCAACATAGCCTTCCACCGCCAGCGCCGGGTCACGGCTCTTTTCGCGGCTCAGTCCTGCAAAGCGGTTAGCGAAGGTGTGCCATAACGTCACGATATCCTCCAGACGCCGTTCCCGTGCGCCAGCAGCCTCACGCGGCGGCAGCAACCCCGGCAGCCCACAGTAATTTAGCAACAGGTTGCCCAGCACCGTACCGATATCAAACCCGATTGGGCCGTAAAAACCGAATTCGGCGTCGATCACTTTCAGGCGATTTTCCGCCACAAAAATTGACCCGCTGTGGATATCGCCATGCAATAACGCTTGCGCTTTACTCAAAAAAGCGTGCTTGAGCGCGGCGACGGCACATCTGAGCGGCAGGTCATCGCGTAGCGCCAGTACATCAGGCAACAGCGCCGGATCAAACTGATTGCGCTCATGTTCCCTGTACGGATCGGTGAAGAACAGATCTTCGGTGATCTGACATAACTCCGGATTGGTGAAGTGGCTCACCGCCGCTTTTTTGTCATGAGGAGACTGGTAAAAATCCGAGTTGTGAAACAACGCCTGTGCCAGATATTCCCCCAGTTGCGCCGCCGCTTGCGGGTAGTCGTGTCCTTTCACCAGTTCGCGCCGCCAAATCTCATGGTCGGACAGATCTTCCTGCACCATCACCGCCAGCACCGGATCATGGTGCAGCACCATGACTGTGTATTGCGGGCAATACTGCGCGTGCGCCAGCAAGGTTTCCGCTTCGATGCGAGCGCGGTCCAGCGTCAGCGGCCAGGACTCACCGACACAGCGAACATACGGCAGCGCCTGCTTGACGATCACCCGGCTGATGCCTTGTTTATCACGGATCTTGAACACCAGATTCAGGTTACCGTCACCGATTTCATCGGCAGTTATCAACGACTGCGGGTCCGCAACCCCGCCATATTGACGCGCGTACTGCACGGCATCGTCAGCGTTAAAAGTACGGTAAAGCGACATGGCCAACCTCGTTATCTACCTAGTGTGTGATGAATGTGTTTGCTTGTTATCAACGCCGAGCTTTATACCCAAAATAATTCGAGTTGCAGGAAGGCGGCAACCGAGCGAATCCCCAGGAGCTTACTCAAGTAAGTGACTGGGGTGAGAGAGGGCAGCCAACACACCTGCAACTTGAAGTATGAAGGGTATAGACATAAAAGCGTTTGGACGTCTATACTTCTGTAAAGCATATTGGCAGAATAAGAACCCTGATGCAATAACGCAACACGGATTTAACCACCCATGCAAACCGTTAACACCACCAGCCTCAACATCGTTGACAACCAGTTGTGGATTCTGGACCAACAGGCATTGCCGCAGGAAAAAATCTGGTGCCCCTGCCCGGATGTCGATGCGCTGGTCAACCACATTCGCACTCTGCGAGTACGCGGCGCACCGCTGATTGGCCTTTCCGCCAGCCTGTTGCTGGCACTGCTGGCGGAGCAAGGCCTGTCGCGGACTCAGCTGGCACAGGCGCTGGATACGCTGCGCGCTGCGCGCCCGACCGCCGTCAACCTGATGAACAATCTGGATCGCATGAAGCAGGCGCTGGCAACTGATGACTTCGTCAACGCCATGGCGCAGGAAGCGCTACGGCTGATTGAGGAAGATAAAGCGCTGTGTGAACGCATCGCAGATAACGGTGCTGCGCTGGTGAAACCGGGCAGCCGGCTGTTAACCCACTGCAACACCGGCGGGCTGGCGACGGCGGGGGTCGGCACCGCGATTGGCGTCATACTGCGTGCTCACCAGCAGGGCAAGGTGGAGAAAGTCTGGGTGGATGAAACCCGTCCGTTGTTGCAGGGCGGACGACTGACCGCCTGGGAACTGGGTGAATTGGGTATTCCCTATCACCTGATTTGTGACTCAATGGCCGCATCGCTGATGGCGCAAGGCCAGGTTGACGCTATCTGGGTCGGTGCGGATCGCATCGCCGCTAACGGCGATGTCGCCAACAAGATTGGTACTTACAGTCTGGCCGTGCTGGCGCATTACCACGGTATTCCGTTTTACGTCGCCGCCCCACACACCACCCACGATCCGCACTGCCCGGACGGTAACGCCATTCCGATTGAGCAACGCACCGCCAGCGAAGTCACAGGTGTGGCTGGTAGTTTTGGTCACTGCCAGTGGGCGCCGCACAACGCCCCGGTATACAACCCGGCATTCGATGTCACGCCAGCCGCACTTATCAGCGGCTGGGTGCTGGATAGCAGTGTTGTCACCCCGGAACAGGTCAGAGCCGGTATTTTTCAGCACCCGCTGGCGGGATAAAACGCCAGATAATAAAAACAGAACAGGCCGTGCGCAGGTACATACCGCCGCGGCCTGTGACATGATCACGCCAGTTTCGGGTACGCATCGGCAATGGCATCGCCGGTGAACTGCGCAATCCAGCCATCCGGGTTGTTGAACAGGCGAATCGCGGTGAAATGCGGTTCCGACCCCATATCGAACCAGTGCGGCACACCGGCAGGCACTGACAGCAGGTCATTCTTTTCACACAGAATCTGGAAAATCTGGCCATTCACGTGCAGACAGAACAACCCGGCGCCTTCCACAAAGAAACGCACTTCATCTTCACCGTGGGTATGCTCCGACAGGAATTTGCTGCGCATTGCCTCTTTTTGCGGGTTATCGGCCCGTATACTGACCACATCCCAACTCTGGTAACCTTTTTCCGCCACCAGTTTGTCAATCTCATGCTGATACGCGGCCAGCACTTCCTCGGAAGAAGGCGCGGAACTCAGGTCCCTGTCCGCCTGCCAGCGTTCAAAGCGCACATCGATAGCGCTCAGTTGCTGTTTGATAGCGTCTGCATCGCGGCTTTGCCAGACCGGCTGACGGGCGTCCGTATCGCTGAAAATAGTTAAGGCACTCATGACGGATTCTCCTGACAGTAATTAGCACAACAGGCGGTTAATTAGCCTGATAAGCATTCAGCTCAATCTGATCAAAACGGTTTACCTGACGATGCCGACTCTCGGCATCGGCTTCATCCCGGATCAACTGGCAGGTATGCCAGTCCGCCTGCGCGGCGGCATCCAGTTCCTGACGAATGTCGGACAGAAACAGCAACTCGCTGGCTGGCAGCCCAATCAACCCGGCGATGTTTTGGTAAGATGCCACCTCGCGCTTGGCGCCAACGCCGGTGTCGAAATAACCGGTAAACAGTGGCCGTAAATCACCCGCGTCGCTATGACCAAACAACAGATGTTGTGCTTCCACCGACCCGGACGAATACACATACAGCGCGATGCCCTGCCCACGCCAGGCGCGCAATTGTGGTGCCACATCGTCATAAACATGGCCGCGAAAATCGCCGTTACGGTAGCCGCTGCGCCAGATAATCCCCTGCAACAGCTTTAGCGCCGGTGATTTGCGATCTTCATCCATAAACTGATTGAACGCGGCCAGCAGTTGCGCGGACGAGGCTTCCGGTTGCCCCAGTTCGTGGCGCGCCAACGTCAGCGCGGCGGCAATTTCCGGCTCATGATCCGCCTGCGCCACCGCCCCGGCCAGACGCGCACGCGCATACGGAAACAACACATGGTGCACAAAGCGAATATCGCTGGTGGTGCCTTCAATATCGGTGACAATCGCTTTGATCATTTGGCCTCCAGTAAACGTCGTTGCAATTCACACTGGAACAGGAACTCCAGCCCCTCCAGATGACGGCGAGCCTCTTTAACATCATTGCCCCAGCAGTACAGGCCATGCCCACGCACCAGAAAACCGTAGCGCAATGACGTGCTCGCATGATAGGCGGCAACCTGCTCCGCCAGCGCCGGAATATCCTGAGAGTTATCGAAAATCGGTATTGCTACCGAATCCAGGTGGGTACGCTGGCCACTCAGCGACTTTTGCATTTCATAGCCCTGTAGCACCAGTGCGTCGCTTTTTTCCACCCGTGACAGTACGGTGGCATTGACCGAATGCGTATGCAGCACCGCGCCCACCATCGGGAACACGCGATAAAGCAGCGTATGCAGCCCGGTTTCTGCCGACGGCGTGCGACCGCTCGGTACATGATTAGTGTCGATATCAACCAGCAGAAAGTCTTCCGCGCTCAGGCTGCCTTTATCTTTGCCGGATTCGGTAATCAGACACTGCCGTTCATCCAGACGGACGGACATATTGCCGCCCGTCGCCGGGCACCACCCTTTCTCGCCAATCCAGTGGCAGGCCGCCACCAATGCGGCCAGTTGTGGAATCTCACTCATAAATCATCCTGTACAGGTGAAGGCGTCTCGCGGTTGTCAAACCCACTTAATGAGCCTGCTTATTATGTTTGGTTATAGCTTAGCCAATTACGGAATTTAGCCGTTTAAACGTCCAAGCGTCTTGATTGCCAAATACTAGCATCCTGTATATAGTGGCAGCAATAACAGGCTTGCAGGAGTCCTTTTTCAGCCATGAGCGCCGCACTGATCCCCGACAGCAAACTTCCTTCCCTCGGCACCACCATTTTTACCCAGATGAGCGCACTGGCGCAGCAGCACCAGGCTATCAACCTGTCGCAAGGCTTTCCGGATTTTGATGGTCCCGACTACCTGAAACAACGTCTGGCTTATCATGTCAGCCTGGGGGCAAACCAGTACGCGCCGATGACTGGCGTGGCGCCGCTGCGTCAGGCGATTGCGGAAAAAACCGCAACGCTCTACGGCTGGCAGCCGGACGCCGATAGCGAAGTTACGGTCACGGCTGGTGCCACCGAGGCGTTATTTGCCGCTATCAGCGCGCTGGTGCGGCCAGGCGATGAAGTTGTCTGCTTTGATCCCAGCTACGACAGTTACGCCCCGGCGGTGCAACTGGCCGGCGGCGTACTGAAACGGATCGCCCTGCAACCGCCGGCGTTTCGCGTAGACTGGGCCGCCTTTAGCGCCTTGCTGAGTGATCGCACCCGGCTGGTGATAGTCAACACGCCGCACAATCCCTCTGCCACCGTCTGGCAGCAGGACGATTTCCGCCAGCTCTGGCAAGCGATTGCCAGCCGTCACATCTATGTGTTGAGCGATGAAGTCTACGAACATATCTGCTTTGCCGCCGACGGTCACGCCAGCGTACTGGCACATCCGCAATTGCGCCAGCGCTCCATCGCGGTGTCATCCTTCGGCAAAACCTATCACATGACCGGCTGGAAAGTGGGCTATTGCGTGGCACCGGCACCGCTCAGCGCCGAACTGCGTAAGGTCCATCAGTACCTGACGTTTTCCGTCAATACGCCGGCCCAGTTGGCGCTTGCCGATATGCTGCAACACCAACCGCAGCACTGGCGTGAACTGCCGGACTTTTATCGCGCCAAACGCGACCGGTTTGTTAACGCGCTGGCGGCCAGTCGGCTGGAAATCCTGCCTTGTGAAGGCACTTACTTCCTGCTGGCGGACTATCGCGCTATTTCCAGTCAGGACGACGTCAGTTTCTGCCGCTGGCTGACCGAGCATGTCGGCGTGGCGGCGATTCCGCTGTCTGTTTTCTGTGCAGCCCCCTTCCCTCATACGCTGATTCGGTTATGCTTTGCCAAACAGGAATCAACCCTTGATGCTGCTGCGGAGCGTTTATGTCAACTTTAAAGGTTACCTTGTTACAACAACCGTTGGTGTGGATGGATGGTCCCGCCAACCTCAGCCATTTTGACGGCCTGTTAAGCGAGATTACCGACCGTGACCTGATCGTGCTGCCAGAAATGTTCACCACCGGTTTTGCGATGGAAGCGGCCAAAAGCAGTCTGGAACAGCCAGTGGTAGAAACCTGGCTGAAACAGTGGGCGCAGCGTAACAATGCGTTGGTTGGCGGCAGTGTGGCGGTGCAGACCGACAAGGGCGCGGTCAACCGTTTTCTGCTGGTTGACCCACAGGGGCGAGTGTACCAGTACGACAAGCGCCACCTGTTCCGTATGGCGAACGAACATGAGTATTACCTGCCCGGTCAGACGCGGGAAATCGTGGAATGGCGAGGCTGGCGTATTCTGCCGCTGATCTGCTATGACCTGCGTTTCCCGGTGTGGTCGCGCAATCGTCAGGATTACGATCTGGCGCTGTACGTCGCCAGTTGGCCGGCACCGCGCGCCCAGCACTGGAAAACCCTGCTGGCGGCACGAGCGATTGAAAATCAGGCTTATGTGGCGGGCTGCAACCGCGTCGGCACCGACGGCAACGGGCACAGCTATCAGGGCGACAGCCTGATTATCGACCCACAAGGCACGGTGCTGGCTTGTGCGCCTGAACATCAACCTGCCCGCCTCGACGCGGAGTTGTCGCTGGAGGCATTGCAAAGCTACCGTGAAACCTTCCCCGCCTGGCGCGACGCCGATAAGTTCAGCGTATAAATATCAGCCATACGGCACGTGTCGTATGGCTGATAAACAAGACGAGAAGAAACATGTCAAATCGACTACCCCATCAAATTGACTGTTTTCTCAAATAAACCCTTCTTTTGAATCAACCCTTTTTTAAATCAACCCGTTTTTAAATCAATATAGTATTACTGATAACGCTCCGTGTGGCGCATCCCACGAGCCGACGTCAACCGGATGGCCTGTAGCGGATTGTCAGTAATGATATTGGTGAAACCGCTCGTCAACTGTAAATCGAGCGACTCTCGTTCATCCTGCGTTTCATTGCCGAAATAGCGGGTTCTGGTCAGGTAATCCGACAATCTGGCGCAACAGGTCGCATTGGAGCGAACATAATACGCGCCACCGCCACGCGACAAATTATATTCCGGTACCGGCACGAATGCGCCCATCGGGCGCTTGTAACGTTTCTCCTGCGCCACAAAACTGGAGGTAGGGTCAGGGTAATTGGGACTCTTGTTGCCAATTTCGACCCAGGGAATATTAGGATTGTCGTATGCCCCCCTTATCCACTCTTCTACCCGGCAATGGTGTACATCGACGCCAGCGTTACAAAAGACATTGGTAAAATTCACCGCAATATCGTCAAGGTTGCCGGCATACACTGTCGGCACAAAATGAACGCCTGCCGGTAAGCCATTAGATTGTGACGGATTGCTGGAATATAAGGATGAACTGGCTTTCAGCACAACCTGGTTTTCCATATTCAGGTCCTTGACTATTGAAGCACAACGCGAAACCGCCTCAGCCGTTTTTATATCAAGCACCACCAGTAATTGTGGCGCTTTTACTTTTATATAGCGTAATGCTTCAAGTACGTTGAGAGGATGAAAGCGGGTACCACTGAAATTCCTGTCACGCAGATAGCTATGCGCCAGCTGGTTATCTGTCATGGTCCGAAAATCCGGGTCCCATCCTGATGGAGGATTTCTATCTTGAAATATATTAAATAAAGGAAGGTGATAAAGCATTCTCCCCGCATTCTGATCATGAAACAGCCACGGCGTTCCCTGGGATGACTGTTTCACATCAAGCTCAATGGCTTCAATATTATTATTCACGGTTGCATCAATAGAACACTGCGAATTTTCAGGGCAACCATCAGAAACCACGCCACGGTGAGCGATAATGCCCACTGTCGTTTGTCCATTCGCATAAGGATATTGGAACGCTTCCAAAATGTGCGCAGGGTTCCAGTTTTCTGCGGCCTGCACATTACCAGCAACAAAAACAACCCCAGTGATTATATAAAAAAATAACGACCGAATATAACTCATAGTTTATTTCCTCAAGAGAAATAGTAATACTGACCCTATGTAAAAGACACTATTCATACGCAAGACAAAAAATTAACCGCCATCAAAAAGCAGATAGGAATCAGAAGATTTAAATTACGCAAAACTCGCGCAATAAAATCCTATTACTAAATCAGCAACAGATTTATGTCAGAAAAATAATAATTAGATGATAACAACCGCACACATTCATTAAATAAAAAAACCAATAGAGTTAATATCATAAAAAAATATTCACAGTTTCACCCCGGTAATAATAAAAAATCAACGAAGAAATGAGTTATATCAATTAACAAATAAGAAATTAAAAAATGATATACCGATTAAGATGTGTAAAAATTCCATTTAATACATTTATCTTGACCATGCTGGCAGACATAGAGGGGGAAATAACTTACCTACAATGGGTTAACTGAATTAATACAGTCTATTTAATTCGTTATTCACTTTTTCTTCATACTAAAATAATGTGAATTGCAGACAACACACCTGAGACCTGAATGATGACGGGTAGATACCCGTCATACTGAATATGCAGCATGGTGGAAGATAATCACTTTCATCTGGTCATTTGACCTTCGCCGTACGTGTCAGCGGTATCCCCACACCGTTTGCAATAACGCCCGCAGCGCCTGTGCCACATCATCAGTCAATACCGACTCGTCGGGATGATGGCTGATACCGCCCTTGCAACGCATAAACAGCATACCCACCGGCCAACGTTCGGCGATAGCGATGGCATCATGTCCGGCACCACTTGGTAGCAGCAGGTTCTCACCTTGTACCTGCATCACCGCTGCCGACAACCGCTGTAGCAGCTTGTCGTCACAACGCGTAGCAGCGATGCGGTAATACTCTTCGGCACTGAAGATACAACCGCGTTGCATGGCGATGTCTTGTGCCAGCGTCAGCAGCCGTTGCAGCAGGGCATCCAACGGCGTATCGTCCGGACCGCGAATATCCAGCGTCAGCCGCACTTCGCCGGGAATCACGTTAGCCGCGCCGGGCAGGCACTGCAACGTGCCGACAGTCGCCACCAGATAGGGGTCGCTGTCGCGCGTTATCTGCTCCGCCTGAGTCATCCATGTCGCTGCCGCTGCCAACGCATCCTGCCGTTGCGACATCGGCACCGTACCGGCATGACCGGCATGACCAGTAAACGTGCAGTTCAGCCGCCGTGCGCCGTTAATGGCAGTCACCACACCCAACGCCAGCCCGGCCTGTTCCAGACACGGTCCTTGTTCGATATGCAATTCCAGATAGGCCAGAATGTCCGTCACCGGACGGGCCGCCTGCGCGATAGCATCCGGGTTCAAACCAGCCTGCGTCAGCGCCTGTGCGACGGTAATGCCGTCGGCATCCGGGCGCGGCAGCCAACCGTCAGGCCAGGTGCCGGTTAATCCGCGGCTACCCAGCAATGTGACGCCAAAACGGGTGCCTTCTTCATCACCAAACCCGACCACTTCCAGCGCTACCGGCAAGCGAATTCCACGCTGATGCAGAAATGACACGGTTTCAATCGCCGCCAGCACCCCCAGCATCCCATCGTAACGCCCGGCGTTGCGGACAGTGTCAAGATGCGAACCCAGCAGCAGCGCCGGTGCACCCGGCGTGCGGCTCTCATAGCGGCCACAGATGTTGCCTACGCTATCCTGCCACACGCTCATCCCGGCTTCCCGCATCCACTCGCCGACCTGCTGATTGGCTTGCAGATGCTGAGGCGACAGGTAAACACGGGTAAGCTGACCGACGGTTTCACTGATGTCCGCCAGTTGATCGCAACGCGCCATCACCCGCCGGGCTGCCGCCTGCGCATTGAGGTCCGTCATCACGTTGTCCATCAGCACCTCGCACATGTCGGCGCCTGCGCGGTATCGTATACATTCCAGGCCGCCTGCAACGCCGCCCCCTGTACAGAATGGAAGCCAAGGCGGTTCAGTACCGCTTCCAGCGCGGTCAGTGTTTGCATCACGCAGTCTTTACGTGCGTTATACCCCATGGTGCCGATACGCCAGATCTTGCCCTGCAACGGCCCGAACGAGGTGCCGATTTCGATGGCGAAATCCTCCAGCAGTAGTTTGCGTACCTGCTCGCCGTGAATGCCAGACGGGATCACCACACCCAGCACGTTACTCATCTTGTTGGCGATGTCGCCGTAAGGCTGTAATCCCATACCTTCAATACCGGCCAGTAGCGCCTTGCCGTGCAATTGATGACGGGCGATACAGGCATCCAGCCCTTCTTCCAGAATGATGCGGACGCACTCGCGGGCGGCAAATAACATGCTGGTGGCTTCGGTATGGTGGTTCAACCGCTCCGGTCCCCAGTAATCCATGATCATGCCGAGGTCGAAGTAGTTGGAGTAAATCATTTCGTCGTCACCGTCCTGATGGTCGGTGGTGCGAATCCCCTGCTCCACGCATTTGCGCTGACGAATCACCGCTTCCATACGCGAACTGAGCGTCACCGGCGAGCTGCCGGACGGGCCGCCGAGACATTTCTGCAACCCGGCGGAAACCGCATCCAGCCCCCAGGCATCGGTTTCCAGCGGGTTGCCGCCGAACGACGCGGTGGCATCGGTGTAAAACAGCACGTCATGGCGACGGCAGATATCTCCCAGCTCGGCCAGCGGCTGTAGCATGGTGGTAGAGGTATCGCCTTGTACGGTGAGCAACAGGCGCGGTTTCACCCGTTTGATGGCGTCTTCTATCTGATCGGGCGTGAACACTTCACCCCATGGCACCTCGATGGTATGAACATCGGCGCGACAGCGGCGAGCAATCTCACACAGCAGGTGGCCGAAACGCCCGAACACCGGCACCAGCACCCGGTCACCGGGGCGAATCGCCGACACCAGAATCGCCTCAATACCCGCGCGGGAGGTGCCGTCCACCAGCATGGTCCAGCGGTTGTCGGTACGGAACAATTGACGATATAACGCCATCACCTGATTCATGTACCCGGTCATCGCCGGGTCATACTGCCCGACCAGTTGGCTGGCCATCGCGCGTAGCACACGTGGGTCGGCATTGATCGGGCCAGGTCCCATAAGCAAGCGATGGGGCGGATTGATCTGCGCAAACAGGTCGTTAGGCATGTGATGAACTCCTGATATCCTTGATAACATTAAAATTGTAATAGCTCGTACAGCTTAGGGCGCTACAGCCGCACCGAGGCGATAAACTGTTTCAGTTCGGCAGTCTGCGGGTTGGCGAACAGTTCATCACCACTGCCTTGCTCCCACACTTTGCCCTGATGCATAAACACCACCCGGTCGCCCACTTCACGGGCGAAATTCATCTCGTGGGTAACCAGAATCAGCGTCATGCCTTCGGCTGCCAGTTGCTCCAGTACCTTCAGTACTTCACCTACCAGTTCCGGGTCCAGTGCCGAGGTGATCTCATCGCACAGCAGCACTTTCGGACTCATCGCCAGCGCACGGGCAATCGCCACCCGCTGCTGTTGGCCACCGGAGAGACTGGAGGGGTAGTAATCAATACGCTCGCCCAGTCCGACTTTCTCCAGCATCCTCACCCCCAGTTCACGGCACTCGGCAGCGCTTTTACCCAGCACCAATTTGGGCGACAGCATCACGTTTTCCAGCGCAGTCATATGCGGGAACAGGTTAAAATTCTGGAAAATCATGCCAATGGAACGGCTGATTTCCCGCGCCTGCGAGTCACGGTCGGTCACGGTCATACCGCCGAGTTTAATGCTGCCGTCCTGATAGCCTTCCAGCCCGTTGATACAACGCAGCAGGGTGCTTTTGCCGGAGCCGCTGCGGCCAATGATGGAGATAACCTCGCCGGCATCGATATCCAGATCCACCCCTTTCAGCACGTGGTTCTGGCCGTAATACTTATGGACCTGATTAATGGTGATGAGCGGCATTACATTTCTTCTCCAGATAACGGCTGTAATACGACAACGGATAACACAGCAGGAAATAGCCCAACGCCACCAGTCCGAATACCTTGAACGGCTGGAAGGTAACGTTATTAAGCATGGTGCCGGCCTTGGTCAGCTCGACAAACCCGATGATTGAAGCCAGGGCGGTGCCTTTGATCACCTGTACCGAAAACCCCACCGTCGGCGCAATGGCAATGCGCATCGCCTGAGGCGCAATCACTCTGGTCAGCGTTTGCGTGAAGGTCAGCCCCAGGCAGCGACACGCTTCCCATTGTCCTTTCGGCAACGCCTGTACGCTGCCGTGCCAGATATCCAACAGAAACGCGCTGGTAAACAGCGTCAGCGCCAGGGTGGCTGCCGTCCATGGGCTGACGTCGATACCGAATAATCCCAGCCCGAAAAACGCCAGAAACAGTTGCATCAGCAGTGGCGTACCCTGAAACACATCGGCGTACAGCCGGGTCAGGCGCATCGGCCAGCGGCGTTTCGTCAGGCGCAGCAACAGCAGCGGCAACGTCACCACACCGCCGCCGAAAAACGCCGCCAGCGACAGCAGCACCGTCCAGCGTCCGGCCAGCAGCAGGTTGCGCACAATATCCCAGTCAGTAAATGTCATCATCAGTGCGGCGTCCCCAGAAAGCGTCGCCCGGCCAGCAACAGCAGTTGACGCATCAGCATCGACAGCACCAGATAGCAGAGCGTGGTCACCAGATACACCTCAAAGCTGAGGAAGGTCCGTGACTGAATTAAGTTGGCGGCAAAGGTCAGCTCTTCGTACGACACCTGCGACACCACGGATGAACCGAGCATCACGATGATGCACTGGCTGACCAGCGCCGGATAAATCCGTTGCAGCGCGGGCGGTAAAATTACTCGCGTAAACGTCTGGGCACGCGACAATCCCAGTACACGCGCGGCTTCCCATTGGCCCTTCGGCGTCACCTGAATGCCGGCACGAATAATCTCCGTACTGTAAGCGCCCAGGTTAACCAACATTGCCAACAGGGCGGCCTGCCCGGCGGTGAGTTTTAGCCCCAGCCCCGGCAGACCGAACACGATAAAAAACAGTTGCACCACAAACGGCGTATTACGGATCACCTCGACGTACAGGCCCCACAGGCGGCTGACGAAAGTCGGCTTACCGCTGCGTAATGCCGCACCGCAGATGCCGATGGCAATCCCGCCGAGCGTCGCCATCGTCGTCAATTGCACGGTAACCCACAGACCGGCCAGTAACTCCGGCCAGTAAGGCCACAGCGCCGCGAAATGAAGCTGATAAGTCATTGGCGTATCCTTAGGCGCCCAGATTGGCCGGCAACGGCGCTTTCAGCCATTTTTCGGACAGGCCGTTCAACGTGTTGTCCTTAAGCGCTTTTTCAATCAGTTCGTTGACTTTCGCCTTCAGCGCCGGCTCATCTTTTTTCAGGCCGATATAGCAGGGCGAATCTTTCAACATGAATTTCGCTACCGGAGCTTTAGCCGGGTTCTTCTCGGCAATCGCCGCCACGACCAGGTTGCCGGTGGCGATATATTGCACCTGACCAGACAGATAGGCCGACAGCGTAGTGTTGTTATCTTCATAGCGTTTGATATCAGCGGTCTTGGGCGCGATATCAGTCAGCACCATGTCCTCCACCGCACCGCGGGTCACGCCGACGGATTTGCCCTGCAACGCGTCCGGCGCGCTGACATCGGTGTCTTTCGGGCCAAATACGCCAAGGAAGAACGGCGCGTAGGCACTGCTGAAATCGATCACTTTTTCACGTTCCGCATTTTTACCCAGGCTGGAAATCACCAGATCGACCTTGTCGGTCTGCAAATACGGCACGCGGTTAGCACTGCTCACCGGCACCAGCTGCAACTTTAGTTTCATCTCACTGGCCAGGTAACGCGCCATGTCGATATCGTAACCCTGCGGCTGTAAATCGGTGCCGACCGAGCCAAACGGCGGGAAATCCTGTGGCACCGCGACGCGCAATACGCCGCGCTTCTGGATATCCTGCAGTTGATCCGCCATTGCCTGCCCGGCCTGAACCATCAACAGAGCCGCACCCACCACCGCCAAAAAACGTTTTCCGATCTTCATTGCTGTGCCCCCGGTTAAGTTAGTTTGAAACCAAAGATTCTTCAATAGAAACATTGAAACCTTTGTTGCAAAGTAAAAAGCAAAATACATGCCAGATAATCAGTTGGTATTTTGCGGTAATAAATAGAGAGGAATGCAGGTTGATTCAGGTGATAAAGGGAGGTGTTCGCTGTTGAACGGTACGTCCGGACACGAGTCCGAGACGCACAACAAAAGGGCATAAAAAGAGGAATGTATTGCACCAAAAAAGAACAATCGCACCAGTAAAGCGCGTGGTTAGCGCTGTTCCAGCTCATCCAGTTGCAGATAAAGATCGGCAATATCGTGAATACGCTGACGTCCATCCGCCAGCATCTGATGCAGCAACGCGTTACTGATCAGGTTGACCAGACTCATGGCACTGGCATAGCTGTCAAAAGCCGAGACGCTGTCCAACGGTGCGGTCAGCGACCAGGAAGCCAGTGGCGGTAACGCGTGGACTTGCGGTTCGCACAGCAGCAGTACTGGAATCAGCCGGGCACGTAGCTGTTGCAGCAATGGCTGAATCAGGCGCGGACGGCGACGGAACGCCACCACCACCACCACATCCTGCTCGTCGAGATCCGCCAGTTCTTCCGCCAGTGTCTGACCGGGCTGCGCCAGCAGCGGCACCTGTGGGCGAATTTGCAACAGTTGCTGACGCAAGTGCAACGCCACCGGGTAGCTGTTGCGCAGCCCCAAAATACATACGCGCCGGGCCTGCTGTAGCGCGGTGATCACCGCGCCAAACTGCTGCGGGTCAATCTGGTTGACCCACTGCGTCAGGTTGGCCATCTCCTGCTTATAATGGCGCGCCAGCAGGGTGTTGCCTTGTACCGCGTCCCGGTTATCGGTCAGAGGCATCCCGTTCTGGCGCAGGGTGCGCAGTTCATCACGCATCTCCCGGTAGCTGGGATAACCGAGACGGCGGAACAGGCGACTGACCGTAGCCTTGGAGACGCCACTCAGCCGCGCCAGCTCAGCGCTGTTGTAGCTGATGAGATCATCCAGATGGTCAAAGATAAATTCCGCCACCCGCTGTTCCTGCGGCGATAGTTCGCTGTACTGGCTGCGCAACCGTTCATCAATCTGCTTCATGCCTGCCCTTGTCACTGTTTGAACTTTGCAACTTTTGTTTCATTATTTCGGCGCTATGATGAACATAACATACAACCGGTGGTCGGCAGCAAGCTGAAAAGATGGAACGGCTTTTGCTTAGCATCGACCACCCTACCATCACATAAGAGCCTTATCACTCATGATGCAAAGCAATATCGCCCCATCGGGTATGGCAGTCACACCGCATCATCTTGCCAGCGCCAGTGCGCAGCGTATTTTACGTGCCGGAGGCAATGCCATTGAAGCGATGGTAGCCGCCGCCGCTACGGTTGCGGTGGTTTATCCCCACATGAACAGCCTGGGCGGCGATGGTTTCTGGCTGATCGTACCGCCGCAGGGCGCGCCAGTCGCCATTGACGCCGGTGGTCCCGCCGGGTCGCTGGCGACGCGCGCACGTTATGCCGGTGAAAGCCGTATCCCTCATCGAGGCCCCAACGCCGCACTAACCGTGGCCGGAACGGTAGGAGGATGGCTGGAAGCGCTGAATTACGCCGCCGAGCAGGAAATTAGCCATGCGCTGCCGCTCGCTACACTGTTGGAAGACGCCATCGGCTATGCCCGCAACGGCATTCCGGTCACCCAGTCACAAGAAGACGCCCTGACCAGCCGCCATCACGAGCTGAGCGACTTCCCCGAATTCTGCCGCGTGTTCATGCCGCAAGGCACGATTCCACGTACCGGCAGCCGTTTTATCCAGCCGGATCTCGCCGATACCCTGCAACAACTGTCCCAGGACGGACTGGACAGCTTTTACCGCGGCGCGCTGGCGGCACGCATGGCGCAACAAATGGCTGCGCTGGGCCTGCCGGTTACCGAAGCCGATCTGGCGAATTATCATGCCCGCCGTACCACACCGCTGGTGCTGAAACACAGCCACGGTGACGTCTTCAATCTGGCGCCGCCGACGCAAGGGCTGGTATCGCTGGCGATTCTTGGCATCACTGATCGGCTGGAGATGGCGGATCTGAGCGACAGCCAGACCATTCACCGCGTCGTAGAAGCCACCAAACTGGCATTTGGGCTGCGCGATAAATACATCACCGACCCGAAACTGATCACGCAGGATATTCAGGCGCTGTTATCTGCCGGCCAGTTGGATACCTTGAGCCGACACGTTGACACCCGCGCCGCCGCTCCCTGGGGCGAAGGCAAAGGGCCGGGCGATACCGTCTGGATGGGCGTGTGTGATCGCCACGGCTTTGCGGTGTCGTTTATCCAGAGCATCTACCACGAATTCGGCAGCGGCGTGATATTGCCAGGCACCGGTGTGCTGTGGCAGAACCGTGGCGCCTCCTTCAGCCTGGACCCGAACCACTTGCTGGCGCTGGAACCGGGCAAACAACCGTTTCACACCCTCAACCCGGCAGCCGCACGCTTGTCTGACGGACGCACGATGGTCTACGGCTCAATGGGGGGCGATGGTCAACCACAGACGCAGGCAGCGCTGTTCATTCGCCATGTTATGCAGGGCGTGCCGTTGCAACAGGCAATCACCGCGCCACGCTGGCTGTTGGGCCGCACCTGGGGGCAATCGACCGATACGCTGAAGCTGGAAGATCGCTTCACGCCAGCGACCATCGCAGCGTTGCGTACACTGGGTCATGATGTGGAACTGCTCGCTGGATTTAGCGAAACCGTCGGCCATGCCGGGGCCATTGTCCGTCATGCCAACGGAATGCTGGAAGGCGCCAGCGATCCGCGCAGCAACGGCAGCGCCGCCGGATATTAATCTTTCTACCCGATAAGGTCTTCACCCAATAAGGTCTTCGCTCATGGAAAAAAAAGATATTGATCAGGACACGCTGTCCGCGTATCTGCAACAAATGGAAACCCTGATGGGGCTGGAGCTGGATGATGTCCGCCGTCAGGAACTGCACGCTCAGTTCAGCCGCATCGCCGCCATGGCGCAGCCGCTGATGGCGTTTGCACTGGATGAACGTCAGGAAGTGGCGGGAGTCTATCAACTATGAATCCGGCTCAACTGTCTATTCGCACGTTGCAAGCCGAGCTGGCGGCAGGCCACCTCTCTGCCACCGACATTGCCCGTAACACGCTGGCGCAAATCGAACAGCACAACCCGGCTGTCAACGCGTACACCGCCGTCACAGCACAACGTATGCTGACGGAAGCCAACGGCGTGGTTCTGAAACGCCGGTTAGGCGAACCGCTGCCTGCACTGGCAGGCGTACCCTATGCGGTGAAAAACCTGTTCGATGTTGCCGGTGAAACCACCCTTGCCGGCGCCAGACTGTTCAGCCAACGCCCTCCCGCCAGTCAGGATGCGTTCGCGGTACGCCAGTTGCAGGCGCAAGGCGCATTGTTGTCCGGCTTGCTGAATATGGATGCCTACGCCTACGGCTTTACCACCGAGAACAGCCACTACGGCGCCACCCGCAACCCGCATGATTTGACGCGTATCGCGGGGGGATCGTCCGGCGGCTCAGCCGCGGCGGTAGCAGCCGGGCTGGTGAATTTTGCACTCGGCAGCGACACCAACGGTTCGATCCGCGTTCCCGCTTCGTTGTGTGGCATCTTCGGGCTGAAACCCACTTTCGGACGGTTATCACGTCAGGGGACACAGCCGTTTGTCGGCAGCCTTGATCACATCGGCCCGCTGGCACGCAGCGTGGACGATCTGGCGCTGGTCTATGACGTACTGCAAGGCCGCGATCCGGCTGATCGCTTTCAGGCAAACCAACCACTACGATCCACCGTCCCCTCGCTGTCCGACGCGGCACCGCTGCGCAGCCGGGTACTGGGCGGTTACTTCGCACAATGGTGCGATGAACAGGCCGCCACGGCAGTACGACAGGTGGCCGATGGATTAAACGCCGACAGTGATGTGATACTGGATAATGCTGCGCTGGCGCGTACCGCGGCATTTATTCTTTCCGCCAGCGAAGGCGGCAACCAATACCTGCCTGCGCTACAAGCCACACCGGAACAATTTGAACCGCTTTCCCGTGAACGGCTGTTGGCAGGCGCGATGATCCCTGCCGCCTGGTATGTGCAGGCTCAGCGTTTCCGCGATCATTTCCGCCGCGACATACTGGCGCTGTTTGCCGACACCGATCTGCTGATTGCACCAGCGACACCTTGCCCGGCAACGCCTGTCGGTCAGGAAACCATGCGCATCAATCACACCGATTTACCGATCCGCGCCAGCATGGGCATGTTGACCCAACCGATATCGTTCGTCGGCCTGCCGGTGGTAACGGTACCGCTGGCAACCGCCAGTGGGCTGCCTATCGGCGTGCAGCTCATCGCCGCGCCATGGCGGGAAGATATCGCGCTGCGCGCGGCCTGGCGCTTAGAGCAGCAGGGCATCGCCCGGACTCTGCCACCCGTTACTTTTCACTCATAAGGACTTTTCACATGACACCAGAGATAAATCTGCCTGACGTACTGGCCGAGGTTACCACCGCCTTTTACCGTTACGAAAAGGCGCTGACCGGCAACGATATTGACGTGCTGGACCAGTTGTTCTGGCACGATGCGCGTACCGTGCGTTACGGCGCATCAGAAAACCTGTACGGTATTGAGCAGATCCGCGCCTTCCGCGCTGCTCGCCCGTCAGCCGGGTTGGACCGCCAGTTGCAAAACACGGTGATCACCACCTATGGCCGCGATACGGCGGTTGCCAGTACCGAATTTCGTCGTGAAGGCAGCGAGAAAATCGGACGCCAGATGCAAACCTGGCTGCGTACCGAACAAGGCTGGCGGATAGTAGCTGCTCATGTGAGCCTGATGGTGTAACCAACAAAACAGCCCACGCCGGATAGCTGATATCTGTTTTACCGGCTATCCGGATGAGTTAACGGGAGGCGGGAGTCGTGGCGAGTATCTCGGCCAGTAATGAAGGCGATACCGGAATAAGCCCCATCTTCAGACCGAAAGGCTTAAACACTTTGTTGATGATATCCGCCGTGTAATTGCCTTTGTCATTCTCTATTTCCGACAACGTTTTACGTGATACGCCAACCAGATTGGCATAAGCATCCTGCTTAAGACCCAGCACGGTAAGGCGCAATTCTTTCAGTGCGTTTCCCTGCGATATTTCGCCTATCATCATCCTGCGGATAATGTTCTGCATCGCAAACTGCCTTTCGCTGGCATTGAGCGGTCTGGAATTTTTTGATGCTCTCGTTTTCGAGACATCCGCCGTCCCCGTAGTTACAACTACGGGTAGAGCCTGAAAGCGCTCCTGCGCCACATTGCTCTCCTGCAAGCGCTGGCGCAGCTTGCGTATGGTTTCCTGAACATCATCCGCAACCGCGTAGCGCGTTATATTTTTGCGTTCCTGGCTCATAACAATCCCCAGCGCTGTAGCTTCTCAGGAAGGTAATCAAACCCGATGGAAGGCAGGTTTACTATCGACTCAGGTACGCCACGTGCCTGAAGCCGCGCTTTCAGACCAACCAGTTGCACCGCTGTCTCCTGCAATTTCGCCATCAACAACGTCGGCGGAAGAATGTCGGAAAACAGTTCCGCTATCCGCTCAAACTGATAGTCACCGCCGATTTCCAGCGGCTCCGGCCATTTGGTCGCTCTGGCAATGCCCGCGGGGTCAGCCTTCATCGGTGCAAAATCGTAAATCGGTGCCAACCGAATCCCCTGTTCATCTTTGAGAAACGCGGTATTGCGACCATGGTTATCACTGTTGCCGAAGGCAATATTCAACAGATCGCGTCGCACCCACTCAACCACAAACGCCTCAGGGTCAAAAAATTTTCCCTCTACGCTAACCGTATGACTGGACGCGATTTTGGCGATCACCGCCCGAATCACCTGATCGTGCCGCAGCGCACTACCCGGCCCGGCCCGCAGCAGGGAATACACCGACTCCATACCGTATCGTTTAACCTGTCCATTGCCGGGGAATTCGATATCAAAGCGCGGCAACCAGAGCGACGGATAATGCCGTCCTTCTTCCAGGCGCATACCCGCCACAGGAATGGTGTCGAACCCCATATAGGCCAGCTCATGGTAATAATGAAACTCGGCTCGCAGGATGTCGCCGTCAATCTCACTGCGCTGCCCACGCGGAAACTTCACCAGATAAGCGGCATCACAACAGTTGGGATCATCCTGCCAGGTATCGATCCATACCTTATCGTCCGCATGACATCGCAACAGCAGCTTTGGCGCTTCACCTCCCGCACCTGTAGCCCCTCCGGCAGCGGCACCACGTTGTTGCGCATAATCCAGAAAATCGCTGGCCCGGTTCTTCACATCCTCAATGCTGAAAAAGCGGGTTTTACCATGATGTCGGGCTGGAACTGATTCTTTGATACGCAAATTACCAACCGGTGCAATGGTGGCATGGCGCAACAAGACATAATTTTGCAACTGTGCCGGCAACCCAGAGAGATCAAGATGATCAATCCAATACTGTCGGCTGGCGCCTGCCGGCATAATGTCATCCAGAAAGCGCATCCATCCGGGTTCACCACCATCATCAAAGAAGACCCGGACCGGGTAATTGACGGAAACCGCGTGGTGGTCATCACAATCTATATAGTCAATGCCATAATCAGACGCATAATCCAGCCGCGTTAGCAGGTAATTATTCTGGTCGCTATCAGGAAAACCGATCTCGGCAATATCCTGCCACACATTATCGACAAACGCCTGAACAGTCAGTCGCTCCATAGCCCCTCCGCGCTCATTACGTGTAGCATAGCACACCCAAAATACCAGAAAGACAATTAAAGACACCAAAAGGTAACATTAACTAAATAAACTCAATTTAATGTTACCTATACGTATCAAAAGCCAATCAGCCAATAATGAAACCTATAGGTATCATAAAATGCAAAAAAACCAAACAACGAAACCTATCAGTTACATTGTTTGGCTCAAGCAGATATGGAATGAAACGAGATGAATTAAAACCGGTAAACGCGCAACCGCTATTATGATCGCGTCAGTCCTGATACGGATGAACCCGATGCCAGTGCTCGGCGATATCCTGACGGCGGCAGACCCACACCCGCTCGTGCTGCTGGATATAATCGAGGAACCGTTGTAACGCCCGGAAACGACCTGGCCGCCCCAGCAGGCGACAATGCATACCAATCGACATCATTTTCGGCGCATCCTCCCCTTCGGCATACAACACATCAAAGCTATCTTTCAGATAGCTGAAAAACTGCTCGCCGCTGTTGAACCCCTGCGGTGAGGCGAAGCGCATATCATTAGCATCCAACGTATAGGGAACGATCAAATGCGGCTTCACCGCGCCGTCTGCACGCCGTACCGGCAACCAGAAGGGTAGATCGTCGCCATAGTAGTCGCTGTCGTAGAGGAAACCACCCTGCTCCAGCACCAGTTGTCGGGTGTGGGGGCTGTCGCGTCCGGTGTACCAGCCTAGCGGCGGCTGGCCGAACAATTCGGTATGCACCGCGATAGCCTGTTGCAAATGTGCACGCTCGGTGTCGATATCCATATTCTGGTAGTGGATCCAACGCCAGCCGTGGCTAACCACGTCATAGTCCGCCGCCCTGATAGCCTCGACCACCGCTGGGTTCCGCGCCAGTGCCATCGCCACGCCGAACACCGTCATCGGCAAGCCACGGCGTTGAAACTCCTGATGAATACGCCAGAAACCAGCGCGGGAGCCGTATTCATAGAGCGAATCCATCGACATATGTCGCGTCGGGTAACTGGCAGCACCGATGATATCGGACAAAAATTGCTCAGATCCGGCGTCGCCGTGCAGCACATGCTTTTCCGCCCCTTCTTCGTAATTCAGTACAAACTGCACCGCGATGCGAGCCTGTCCGGGCCAACGAGCGTGTGGCGGTTGACCAGCATAACCTATCAGATCACGCGGGTAGTCAGGGTCTGAACCCCATAGCTGAGAAAGTGTCATGGTGTCTTTCCTTAATTATGATGACAGCAACAGCACCGCTTAACGTAGCGCCTCGAATGCGCCGGTTAACGGCTTGTCCAGCGGGTAGTCGAGATCGCCGTGTTTGCTGGTGCTTAGCCCCAGCCCAACCAGCGATTCCACCATTTTCACCGCCGCTCCCACGCCATCGATCACCGGGATACCTAATTCCTGCGTCAGCGCCTGCGCCAGATCGGCCATACCACCGCAACCCAGCACAATCGCGCCGGCTCCATCCTGCCGCTTCGCTTGTATACACATTTCCCGCACTTTATGTTGCGCCAGCCCGTGTCCATCCTCCAGTGCCAGCACCGGCAGATCAATGGCGTGCAGTGCGGCGCAGTGATGCTCAAAGCCGTAGCGCTGCAACAGATGACGTGCGATGACAAGCGTGCGCGGCAGCGTGGTGACGATGGAAAAACGCGTCGCCACCAGCGTTGCCAAATGCATCGCCGCTTCCGCGATGCCCACCACCGGCGCACTCGCCAGTTCCCGTGCCGCCAGCAGACCGGGGTCGCCAAAGCAGGCAATGACATGGCCGCTGACGCCCTGCTCGCGTCCCAGCCGAATCTGCTCCAGCACGCCGAGAGTCGCCACCGCTTCATCAAAATGCCCTTCGATAGACGGCACGCCTTGTGACGGACATACCGCCAGAATATCGGTGCCGGGCGCCGCCACTCGCCGCGCCGCGTCGCCGATGGTTTCAGTCATTGCCAGACTGGTATTGGGGTTGATTACCTGAATCACACATCGGCTCATTCGGCCTGCTCCTTCCTATTGTGATCTAGCTGACTTCAGATGACTGAACAACTGCGAGAAATCCGGCGTAGCCGCGCTGTCGCCACCAAAACGCAGGCTGGCGACGATATCGTCGAAATGTTGTTGCATAGCGGTAGTCAGCGCTGCCAGATCCCGGTTGCGCAGCAGCATCAACAAATCATGGTGATCGTGACAACGGCATCCCTGCTGCCAGGGCGCGCCGTAGGCAGCAATCACCAGCGATGAGCGCAACGTCAATTGCGACACCATACGGGTTAACACGCTGTTGCCGGAAATCGCCTGCAACTGAATATGGAAGGCGGCTGACAGGCGGATCGCTTCCGGCCCGTTGCGATCCTGATGTGCTTGCTCTTCCGCTGCCATCAATTTCTCCAGTGCTGCCAGGTGCGGCGGCTGACAGTGAGCCAAAACCGCGGGCAGGTTGGCGCACTCCATCAGGCTGCGGGTTTGAAAGATCTCACGCGCTTCCTCTACCGTCGGTGTCGCCACCTGTGCACCACGCTTGGGCAACAGCGTGATCATTTGCACCGTCGCCAGACGCTGCAGCACCTTGCGGATCCCGGTACGGCTGACGCCGAATACCTCCGCCAGCGACTCTTCCGGCAGGCGGACACCCGGCAACAATTGATGCTCAACAATCGCATTCAGCAGCGCATGGTAGATAACGTCATCTTTTTGCTCGAAAAATGTCTCTTGTCCGAGACCATAAATATCGTTCATTGGCTTTTTCCGTCATCACGTCACCACCAGATCGTACACAAAAAATAAATTTATTGTATACAAAATTCACCAATCTGGCCCAAATCCTGCAACACATCACAGGACAGGTTATTCATCTCTATTTTTATCGTCATCAAAAAAGGAGCAGATTCCATGCCAGAAAAAATGACATCCGCCGGAACCACCCCGGCACATTACAGCCCAAGACTGTGTAATGAAGATTTGGCTCCGACACGTGAACAAAGCTGGTCCTGGTACAATATCTTTTCCTTCTGGATGTCGGATGTTCACAGCATGGGCGGCTACGTGGTAGCAGCCAGTTTCTTTACGCTGGGTCTGGCTAGTTGGCAGGTGCTGCTGTGTCTGCTGGCAGGTATCTGCATCGTGCAACTGTGCGCCAATCTGGTAGCCAAACCCAGCCAGCTCAGCGGTGTGCCCTATGCGGTGATTTGCCGTCAGTCCTTCGGGGTGTTCGGCGCCAACATTCCGGCGGTAATCCGCGGCCTGATCGCGTTCGCCTGGTACGGCATACAGACCTATCTGGCCGCCAACGCATTGATGCTGGTGTTGCTGAAATTCGCCCCGTCGCTTACCTCACTGACGACCAGCCACTGGCTTGGCCTGTCAACGCTGGGATGGCTGTGCTTTGGCGTCATGTGGCTGCTACAGGCGATGGTGTTCTGGCACGGCATGAGCGCTATCAAGCGGTTTATCGATGTTGCTGGCCCGGCGGTTTATGTGGTGATGCTGGCACTGGCGGGATGGATTGTATACAAAACCGGGCTGGAAAATATCTCTTTCACCCTGAGTAGCAAATCACTCAGCAGCGGCGAGCAGGTATGGCAGATGATTACCGCCACGGCGCTGGTGGTGTCTTATTTTTCCGGGCCATTGCTGAACTTCGGCGATTTTTCCCGTTACGGCAAAAGTATGCAGGAAATCTACCGCGGCAACCGCTGGGGACTGCCATTCAACTTCCTGCTGTTCTCCATTGTCACGGTGGTGATTGTCTCCGGCACCCAGTCCCTGTTCGGCCAAATGATCACCGATCCGATAGAAACCGTTAGCCGCGTCGGCAACAGCGTGGCGGTAGCGCTGGGCCTGCTGACCATGATTGTCGCCACCATCGGCATCAATATTGTCGCCAATTTCGTTTCCCCGGCGTTCGATTTTTCCAACTGTTCGCCGCAGCGTATCAGTTTCCGTACCGGCGGGATGATTGCCGCCGTCGGTTCAGTCCTGTTGACCCCGTGGAACCTGTTCAATTCACCAGAACTGATCCACTACACACTTGACGTGCTGGGCGCATTTATCGGCCCATTGTTCGGCATCCTGCTGGCGGATTTTTACCTGATCAAAGGCGGCAAGGTGGATGTAGACGCACTGTTCAACGCCACCCCGAATGGTCGCTACTGGTACCGTAACGGCATCAATCCGAATGCGGTGCTGGCACTGCTGCCGTCGGTGGCTATCGGGCTGGTCATCAGTTTCGTACCAGCCTGGCATGAAGTCGCCAACTTCAGTTGGTTCATCGGCGTCGGCCTGGGCGCAGGTAGCTACCGTTATCTGGCGCGCCGGGAAAAAGCGGCCACGCCAGGCACCGCCAACTTGTCAGGTTTAGTACTGGGCAAAGAGTAAAAAAGAATCACCCAGCCCCGGATCATAACGATCCGGGTGCTTACCCCGCCAGCGTGCCCCGTTTTTGCTCCTACTCTGGGTTAGGCTGTGCCACTACAGTGCATCGCACTATTACCGCCCTGTGACTTTTTAAAAAATCACTTTATAAACAGAAAATTAAAAAACTGGCACAAGGTTTGAATATTGCCAGCCATCTTCTATACCCGTTGGAATTATCTTATGACATCGCAAACCGCTTATACCGGCCTGACACTGCCCCAGTGGCGACATCACTATCAGCGACACCCTGAAGATGTAACTGAAATCGTGCTGGCCGTCTGGCGCTCATTGAATGCTGAAGACCCGGCATGGATTTATCTGCCTGACGAAGCTCATGTCCGCGAGCAGATTACCCACTTGCTCAGCCAGCCTGACGCCCAACGCCTGCCGTTGTACGGCATTCCATTCGCAGTCAAGGACAACATCGATGTCGCCGGCTGGCCCACCAGCGCCGCCTGCCCGGCTTTTACTTACACCGCAGCACAAGACGCCACTGTAGTGGCACGTCTGAAAGCGGCGGGCGCCATCGTGCTTGGTAAAACCAACCTTGACCAGTTCGCCACTGGGTTAGTGGGCACCCGCTCACCGTTCGGCGCGGTGCCGAATAGCATCAGGCCAGAGTATGTCAGCGGCGGCTCCAGCTCTGGTTCCGCCTCGGCGGTAGCCCGTGGACTGGTGCCGTTCACACTGGGTACAGATACCGCCGGGTCTGGCCGTGTTCCAGCCGGTTTCAACAATATCGTCGGGCTGAAACCGACCAAAGGCTGGCTGTCAACACAAGGGGTGGTGCCTGCCTGTCGCCTCAATGACTGCGTATCAGTGTTCGCATTAACGGTACAGGATGCCTGGTTTGTCGCAACGCTGGCAGGTGGTTATGACGAAAACGACGCCTATTCGCGCCACCATCCACGCACCACACCGGCTGATGTCTCCGACCAGTTGCGCCTGGCAGTACCGCATCCACTGGAATTTTTTGGCGATCAACAGGCGGAACAGGCGTTTCAGCAGGCGTTATCACATTTGCAGGCGATGGGCGCGACACTGGAAACGCTGGATTTCACCCCGTTCGAACAACTGGCACGTCAGTTATACGAGGGACCCTGGGTAGCAGAACGCACCGTAGCCGTCGGCAAGTTACTGCATGAACAGCCAGAGGCGATGGACCCGGTGGTACGCAGCATTATCGCCAAAGGCGCCGATTACCGCGCCAGCGAGGTATTCGAAGCGGAATACCTGCGGGCGGAGCTGGCGCGACAGATTGCGGCCCAGCTAAATGGGTTTGACGCGCTGGTAGTACCAACCACCCCCACTATTCGTACCCAGGAAGAGATAACGCAACAGCCAGTGGTCTATAACTCACAATTCGGTTTCTACACCAACTTCACCAATCTGGCCGATTTGTGCGGGCTGGCGCTGCCAGCGCCATTTCGTGCAGACGGTTTGCCTGCCGGTATTACGCTGCTTGCGCCCGCCTGGCATGACGCTGCGCTGGCGGCGCTTGGTCAACGCTGGCAGGCCGCCACCGCACTGCCGTTGGGTGCCACCGGTCATGCCTTGCCATCGGTTACCCTGCAAAAAGCACTGTCTCCCCACCATGTGCGGATTGCCGTAGTGGGTGCTCACTTAAGTGGAATGCCGCTCAATTTTCAGTTGATTACCCGTAATGCGGTCAAAGTGGAAGAAACCGTCACATCGGCAGACTATCGCCTGTACGCGCTGGCGAATACCCAACCGCCCAAACCGGGACTGGTCAACACCGGTCAGGGGCAACCCATTGCGGTTGAGCTATGGGATATTCCGCTGGCGCGTTTCGGCGAATTTGTAGCAGAAATCCCGCCTCCGCTGGGTATCGGCACGCTGACGCTGGCGGATGGCCGTCAGGTTAAGGGGTTCATCTGTGAACCGGCTGCGTTGGAAGGCGCACAGGATATTACCGAATTCGGCGGCTGGCGCGCTTTTGTCACTCAGCGTTCGCCAGCCTGAACACGGAACGCCTGATAAGCAAAACACACGTCATAAAACACACCACGAATAACTGAGTAACGCCTGTCGGTCAGCTGCGTGCTGATCCGTCAGGCGCAGTTCCGGCTGGAAAACAAAGGGGGTTGTCAGTGTCTGCTATCACAGCATGTGGCAAGCCCCCCTGCGACTTCGCTTACTCAAAGAAATGTCGGCCCGCAAATCATACTGGAACAGGCAAGCAGTACAGCGATTGTGTGTACCGTCTCTTAATCGGCTGCATACATTGCTCTGCCATATTCCAGTTAGCTGAGCGTTGGCACAATCGTTCAACCATCGGAGATTAATGTTGTCACCACAACGCAAGAGCCATTCGAATTATGCAGAGAATATAAATAAGAATTATCTTAATATTTAACCAGGAGAGTTGGGTATTTCACGCTAGATTATCCTGGTATTATCCTTTCCCAATCCATCGCCCCGTTTAAAACCATCACTAAAAAAATAAAAACCAACAGCCATTTATTAATCAGCACGCGCAATTACACGCAAACATCACCACATTATCACCCACTCTAATAAAATCACATAACACCATGAATAAATTAAAAATATAATCAATAAAGCAATCAATAAACACACAAAAAACAAATCAAAAAACCTCACAAATCAATAATAAAACAAATAAACCCACGAATAAAAATCACCTCCCTCCCTTTACAAACTTAAATTAATCGAAAATAAAATATCACCATGAAAATGATAAATCATTCGTACAACCCGACGAACCAAGGGTTGTCACACCGTCAATTTATGGTTAGGGTATAAAAAGTTTCATTCACAATTGAGGTTGCGATAAAAAATTAAACCATACAGGAATCACGTAATTACATGGCAATTAAAATTGAAGTAAAGCATCTGTACAAAATATTTGGCGAGCACCCCAATCGGGCTTTCAGGCTGCTAGAACAAGGACTGAGCAAAGAGCAGATTTTTGAGAAAACCGGCCTGACGGTAGGAGTGAAAAACGCCAGTCTGGCTATTGAAGAAGGCGAAGTTTTTGTGATCATGGGGTTATCCGGTTCCGGTAAATCTACGCTGGTACGCCTTCTCAATCGCCTGATAGAACCCACCCGCGGTCAGGTCCTGATCGACGGCGAGGATATCTCTCGTTTGCAGGACAGCGCACTGCGCGCAGTTCGTCGCAAAAAGATCAGCATGGTGTTTCAGTCTTTCGCGCTAATGCCCCACCTGAACATTCTCGACAACACCGCATTCGGCCTGGATTTAGCTGGGGTGCCTCGTCAGGAACGTGAGCAGAAAGCGCTGAGCGCCCTGCAGCAAGTTGGTCTGGAGGCATACCTCAACGCTTACCCAGACGAACTCTCCGGCGGAATGCGTCAGCGTGTCGGGTTAGCTCGCGCACTGGCCAACAATCCCGACATCCTGCTGATGGATGAAGCGTTTTCAGCACTTGACCCGTTGATCCGCACCGAAATGCAGGATGAACTGATTAAACTGCAGGCACACCAGCAGCGCACCATCGTGTTTATATCGCACGATCTGGACGAAGCGATGCGCATCGGTGATCGCATCGCCATCATGAATAGCGGCGAGGTGATTCAGGTCGGTACACCGGATGAGATTCTGAACAATCCGGCTAATGATTATGTGCGTACCTTCTTCCGTGGTGTGGATATCAGCCACGTCTTCAGTGCCAAAGACATCGCCCGCCGGCGTCCGGTGACGCTAATCCGTAAAACGCCGGGCGTCGGCCCGCGGTCCGCACTTAAGATCCTGCAAGAAGAGGATCGCGAGTACGGCTATGTGTTGGAACGAGGGCGCAAATTTATCGGCGTAGTCTCCATCGATTCACTCAAACAGGCATTGCGTGATAAGCAGCCGCTGGAACAGGCACTACTGTCTGCTCCTGCGCCGGTTCCTGCAGACATGTCGCTCAATGAGCTGATATCCCAGGTGGCACAAGCCCCCTGTGCAGTACCTGTTGTGGGTGAACACCATGAATATTTGGGCATTATCTCCAAAGGGATGCTGCTCCAGGCACTGGATAAGGAGAATACGCTAAATGACTGATACCACAGGAAATCCTTGGGAGGAAACCCAGATGCCGGACCCAACGGCCAGCGCCGCTAGCAGCCACGTCGCCGTCAGCGGCTCATCAGGCCAGCCGGCGCAAACTGACCCTTGGGCGGCAGCGTCATCCGCGCCGGCAACCCCTCCGGCACAGGATAATACTACCGACCCCTGGACTCAGACACCGCCGCCCGCCGCCAATGACGTACACCAGAATGGAAACGACTGGCTGAACGCGCCTGCGCCGACACAGGAACACATTAACCTGATGGACCCATTCCGCCATACGCTGGTGCCGCTGGATCACTGGGTCACCGAAGGCATCAACGGGTTGGTACTGCATTTTCGCCCACTGTTTCAGGGTATCCGCGTACCCGTCGATGCGATTCTTACCAGTTTCCAGCAACTGTTGACCGGTCTGCCGGCACCGGTCGCCATTCTGGTATTCTCACTGCTGGCCTGGCAGATATCCGGCTTCGGCATGGGCGTGGCGACACTGCTGTCGCTCGTCGTTATCGGTGCCATCGGCGCCTGGTCACAGGCCATGGTGACGCTGGCGCTGGTGCTGACCGCACTGTTCTTCTGCATCATCATCGGCTTGCCGTTAGGTATCTGGCTGGCGCACAGCGATCGCGCAGCCCGCATGGTACGTCCGCTACTGGATGCCATGCAGACCACCCCGGCCTTCGTCTATCTGGTGCCGATAGTGATGCTGTTCGGCATCGGTAATGTGCCGGGGGTCGTTGTGACCATTATTTTCGCCCTGCCGCCGATTGTACGTCTGACCATACTTGGTATCCGTCAGGTACCGGCAGACCTGGTGGAAGCTGCGCAATCCTTTGGTGCCAGTCCGCGCCAGATGCTGTTCAAAGTACAATTACCGCTGGCGATGCCAACCATCATGGCGGGTATCAACCAAACGCTGATGCTGGCGTTATCGATGGTGGTAATCGCATCGATGATTGCCGTCGGCGGTCTGGGACAAATGGTGCTACGCGGCATAGGTCGTCTCGACATGGGACAAGCATCCGTCGGCGGGGTCGGCATTGTGATTCTGGCAATCCTTCTGGATCGTCTGACCCAATCGTTGGGACGCGACGCGCGCAGCCGCAGCAACCGTCATTGGTACCACCACGGACCGCTGGGGTTACTGGCGCGCCCCTTCATCAAACTCCGCGCCTGATCCCACTCAGGCAGCACAATCTAACTAAACCTGTAGCTGGCACCGCCAACTGCACGCTCTGATACACGAGTCCGTACGCCGCTTACGACCACGTATTGAAGACAACATGAGGACTATCTGTATGCGTAATATCAGCATGGCGACACTTGCCCTGACTACCGTACTGAGTACCGGCCTGTTTGCCGCCGACAATCTTCCCGACAACAACCATCCCGGCAACGGAATCACCGTCAAACCGGTGCAAAGTACCCTCTCTGAAGAAACCTTCCAGACGCTGTTGGTCAGCAAAGCGCTGGAAAAACTGGGTTATACCGTCGATAAACCCAGCGAAGTAGACTACAACGTCGGTTACACCTCGATCGCCAATGGCGACGCTACCTTCAGCACCGTCAACTGGCAACCATTGCATGACGACATGTATCAGGCCGCTGGCGGCGACGCCAAATTTTATCGTCAGGGAGTCTACGTCTCTGGCGCGGCGCAGGGGTATCTGATCGATAAGAAAACGGCGGAGCAGTATCACATTAGCCGTCTGGATCAGCTTAAAGACCCGAAACTGGCTAAGTTGTTCGACACCAACGGCGACGGTAAAGCGGACCTGACCGGCTGTAACCCCGGCTGGGGCTGTGACAGCGTGATTAGTCACCAGATTCAGGCTTACGGATTAAGTGATACCGTCAACCAAAATCAGGGCAACTATGCGGCGCTGATCGCCGATACCATCGCCCGCTACAAACAGGGCAACCCTATTCTGTATTTCACCTGGACACCCTACTGGGTAAGCGACGTACTGGTAGCAGGGCGTGATGTGGTGTGGTTACAAGTACCGTTCTCCTCACTGCCCGGAAAACAGAAAGATACCGATACCCGGTTGCCAAACGGCGCTAACTACGGCTTCCCGGTCAACAATATGCGTATCATCGCCAACAAGGATTGGGCTAAGAAAAACCCGGCTGCGGCCAAACTGTTCGCTGTCATGAAACTGCCGCTCGCAGACATCAATGCCCAGAACCTGCGTATGCATCAGGGTGAATCGTCTCAGGATGATATAGAGCGCCACGTCAACGGTTGGATTAAAGCGCATCAGGCACAGTTTGACAGTTGGGTTAACTCCGCCCGCACCGCAGCGAAGTAAGTCGCTACCGCTTATGTCACAGCCTCTTTATTGAGCGAGGATACCCGCGTGGGTATCCTCGCTGTTTCTGATTGCTTATCCACCACGAAAGATAGCGAACCCTGCCAGCCACGCTGATAAGACACCTGATTATTCCCCGAAGAATTTATAAGATATATTGCTGGATTCTCTGACGTGACTGTTCAATACTAGCTCAACCACTCGAATGCAACACCAAGTTAACAACTCCACATGTCTGTATCTACTACCTCCGTCGGCATGACTCCGGCACTGACTTTGCTAATGTCCGCCGCCACCGGGTTGGCCGCCGCAAGCAACTATTACGCTCAGCCATTGCTGAATGCCATCGCTCAGGCCTTCAGCCTGTCAACTAATCAAGCCGGTTTTATCGTCACCGCCGCCCAACTGGGTTACGCCTGCGGCCTGATGTTTCTGGTGCCATTAGGCGACCGATTCGAGCGCCGTAGCTTAATTGTCGGCATGACTCTGCTGGCGGCAGGAGGAATGTTGATCACCGCCAGCTCTCCTTCGTTATGGATGATGGTAACCGGCACCGCCATAACCGGTCTGTTCTCGGTCGTGGCACAGGTTCTGGTACCGCTGGCCGCCACTCTGGCTTCGCCGGAAAGCCGCGGTAAGGTCATCGGTACTATCATGAGCGGGCTACTATTGGGGATATTGTTGGCCCGAACATTGGCCGGCGCATTGGCATCACTGGGAGACTGGCGTACGGTATATTGGGTCGCCAGCCTGTTGATGACGGGAATGGCATTACTGCTGTGGCGCACACTGCCGCGTTATCAGCAATCCACCGATCTAAATTATCTGCAGCTACTGATATCCATCTTCACGTTATTCGGCAGTTCCCGCGTGCTGCGCACTCGCGCGTTACTGGGTGCGATTTCATTCTCCAACTTCAGCATCATGTGGACGTCAATGGCGTTTCTGCTTTCCGCCGCGCCTTACCACTACAGCGAAGGCGTAATCGGGTTATTCGGTCTGGCTGGCGCGGCTGGCGCTCTGGCTGCCAGCCGGGCAGGCCGACTGGTGGATCAGGGAAAAGCCAAACTCTCCACAACGTTAGGCTGGCTGCTGCTGGTACTGTCGTGGTTACCGATAGCCGCAGGCGTCAATGCCGTGGTACCACTGTTGATAGGCATCGTGGTGCTGGATATGGCAGCTCAGGGGACGCATGTTACTAATCAGAGCGTGATTTACCGTATGTTGCCGGACGCACGCAACCGCCTGACTGCTGGTTACATGACCAGCTATTTTATCGGCGGCGCATTCGGATCGCTGGTTTCCGCCTACGCTTACCAGCATTTCGGTTGGCTGGGAGTATCATGTGCCGGAGGGATGCTGAGCCTGTTTGGGCTACTGGTATGGTGGCGAGGCCATCGTTATGAATCATCGACAGAGGCACATTGAGTGATGTCCACTATCAATGTGTCGTGGGTAAAGCCGTGTCAGTATAAAGGCGGCACGCGATAAATAGTTTAGTATTATTGATTGGTTTACCGGCAAGAACCATCAATTTTCTGTTCCAGTATATACTGCGACACGGTATTGAAATGGATTCAGAGAATATGACGGGCTAATGCCGTTCACACAGTTAGAAGGCAATAAGCGGCGGCAGGCTACACAATTTGCGCTTTTTTCGACCAGTACTGAAATAAGCACTAATCGACAAGTCTCTCGCATTTACCTGCATAGTAACATTCGTTACTATGCAGGTCGTGATTAATGAGGTTGACATCTATGGAAAGTTCATTCGCTCCAATTGAAGACATGCTACGTATGCGGGCTTCACGCCGCCCGGATTTCCCTTACCGGGAAGTCTTGCTGCTGCGTCTGTTTCTGCATATGCAAACCAAAATACTGGAACACCGTAACCACATGCTCAAAGAACAGGACATCAATGAAACCCTGTTTATGGCATTGATTACGCTGGAGTCACAGGAAAATTACTGCATTCAGCCCTCTGAACTGAGCGCTGCACTCGGTTCTTCTCGCACCAACGCCACCCGCATCGCCGATGAACTGGAAAAACGCGGTTGGATAGAGCGACGTGAGAGCGACAGTGATCGTCGCTGCCTGTATCTGTACATGACCGATAAGGGTAAAGCGTTTCTGGACGAACTGCTGCCACCTCAACACCGAAGCCTGGAAATTCTCTGCTCGGTTCTTGATGAGAGTGAAAGAGAACAGTTGGAAGTGCTGATGCGCAAGCTGTTATTCCGCCTTGACGAAATGGATCAGGACGGTATTTAACCCCCTGTATCGACTCAGACAAAGACTACCACCATCGTTGCCATGCAAACCTTGACGGTTCGCAGGTAGTGCCGCGTTTAAAAAACCGTCACTGCAATGATACCGCCATGAACGGCAATCA
This sequence comes from Dickeya poaceiphila, assembly GCF_007858975.2. Classification (GTDB taxonomy): domain Bacteria; phylum Pseudomonadota; class Gammaproteobacteria; order Enterobacterales; family Enterobacteriaceae; genus Dickeya; species Dickeya poaceiphila. The sequence goes on from NZ_CP042220.2 coordinate 3,373,251, forward strand.
AAGGCCATGAAAGGCTGAAAAAAAAGAAATCTAATTAGGAGAGCATCATGAGTGCCAACGTGGAAACGCAGACCCCACACACGCCACCGAAACCCAGAAAAACGCGTAAAGGAATTCTCACCCTGTTGATGATCCTGTTTTTCTTTATTGGCTGTGCATGGTTCGCCTACTGGTATCTGGTATTGCAGCACCATCAGGAAACCGATGACGCCTATGTCGCTGGCAACCAGATTCAAATTATGTCGCAGGTCAACGGCAGCGTTACCCGCGTCAACGTCGATAATACCGACTTCGTTAAAAAAGGTGATGTTCTGATTGAACTTGACCCAACCGATTCCGAGCAGGCCTTTGAACGTGCGCAGACCACGCTGGCGAACAGCGTGCGTCAGGTTCATCAGCAGATGATCAACGTCCGTCAGTACAAAGCAAATATCGAGTTGCAACAGATTACGCTGGATCAAGCCATCAGTGACTTGAACCGCCGTGAAGCGCTGGGGCGGGCGAATGCTATCGGACGGGAAGATTTGCAACATGCCCGTGATCAGGTCTCCAGCGCCAAAGCCTCGCTGGAAGCCACTAAACAGCAATATGCCGCCGCCCAGGCACTGGTACTCAACACGCCGTTGGAGCAGCAACCAGCTATCGCACAAGCCGCGACCGACCTGCGTAACGCCTGGCTGGCGCTGAAACGCACGAATATCGTCAGTCCTGTTGATGGCTACGTGTCTCGTCGTAGCGTGCAGTTGGGTGCCCGCATTACCCCGTCCTCATCCCTGATGGCCGTCGTACCGGCAGCACCGCTGTGGGTTGACGCGAACTTTAAGGAAACCCAGCTAGCCAATATGCGCATCGGCCAGCCTGCAACCGTCACCAGTGACCTTTACGGCGATAGCGTGGTGTACAAAGGTAAGGTGGTCGGCCTGGATATGGGTACCGGCAGTGCGTTCTCGCTGCTGCCTGCCCAGAATGCCACCGGTAACTGGATCAAAGTCGTACAGCGTCTACCGGTCCGGATCGAGTTAGACCCGAAACAGCTGGCTGATAATCCGCTGCGCATTGGTTTGTCGATGTTGGTGAGTGTGGATACCGCGAATACCGATGGTAGAGTGCTTTCCGACGCGAGCCGTACAACACCGGCCTACCAGAGTGACGCACTGGATCTCGACCTGACGCCAGTCAACCAGATGATCGATCAGATCATCGGCGCTAACGCTGACTAACCTCAGAAGGAGAGCAGCGTGACAAGAAAACCGCTTGAGGGCATGACGCTGGCTCTGATGACGATCGCCCTGTCGCTGGCGACGTTCATGCAGGTGTTGGACTCAACCATTGCCAACGTAGCCATTCCGACCATCGCCGGAAATCTGGGGGCGTCCAACTCGCAGGGCACCTGGGTCATCACGTCTTTCGGGGTGGCAAACGCCATCTCTATTCCTATCACCGGTTGGCTGGCTAAACGGTTCGGCGAGGTACGCCTGTTTGTCTGGGCCACCATATTGTTTACCCTGACTTCCTGGCTATGTGGCATGTCTACCAGCCTGGAAATGCTGATAGTCTCTCGTATGTTGCAGGGTCTGGTCGCTGGCCCGATCATTCCATTATCCCAAAGCCTGCTGCTAAATAACTATCCGCCGGCCAGAAGGGGCATTGCATTGGCTCTGTGGTCAATGACGGTGGTGGTTGCGCCAATCTTCGGCCCGATCCTTGGCGGCTGGATCAGCGACAACTACCACTGGGGATGGATCTTCTTCATCAACGTGCCATTGGGCGTTTTGGTGGTGTTAATTACCCTGCAAACCCTACGCGGGCGGGAAACCAAAACCGAAATCCGCCCCATCGACACGATTGGGCTGATTCTACTGGCGGCAGGGATTGGCAGCCTGCAAATGATGCTGGACCGCGGCAAAGAGCTGGACTGGTTTAATTCGACAGAAATCATAGTGCTGACCGTAGTTGCCGTAGTTTCGCTAACCGTACTGGTAGTATGGGAGCTAACGGACGATCACCCGGTGGTTGATTTGTCGTTGTTCAAAATTCGTAACTTTACCATCGGCTGCCTGTGTACCAGTCTGGCGTTCATGCTCTATTTCGGCGCGATAGTGTTGTTACCGCAATTGTTGCAGGTCGTGTTTGGTTACACTGCCACCTGGGCCGGGTTGGCCTCTGCGCCAGTGGGCCTGATGCCGGTAATCTTATCGCCGATCATCGGTAAATTCATGCATAAGCTGGATATGCGCCGTCTGGTGACGTTCAGTTTCATCATGTATGCGATCTGTTTCTATTGGCGGACTTATACCTTCGAACCCGCAATGGATTTCGGCGCATCAGCATGGCCACAGTTCGTGCAAGGGATCGCCGTGGCCTGTTTCTTTATGCCGCTGACTACCATCACGCTCTCCGGGCTGCCGCCGGAGCGTATGGCGGCCGCCTCCAGCCTGTCGAATTTTGCCCGTACGCTGGCGGGTTCTATCGGCACATCGATCACCACCACATTGTGGGAACGCCGGGAAGCATTGCATCATTCACAATTGAGTGAGGCAATCAATCCCTATAACCCGCTGGCACAGCAGACCTATCAGCAATTGGAAGCTATGGGAATGAGCCAACAGCAGGTATCCAGTTATCTGGCCCAGCAGATCACGGCACAAGGGCTGATTATTGGCGCCAACGAGATCTTTTGGCTGTCAGCTGGGGTTTTTGTCATGCTGATCGTGTTGGTATGGTTCGCCAAACCACCATTCGGCAGCCACTCAGCGAGCGGCGCTCACTAAGTCCTGACACAGAACTACGCTGACCCAAAGCAATACAAAGCTGACCCAACCTGATACAAAAACAAAAAGGTGGCCTGGCCACCTTTTTATTTTATGACTGTTTTTTATCACCGGATTGAATAGACTTAGCTATGATTCTGCCGCCACCATTCTGCCAGTAAGATTCCAGTCGCCACCGAAATATTCAAACTTTCCACATTGCCGGTACCGTCAATCGACACCTTGACGTCACCCTGTTGCCAGGCGCTGTCGGACAAACCATCACCTTCCTGACCCAGCACAATCACTGTTTTGGCAGGCAACGAGGTTTTCGACAACGTGGTGCCCTTGTGACTGGAGGTGGTAACAATGGTGTAACCGGCATCGCGGAACTGCGCCAGCGCATCAACCAGACCCTCGGCACTGATTGCTTTCACGTGCTCAGCACCGCCTTCTGCCGTACGCACCGCAGCACCAGACTCCAACTGCGATGCATCATTGACCAGCACGCCTTTCACACCAAAGTGCGCGCAACTACGCATGATCCCGCCCAGATTATGTGGATTACCCACATCTTCCAGCGCCAGCACACAGTCAGTTTCCCCCGCCTCACGCAGGTAAGCCGCGACATCCAGACCACGGCGTTTCTTGATCAGAAAACACACGCCGCCGTGATGCTCTGTGCCGGACGCACGAACCAGCTCGTCGTCTTCCACCACGTGGTAAGCCTTGCGGTTGGCCGCCATCCAGCGTAGCGCGTCACGAAAACGCGGCGTCACTTCCTGCAAAAACCAGCCACGTACAATCGCTTCCGGACGACTCAGGAACAACGCCTGACAAGCGTTCTCGCCATAAACTCTGGTTTCTTCCGCCCGCTGGCGGCGAATCTGTTCTGGATCAATCTGGCTCTTGCCGCTGATACCGCCGTGATCCGGCTCCTCTGTGGGCGCACGCGATACCGTTTTCCAGGGAGAATCGGCATACTCAGTTGGCTCACTACGTGGGCGCTCACGCCTTTCCGACTCACCGCGCCATTTGCCGCCGCGTCCGGCATTCTCTTTATTGTCTCTATCTCGCCCACTGCGTGGCGAGCCATCACGCCCTTTACGAGCACCGCTACGGTTGTTGTCACCTTCACCACGCCGCTTATCCGGCGTACGTTTCGGCTTGCTCTTCTCATCCCCGTCCTCACTACGGACGTACATGACACGGACTTTACCGCCCTTTCCACTCAATGTATCGCTCATGCTCTTCTCCACCTACGCGCTGGGCGCGAAGATTACCCTATGTCCACCCGCTTAGCCACCAACCCGATCATAAAAGTCACTAACTATTGTAACCATTGGGTAAAACACCTTGTTGACGCTCAACGCGCTCTTCATACTTATGCTGTTTTCGCATCACCATTGTTGCTCTATTCACGCACGATGGGCGCATTTTCATCAACAGTACACTTGATTCCAGTCCTTTTGCTACATGAGGCCCGTTTATGAATACGGTATGTGCATCCTGCCACGCGACCAACCGACTGCCGGAAGAACGCATTAATGATAATCATAAGGCCAAATGTGGTCGCTGCGGTCAGCCACTCTTCAGTGGGGAAGTCATTAACGCCACGGAAAAGACGCTGGATACATTGCTGCAAGACGATCTGCCGGTGGTGGTGGATTTCTGGGCGCCCTGGTGCGGACCCTGTGTCAATTTTGCCCCAGTATTTGAAAGCGTCGCTGACGAAAATGGCGGCAAAATTCGATTTATTAAGGTCAACACTGAAGCTGAACCCGCTCTGAGCGCTCGTTTCCGTATCCGCAGCATTCCTACCATTATGCTGTTCAAGCATGGCAAGATGATTGATATGCTTAACGGCGCCATGCCCAAAGCGCCTTTTGAGAGCTGGCTTAACGAATCGCTATAAATTATGCCTCGCCAGATGCCCCGCAATACACGGGGCTTCAGGTCAGCCGTCCGGTCGTTTAGAATGTCGCTTTTTAACGGAAAATCATGACCGGTAACGCTGTCCTGCGTCTGCGCCAGCAACGCCTTGCTCTCTCCACGCGACCTTTTCGCGCCCGCGGTTGCCGCGTAATCCGCTGTCAGCGTTGTCTGCTGCCGGAAGTTCACTGCCTGTGTGACACCCTATCACCGCGTACCGCCCGCAGCCACTTCTGTCTGGTCATGTTCGACACCGAACCGCTAAAGCCCAGCAATACCGGCCGCCTGATTGCCGATGTCCTGCCGCAAACCGAGGCATTTCTATGGTCTCGCACCGAACCGGATCCCACGCTGCTCGCCACGTTGCAAACAGCAGAGTATCAACCCTGGCTGGTCTTTCTGGCAGACGACGATAAAAGTGACCGTCAGGTTTGCCATCAACTCCCCACAGACGGTAAACCACCGCTATTCGTGATGCTGGATGGCACCTGGCCCGAAGCACGCAAAATGTTTCGCAAAAGCCCGTACCTCGATACGTTGCCGATCCTGTCGCTGAGTGTGGATGCGTTGTCCAGCTATCAATTGCGGGAGGCCAGCAGCGCCGGGCAGCACTGCACGGCGGAAATCGCCATTGCCCTATTGCGCCAGGCCGGCGACAACGATGCAGCCGAGGCACTGGCGGAGCATTTTGACCGTTTTCGTCGCCATTATCTGGCAGGCAAAGCACATCACGCGAAAAAGAAAATTACCTCCACTGTCACAGCAAAATCGGCAACAGACGTTTAAGATCAATCAGGTGTCTTCCAACAGGAGTAACTGATGAGCCAGCGCGGATTAGAAGCACTGCTGCGTCCCCGTTCGATTGCGGTGATCGGCGCGTCGGAAAAATCGGGACGAGCCGGTTTCCTGATGATGCGAAACCTGCTTGACGGCGGGTTTAACGGGCCGGTACTACCGGTCACGCCTAAATACAAGGCAGTGTGTGGGGTACTGGCGTACCGCGATGTCGCCAACCTGCCCATGACGCCTGACCTTGCCGTTATCTGCACCCGCGCTGACCGTAATCTGTCGCTGTTGGAAGCACTAGGACAACGAGGCTGTAAAACCGTCATTGTGCTCTCCGCTCCACCATCACAATTCATTGAACTGAAAAATTGTGCGTCCCGCTATGCTATGCGACTGCTGGGGCCAAACAGCTTAGGCTTGCTGGCACCCTGGCAGGGACTCAACGCCAGCTTTTCACCGGTACCGATTTTAAAAGGTAAACTGGCGTTTATCTCCCAGTCGGCAGCAGTCTCCAACACCATACTGGACTGGGCGCAACAGCGTGGCATCGGCTTTTCTTACTTTATCGCGCTTGGCGACAGCCTGGATATTGACGTGGATGACCTGCTGGATTTTCTGGCGCGAGACGGCAAAACCAGCGCTATTTTGCTGCATCTGGAACACATCAGCGACGCCCGACGTTTTCTTTCAGCAGCGCGCAGCGCATCGCGCAATAAACCGATTCTGGTGATTAAAAGCGGGCGTAGCCGACAAGCACAACAACTGTTGCATGACGGTCAGCACGGGCTGGACGCCGCCTACGATGCCGCTATCCAGCGCGCCGGACTATTGCGGGTACAAGATACCCATGAACTGTTTTCAGCGGTGGAAACGCTCAGCCATCTGCGTCCACTACGCGGCGAACGTCTGTTGATTGTCAGCAATGGCGCATCACCTGCCGCGCAGGCGCTGGATCAGCTGATTGCCCGTCAGGGCAAGCTGGCAACACTGAGCGAACCAACTCAACAGGCCTTACGCGCGGTGTTACCCGACACCGTCACTATCGGCAATCCGCTGGACCTGCGCGACGATGCCACACCTCAACGCTATCTGGCAGCGTTGTCGGCGCTGCTGGATAGCGACGATTATGATGCGTTACTGCTCATCCACGCGCCAAGTGCGGCTGCGCCCGGCACGGAAAGTGCTGAAAGCCTGATTCAGTTATTGCAGCAACACCCGCGCGGTAAGCGCATCACGCTGCTGACCAACTGGTGCGGCGAATTCTCTTCACAGGAAGCGCGTCGTCTGTTCAACGAGGCAGGAATCCCAACCTATCGCACACCGGAAGGTACGGTAACGGCATTCATGCATATCGTTGAATACCGCCGTAACCAGAAACAGTTGAAGGAAACCCCGGCTCTGCCATCGGATCTCACCGCCAATACCGCACAGGCACACCAGCTGATCAGTCAGGCGCTGCAAGAGGGCACCACCCGACTTGATACTCATGAAGTCCAGCCGATTCTGCAAGCTTATGGTCTGAATACCTTGCCGACCTGGATTGCCGGCGACAGTACCGAAGCGGTATACATTGCTGAAAAAATCGGCTATCCCGTCGCACTTAAACTGCGCTCGCCGGATATTCCCCACAAATCGGAAATTCAGGGCGTGATGCTGTATTTGCAAAACGCGCAAGAGGTGCAACTGGCTGCGGAAGCAATGCTGGAGCGAGTCCGGCACACCAATCCGCAAGCTCGTGTTCATGGACTGCTGGTACAGGGAATGGCGAATCGCACCGGCGCGCTGGAGTTACGCATCGCCGTCGAGCAGGATGCTATCTTCGGCCCAATCATCATGTTGGGTGAAGGTGGAACAGCGTGGAGCCGGGAAACCCAGGCAGCAGTAGCATTGCCGCCGTTGAATATGGCGCTGGCGCGTTATCTGATTGTCCAGGCGCTGAAAAGTGGAAAAATCCGCAGCCAAAGTGCCCTCAAGCCGCTGGATATTCCAGCCTTAAGCCGCTTGCTGGTGCAGGTTTCCAACCTGATTCTGGATTGCCCGGAGATAGCACGTCTGGATATTCATCCGCTGCTGGCTTCCGGCGAGGCGTTCACACTGCTGGATGTGACGTTACATCTGACACCTTTCAGCGGCGATCCACAGTCGCGTCTGTCTATTCGTCCTTACCCGCAGGAACTGGAAGAAACTGTCCAGCTCAAAGACGGCTCATCCTGTTTGTTCCGCCCTATTCTGCCTGAAGACGAACCGCTGCTGGCCCACTTTATCGGGAAAGTAACTCGTGAAGACCTTTACTATCGTTATTTCAGTGAAATCAATGAGTTTACCCATGAAGATTTAGCCAACATGACTCAAATTGACTATGATCGTGAAATGGCTTTTATTGCCGTACGGCCAGATATTAGCGGCGAACCAGAGATCATCGGAGTAACACGCGCAATTGCCGACCCAGACAACATCAGCGCAGAATTTGCAGTACTGGTGCGTTCAGACCTGAAAGGGTTGGGGTTGGGCAGACGATTGCTGGAAAAACTGATTCAGTATGCACGCTCCCATGGGCTAGGCCGCTTGAGCGGCATCACCATGCCAACGAATCAGGGAATGGTCACACTGGCCAAAAAACTGGGCTTTCACGTTGATGTGCAATTGGAAGACGGCATTGTGACGCTGGAACTGCCATTTGACACAAAAACACAGCCATAACCAGACATGCCGCTGTGATTAAGATCTCGCTACAGGCAGCAAAACTTGCTCACAAGGCCCGTCAAGTAGTGGTATCATCGCCCGATTCGGCTATGCCTTAATGTATTTCATGACCTCGCGGTCATTCCACGATGAGAGAAGAATCGCACTGTGATGTTGTCAAAACTAAAGCGTACGAAATATCAACAACACCTTGCACAACTGCCTAAAATCCCTCAGTCTGCCGATGATGTCCAGACGCTTCATAGTCCGTCGCTTTTTCGCACCACGCTGACAAAACAGATTTTGCAGGCCAAAAAGCGCATCTATCTGGTGGCGCTGTATCTGGAACATGATGATGGCGGCGAAGGCATTCTGTCTGCACTTTATCAGGCCAAACGCCAATGCCCAGAGCTGGAGATCGGCATACTGGTTGATTGGCATCGCGCCCAGCGTGGACGCATCGGCGTTGCCGCCGACAGCACCAACGCCGACTGGTACTACGAAATGGCGCAACAGTACGATGATGCACAGATTCCAATTTACGGCATTCCTGTCAATACACGCGAAGCATTAGGTGTGCTACATCTGAAAGGCTTTATCATTGATGACACAGTGCTCTACAGCGGCGCCAGTCTGAATGATGTCTACCTGCATCAACATGAAAAGTACCGATACGACCGCTATCAGCTCATTCATAACCCTGTACTGGCTAATGTCATGACGGGTTATGTACAAGATTTATTAGCTGCATCTGCAGTACAGCGACTTGACCGTTCATCCCGACCTAAAACTATCGATATCAAAAATGATATCCGTCAGTTTCGCCAGTCGCTACGCTCAGCAACGTATCTGCTACCAGGCATCGGAGAGAACAACAGCCAGCTGGCGGTAACGCCGCTGGTCGGACTGGGTAAACAGAGTCCACTGAATCGGACCATTCACCATCTGATGTACTGTGCTGAGCAGCAGTTGGTCATTTGCACCCCGTACTTCAATCTACCAGCCTTGTTGGTGCGCAATATCATCCACCTGCTACGTACCGGCAAGCAGATCGAAATTATCATCGGCGACAAAACGGCAAACGACTTTTTTATTCCTGAAGATCAGCCGTTCCGAATTATCGGTGCGCTACCTTATCTGTATGAAATCAATCTGCGCCGTTTCCTGAGCCGCCTGCAAAAATATATCGATAGTAACCAACTGGTGGTACGCCTGTGGAAAGACGGTGACAACAGCTTCCACCTGAAAGGCATGTGGGTGGACAATGAATGGCAATTGCTGACTGGAAACAACCTCAACCCCCGCGCCTGGCGGCTGGATTTAGAAAACGCCATTCTGATTCATGATCCGCAGCAGGTTTTGCAAACGCAACGCCAGCAGGAACTGGAATGCATTCGTACCCATACCCAAATCATCACTCACTACCAGCAATTGCAAAGCATTGCGCAATATCCGGTAAAAGTACGCAAGCTTATTCGCCGCCTGCGCCGCATCCGCATTGATCGCCTGATTAGTCGGATTTTGTAACTGTCAACAGCCAGCCACAAGGTAGTGGATGGAGCAGGAAGGATTTAACCTGAGACATAGCCGGTGCGACGACCGGCTATTGTTTATGGTGGCAGCACATCACTAGAGCTTTTCGCCCTTCCCTTTATGGTGCAACCCAAGAGAAACCAGAAACGCTAGCGCACTCATCAGTGAAACATACCAAAAAAATGACTCTTCCGTACCCAACGATTTCAACGACAATGCAACGTACTCAGCAGAACCGCCAAACAAGGCATTCGCCACGGCGTAAGACAACCCGACGCCCAACGCCCGCACCTCCGGAGGAAACATTTCTGCCTTAAGAATGCCGCTAATCGAAGTATAAAAACTCACTATCACCAGAGCCAATATCACCAGCATAAATGCGATAACCGGGTTGCTCACACCTTGCAGAGTAGACAAAATCGGTACCGTCAATAACGCCGATAGCGCGCCAAAAAGCAACATAGAACTGCGGCGACCAATTTTATCGGACAGTGCGCCAAACACAGGCTGCAACAGCATGAAAATGAACAGAGCCAGCGTCATCAATCCACTAGCAGACTTGGCGCTCAGCCCGGCGGTATTCACCAGGTATTTCTGCATATAGGTGGTGTAGGTATAGAAGCTCAATGAACCTCCAGCAGTAAATCCCAGCACCATGATAAAAGCATTACGATTGTGCCACAGCCCTCTTAATGACCCGGCATCCTTGCGTGCACGGGTTTCACTCGCAGAGGTTTCATTAAGCGAATGACGCAAGAACAACGCGACCACAGCCAGAGCGGCGCCTAAGATAAAGGGAATACGCCAGCCCCATGAACGCAGCTCTGTATCAGAGAGTAGGTGCTGTAGTATCACTACAACCAGTAACGCCAGTAACTGGCCACCGATTAGCGTTACATACTGAAAAGAGGCATAAAATCCCTTGCGTCCTTCCAGTGCCACTTCGCTCATATACGTTGCACTGGTTCCGTATTCTCCGCCTACTGACAACCCCTGAAACAAACGAGCTATCAGTAATAACAAGGGAGCCCAAACTCCAATCGTTGCATAGCCGGGCAAGCAGGCTATTACCAGCGATCCCAGGCACATCATGCACACCGATGTCAGCATCGATTTTTTACGACCATATTTATCGGCGATATAGCCAAACAACCAACCTCCGATAGGGCGCATGAGAAACCCAGCCGCAAAAACACCTGCTGTTTGTAACAATTGTGTCGTGCTATTACCGGTCGGAAAAAAGATATGAGCGAAGTATAGGGAGCAAAACGAATAAACGTAAAAATCAAACCATTCAACCAAATTCCCGGATGAGGCGCCAACGATTGCCCAGATACGCTGGTGTGTGCTATTTGTCGTAACTCCATCCTGTGGCTTTATTGTATTCACCATGTGTGATCTACCCTTCCCGTCTGTTATGCAATAGCTCTTTTATAGCAGACACAATAAAACAGGCTCGATGATTCAGGCAAAAACTAATCAGCTCATGTCATTATTTAAGCTGAGGGCCACGATACGACAGCTTTATGGTGGGTACCCTATCCGTCCCCTGTGAGCCGCTGCAGAGTATTCACCGACAAACAACAGATAAAACAAAAGGCCCGCTCTTTCGAACGGGCCTTTTGTTTTCGTTTGATGTCTGGCAGTTCCCTACTCTCGCATGGGGAGACCCCACACTACCATCGGCGCTACGGCGTTTCACTTCTGAGTTCGGCATGGGGTCAGGTGGGACCACCGCGCTCTCGCCGCCAGACAAATTCTTTTATTCAGTTTGCCGAACGTCACTTAAAACAACTGGTGCTGATACCCAGAGTCGAACTGGGGACCTCACCCTTACCAAGGGTGCGCTCTACCAACTGAGCCATATCAGCACACAAAATTTGATGCCTGGCAGTTCCCTACTCTCGCATGGGGAGACCCCACACTACCATCGGCGCTACGGCGTTTCACTTCTGAGTTCGGCATGGGGTCAGGTGGGACCACCGCGCTATCGCCGCCAGGCAAATTCTTTCAACGTCTTTCAACGTCATCATCCTTCATGTCGCCGTGTGCTCTCTGTTTGCCGCACACCACGCCATCCAATCCTCGAACAAGCTGACTCGACTTTCCGTCTCTCTCCAAAACACCTTCGGTGTTGTAAGGTTAAGCCTCTCGGGTCATTAGTACTGGTTAGCTCAACGTATCACTACGCTTACACACCCAGCCTATCAACGTCCTCGTCTCGAACGTCCCTTCCGGGGAATCACGTTCCCAGGGAAGACTCATCTCGGGGCAAGTTTCCCGCTTAGATGCTTTCAGCGGTTATCTCTTCCGCACGTAGCTACCGGGCAGTGCCATTGGCATGACAACCCGAACACCAGCGGTGCGTTCACTCCGGTCCTCTCGTACTAGGAGCAACCCCCCTCAATCTTCCAACGCCCACGGCAGATAGGGACCGAACTGTCTCACGACGTTCTAAACCCAGCTCGCGTACCACTTTAAATGGCGAACAGCCATACCCTTGGGACCTACTTCAGCCCCAGGATGTGATGAGCCGACATCGAGGTGCCAAACACCGCCGTCGATATGAACTCTTGGGCGGTATCAGCCTGTTATCCCCGGAGTACCTTTTATCCGTTGAGCGATGGCCCTTCCATTCAGAACCACCGGATCACTAAGACCTGCTTTCGCACCTGCTCGAGCCGTCACTCTCGCAGTCAAGCTAGCTTATGCCTTTGCACTAACCTCCTGATGTCCGACCAGGATTAGCTAACCTTCGTGCTCCTCCGTTACGCTTTGGGAGGAGACCGCCCCAGTCAAACTACCCACCAGACACTGTCCCCGGCCCGGATTACGGGCCCAGGTTAGAACATCAAACATTAAAGGGTGGTATTTCAAGGTCGGCTCCATGCAGACTGGCGTCCACACTTCACAGCCTCCCACCTATCCTACACATCAAGGTTCAAGGTTCAGTGTCAAGCTATAGTAAAGGTTCACGGGGTCTTTCCGTCTTGCCGCGGGTACACTGCATCTTCACAGCGAGTTCAATTTCACTGAGTCTCGGGTGGAGACAGCCTGGCCATCATTACGCCATTCGTGCAGGTCGGAACTTACCCGACAAGGAATTTCGCTACCTTAGGACCGTTATAGTTACGGCCGCCGTTTACCGGGGCTTCGATCAAGAGCTTCTCCTTACGGATAACCCCATCAATTAACCTTCCGGCACCGGGCAGGCGTCACACCGTATACGTCCACTTTCGTGTTTGCACAGTGCTGTGTTTTTATTAAACAGTTGCAGCCAGCTGGTATCTGCGACTCCCGTCAGCTCCATCCGCAAGGGACTTCACCCACAGGAGCGTGCCTTCTCCCGAAGTTACGGCACCATTTTGCCTAGTTCCTTCACCCGAGTTCTCTCAAGCGCCTGAGTATTCTCTACCTGACCACCTGTGTCGGTTTGGGGTACGATTGAATGTCACCTGATGCTTAGAGGCTTTTCCTGGAAGCAGGGCATCTGTCACTTCAGCACCGTAGTGCCTCGTCATCACGCCTCAGTGTTCACAGCAGACCGGATTTGCCTGGTCCACCCACCTGCACGCTTAAACCGGGACAACCGTCGCCCGGATGACATAGCCTTCTCCGTCCCCCCTTCGCAGTCACACCCAGTACAGGAATATTAACCTGTTTCCCATCGACTACGCTTTTCAGCCTCGCCTTAGGGGTCGACTCACCCTGCCCCGATTAACGTTGGACAGGAACCCTTGGTCTTCCGGCGTGCGGGTTTTTCACCCGCATTATCGTTACTTATGTCAGCATTCGCACTTCTGATACCTCCAGCAGACCTCACAGTCCACCTTCAACGGCTTACAGAACGCTCCCCTACCCAACGAACGTATCCCTAAGCCAACTCGACGTTGTGGACGCATTGACGTCGCGTCGCTCCGTCAATCGTCATTCAACTCCGCAAAGTTGTCTTGGGTGATACGTTCGCTGCCGCAGCTTCGGTGCATGGTTTTAGCCCCGTTACATCTTCCGCGCAGGCCGACTCGACCAGTGAGCTATTACGCTTTCTTTAAATGATGGCTGCTTCTAAGCCAACATCCTGGCTGTCTGGGCCTTCCCACATCGTTTCCCACTTAACCATGACTTGGGGACCTTAGCTGGCGGTCTGGGTTGTTTCCCTCTTCACGACGGACGTTAGCACCCGCCGTGTGTCTCCCGTGATAACATTCTTCGGTATTCGCAGTTTGCATCGGGTTGGTAAGCCGGGATGGCCCCCTAGCCGAAACAGTGCTCTACCCCCGAAGATGACTTCACGAGGCGCTACCTAAATAGCTTTCGGGGAGAACCAGCTATCTCCCGGTTTGATTGGCCTTTCACCCCCAGCCACAAGTCATCCGCTAATTTTTCAACATTAGTCGGTTCGGTCCTCCAGTTAGTGTTACCCAACCTTCAACCTGCCCATGGCTAGATCACCGGGTTTCGGGTCTATACCCTGCAACTTAACGCCCAGTTAAGACTCGGTTTCCCTGCGGCTCCCCTATGCGGTTAACCTTGCTACAGAATATAAGTCGCTGACCCATTATACAAAAGGTACGCAGTCACACCCTAAAGGTGCTCCCACTGCTTGTACGTACACGGTTTCAGGTTCTCTTTCACTCCCCTCGCCGGGGTTCTTTTCGCCTTTCCCTCACGGTACTGGTTCACTATCGGTCAGTCAGGAGTATTTAGCCTTGGAGGATGGTCCCCCCATGTTCAGACAGGATACCACGTGTCCCGCCCTACTCATCGAACTCACGACCTGTGCACCTTCGTGTACGGGACTCTCACCCTGTATCGTGCGACTTTCCAGACGCTTCCACTGACACACAAGCCGATTCAGGTTCTGGGCTCCTCCCCGTTCGCTCGCCGCTACTGGGGGAATCTCGGTTGATTTCTTTTCCTCGGGGTACTGAGATGTTTCAGTTCCCCCGGTTCGCTTCATTAACCTATGAATTCAGTTAATGATAGTGTGACGAGTCACACTGGGTTTCCCCATTCGGGTATCGTCGGGTATAACGGCTCATATCACCTTGCCGACGCTTTTCGCAGATTAGCACGCCCTTCATCGCCTCTGACTGCCTAGGCATCCACCGTGTACGCTTAGTCGCTTAACCTCACAACCCGAAAGTGTCTCGGGATGCAGGTATATTGAGAGACTCGAACAACACATGAATTCTCACTCACATGCCGTCGTTTCAATTTTTCAGCTTGTTCCGGATTGTTAAAGAGCAGAATACTTCGCAGCATACTGTTTCCAGTACACTCTGAAGTCATTCGTAAATGGTGGAGCTATGCGGGATCGAACCGCAGACCTCCTGCGTGCAAAGCAGGCGCTCTCCCAGCTGAGCTATAGCCCCATAGATGCATCAACCTTGTCAACCCGCTTAGCCGTCGAAAGGTTCAACACATCACGCACCCTGCACACACGCTGCGCCGCCATCGAACATTTCAAGGATAAATAGAGTTGGTAGGCCTGAGTGGACTTGAACCACCGACCTCACCCTTATCAGGGGTGCGCTCTAACCACCTGAGCTACAAGCCTATAAGGTTTTACTGCTCGTTACTTCATCAGACAATCTGTGTGGACACCACGCAGGCACTTCTACTCGGTAAGGAGGTGATCCAACCGCAGGTTCCCCTACGGTTACCTTGTTACGACTTCACCCCAGTCATGAATCACAAAGTGGTAAGCGCCCTCCCGAAGGTTAAGCTACCTACTTCTTTTGCAACCCACTCCCATGGTGTGACGGGCGGTGTGTACAAGGCCCGGGAACGTATTCACCGTAGCATTCTGATCTACGATTACTAGCGATTCCGACTTCATGGAGTCGAGTTGCAGACTCCAATCCGGACTACGACGTACTTTATGAGGTCCGCTTGCTCTCGCGAGGTCGCTTCTCTTTGTATACGCCATTGTAGCACGTGTGTAGCCCTACTCGTAAGGGCCATGATGACTTGACGTCATCCCCACCTTCCTCCGGTTTATCACCGGCAGTCTCCCCTGAGTTCCCACCCGAAGTGCTGGCAACAAAGGATAAGGGTTGCGCTCGTTGCGGGACTTAACCCAACATTTCACAACACGAGCTGACGACAGCCATGCAGCACCTGTCTCAGAGCTCCCGAAGGCACAACCGCATCTCTGCAGTCTTCTCTGGATGTCAAGAGTAGGTAAGGTTCTTCGCGTTGCATCGAATTAAACCACATGCTCCACCGCTTGTGCGGGCCCCCGTCAATTCATTTGAGTTTTAACCTTGCGGCCGTACTCCCCAGGCGGTCGATTTAACGCGTTAGCTCCGGAAGCCACGGTTCAGGACCACAACCTCCAAATCGACATCGTTTACAGCGTGGACTACCAGGGTATCTAATCCTGTTTGCTCCCCACGCTTTCGCACCTGAGCGTCAGTCTTCGTCCAGGGGGCCGCCTTCGCCACCGGTATTCCTCCAGATCTCTACGCATTTCACCGCTACACCTGGAATTCTACCCCCCTCTACGAGACTCCAGCCTGTCAGTTTTGAATGCAGTTCCCAGGTTGAGCCCGGGGATTTCACATCCAACTTAACAGACCGCCTGCGTGCGCTTTACGCCCAGTCATTCCGATTAACGCTTGCACCCTCCGTATTACCGCGGCTGCTGGCACGGAGTTAGCCGGTGCTTCTTCTGCGGGTAACGTCAATGAACAGACGTATTAAGCCTGCCCCCTTCCTCCCCGCTGAAAGTGCTTTACAACCCGAAGGCCTTCTTCACACACGCGGCATGGCTGCATCAGGGTTTCCCCCATTGTGCAATATTCCCCACTGCTGCCTCCCGTAGGAGTCTGGACCGTGTCTCAGTTCCAGTGTGGCTGGTCATCCTCTCAGACCAGCTAGGGATCGTCGCCTAGGTGAGCCTTTACCCCACCTACTAGCTAATCCCATCTGGGCACATCCGATGGCAAGAGGCCCTAAGGTCCCCCTCTTTGGTCTTGCGACGTTATGCGGTATTAGCTACCGTTTCCAGTAGTTATCCCCCTCCATCAGGCAGTTTCCCAGACATTACTCACCCGTCCGCCGCTCGTCACCCAAGGAGCAAGCTCCTTTGTGCTACCGCCCGACTTGCATGTGTTAGGCCTGCCGCCAGCGTTCAATCTGAGCCATGATCAAACTCTTCAATTTAAAGTTTGATGTGTTTTCCGAAGAAAACCGTGCTCAAAGAATTTACTGTTACTTCGTAATGAATTAACTGTTGTCACTCTTCAAGACTTTCACTAAATAGTTTTAGTGAAGTGTCCTGCGAGTGCCCACACAGATTGTCTGATTGATTGTTAAAGAGCAGCGCCACTTACCGTGGTCGCGGGTCGCATATATTATGCTTTCCCGACAGGAAGTCAAGCGATACGTACCTGATTTCCTGCTGAAACTGCGCTGGCGTGTCGCCGTTGCCGTGTCAGTGGAGGCGCATTATAGGGAGTTATTCCGGCCTGACAAGTGTAATTTTCAAAAAAAAACGCAAGGGCTCATTTTTTAAACCAAAACACCATTTTATGGTTACCCCTTGCTCATAATGGCGATAAAAAAAACAAACCCCAGCATCAGCCGGGGTTCGACATTAAAAAACACTCGTTACTGGCGAGCAACGATGGTTTCGTTTTTTACATCTACATCTAAAGTAACTGATTTTCCAGGCACCAGGTCACCAGACAATATCTGCTGAGACAGCGGGTTTTCGATCATCTGCTGGATAGCTCGTTTCAGTGGACGGGCACCATATACGGGGTCAAAACCTGATTTGCCGAGCAACTCCAGCGCTGCATCAGAGATAGACACTGTATAACCCCGTTCTTCCATTCGCTTGTAAAGGCGCTGCAGTTGAATTTGCGCAATTGATGTAATGTGGCTTTGGCCTAACGGATGGAATACGACAACTTCATCAATACGATTAATGAACTCCGGGCGGAAATGATGGCTAACAACACCTAACACCATGTCACGCATCTGGCTGTAATTCATTTCGCCAAATCGTTCCTGAATGAGATCCGATCCCAAGTTTGATGTCATGATAACCACTGTATTGCGAAAATCCACCGTGCGGCCTTGCCCGTCAGTCAGGCGGCCATCATCCAGCACCTGCAACAGAATATTGAACACATCGGGATGCGCTTTTTCCACTTCATCCAGCAAGATGACAGAATAAGGGCGACGACGTACCGCTTCGGTCAGATATCCCCCCTCTTCATAACCGACATATCCTGGAGGCGCCCCGACCAGCCGAGAAACCGAATGTTTTTCCATAAATTCGGACATATCAATACGCACCATTGCGTCATCGCTATCGAACAAGAACGATGCCAGCGTCTTGCATAACTCGGTTTTACCCACCCCCGTCGGCCCTAGGAACAAAAACGAGCCGATTGGACGATTGGGATCCGACAGCCCAGCACGACTGCGTCGAATAGAATTAGCGACAGCTTCAACCGCTTCATTCTGCCCAATCACCCGCTGATGCAGTTCCTGCTCCATACGCAGTAATTTTTCCCGCTCACTTTCCAGCATCCGTGAAACAGGAATACCGGTCCAGCGAGCAAGAACCTCGGCAATCTCAGCATCCGTTACCCGATTACGCAGCAGATGCATAGTTTTACCTTCAACCTGTGTAGCAGCAGCAAGCTGTTTCTCCAGTTCAGGAATTTTGCCGTATTGTAATTCCGACATTCGACCTAAATCTCCCTGACGTCTTGCCTGCTCCAGGGAGATTTTTGCCTGTTCCAGCGCTGCTTTAATGTTTTGCGTACCGGTCAACGACGCTTTTTCAGCTTTCCACTCTTCTTCCAGTTTTGAGTATTCGCGCTCTTTCTGCTCCAACTCAGCATTCAGAATCTCCAGACGTTTCAAACTGGCTTCATCAGACTCTTTCTTCAACGCCTGTTGTTCCAGTTTTAACTGGATAATTCGGCGCTCAAGGCGGTCTAACGGTTCTGGCTTGGAGTCTATCTGCATACGGATGCTGGATGCGGCTTCATCAATCAGATCGATCGCTTTATCTGGTAATTTCCGATCAGAGATATATCGATGTGACAACATAGCGGCCGCAACAATCGCCGGATCAGTGATTTGCACATGGTGATGTAATTCATATCGCTCTTTCAAACCGCGCAGAATAGCGATGGTATCTTCAACCGTCGGTTCAGCGACAAACACTTTCTGAAAACGGCGCTCAAGCGCAGCATCTTTTTCAATAAACTGGCGGTATTCATCCAGCGTTGTCGCTCCTACGCAGTGCAACTCGCCGCGCGCCAGCGCAGGCTTAAGCATGTTGCCTGCATCCATCGCACCGTCAGCCTTGCCGGCTCCCACCATGGTATGCAATTCATCGATAAAGAGAATGACACTGCCTTCCTGTTTGGACAGATCGTTCAAGACGCCTTTCAGACGTTCTTCAAACTCACCACGGTATTTAGCTCCCGCTACCAGCGCCCCCATATCAAGCGCCAACACGCGTTTATTCTTCAGCCCTTCAGGAACTTCGCCATTGACGATACGCTGTGCTAATCCTTCAACAATCGCGGTTTTCCCAACCCCAGGCTCACCAATCAAAACCGGGTTATTCTTGGTTCTGCGTTGCAACACCTGGATAGTTCGGCGAATTTCTTCATCACGACCAATGACCGGGTCTAGCTTGCCTTGTTCAGCCCGCTCGGTGAGATCAATCGTGAATTTCTTCAGTGCCTGACGCTGATCTTCAGCGCTCTGCTCGTTAACTTGCTGTCCGCCGCGAACGTGCTCAATGGCCTGAGACACGTTTTGCTGTGTAGCTCCTGCAGACTTTAGCAGATCCCCCACCGCACCGCGCGACTCAAATGCCGCAAGTACAAATAATTCTGAAGAAATGAATGTGTCGCCTTTTTTCTGCGCCAACTTGTCGCAGATATTAAGCGTTCGAACCAGCTCACTGGACGGTTGAACATCACCACCGGTACCCTCCACCTGTGGTAATCGACTGATTGCCTGTTCAATTTCATTTTTCAGACGGCTGACATTCGCCCCGGCAGCCGTCAGTAATGGACTGACTGTCCCCCCTTCCTGATTCAAAAGGGCACTCATCAAATGCAGCGGTTCAATGAATTGATGATCCCGCCCAAGGGCGAGGGATTGGGCATCAGCGAGGGCAAGCTGGAATTTGTTGGTAAGACGATCCAGACGCATAACTCCTCCCATACATACTGGTCAAAATTGCTACTGGAGATTAAATGAGGTCATCCCTCAAAAATTCAAGATTATTTTGCCAGTAATAATAGAAGGAAAAACGTTAATCCTCCGGATCGTCTTAATTCAATAGGTTATATCAGCCAAATCAAAGTTGCCATACGTCCGGTCACACCATCACGCCGATAGGAGAAAAAGCGGCTCGAATCGCTGACCGTACAGTACTCACCACCGAACACCTGGCTGACGCCAGCGGCCTGTAAACGCAAACGGGCCAGCTGATAAATATCGGCGAGGAATTTACCATTACGGGGAACAAAAGCGCAATCGGCAACGGGGTCAACTCGCAAAAAAGCCTCGCGAACCTCTGCCCCAACTTCAAACTGTCGCGGACCGATAGCTGGTCCCATCCACGCCATAATTTCAGTCGGATGGGCATGGAAATGGCGTAGTGTCTGCTCCAATACACCCGCTTGTAAACCACGCCAGCCAGCGTGCGCCGCCGCTACCTCACCACCATCAGTGGAACAGAACAGGACCGGCAGACAATCCGCAGTCATCACCGCGCATACCCTATCCTGACGGGTGGTATAAGCCGCATCACCCACCAGCGAATCAGGCGCAGCTTCATCAAGGTTAATCACCTGTGTGCCATGTACCTGCTCAAGCCAATGCGGCATAACCGGCAATCTGGCCATAGTGACCAGACGTTGCCGGTTGTCCTGCACATGCAGCGGAGAATCCCCCACATGATTACCCAAATTGAACGAGTCATATGGCACACCACTAACACCGCCAAGACGAGTGGTGGTGCAGGCCCGGACCGCCGCGGGAGCAGGCCAGTCGGGGATTAACATCATGCTGTCAAACGACATGTCATCACCAGTCAAGTTGGTCTTTGAACTCGTCGGTATCCGCTTTTAGCGCGGCTATCAGTTCTACCATATCCTGCGGCAAAGGTGCGTGCCACTCCATCTCAATGCCGCTGATAGGATGATAAAGCCGCAGCATAGTGGCGTGTAACGCCTGACGATCGAAATTGCGCAGCGTCTCGATAAATACCTCAGAAGCGCCTTTGGGCAAACGAGGACGACCACCATACAGTGGGTCCCCCACCAGTGGATGGTTGATGTGTGCCATGTGGACGCGAATTTGATGGGTTCTGCCTGTTTCCAAGCGCAAACGCAGGCGGGTATGCGCACGAAAATGCTCCATGATGCGATAGTGTGTCACGGCTGGTTTACCCATCGGATGGACCGCCATGTGCGTGCGTTTGGTAGCGTGACGCGCAATGGGTTCATCTACTGTACCGCCCGCAGTCATGGTGCCGATAGCTACCGCTTCATATTCACGAGTAATTTCACGCGCCTGCAACGACTCGACCAGTCTGGTCTGGGCCGGTACGGTTTTAGCCACCACCATCAACCCGGTGGTATCCTTATCCAGGCGGTGGACAATGCCAGCTCGCGGTACATCGACAATAGCCGGATAATAGTGCAACAGTGCGTTCAGCACCGTACCATCAGGGTTACCGGCACCAGGGTGCACTACCAGATCGCGCGGTTTGTTAATCACCAGGATATCGCCATCGTCATAAACAATATCCAGTGCAATCGGCTGTGCTTCCCAGCGAACCTCTTCCTCGATAAGAGCATCAATGGCAACGGACTCTCCACCAAGCACTTTCTCTTTTGGTCTGTCGACCATATTGCCGTTAATCTGTACCCGTTGTTCCAAAATCCACGTTTTTATACGAGAACGCGAATAATCTGGGAACAATTCGGCCAAAGCCTGATCTAAACGTTGTCCAAGTTGAGATTCGGCCACCGTCGCGGTGAGTTGTACTTGTTGGGACATAGTATGCTGCTTCTTATTAACGTTGGGTTTTAACGGCGATGCCGTTTAAAATAATGTACCATTGTATTTGGTCTTAATCGGGGAGCTTAACGGACAGTCTCCCGGAAAAACACTCTGAGGATAATCAAATCGTCATGACGCGTATGAAATACCTGGTGGCTGCTGCCACGTTGAGCCTGACGCTGGCTGGTTGCTCCAATTCCAAAGATGCGGTACCTGACCGTCCACCATCAGAACTGTATGCTACCGCCCAGGAGAAACTGCAGGACGGCAACTTTAAAGCAGCCATCAAGCAGTTGGAAGCACTGGATAACCGTTATCCATTCGGCCCGTATTCCCAACAAGTTCAACTGGACCTGATTTACGCCTATTACAAATCCGCTGAGTTGCCGTTGGCTCAGGCGTCGATTGATCGCTTCATCCGCCTGAACCCGACGCATCCAAACGTGGATTATGTCCTCTATATGCGTGGGCTGACCAACATGGCGCAGGATGACAGCGCCTTACAAGGCTTCTTCGGCGTTGATCGTTCAGACCGTGATCCTCAGTATGCTCGTTCAGCGTTCAAGGCATTTAACCAGTTGCTTCAAGGCTACCCGAATAGCCAGTATGCCACGGACACCAGCAAACGCCTGGCATTCCTGAAAGAACGTCTGGCTAAATATGAACTCTCTGTCGCACAGTATTACACGAAACGCGGTGCTTATGTTGCGGTGGTTAACCGTGTAGAGCAAATGTTGAAGGACTATCCAGACACGCAGGCAACACGAACTGCACTGCCGTTGATGGAAAACGCCTACCGGGAATTGCAACTGAATGGACAGGCTGACAAGGTTGCCAAAATCATCGCCGCCAATCCCGCTGCATGAGGAAATACCTTAACGCTTTTACCACGAACTCTTATTACCACGGCAACTTCGGTTGCCGCTTTTTCTTTGTATAGCCGGTCACCCTAGCTTTAAACGAATAATCCCGCCAATACATCCAATAGATAATGGCACAGCCCTGATGAGGCTACAAGCTTGCCGCGTCAGTTTCCCAAAGCGGCTCACAAATCAATTCATGTGACGAAAAAGTGACCCAAAACAGTGATCAAAATCACCCACTTTGCATTAGTCAAGGGTATGCTGAAATCACCCAAGACGGAAAAGGCAGAGAGGTAAGTTTTTATGACTATCAACATTACCAGCAAGCAAATGGATATTACCCCCGCAATACGTCAGCATGTCGAAGACCGTCTCACCAAACTGGATAAATGGCAGGTTCAGTTAATTAATCCGCATATTATCCTGTCCAAAGAACCGCAAGGTTTTGTGGCAGACGCCACCATTAGCACGCCTAACGGCCCACTGGTGGCCAGCGCCAAACACGAAGATATGTATGCTGCCGTCAATGAACTGATCGCAAAACTAGAACGGCAGTTGAATAAAGTCCAGCACAAGGGTGAAGCCCGCCGTGCCGACACTGGTATCAAAGATGTAAACTTGCAGGCTTCAGAGGAATAACAAGGGCACGATAACGAAATCACCATTTCTTTTATTGTTGGTGAAAAATTCTGTACGTTGCCTGGAACAAGCCGTGGAACCTGAAGGGCTTGTCATAAATAAAAACAGGCATGGAAGGTGGCGAGCTACTTAGTGTTCCACTAAAAGTAAGTTCGCGCTTCTATGCCTGATTCTCAAGTTCTGGCACAAACTCTTCAGCCAGCCCCTACATTTTATCCACCCTTCAAGATGTCTTGACGGCTCCTTAGACCATGGTTAAGGTTTTTCCAGTGAAATGGCGAAGGTGCCCTGCGGAACCACCGGCAGATATTTACGGTAATAATCGAGGTAATTTTTTACCGGATCAACATTCTGGAACAACTCAGGGTAGAGCGATTTAGCAATAAACTGCACCATGGCAAAATCAGACAATGTGCGCGAAGCGCCCTGATACACAGCGAACACCCGGTTATTTTTCACTGCCGGAAAATCTGCCCAACCAGCACGTTGAGTGAACCCACGCAGTTTCGCTTCAGAATCTACCTTGCTCACACCAACACCCATTGGCAAGGCATCAGCCACTTTATTATCTTCTCGACCAGAGAAGAAAACCGCATCCGGCTTGCTGTTCAGTACTTGCTCTGGGTTGAGTATTCCCCACAATTTAATGTAGGGTGCAGCAATATTGTCTCCACCGGCCAAATCCAGCATCGATCCCCACATGTTCTGGCCATAAGTAAAGGAGTATTCAGACGGGCCACGGTTACCGAATTCAAAGTACACTTTGGGTTTCGGTTTATGGGCTGCAGCAATACGCGCTTGTACAGCTTCGATACTACTTTGATAAAAATGAGCTATCTCGTTGGCACGCTCATTATTTCCGGTCAATTGGCCAAAGATTTGCGTCGATTTCACATGCAGAGCTACCGTCTGGGCGTTGTAATCCACCACAACGACGGGAATGTGTAGTTGTTCAAGCGTTGAAACTTCAGCTTTCAGCGCCTGGTATTGCCAGCTAGCCAGGATTACCACGTCAGGATTCAGGCTAATTAATTTCTCAATCGAAACGTTATGCAGGTCAACTTCGCCAATATCAGGCAGCGTCGCCAGAGAAGGGCGATGCTTTACATACATGTCCCAGTTGGCAGGCACTTTGCCACGCCAGGCTTCACGTGAGATGCCAACGACATGATCAAAAGCTTTGTCGCCACCAACCGCCATGTAGTCTTCAAAATAAAAACCCAGTATGGCGCGCTTAACCGGTACATCGACAGTAACATTACGACCGGCAGCATCATTAATCGTGACGTGTGCGGCAATTGACGCACTGCTAATGACAGATAAACCGAGTAACACTATAGCCCTGAAAATACTGAACAACATCTTGCCCTCTCTATATTAAACTGCCTAACGCCACACACCAATAAAGGCGAATAAAAATAATAAAAATTCTCATTAAACACCAGAAATATAAATTCAGAGAGACAGCAACGCCGCTGGACGTACTTTTTATATCGGCCATTATGTACACGGCCAGGCAGGTAATTCCCACATCACTCACCACTGCCGGCGATTTTGTGTTGACAGGATGAAAAGGCAACCGTTACCTTAAAAGCATTAACAATAAGGATTTGGTGATATGATGTCGCAACTGTTCTTCTTCGTATTTTTCTTTACTCTCCCCACCGCGGGGGCCGTTTTGTCGTGTGAGTAAGAATACGAAGACGAACAAAAAAGCCCCCTAACCAAGGGGGCTTTTTTATTGGACAGCAAACAGGTACATACCATGACCGATAATCCACTACTGGCGCTGCGCGAACGCATTACCGCGCTGGATATACAACTGCTCGAATTGTTGGCGCAACGGCGGGAACTGGCGCTGGATGTGGCGCGAGCCAAACAGCACTCTCATCGTCCTATTCGCGATAAAGAACGTGAGCGGGATTTACTGTCCCGGTTGGCTGAAGAAGGTAAAAAACGGCAACTCGACGGCCATTATATTACTCGACTGTTCCAGTTGATTATCGAAGACTCCGTTCTAACCCAGCAGGCGTTACTGCAGCAACATCTTAACTCTGGCGGACTTCACTCCGCCCGCGTCGCTTTTCTCGGCCCGAAAGGCTCTTACTCACACTTAGCCGCACGCCAATACGCCGCTCGCCATTTTGATCATATTGTTGAATGTGGCTGCCAACGCTTTCAGGATATTGTCAGTCTGGTGGAAACCGGTCAGGCGGATTACGCAGTGCTGCCGATAGAGAATACCAGTTCAGGTTCAATCAACGATGTTTACGACTTGTTGCAGTATACTGGATTATCTATCGTCGGTGAGTTGACTACACCTATTGATCATTGCGTACTGGTGGCCATGGATACACAACTGGACCAGATCCAGACTGTTTACAGCCACCCCCAGCCCTTTCAGCAATGTAGTAATTTTATCAACCGATTCCCGCACTGGAAAATCGAGTATTGTGAAAGTACTGCTGCCGCCATGGCAAAAGTAGCTGAACTCAACTCACCTCATGCGGCAGCACTGGGCAGCGAAGCAGGCGGAATGCTTTACCAGTTGCAGGTGTTGGAACATAACCTGGCTAATCAAACGCAAAACATCACACGATTTATCGTCCTGGCGCGTAAACCAATCGAAGTAACAGAGCAAGTTCCAGCTAAAACCACCTTGATCATGGCAACCGGGCAACAATCTGGTGCGCTGGTGGAAGCGCTGTTGGTCCTACGCGAACACGGCATCGTGATGACGAAACTCGAATCAAGGCCGATAAACGGCAATCCATGGGAAGAGATGTTTTATATCGATGTGCAGGCCAATCTGCGCAATGACAATACCCGCAAGGCACTGCACGGGCTGGCCGCTATTACCCGGTCACTCAAAGTATTGGGTTGTTACCCCAGCGAAAATGTGGTGCCAGTCGAGCCGTCATAACGGTGTCATGCCAGGTAGCTCCAAGCCACATAACCCATTATTTATAATTAAAAAAAACCACCATCATCAGGATGGTGGCTTGTAAACAGACCGGCGTTACTGTCGGATATCGTTTGCCTGACGCAGCAAAGTACGGCTTTCCGCCATAAATCGCCGGGAATAATCGCCAAACCAGTGTTCGACTTTCTTGAAGCTGCTGACGAAGGCAGCTTTATCTCCCGCCTCCAGCAATGAAATTGCTTCGCCAAAACGCTGGTAGTAACGCTTGATCAACGCAAGATTGTTGCCAGAAGACATGATGATATCAGCATAAAGCTGGGGGTCTTGCGCAAATAAGCGCCCCACCATCGCCAGTTCAAGACGGTATATCGGCGAAGAAAGTGCCAGTAACTGTTCCAACTGCACATTCTCTTCCGCCAGATGCAGGCCATAAGCAAAGGTTGCAAAATGGCGCAATGCCTGAATAAATGCCATATTCTGGTCATGTTCTACGGCGCTGGATCGATGCAGCCTGGCTCCCCACACCTGAATCTGCTCCAGCAGCCACTGATAAGCTTCCGGCTGACGTCCATCGCAATATACAACGACTTGTTTCGCCAGACTGCCGATATCCGGGCCAAACATCGGGTGCAGACCCAACACCGGACCATGATGCGCCGCCAGCATTGCCTGTAACGGGCCATTCTTGACAGACGCCAGATCAACCAGAATACAATCATCAGGCAATCGAGGCAGACGCGCAATGACCTGTTCAGTTATATGGATCGGGACACTCACAATCACCATGCCAGCATCAGCCAGCAGAGTTTCCGCTTGTGGCCAGTCATCTTGCTCCAGAATACGGACCTGATAGCCGGACAGCGTCAACATCCTGTCAAACAGACGCCCCATCTGTCCACGCCCCCCAACGATCACAATCGGACGCAATGATGGCGAAAGCGTTTTAAACCCTTTGTCATTCTCACTGGTGTAAGACTCCCGCATCACCCGACGCAGAACATCCTCGATCAAATCCGGGGGAACGCCTAATGTTTCGGCCTCTTTGCGTCGTGAACTCAGCATTGCTGCTTCTCGATCAGGTGCATAAATTGGCAAACCATAGCGACTCTTCACCTCACCAACTTCCGCCACCAGGCGTAGCCGACGTGACAACAGTGCCAATAATGCTTTATCTACCTCATCTATCTGATCACGCAATGCGGTCAGTTCAGCGACCATCTGTTTTTCTCCTCACTGATTGGCGCTTCGTGCGCCCAGTTCATGATGAACCGAACGCAACAATGTCTCTGTACTTTCCCAACTGATACAAGCATCCGTCACCGACACCCCGTAACGCATATCTGCGCGAGGTTGTTCGGAAGACTGATTACCTTCGTGGATATGGCTCTCCAGCATCAGCCCAATAATAGAACGGTTACCAGACTTGATCTGCTCAATCACGGACTCCACCACCAGCGGCTGCCGACGGTAGTCTTTGTTGGAATTGCCGTGGCTACAATCTATCATCAGCGCTGGATTCAGTCCTGCATCGCGCATCTGTTTTTCACATTCGGCTACGTCTTGCGCGCTGTAGTTCGGCGTTTTTCCCCCACGCAGGATTACGTGACCATCTGGGTTTCCCTGAGTTTGCAATAAACAAACCTGACCGCTCTGGTTGATACCAACAAAACGATGAGGCGTTGATGCGGCTTTCATGGCATTGATAGCGGTTCCCAGGCTACCGTCAGTACCGTTCTTAAATCCCACCGGCATAGACAACCCAGAGGCCATTTCACGGTGAGTCTGGGATTCGGTGGTTCTGGCACCGATAGCAGACCAACTGAACAAATCTCCCAGGTATTGCGGGCTATTGGGATCTAACGCCTCGGTCGCCAGCGGTAGGCCCATATTCACCAGCTTCAGCAGCAAATCACGGGCGATGTGCAGCCCCGCTTCCATATCAAAGGAACCATCCATATAGGGATCATTGATCAGCCCCTTCCAACCAACAGTGGTACGAGGTTTCTCAAAGTAGACACGCATGACAATGTACAACCGATCGCTCAATTCGGCTGACAAGGATTGCAGACGACGCGCATAGTCCAGTGCAGCATCCGTATCATGAATAGAACAGGGGCCACACACCACCAGAAGACGCTTGTCGTTGCCATGAATAATGTCAGCAATAGTTTTACGCGATAGGGCAATCGCCCGCTGTTCCGGCTCATTGAGCGGAAATTTGGCTTTCAGGTCGTCTGGAGTGATAAGAACCTGTTCAGCACTGATATTAATGTTATTGAGCGTGTCTTTTTGCATGATGGTGATCCTGTTTGTTCCTTTGGTATATAAGGGAGCGATCGTCATTACCAGTAACTGGTCTCACCTTAACACATTGACCGTAAATTTTTCAAGCCATAAGTGTAAAGTTAAAATTACTACCACAAAAAAACACTAAACCACAACGCAGATACGCCACACCCAACAGCCCCACGTGCGCTGGATGTTACAGTAAGAAACAGTAGCCACTCACTCCCCGAAAAGAGACGAAGGGCTGTAAATTGGGAATACGTTGCATACCAGATGTTGTTATCAGTGATATTTGTCATCACCAGTAAACACATGCAACTGGTTTATCGTGAACACGTCATTGATTAACCCATTGAAACCGCTGGGTATGTACCGAACAATAAAGTGTAAATAAAAATATACAAACCATTACCACATGCCAGAAATAATGCTCCTCACAAACCAGACTGAAAATTTCGAGTAGTCGCAGTTGGCTATATGAAATCATTAAAGAAAAAGCAAAGAATTGCGTAATATGAGTGGTATTTCTTCATCCAGAAGGTGTGGTCAGGTTTAATCATGAGAAACGGTATTGTACTAATGGGATTGTTGCTTCTTACCGGATGCCAACCTGTTTCGTTAACGACAGCAACTAAAAATGAGCAGAATTTCTGGTATGAGGCAGGATATAAAGACGCTACCAGTGGCCTTATCGTCAAAGATAACGAAACACTTTCAGAATGGTTCGGCAACCTGGATGTTGATCGTCATGCTTACTCTGGATGGATACCGGGCTGGTCAAATCGAGTGGTGTCACTACGACAACATTGAAGCCTGGGGGCGAACGGGAAAACCCTTTCCACCTAGTTGTGATGGTGTCAATGACGCAGAAACATTGAAAAATGTATGGCAGCGAGCCGCGGATGAATTGTCTGGCAGGTCGTCTTGATAATTCCTTTTCTCTCTCCATATCACATTGATCAGCATCAGATTATCCTTTACAAACTGTCTACAATTCCCTTTGCCCGTCATCCAGGTGCTCTAATAATCGGACTCCCTGGATATACGATCTATTTTATTACCTGCTGATACAACTTTCGGACAAATCCCCCACCGACAACAATAAACAACATTATATAATAACGATAAAAAACTATAACGATAAGCAACAAAACACTAGTGCAAAATGGAAATGGAATCGGGCGCGCACATTCATCTTGCATTGCCGTCATTGCCTTGGTCGGATATTCACCGCTTTTATTCACGTAATAAGCTGGCAAACAGGACCTCATCATGAAAAATACATCTCTGCATTCTGGACAAGGGCAGTTGCTATCGCATCAATTACACTCCCCGGATGATCACTACGCTACGCTCAATGCTGTCAGAACTAGAATCCAGCAGGCAGGCGATCTTCCCGGCGCGACAGTGGAAGAGCAAATCGCGATTGCAGAAGAACTGGCGACGTTCGAACTGGGGCAATTTTTGCTAGCACACCGTGGGTTAAATGCCTACTGGACCCACAATCTGGTTACCTACCCATCCGCTACTGCAACGTTGTCATCCCATAGTGATTTGGAAAAATTGATCTATGAGAGATTCCCTGTCGTACTGGTCACGCGTGAACGGTTTTGTATTTTCCGCCAGCAATTGCAATCGCGTTTGTATGATGGAATGGTACTGGCATCAGTTCCCTGCGGGCTGATGGGTGATTTATTGTTGTTGGATTATTCTCACCATCAGGATGTACGACTAATCGGCGTAGATTTGGATAATCAGGCGCTGGAAGCAGCTGAGTCACTAGCAAGACAGCAACATTGTGATAATCGCATCACGCTACTGCAGGGTGATGCCTGGACATTGCAACTGCCAGAACCGGTAGATGTTCTCACCAGTAACGGACTGAACATTTATGAGCCGGATGATGACAAAGTCACTGATCTTTATCGAGTATTCAATCAAGCCCTGAAACCAGAGGGAACGCTGATCACCAGCTTTCTGACACCGCCCCCCATGCTATCAGCAGAGTCACCCTGGCGAGTTACCGAAGAAGAACAGCGCTTACTTCCCTTACAACACCTGCTGTTTTCACGCATTCTGGAAGTAAAGTGGACCGCGTTTCGTATCTACAGTCAGACACAACACCAACTGGAACAAGCTGGATTTTGCGACATACATTTTATTGATGACCGGATGCGCATGTACCCTACCGTGATCGCCCGGAAAACGAAAAACGTCGCGTAACGCATATAACGCATCCAAGAAAAAGGGGCGGCAAGTGCCACCCCTTATCGCTTTCGGATGTTGCGAAAGCGGATGCTTAGTTAAGACGCTCTTTGATACGAGCAGACTTACCAGCACGCTCACGCAGGTAGTACAGTTTGGCTTTACGCACAGCACCACGGCGCTTAACGGTAATGCTGTCCACTACCGGAGAGTGCGTCTGGAATACGCGCTCTACGCCTTCGCCGTTGGAAATCTTGCGAACAGTGAATGCAGAGTGCAGACCGCGGTTACGAATTGCGATAACCACGCCCTCGAATGCCTGCAGACGTTTTTTGGAACCTTCAACGACCCATACCTTCACTTCCACGGTGTCACCCGGACGGAATGCAGGTACGTCTTGCTTCATCTGCTCTTGTTCAAGCTGTTTGATAATATTGCTCATAATATGTCTCTTACCCTAGGTAAACTGATATTTGGGTTCGCCCGGCACTACCGCAGCGCCCCCCTAATACTCATGTTGTTCAGACTGATATTCCTGTTGGAATTCCCTCAACAACGTTGCTTGCTCGTCAGTCAGAGCTAGGCTTTTCAGAAGTTCAGGTCTTCTAAGCCAGGTTCGGCCCAGCGACTGCTTCAAACGCCAGCGGCGTATTTCCGCATGATTGCCCGACAGTAACACTGCCGGCACATCCATACCTTCCAACACTTCAGGTCGGGTGTAGTGAGGACAATCCAACAATCCATCAGCAAAAGAATCTTCTTGTGCTGAAGCTTCATGACCCAGTACGCCAGGAATAAACCGGGCTACCGAATCAATCAGCGTCATTGCTGGCAGTTCGCCACCACTGAGAACGTAATCGCCGATTGACCATTCTTCGTCAATTTCGGTTTTGATGACACGCTCATCAATGCCCTCGTACCTTCCGCAAACCAGAATCATCTTCTGATGTGCGGCGAGTTGACGTACGCCTTGCTGATCCAGTTTGCGACCCTGCGGTGACAGATAAATCACCCGAGCCCCTTCGCCTGCCGCTGCTTTCGCTGCATGAATGGCATCCCGTAAGGGCTGCACCATCATCAACATACCAGGACCGCCGCCATAAGGGCGGTCATCCACAGTACGATGTCGATCGTAAGTGAAGTCACGAGGACTCCAGTACTGTACGCTCAGCAGGCCATTTTTAACTGCCCGGCCTGTGACTCCATAATCAGTAATGGCGCGGAACATCTCAGGAAACAGGCTAATCACCCCAATCCACATATATCGTTCCACTCATTAACTACAGACTTTACAGAGTTCAAAAACCAGGATCCCAGTCTACTTCAATACGATGTGTAGACAGGTCAACGTGCTTAATAACCTGTTCAGTCAGAAACGGGATCAACCGTTCCTTGACTCCGTAAGCATCTTTCAGGTTGGCTCTCACCACCAGAACGTCATTAGAACCGGTTTCCATCATGTCAGTGACTTTTCCCAGCTCATAGCCACCTACGGTGACAACGTCGCAGCCAATCAGGTCCTTCCAGTAATAATCCCCATCATCCAGCTCAGGCAACTGGGTCGAATCTACGACAATCTCGCAATTGGTCAATAAATTCGCCGCATCCCGATCATCAATATCTTTAATCTTAATGACCAGATCCTGATTATGGTGCCGCCAGCTCTCGATCTCGATCAATTGCCACAGCCCATTATTCTGGATGAACCAGGGTTGATAATCAAAAATGCTTTCGGCGTTTTCGGTGGATGAAAACACTCTGAGCCAACCTTTAATGCCGTATGTAGACCCCATTTTCCCCAATATAACCGGGTTAACCGGGACTTTCGGGCTGAGTTGCTTGCTCATTACCATTACCACCACCGCAACAGATTATGCTGCTTTTTTAGCATCTTTGATCAACGCAGAAACGCGATCAGAAACGGTAGCGCCCTGACCAACCCAGTGCTCGATACGGTCAAGATCCAGACGCAGAGCTTCTGCTTTACCGGTAGCGATCGGGTTGAAGAAACCTACGCGTTCAATGAAACGACCGTCGCGCGCATTGCGGCTATCGGTCACAACGACTTGATAGAACGGGCGTTTTTTAGCGCCGCCACGTGCCAAACGAATTGTTACCATAACATCCTCTTTAGTTAATAAAACAACCGGGCCCCATCGAGGAACGGGGCCCAGTGTCATATAAAAAGCCCGAAGATTTTACTCATTTTGGTGCAAAAAGCAATCTAAAACCGTGCATTCACACCACCGACTTTTCTGCCGGGGTCACATTTCCCCGACTTACCGACCCGGAAAACCTGGCGGCATCATCCCTTTCATGCCACGCATCATTTTTGCCAGACCGCCATTCTTCATCTTTTTCATCATGCGCTGCATATCATCAAACTGCTTTAGCAGCCGGTTGACGTCCTGTACTTGCATACCCGAACCCATCGCGATGCGGCGCTTACGAGAACCTTTGATGATTTCAGGCTTAGCACGCTCTTGCAACGTCATGGAATTGATGATCGCTTCCATACGCACCAACACCTTGTCATCCATCTGCGATTTTACGTTATCGGGAATCTGCCCCATGCCCGGCAATTTGCTCATCATGCTGGCCATACCGCCCATGTTGCGCATCTGTTTAAGTTGATCCAGAAAATCGGTCAGGTCAAAACCATCGCCTTTTTTAAGCTTTTTGGCCAACTTCTCGGCCTGAGAACGATCAACCTTACTTTCAAGTTCCTCAATCAGCGAGAGCACATCGCCCATACCGAGAATGCGCGAGGCAATACGGTCCGGATAGAAAGGCTCCAGCGCGTCGGTTTTCTCACCAACACCTAAAAACTTGATCGGTTTACCCGTGATATGACGGATGGACAGTGCCGCACCACCGCGGGAATCACCATCGATTTTTGTCAGAATCACCCCGGTCAACGGCAACGCTTCGTTAAATGCTTTCGCAGTATTCGCAGCATCCTGGCCGGTCATGGCGTCAACAACAAACAGTGTTTCCACCGGATTAATAGAGGCATGAACCTGCTTGATTTCATCCATCATGACGTCATCGACATGCAGACGACCAGCGGTATCCACCAGCAGAACATCATAGAATTTCAGTTTGGCGTGCTGTAACGCACGGTTAACGATATCGATAGGTTTTTCATGCACTTGCGAGGGGAAAAAATCGACACCGACGGTCTGTGCCAGCGTTTCCAGCTGTTTGATAGCAGCAGGGCGATACACGTCCGCCGACACGACCAACACTTTCTTCTTCTGCTTTTCACGCAGGAACTTACCTAACTTACCCACGCTGGTGGTTTTACCTGCCCCTTGCAGACCCGCCATGAGCACCACTGCCGGCGGCTGGGCAGCCAGATTGAGCGCCTGATTGACCTCGCCCATGGCGGCAACCAGTTCATTCTGGACAATCTTGACGAATTCCTGGCCCGGCGTCAGGCTCTTGTTGACGTCATGGCCCACAGCTTGTTCTTTGACCCGGTTGATGAAATCACGCACCACGGGCAACGCCACGTCCGCTTCCAGCAACGCCATGCGCACTTCACGTAACGTATCCTTGATATTGTCTTCAGTCAGCCGCCCACGTCCGCTGATATTGCGCAGAGTGCGCGACAGTCGATCGGTTAAATTTTCAAACATATCTCATGCCCAATGTGAAACTGGCCGCTATCGCGACGCGAATAACGGGGAGTATAACACGAAAGCCAGACCAATCTGCGCGCTCCGGCGCGGATAACTGGTTGGTGGCGGTGGCGACTAAAGCTATACTGATCCTTCATTTTACTCAGTTGATATTGAATAACCCATCGCTATGTCTGTCTTCGCCATTGTAGCTTTAGCGGCCTATTTCCTCAGTCTGGGACTGATCATCCCAAGCCTGGTGCGAAAAAACGGAGCCTACCGCCGTCTGGCGGTGGTATCCGCCATACTTGCCCTGACCTGCCATGCAGTGGCCTTGTATCAGCGTATCTTCGATGTGCAGGTCGGGCAAAATTTGAGTCTGTTGAATATGGGTTCGTTGATAAGCCTGATTATGTGCACAGTGATGACTATCGTGGCATCACGTAATCGTGGCTGGTTTCTGCTGCCCGTCGTCTATACCTTTGCATTGATTAATCTGGCATTTGCCAGTTTTATGCCGGGAGAGTTTATTACCCACCTCGAAGCCATGCCGGGCCTGATGGTGCATATCGGTCTGGCGTTATTTGCTTACGCCACACTGATGATTGCGGCGTTATATGCGCTGCAACTGGCGCTGCTGGATTACATGCTGAAAACCAAGAAACTGGGATTTGCCGCCGACATGCCGCCGTTGCTGGGTATAGAACGCAAAATGTTCCACATTACCCAAATTGGCGTCATTCTGCTGACGCTGACGCTGTGCACTGGGCTTATCTACATGAACGATTTGCTCAGCAATAAAGAGAATCTGCATAAAGCACTGTTCTCCCTGCTGGCCTGGTTTGTCTACATTCTGTTGCTCTGGGGACACTACCACGAAGGCTGGCGTGGACGCCGGGTGGTGTGGTTCAACCTTATTGGCGCGCTGCTGCTGACGCTCTCCTACTTCGGCAGCCGGGTCATTCAGCATTTTCTGGCGCATTGACAACGCTCCGACAGTAGATTTTACGAAAACTGGATTTTACGGGCATAAAAAAGAGAGCGTCGCTCTCTTTTTTACAGCCCTAAACGTCAGCATCTCATTAGTCAGATATGCAACTCTGCCAGCTTATCTTTCGGCAACGCCAGCTCGTCGTTTTTATTGACCAAAACATCATGTTCCAGAATGTGGCGAGCAATATCCTGCGCTTCAGTCAGGGAGTGCATTTCATAGGTACCGCATTGATATTCGTTCAACTCCGGGATCTTACGCTGGTCGGTAACCTTCAGCACATCTGCCATAGCCGCTTTCCAGGCATCGGCCACACGTTGCTCTGCCGGCGTCCCAATCAGACTCATGTAGAACCCTGTACGGCATCCCATCGGCGAGATATCGATAATTTCTACACCATCACCATTGAGGTGATCACGCATAAAACCGGCAAACAGGTGTTCCAGAGTATGAATACCACGTTCTGGCATAATCTCATGATTAGGGCGACAGAAACGCAGGTCAAACACGGTAATCGTATCACCATGAGGGGTTGTCATGGTTTTGGCCACCCGAACGGCAGGAGCAGCCATACGAGTGTGATCGACAGTAAAACTATCTAGTAATGGCATGTTGCCACCTCCTCATGAAAAAAATTATTTCTTGTTTCCAGGAAACTTTTCTTACCAGTACCGGTCTTAATACATGAAAGACGCGCATTTATTATCATCATCCCTATTATCAGAGATGTTTCTTTGGTCACCCGATGAAAATCGGGTGACCTTTTCTTTTATATTGGCACTAGCCTCACTGTCTGGACAGATAGGCATCAAAACTCAACGTATCTTCCGACTCCAGTTGACGCTGGCGCTGCCATGAGCGCTCGCACTCAGCGGCAAACTGGGCTTCAGACAAAATCTCCAGCGGCTCTTGCAACAATTGCTCGCGGTATTGCCCAGACAGTTGGAGCCCAACACCACCGCTGCCATGCTCCAGCATCATCGCCAGTACCTGGGCCGAGAACGTCTTGTTCGGGTCATCGAACCCGTCCACTAGTTGATTACAAACCTGCTGATAGTAAGGCTTAGCTTGCCCGTGATCCAACAACTGCGCAACATACCGCAAGTCAGCAAACAACGCACGCCCGACTTCTGCAATCGGCTGGCGCGCGGTTTCACAGCCCATTCCTATCGTCTGCCCCGGTTTACGCCCTTCCAGAATCACCCTATTCCAGTTTTTGCGTGTACAGAGCAACTCAGCTTCACTCATTTCCGGCGCATCGGCCAACGCACACCAAATCAGGAACAGATCGAGGAACCGAACCTGTTCCGCGCTGACGCCAATAGCCGAAAACGGATTAATATCCAGCGAACGAACTTCGATATATTCAATACCACCACGCAACAGTGCATCAGATGGCGACTCTCCCATACGGATGACACGCTTGGGCCGAATCGGCGCATACAATTCGTTTTCAATCTGCAACACGTTGGTATTCAGTTGTAGATAACGGCCATCTTTCTTGAGACCAATCTCAGCATACTCTTGCGAAGGGGTGCGGATCGCTTTTTTCAGTGCCGAAACATACGTCTCCAGACTGTTGAAGGTAATGCCAAGATTACTCTGCGACTTATTGGTGTACCCCAAATCGCTCAGACGTAATGACGTAGCATACGGCAAATAGAGCATCCCTTTTTCAGAACGCTCAAACGGCAGGTGAGTGTCTTTACCCTGCAGGAAAGATGAGCAGATTGCCGGAGAGGCGCCAAACAGATACGGGATCACCCAACCGAACCGATAGTAGTTACGAATCAGTTGAAAGTATCCGGCAGATATCGCTTCCTTGCCGCTGATAGCATCAGTAATACCATCACGGGCCTGCCAAAATGACAACGGTAGCGAAAAGTTATAATGCACACCGGAAATGGTCTGCATCAATGCGCCATACCGATTCTTCAACCCTTCACGGTATAGTGTTTTGAAACGGCCAATATTCGACGAGCCATATTGCGCAAGCTCGATGTTCTGCCCTGCTTCAATAAAACAAGGCATACTCAGCGGCCACATGCGCTCATCACCCAGATGGCGGGCGACATAACGATGAATATCACGCAAAAAAGCGAGAAGGTGATCAATATCCTTGTCAACCGGCGTAATGAATTCCAGCAGCGTCTCAGCGAAATCCGTAGTAATCCAGGGATGGGTCAACGCCGCCCCTAGCTTCTCTGGATGCCCTGTTGTCGCCAGATGTCCATTTGCCATCACACGCAGTGTTTCACGCTCAATACCACGCTGGATCCCTGCTATAGACTGAGGATGTTTTTCCAGCCAGGACAGCGCTTTTGATACGTCCGGGATCAAATTGACCTCCAGCTATGAAGATATAGTCATGTTAATAAGAATGATGGATGCTATATGGGGACAACAATCGTGATTACAACTCACCCGGTTCCCATCGTCCATTTCAGTGTCACGACAGCCAAGATCAGGTAGCGCAACGTTTTTCCAATAAAAATACAGATTACTGAACCCGCCCATGGCATCCGCAGCCATCCCGCCAATACACACAATATATCGCCGACTATCGGCACCCAGCTAAATAATAACGCCGCCGTACCGTAACGCTGCAGCCAGCAACGCGCGGTGTCTAAGCCTTTTTGCGGTTTGAGTTCAGGGACCAGACGCCCAACAATAATATTGGTAACTCCTCCTAACGTATTACCGATAGAAGCAATCAAAATCAGTAATAAAGGGCTGGCACTGTGGGTCAATAGTAACGATACCAATACAACTTCAGAGCTGCCCGGCAGCAGCGTCGCGCTCAGAAAACTACTCCAGAACAAAGAAAACAGCGCCAGAGACTCATTCACAGCGTTCTTACGTCAATCACGTCCATACCAGCGCTGGCAGCAGCACGAATGCCAAAATCAGCGTCTTCAAACACCACGCAATGTTCGGGAACCACATGGATTAATGCTGCACAACGCAGGAACGTATCCGGGAAGGGTTTATGTCGCAGAACATCATCAGCACCAACTAGTGCAGAGAAATAATCACGCAAGCCAAGATGGCGCAGCAAACGCTCAGCCAGGCCATGTGTACTTCCAGTACCAACAGCCATCGGACGACGCCCATAATAAGCTTTGACGACCTCGATTAAC
Organism: Dickeya poaceiphila; assembly: GCF_007858975.2. GTDB lineage: Bacteria > Pseudomonadota > Gammaproteobacteria > Enterobacterales > Enterobacteriaceae > Dickeya > Dickeya poaceiphila. Next base: position 3,411,661 of record NZ_CP042220.2, read on the forward strand.
GGCAGAGGCTGTACGGTATCCATTAGAATGGTTTCAGTCAGTGACGCTTTTTCTGCTGCCAAGACATGCGGATCAAGGTCCGACTGGTTGTGATTAAGAATTACCTCGGCGATACGCCAGGTCGGCGCACCATTTAGTGCCGTCATGGCATTGTTGTCATAACTCATACCATACTTTGCCAGTACCTGCTGCCATGCCTGACAATGGGCCGACTCCGTATCGAGGATAGTTCCATCCATGTCAAAGATGAGGCCTTGATAGCGATCGTACATCATGACTCCGTACCCACCGAAAGAGACGACTACTTTAACGCAAAGTCAAAACGTTGTCGCTTACTCAATAACCATAATAAAAACAGTAGAATATAAACATAGAGCAGTGGAAAGGCATTGATTTTATATTACGAAATAACAGAGTAGAGGCAGGAAGGATTAAGACGATACGAAAACCAAGATGGTGCATCCGGGAGGATTCGAACCTCCGACCGCTCGGTTCGTAGCCGAGTACTCTATCCAGCTGAGCTACGGATGCATTGTAGAAACAATCAAGAATATAAATTTACAACAAGAGGAAACCGCATCAGGAGAATGGTGCATCCGGGAGGATTCGAACCTCCGACCGCTCGGTTCGTAGCCGAGTACTCTATCCAGCTGAGCTACGGATGCATTTCAAGTAATGACTGAAAACGTTTCTTAAATTGTATTACCGACAATAGTCACTGCCATAAAACGCGCTACATTAAATGGTGCATCCGGGAGGATTCGAACCTCCGACCGCTCGGTTCGTAGCCGAGTACTCTATCCAGCTGAGCTACGGATGCAATTTAATGGCGGTGAGGGAGGGATTCGAACCCTCGATGCAGCTTTTGACCGCATACTCCCTTAGCAGGGGAGCGCCTTCAGCCTCTCGGCCACCTCACCGTACCGACTAGTAATCACTGAATTTTACTTTTATTCAGCGCTCACCTGTCTGCGTGGCGCACATATTACTTTCCCGGCCTTATAAGTCAAACAATTTTTCCGATATCAGTTCCGTTTGAACACTTCGCACCCAACAAGAACAGATTAACAACAAAAAGCCTGCTTTATCACTCATAAAACAACCAGTTACTTCTGTTCACCGTAGCAATGCACCAGGTGACCATTTACTGGTCAAAAAAGGAAACTCAGGGAGCCGACGAAAACAGCAGAACAACAACAGCGCCTCGCCAACACGAGACGCTATTCAGTCAGTAGGAGGTGGGTTGAGATTTCTCTGCCTGGATACGCTGGTAGATCTCTTCACGATGTACAGACACTTCTTTCGGCGCATTCACACCGATACGAACCTGATTGCCCTTTACTCCTAGTACGGTAACCGTAACCTCATCGCCAATCATGAGGGTTTCGCCAACTCGACGAGTTAAAATAAGCATTCTTTGCTCCTTGAAAGATTATAAAGAGTCAGGTCACTCCATTCTCCCGTCATTATCCATCATGGGCGGGGAAAACGTAAACCTGGATGACAAAAATGTCTCATCATCGCACTCATTGTTTGTTACTAATGTTCAGTTTAGTCGATATAAGACAGCTTGCGCTTTTTGTTATCACAACCAGACATCGCCTCACAGTTCATCTCTGGAACCCCACAGATGGACTATTAATCAGTCTTGTTTATGGGCATCCTTACCGTAAGCAAAAAACGCCAAAACCACTCATAGGCATGGCGTTTTTGCCGAGATAACACGTATTTAGTATTTATATCTTATCAACCACCCAGGCTTCAACGCTGGTCAACGCCGACGGCAATGCATCAACATCGCTACCGCCGGCTTGCGCCATATCTGCACGACCACCGCCTTTTCCGCCAACCTGGTTTGCCACAAAACCAATCAACTCACCCGCTTTTACACGGTCGGTCAATTCTTTGGTCACACCGGCTATCAGGCTGACTTTGCCATCCGCCACTGTCGACAATACGATCACCGCAGAACCCAGTTGATTCTTCAGATCATCGACCATCGTTCGCAGCAGCTTGGGTTCAACATTGTTCAGTTGCGTTACCAGCAACTTCACGCCATTGATATCTTTTGCTTTGCTGGATAGTGAAGAACTCTCCTGCGCAGCCTGCTGTTCCTTCAACTGCTGCAACTCTTTTTCCAACCCACGAGTGCGTTCTAACAAAGAGCGTACTTTGTCGGCCAGATTGTTGCTATCGCCCTTCACCAGTTGTGTTACTTCATGCAACAAATCATTCTGATGGTGCAGGTTAGCAATCGCATTCTCGCCAGTAACAGCTTCAATACGACGAATACCCGCAGCCGTACCAGATTCAGACACAATCCGGAACAAACCGATATCACCAGTACGACGAGCGTGCGTACCACCACATAACTCAATGGAGAAATCGCCCATCGACAGTACGCGAACCTGATCGTCGTACTTCTCGCCAAACAGCGCCATCGCGCCTTTCGCTCTGGCTGCATCCAGCGCCATTACGTCGGTTTCTATCGACAGATTGCAACGAATCTGGGTATTAACGATATCTTCCACCTGACGAATCTGTTCCGGTTTCATCGCTTCAGGATGAGAGAAGTCAAAACGCAGGTAGTTATCATTAACCAGCGACCCTTTCTGTGCCACGTGCTCACCCAAAACCTGGCGCAGAGCCGCATGTAGCAAGTGAGTCGCCGAATGATTCAGACGAATACGGTCGCGGCGAGCGTGATCGACTACCGCATCGACATTATCGTTTACTCGCAGGGTACCCTGAGCCAGAGAGCCGACATGCCCAATAGCCTGACCATATTTCTGTGCATCGGCAACCGAGAAACGGGCAGCAGTTGACACCAATACACCCTGGTCGCCAACCTGACCACCGGACTCACCATAGAATGGCGTTTCACTCAGAATCACAACCGCATCGTCACCCGCCTGAATTTCCTGCACGGATTCGCCATGACGATAAATAGCCACGACCTTAGATTGCTGTTCGGTACGCTCATAGCCACAGAACGTCGTAGACTCATCGACACGGATCAGGCTGTTATAATCCGCGCCAAAGCCACTGGCATCGCGCGCCCGCTGGCGTTGAGCTTCCATTGCGCGCTCAAAACCCGCTTCATCGACTTTCAGATTACGTTCACGGCAGACATCCGCAGTCAAATCGACCGGGAAACCATAGGTGTCATAGAGACGGAATGCCGCTTCACCGCTCAGCGTATCGCCCTTGAGCTGCTTAATTTCTTCATCCAGCAACAACAAACCACGTTCCAGCGTTCGCGCAAATTGCTCTTCTTCATTCTTAAGCGCCTGCTCCACCAGGCTCTGCTGGCGTTTCAGTTCTTCGGCTGCCGATCCCATCACCTCAATCAGCGTACCCACCAGCTTATAGAAGAAAGTTTCTTTTGCACCGAGCATATTACCGTGACGAATTGCGCGACGAATAATGCGACGCAGCACATAACCGCGGTTTTCATTCGACGGCATCACGCCATCAGCAATCAGAAACGCACAGGAGCGGATATGATCGGCGATAACGCGCAACGACTTATTATTGAGATCATCAGTTCCTACCACACGGGCCGCTTTAGCGATCAGGGTGTTGAACAGATCGATTTCGTAATTGGAATTCACATGTTGAAGAACAGCGGAAATACGCTCCAGACCCATGCCGGTATCAACCGATGGTTTCGGCAGCGGCAACATTGTGCCATCAGCCTGTCGGTTGAATTGCATAAAGACCAGGTTCCAGATCTCAATGTAACGATCACCGTCTTCTTCCAAGCTTCCCGGCGGTCCACCCCAAATGTGATCACCATGATCGTAGAAAATTTCAGAACACGGACCACAAGGGCCGGTATCGCCCATTTGCCAGAAGTTATCTGACGCGTAAGGCGCACCTTTATTGTCGCCGATACGGATAATACGCTCACGCGGCACCCCCACCTCATTAGCCCAAATGTCATAGGCCTCATCATCGGTGGCGTAAACCGTAACCCACAGTTTTTCCTTGGGCAAACCAAACCACTGGGAGCTGGTCAACAGTTCCCAGGCATGAAGAATGGCGTCGCGTTTAAAATAATCACCGAAGCTGAAGTTACCCAGCATTTCGAAGAAAGTGTGATGACGCGCCGTGTAACCCACATTTTCCAGATCGTTATGTTTACCGCCAGCACGGACACAACGCTGGGACGTCGTGGCTCGCGTATAGTTGCGTTTGTCCAGTCCCAAAAACACATCCTTGAACTGGTTCATCCCGGCATTGGTAAACAACAGTGTGGGATCATTGTTTGGCACCAGTGAACTGCTGGCGACAACCTGATGACCTTTACTATGGAAAAAGTCGAGAAACGCTTGACGGATCTCAGCGGTGCTCTTGCTCATAATTGTCCTGAAATCAAGCTAAAAGAACAGTCGCGGGCAAGGTGGATGCAACATACTGACGTGACCGAGCCAAACGCGAACAAAAAAGTGGGAATAAGATAAATTTTCTTAGGTGGGAAGTAAAATCCCGTATGCGTTCAATCGGAAAAATTCATATATACCGACTGAATTTCATCGTGGGAAAAACCGCGATAAAGCAAATAACGCTGAACTTTGGCACGCTCCTGCCAGGTGATTGGCAATGGTGAGCCGAATTTGCGGTTCGCCACTGTTCGCGCTTGCGAATACCAATCGATATTGCAGGACTGCAACGCCATACGTTGGATTGATTTATCAATTCCCCGCTGACTGAGTTCGGCACAGATACGCTGCGTACCATACCCTTTACGACAGCGGCCATGAATATAACGCTGGGCGTAGCGCTCATCATCCAGCCAGCCTTGTTGCCGACAACTGGCTACCACCTGCTCGATTTGCTTATTCAATTCAGATAATGCATAGCATTCATCTGCGTTATCGCATTCGAGGTTTGTCTGCAAATACGCCGCAATGTTGCGGCGTAATTCTATCTCGCTGTGATCTCGCACAGCCAGCACATTCATCGCATAGCGGAGTATGTTAGACATGCCTGTCATCCAAAGAATGTGCTGTGCGCGCCACACCGACTATTAAAAGTCGTCGTTAAGTTCGCCAGCCGCTTCCTCATCATACTCAGCACTTTCGCCACTAACATTCGGCACGGCGTCATTATCCTTGTGCAGCAATAATTCACGTAACTTCTTATCGAGTTCAGTAGAAATGGCCGGATTATCCTTCAGGAAATTGCAGGCATTAGCCTTACCCTGACCAATTTTATCGCCGTTGTAACTGTACCAAGCACCGGCTTTTTCAATCAGCTTGTACTTCACACCCAGATCAACCAACTCACCAAAGGTATTAATCCCTTCGCCATAAAGAATCTGGAATTCGGCCTGTTTGAACGGGGCAGCAACCTTGTTCTTCACAACTTTGACTCTGGTTTCGCTGCCAACGACCTCTTCGCCTTCCTTTATCGAACCGATGCGGCGGATATCCAGACGAACAGAAGCGTAGAATTTCAGCGCATTCCCACCGGTCGTGGTTTCCGGGTTACCGAACATCACACCAATCTTCATACGGATCTGGTTGATAAAGATCAGCAGCGTATTGGATTGTTTCAGGTTACCAGCCAGTTTACGCATAGCCTGACTCATCATGCGCGCTGCCAGCCCCATGTGTGAATCGCCGATTTCCCCTTCGATCTCAGCTTTCGGTGTCAGCGCAGCTACGGAGTCAACAATGATCACATCCACGGCACCAGAACGCGCCAGCGCATCACAAATCTCCAGTGCCTGTTCACCCGTGTCTGGCTGAGAACACAGCAAATTGTCGATATCTACTCCTAACTTCTTGGCGTAGATCGGGTCTAGCGCGTGCTCGGCATCAATGAACGCACAGGTTTTCCCCTCACGCTGTGCCGCAGCAATCACTTGCAACGTCAGCGTGGTTTTACCAGAGGATTCTGGGCCATAGATTTCAACAATACGCCCCATTGGCAAACCACCAACACCCAGAGCGATATCGAGCGACAAGGAACCCGTGGAGATCGTTTCAACATCCATTGAGCGATCTTCGCCCAAACGCATGATAGAACCTTTGCCGAATTGTTTTTCGATCTGCCCCAACGCCGCCGCCAGTGCCTTTTGCTTGTTCTCATCAATAGCCATTTCTACTCCTGTCGCGCAGCCTGATGCTGCCTCTACGCTGTTGCTTATTCATGACTCACAGAAACCAATAGGCTCATTATACTGTATACGTATACAGCATCAAGCCTATTTTATAAAAATCTATCTAACAGCGTCTGCAAGGCAAAAGCTACCGCCTGCAGCCGAACATCATGGCGATCACCGTCAAACTGCACTCGCTGAGTCAGACTGTTGCCATCTTTATCGTTAAAGCCGAACCATACGGTTCCTACGGGCTTGTCCGGCGTTCCACCGTCGGGACCGGCAATACCACTGACTGATACGGCAACATTTGCGCCGGAACGGCTCAGTGCTCCCGCCGCCATTTCACTCACCACTTCACAGCTCACCGCGCCAAACTGTTCCAGGGTATTTACCTGCACGCCAAGCAGCGCCTGTTTAGCCTGATTGCTGTAAGTCACAAAACCATAGTCAAACCATCCTGAACTGCCGGCCACATCAGTGATAGTCTTCGCCAACCATCCACCGGTACAAGATTCAGCACAGGTCATTTTCGCCTGACGCGCCTTAAGGCGCTCTCCCACCCGCACGCTTAGTCGCAACACTTCTGCTTCTGTCATCACGATGTCCCGTTTTCTTTAATTGCGGCAATTGCGGCTCAATATAATCGGCGCATTCCTCCTCAGGGTAGCATTTTTCCTGTTGCTCTCTTATTGATTAACAGGAATGCGAAGCAGCACGCAACATGACACTCAATGTTGTCGTATTATTGTCACCATGCCTGTATATGCTTGATACACAATAATAACGGCGATAGCGTTTTTACGACATGCATGCCCCGCCTCGGGGCTTTTTTATTGGTGCTATAACCCGTCATATTTCAAGTTGCAGGACAACACGCTCGCGTGTTGAACAACGCAACGCACTGGTCCTTTAGGACAAGGCCCATTAGAAACTTGTCACGCGGCAAGTGAGTGACAACGCTGCCGGAAGCAAAGTTGAACAAGGCTGGCAATGACCCCACAAGGCTGAGGGATCCCCAGAAAACAAGACAGGCATAGAGTTTTATGATCTACTGATTTTCGCCAAAAAATTCAATGAGATCACCCTATGCCTGTCCGTAAAGTATGCCAGACTTTTTTCCGTAACGCTTTAGCTTCAACGCATCAATATCGACAACATGCGCTTATTGATTCTACCGCCGCGTTGATAAGCGGTGCGACGCTTTCACTCACCTGCATCGGGCGTTATTTACCCGGCCCTGCTCGCGTGAAAGATAAAATAAAACGGGTTGACCGCCTTTTGGGAAACACTGCGCTTCATAACGATATCCCGAAAATATTTAATCAGATTACATCCATGATGACCAAAAACATGCCGTGGTGTGTTATTGCCGTCGACTGGAGTGGCTATCCCTCTCAGGTTTTTCATGTCCTGCGTGCAAGTCTTGTCTGTGATGGTCGCGCTATCCCCTTGATGAGTCAGGCAGTTCCGTCAGAAAAGCAAAACAATATTTTGATACAGAAGGCCTTTCTTGACGCGCTTGCCAGCGCCATAGCCCCACAAATGAAAGTCACCCTCATCACCGACGCGGGCTTCCACAATGAATGGTTTCGGCATATCAAAGCACTGGGATGGGACTTTATTGGCCGAATCCGGGGAAACGTAAAATTTTGCCTTCATCATGGCCCGGAACACTGGCTGAACGTGAAAGACTGTGCCGGGACAGCGCGGGCGGAATATCTGGGAACAGGTACGCTGGCGCGTTCAAAAAAAGCGCAATGCGATGGACATTTTTACCTTCACAAGAAAGCGTCAAAAGGGAGAAAAAGCAAACGTGCCAGAGGGAAACCGGGCTATCCGACCGTGGAAAAAGAGCAACGTGCGTCAGCCAAAGAGCCGTGGCTGATATTTACCAACACAGATGAATTTAAGCCCCGTGAAATCATGAAGCTCTACAGCAGGAGAATGCAGATTGAACAAAACTTTCGTGATGAAAAGAGTGAGAGATTTGGTTTTGGCTTACGCGCCTGTGGAAGCAAAACGGTATCGTTTTTGACACTGACGGAAAATGTACTGCGGCATTCACCACGAATAATCGGGCGGGTGAAACTGGAGAGTATTTTAGCCCAACTCACCAGCACCTACCGAAGCATGATGCTGGTTTATTAGCGGTGATTTTGTGGGGATCCCTCAGCCCACAAGGGCGATGCACAGGGATGGGCCGAGTAATACCTGCAATTTGAAGTACGACATGTCATAGAGCATTTAAAAAACATATTGAGCCATCCCTGCCTCTGACCATTTTTTTGAAACAAAAATCAATACCATTACCTTTTAAATGAATTTTTATTTCCCCACATGATTGTACCCTGATAAATTATTTTTATTTCACAATAAGCAGAATCGGTAATATATATAAAAAAAACCCACCAACCGGTGGGCAAAGCTATTGAGTTTTTCAACAGCAAAAGATTAGTAGTACTGGCACGACAGTTATCCATCCACTGCGTATTTATAAATTTACCAGCCATTCCTTAAAATAACCTTAGTTTTTCCTTCATCTAATGAAAATTGATAAAAACAAAAAAAACGAAGTAACGCTATGTATTTAAAAAGCAAAAAAAAAGCCCACCATAATGGTGGGCAAAATGACACTATTCTCTGGCATGAAGCATCCTGAAGACACAGGTCGGCGGTTTTCCTCCGCCTGTAAACAATTCTATGATATGAATATTAAGCCAACATTAGGAGCAATAAAAATATATCTCCTAACGCAGGACAACACGCTCGCGTGTTGAACAACGCAATGCGCTGGTCCATTAGGACAAGGCAGCTGACACCTCTCACTTCCCCACTCACTTGAAATAAGCAGGGAATTTCGGCCTTGCCATCTGTTTGCCACTGGCATCACTCTTAGTATATGCACTGTAATGCAATCATTCGCTTATAGAAAACAGTACACATAAAAAGAAAAGCCCACCTAACGGTGGGCAAATATCATATTATTATAAAAAAAAACCCCGGTGTTTTGCGCAACAAAGTGATTACTTAAAAACAAAATTACACCATAGAGATTAAATAAACCTTAAAAAAATCGGGCATTTTATTTTTATGTGACAATAAAAACATAAAGATCACAAACTCAAAAAATGGCTAATAATACTCATCGTCATTATCATCAGAAAACAAAAAGCCCATCAGTGGATGGGCTAAAAAATAATGAACATCGAAAGTACTCTAGTAACATGGCACAGCAGTCAATTAACTCTAATTAAAAGGATAACAGAAACTCAGCAGTCTGCCCGAAAATCAGTCACTATTCTCCGTTTTTGTGAGTGCACGCATTCTCTCCAGCCTCATGCAGGCAACAGCACCATGCATCTTAATGCAGTGCCGCCAATTTTTATTTCCTGCGGGTTTGCAGGTTTCCCCAGGCATCACGTACACTCGCCAGAAGAGATAACTGTACGTCAATACCACAAACTGATTGGGTCGGACTTTAATCACTCTACCGATATTACGTACGATAATAGCGGTATATCAGCTGTTTAAGGTGCTGTTTAAGATGACATAAAAGGGAGAAGACAACATGCCATCAACATTTTTACGCGGGCTTGGCATGACGGATAGCCACGCTGATGAACTCAGCAGTTCACTGATCATTCATCAGCCAGCTGAAGTGCTATTTGATTTATGGCGCAAACCCGAAACGCTACCGGTGTTGATGAACCATGTCGCCCATATCGACATCATCAATCGTACAGATTCTCTGTGGCGAATGAAAGCGCCCTTCGGCCAGTATATCGAATGGCGGGCGCGTATAATCGATGAACAACCCGGTCAGTTCATCCACTGGCGCTCACTACCAGGCGCCAGAATTCCCAATGAAGGTCGCCTCTCATTTCGTCCCGCTCCAAACGGCAAAGGCACCGCTGTGACTCTCAGCATTCGTTTCGATCCACCTGGTGGTTTTCTGGGACGAACCATCAGCCAGATGTTTCAACTGCTGCCCAAAGAAATGCTGCATAAGACGTTGTTACGTTTCAAACAAATAGCGGAACACCCTGATCCCATGCACTCTCCTGACCAAGAGTCATAAAAAAACGGGCGGCGGGTAAAGCCCCGCCGCCCGTCATTCATAATGACGCCAATGACGATTATTTCTTGCCTGGCATCATTCGCAGCAACGTATTATCACGCACCACATAGTGATGATACAGCGCAGCCACCGCATGGAGTCCTACCAGAAAATACCCCGCGTTGGCGATCAGTTCATGGATGCTCAGCAATGTGTGTCTGATATCGTCATTCGGTTCTGCAGCAATCGGCATCGCAATACCGAATACCGACCAGTCTGCGCCGCGGTAGTACATCCCCAGCACACCCAGCACCGGCAACGCCAGGAATATCAGATAAAGAAAACCATGCACCGCATGAGAGATAATCACTATCAACCGATCAGGCTGTGGCGAGATCGGCGGAGTAGGATAACGAAAGCGCTGCACCATCCGCAGGACCATCAGCACCCACACGGATACACCGCAACTGTAATGAATAGTCGACATCAGTAATCTTGCATTACTCCCTCTGGGAGCAAAGCCACGCAGCTCCATCGCTGCGTAAGTAGCCACCACCAGCACGAGTGCCAACCAGTGCAAGACTATCTGGGATGAATGATACCTGGTCTTCATGGAATTCCCTCTCTGTATAAGCATACAAACACAACTAGTGTGATCTATAACCGATACAGACTACCTTCGCTCTATTAAGCCAACATTAGTTTTTGGCAGACTACCGCAAGATTTATTTGCGGACATAAAAATCCTACGGACAAAAAAATCCCGCCTTACTCGAAGGCGGGAAAACAACATACTCTCTGACAGGGATGAATAACACAACATCAACAAGGGTTGATACAAACATTACCAGCTTCAGTGTATAGAACTGTCATTGGTCGGTAAGGTTGATTGATAGGATGTAAGTCGAATTTGGCGGGGACAATATTGCCGAACAGGCAATGCCACACTGGGAAAATGAGAAAAGTGCGAGGGGACGAGAAAAAAGTAGGTAAATAGTATTGGACCGAGCGTCCCCCGCTCACGCAATAGCAGCAAAGAGTATGACTATTGGGACACCCTCACCATCATTTACCTCGACAAATCACACATAGCCATTACTCCTCCGGCGGATAACGGTAATCCCACCGGAAAAAACCGTGATCCTGGAACGAACCAGACAGTAACGACTGTTTTCGCGTTTTGACATAGTTTGGCGGCGGACAGGTTACATTGCACATCCAGTATCCTGGAAACCACCCTTCCATACCAGGCAATCGTGCCATTCGTGTATCGAACGGATTAAGTTCCGGCAACGAGTAGTAAACAAATTCGCCAATAGAGTGTTCAATCCACTCCTCAGCGCTGCCCAATTCCGACAAGGGATTGGGGTGCAACGGCGAACGGGCCAGATCAACAAACTCCTTGACGTGATTCATTGACCAACCGCAAAACTCCAGCGAACGCGGCCTTTCCGCCATTTCGTACAATCTATCTACCGAAAGTGACGGCAACGGATCAGGCTGCTCTGGAAAAAATTCATTGTGTTTTTGCAGACATAACAACAGATAGGACGCCACCAGCGCCCCTAGCTGATGGATAACCAGCGCCGGATGCTCGCCAGCGCCGCCGCCGATAATCAAATTGTCTGGCGTACATGAAAAATCATCCGCTTCCCAGGGAGAATCAGTCACCTCTTCGAGCGGATGATAGATTGGCAATCCGTTCAGGAAGCCAACCAGTTCGTGTTTGATGGTATCGATATAACTCATAGTTACCAGCTTTTAAACATTCATCAAGGCAAGTATCGGCGGGACATGACCCGAATGATGGTCTTCGCAGGGTACACTGTGTTTATCGCCTTCTCCAGACCAATCTTTACAGCGCGCAAAACAACTCGCCTCACCACCGCTTTAGCATCAGAATAAAAAATCAAAAAATAAATACATCACAGTTATAAAAATCAAACTTAATTTATAAATGAAAAACTTAATCTATTTGACTGATAGTTATCGATATTTACTATAAGTTTTCATTCCTGTTGCCACACGTTAGCCTGCCGGTAGTAACGGTTCTTTCATTAACAACACAGGAAAAGACCATGAAACAAAAAGTCGCATTGGTCACTGGCGCAGGCCAGGGAATTGGTCGAGCCATCGCTCTTCGTCTGGCAAAAGACGGCTTTGCCTTAGCTGTCGTAGATTACAACGGTGATACGGCAGGCCAGGTGGTACAGGAAATCAGACACCACGGCGGTAACGCCATCGCATTCACCGCTGATGTCTCAGACCGTGACCAGGTATTTAATGCAGTACGTAGCGCGCACAAGCAACTGGGCGGTTTTCATGTGATCGTGAATAATGCGGGTATCGCCCCTACTACGCTGATTGAAGAGATTACCCCCGACATTGTTGATAAGGTTTACAATATTAATGTGAAAGGCGTCATTTGGGGGATACAGGCTGCGGTGGAAGCCTTCAAAGCCCAGGGACAAGGGGGCAAAATCATCAATGCGGCATCACAGGCAGGCCATGTCGGCAATCCGGAACTGGCGGTTTACAGCTCCAGTAAATTCGCCGTACGCGGCCTGACACAAACTGCCGCGCGAGATTTAGCGCCGCTCGGTATTACCGTCAACGCCTATTGCCCCGGCATCGTCAAAACACCGATGTGGGAAGAGATTGACCGCCAGATTTCCGAGGCGGCAGGCAAACCGCTCGGCTATGGTACGGCGGAGTTCGCCAAACGCATCACCTTGGGCCGCCTGTCCGAACCGGAAGATGTTGCCGCCTGCGTTTCCTACCTTGCCAGCCCAGATTCAGATTACATGACCGGTCAAGCCCTGCTGATCGACGGCGGCATGGTATTCAACTGATTGATAAAATTTGATTAATAGCGTTTCAGGGCATCAATAATTCCGCGTTGCCCTCCTGATCCTACGGCGCCCCCATAGCACATTACTCACGCTATGAGGGGCTGTCTTCTGACTAAATCTTATTCCGATCCATAGAAGAAAATTTGAACAGACTTGTGCTATGGTAGCAATCCACTTGATACAAACCATGGTCAAAAAACACCGCCTTATGCCGGCAAGGTCGCACCGTGTCCCCTGGACTTCCAGACCGCCCTGTAGATGAAAAGTGACGCAGGCATCGAGTGGGCGGGGAGATCAGTGCTGGCTGTCGGTTGCCGTCATACGGTTTCTATCAAACAGTCACCGTCGAACAAAGGAGTCAAGGTGATGCAAGATGATGAAATCAATGCTGACGATCTATGGGAACGCCCCGGTTTCCTCATTCGTCGCTTAAATCAGATCCACCATACGATATTCTTTGAAGCACTCAAAGGTGAGCTTACTCCGCTGCAATACGGTCTTCTGGCGGTAGTCAACGCCAGAGGCGGGCAGGACCAGACCACGCTCGGCGCTGAGCTGGGAACCGACCGCACCACGCTGACCAGCACCATTGAGCAACTGGAACTCAAGGGGTATGTCCGGCGCGCAACTCACTATTCCGACCGCCGCCGCAAAATGGTCGAAATTACGCTCAAGGGAAGAAAAATTCTGAATAAAACCTCTGCCGACATGCATCGGGCACAGATAAAATTACTGGCACCGCTGCCACTCGCCTCAAGAAAAACCTTTATTCAGATGATGAGAACACTGGTTGAAGGCAACAACCACTACGGTAGTGTACCTATCAAGCGCTTTACATCGCAGGTAGCATCACTGGACTGAATATCGTACCGGAAAGCCTGTTTTTCCAAAGCATCGCGGTCTTTCCGGTACGCCTCGCCAACCGCTCCATTCTTTTCCCGTATTGTCCGTGGTGCCCATCACTCTTTTACCTATTCCCTATGAAAGACATTCCTATTAATTCGATAGAAATAACTGCCATTATCCATTATGTAAAAAACGGTAAAGTGTTTACAGTTGCTGTAGGCATTTAAGACTCTCCAGTAACAGCGACGGTTAACCATACCGCCGACCAGACGGAACACCATATCCCGTCATGACGACAGGTAAAGACCGGTAAACCGCATTCACCAACAGAGCACCCGTATTATCGACGTCTCTGATGGAGAATCTTCTCTGCTTATAGCTTCGAGCAGTGCAATGGAACCACAGCAATAACCAAACCTATTGTTGTTAAAAATCATACGGAAAATGAGGAAAGTTATGAGCAATCACACCGCCACATATCGTGTTCCCAGCTGGAAAAAATCGCTGGTGATCGTATCGTCGCTGTTGACGGCCTATCCTGTGCTGGCAGATACCCTGACCCGCGACAACGGCGCACCGGTAGGCGACAACCAGAACTCGCAAACCGCCGGCCCGAACGGTCCGGTTGTGCTACAGGATGTGCAGTTGCTGCAAAAACTGCAACGTTTTGATCGTGAACGTATTCCTGAGCGTGTAGTCCATGCCCGCGGTACCGGCGCACACGGCACATTTACCGCTACAGCAGATATTTCGGACTTGACCATCGCCGAGGTGTTCAAAAAAGGCAGCGCAACCCCGGTATTCGTACGTTTCTCCAGTGTGGTACATGGCAATCACTCCCCGGAGACCCTGCGCGACCCGCGCGGCTTCGCCACCAAGTTCTACACCACCCAAGGCAATTGGGATCTGGTAGGCAACAACTTCCCCACCTTTTTCATTCGTGATGCCATCAAATTTCCGGACATGGTGCACGCGTTCAAGCCAGATCCTCGTACCAATCAGGATAATGACGGACGCCGGTTTGATTTCTTCTCACACGTTCCGGAATCTATCCGTACCCTGACTTTGCTTTACTCCAACGAAGGCACACCGGCCAGCTATCGCAATATGGACGGCAACAGCGTCCATGCCTACAAGCTGGTCAATGCCAAAGGGGAAGTGCATTACGTCAAATTCCACTGGAAGACGCTGCAAGGCGTGAAAAACCTCGATCCCAAACAGGTAGAGGACGTTCAGGGCAAAGATTACAGCCATCTGACTAACGATCTGGTCGCGGCCATCAACCGCGGCGACTACCCGAAATGGGATCTCTACATTCAGGTACTGACACCGGGCGACCTGGCTAAGTTTGATTTCGACCCGCTGGACGCCACCAAAATCTGGCCGGGTGTACCCGAACGTAAAATCGGCCAGATGGTGCTGAACAAGAACCCGGACAACTTCTTCCAGGAAACCGAGCAGGTCGCCATGGCCCCCTCGAATCTGGTCCCTGGCATCGAACCGTCTGAAGATCGTCTGCTGCAAGGCCGCCTGTTCGCCTATGCCGATACCCAGATGTACCGGCTCGGCGCGAACGGCCTGAGCTTACCGATCAATGCTCCGCTGAAAAAAGCCAACAACATCAATCAGGATGGCAGCCTGAACAGTGGCCATACGCAAGACAACGGAGTGAACTACCAACCAAGCCGCCTGTATCCACGCGAAGAGCTGGTTTCCGCCCGCTACAGCCAGACACCGCTCAGCGGCACCACCCAGCAGCGTAAGATCCAAAAAGAGCAGAACTTCAAACAGACCGGCGAACTGTATCGTTCTTACAGCAAGAAAGATCAGGATGATCTGGTGCAAAGCCTGGGTTCTGCTCTGGCGATGGCCGATACCGAAAGCAAAACCATCATGCTTTCCTATTTCTACAAGGCTGACGCGACCTACGGCACTCGTCTGACCGCCGTCGCCAAAGGCGACCTGAGCAAAGTGCAGTCACTAGCCAGCAAACTGGCTGACTAACTGAACGTCGCCGCCTGAGCACATTGTTCAGGCGGCACCAACGACCAGGGAATCGTCATCATGAAACCACTTCGTCTCATTTTTTGCCTGTTGGCGTTAGCCCAGGCAACGGCCCAGGCACAACAGCCTGTTGCCCCGGTAACGTCATCGCCCTCTATTGTCGCTAACGTCGCGCCTTCGACGACAGATGAACGGCAGATTCAAAACCAGCTCAATCAGTATTTATGGGATGCCGCCCGCAATGGCAACGACGCCGTGCTTCAGGAATTCGTCAGCGCCGGTTATAACCTAAATGCCCGTGATGACAAGGGCTTTACTGCGGTCATTCTGGCGGCTTATCACGGCCATTACGACACGGTATCACTGCTTCTCAACCACGGCGCTGACCCTTGCCTGCAGGATAGTCGCGGTAATACCGCGCTGATGGGAGCAGTGTTCAAAGGCGAGCTGAAAATTGCTCACTTGTTGCTGAATGCAAAATGTAGCCCGGATACCCGCAATAATGCCGGACAAACCGCCGCGATGTACGCATCACTGTTTCAGCGCACAGAAATTCTTAAAGCGTTGCAGGAAAAAGGCGCGGATATGAATGCTACCGATGCGATGGGCAACAGCGTGCAAGCGTTAGGGAAAGGGGAAGTGAAAGGGCAATAACCGAAGCCTATCAGCTAAAGCAACACGCCCCGCATGAATCAATAACCTTCAGGCGGGGCGTATATTATCAGACTGGGTTAGCATTATTCAGTCATTCCATTTAGGACTCAGAAAGGCGGCCAGAAATCCCGGTACAACGATAACGGCCAGTATCGCTAAATAAACGGTAACTTGTTCGAGCATAACAACCTCCTACATCAACATGTAAAACGACCTCATAGTTCAACTACACATTCACTGACTACTCATTCACTACTACACCATGATTTTATCGGTAGAATGTTAAGCAAACATTAATGTCTCTTTGATGAATAAGAAATCGGATCAGGACGAAAATGGAAAAACTCGACGGTTTGATGACCTTTCTCACGCTTCCGTCAGCCTATTTTGCCATTAAACCTCACCGTGACCTTAGACCTGACGTTGCACAGGCCACCCAAAGGTTTACCACTCCTAATTACTCTACGAAACTAATATCAAATAAAATAATACACACCAATATGTATTTATACCGTAATATCGATTATTGATAATAATAAAAACGTATAGTTATTGTCAGGAAACCAATAAACAAAAAACAAAATGTAATAAATTTTGACAATCAACACCTGACAACATTTACTTAAAAAAGTAAGAAAAAAATGAACCATAAAAAACAGTTCTACCCTAAATAATTCGAGTTGCAGGCAGGCGGCAAAGCTCTGGGATGAGCCGAGTAATAAAGCCAACGCACCTGCAACGTGAAGTATGACGGGTATATAAGCCTTCGCATCACGTCAATAACACGTTTTCAATCCAGGTAATCAATAACAACGCGTGGATAACTACGCCTGTTTAACACGTCATTCCGGTAGTTGGCACCTGAAACATGACAGGAATAACGCGTTTTCATTACACACGAGTGACATCAGCTGTGCATCGTTATTACATGGAGAAAACAGGGTGAAAAAACGATTATTACTTAACTCAGTGGTGATGCTGTTGGGTATTTATTTACCCGCAACGCAGGCGGCAGAAACCACCAACGAACCACCAGCCAACGCGTTTATGAATCCGCCGGTACTGACGGAGTCGTCGGTAAAACCCGTGGGAACGCTGTATCTGAAAAAACCGGACGCCTCAGCGCCGCATTCCGGTCGGGAACGCGTGCTTGATCTGAAAATACAATATACCGAAGGGGTCATCCGCAACCCGACTCAGGGCCACGCCGATAAAGTACGGCTGCGCAGTTACAGCGGTACCGGCATCGATCCGTACCATCCGTTCGTTGCTCCAACGATTGAAGCCACACCCGGCGATACCGTCAGAATCCGGTTGAACAACCAGCTACCGCCAGATCCTGACTGCTCGGCCCAACATACCACGCCTAATACGCCGCATTGCTTTAACAGCACCAATCTGCACAGCCACGGTTTATGGGTCAGTCCGTCGGGCAATAGCGACAACGTGTTGCTTACCATTAATCCGGGAGTGACATTCGAATACGAATACAATATTCCAGCCGATCATCCAGCGGGAACCTTCTGGTATCACCCGCACAATCATGGATCTACGGCGTTGCAAGTAGGTAGCGGCATGGCTGGCGCACTGATCATTCGCGGTGATCGCCAGCCGACCACCACCACTAATGGTGATATCGATACACTGCTGACTACCACAGACGGCAAACCTCTGCCGGAACGGTTACTGGTGTTTGAACAGATTCCGTATGCCTGCTTTAAGGATGGCAAGCTGAAAACCAGGCCAGATCCTGAAAACCCAGGTAAAACCATTATCGACTGGTCTTGTGCCCCCGGAGAGATTGGCGAAGTCAATTCCTACGATCAATTCGCCCCCGGCGTTTGGGAGCAATCCGGTCGTTTTACCACGGTGAATGGCCGGGTACGCCCACTATTTAGCCATGTGGAAGCCGGTAAAGTAGAGCGCTGGCGTCTGATACACGCTGGGGTGCGCGAAACCATCAAGGTAGAATTCCGCAAACTCAATAGCAGCGACTTTTTCTCCAGGGAAAAAACTCTGGGAGCTGCCGATCAGGACCGTTTCGTACGCGATCTTTGTACTGGCGCGCCAGTCCCTTACGCGGTTATCGCGGCTGACGGTTTGACTATGTCACAGGCGCAACCCCAAACCGACATCACCATGCAACCGGGGTATCGTAACGACTTGCTGCTCAACTTCCCGGAGGAAGGGATCTACTGCATTGTTAATCCGCCGGTTTCTGCTGCGGATAATGTATCTCGCTCAGAAAAGCAGCGCTCAGTACTCGGTTTTGTACGGGTCAAAGGTGGACATGCCGTCACCGACCCCATTGCGGCAACAACCGCTTATCTGGCCGAGCGTGCCGGGAAAACCTATCATCCCACCGCGCTGGCCGACAGCATCCGCCACGACCTGAACAACGGTTTCAGGCTGACAAAATTCACTCCTCATCCACCCATTACCGATAAAGAAGTAGCGGGTTCCCCCGTTCAGCAATTGGTCTTCTACATCAAGCTGCCC
Source organism: Dickeya poaceiphila (assembly GCF_007858975.2). Lineage (GTDB taxonomy): Bacteria > Pseudomonadota > Gammaproteobacteria > Enterobacterales > Enterobacteriaceae > Dickeya > Dickeya poaceiphila. Next base: position 3,430,685 of record NZ_CP042220.2, read on the forward strand.
GCAAAAGACGCCAGTGCCCCGCCCCTTTTCGAAGTCGGCAATGCCTTCAATGTCGAGAAACTCAGCGATGGCACGTTCAATCCACAGGGAGCCAAACCCTATTCCCCGCATCAGATTGATCGCTCGCTGGTGTTAGGCAGCGCACAGGAATGGCAACTACGTTCCTACTTCGTCAGTCACCCGTTTCATATCCACGTCAATCCCTTCGAAATCATCAAAATCATTGACCCGAAAGGTAATGACGTCAGTTTACCGGGAGCCAAAGAAGCGGATGGTTCCGTTTCCCAATACGCCGGGCTAAAAGGAGTATGGAAAGATACGATTTGGGTTAAAAGCAACGTGCCGCCAACGGAACAGCTCTCATCGCAGACACCGCCGCTGGATAAAATCTATACCCTTTATATCCGTACCCGTTATGAACGCTATATTGGGGAATTCGTACTGCATTGCCATATCCTTGACCATGAAGATCAGGGCATGATGCAGAATGTCATGATTGGGTTGCCTGACGGCAACGGTGGTCTGGCTCAGGGACACCATTAGCCACTCACCACTCACAAAGCGGCTGGTCGAGCCAGCCGCTTTTAACTACTCACATCGCACCTCCTGTATTAGACATAAACCTTCAAACCGTTTTAACCATGAATAAAATCATTGCGCTACTCCGGTGGTTATAAATAACGAGTCTCCCTCACATTTCGCATAATTTATATTCCGCAGGCCACTGATGTCCTCGCTGAAAAACACGCCAAATATCCATATCATTCCTATACACCTGGAATAAAAAGCGCGCTATGAATCAATACACCACTACTCACCCTATTTCATCAGACGTAATAAATACCACTAGTTAAAAAACATGACGCCGATAACAGAATACAGCACGCCTATGCCTGACACCGAAAAAATGACTTAAAACAATATTTGCGTGGGGTCACAGATTCCCTGCTGATGGCCATTTTATCCATAAGATCAGCGAATACGCCCTGACCCTCTTCCCATGACAAAAACTACTGTTTTGTTATGAACGTTGAGTGGAGGAAAAATAATGCCGCCTGTCGTATCCCGATACAGGCGACAATGTTGAATACCCAATAATACCGCTGTCCCCAAGAACGAAAACCGATAGCCAATGATTACCAGAGAGGACACTTTTATGTGGAAACGCGTCATTTTAGCTTCAGCTGTATGTGCGTCACTGTCATCAGTCGCGCTGGCAGCGCCATTGACAGTGGGATTTTCTCAAGTCGGATCGGAATCAGGCTGGCGCGCGGCTGAAACGACCGTGGCCAAAGAGCAGGCAAAAGCGCGCGGTATTAACCTGAAAATTGCCGATGCCCAGCAAAAACAGGAGAACCAGATCAAAGCAGTACGCTCCTTTATCGCACAAGGGGTGGACGCTATTTTCATTGCTCCCGTGGTAGCAACCGGCTGGGAACCCGTGCTGAAAGAAGCCAAAGAAGCCAGGATACCAGTAATTCTGCTAGACCGCGGTATTGACGTCAAAGACGACTCGCTTTATCTCACTACCGTACGCGCCGACAATATCAAAGAAGGGGCATTAATTGGCGAATGGCTGATTAAAACCGAAAACGGCAAAACCTGTAATGTCGTTCAATTAGAAGGCACCGTCGGCGCCAGCGTCGCCATTGACCGTAAAAAAGGGTTTGAAGACGCTATCGCTAAAACACCGAATATTAAAATTATCCGTTCCCAGTCTGGCGACTTTACCCGTAGCGGCGGCAAACAGGTAATGGAAAGTTTTATCAAGTCAGAGAATAACGGCAAAAATATCTGCATGGTTTTCGCCCATAACGACGATATGGTGATCGGCGCCATTCAGGCTATTAAGGAAGCGGGGTTAAAACCGGGAAAAGATATTCTGACCGGATCGATTGACGGTGTGCCGGATATTTTCCGTGCCATGCTGGCAAACGAGGCTAATGTCTCGGTTGAACTGACGCCAAATATGGCCGGGCCGGCATTTGATGCGCTGGAAAAATATAAAAAGGATGGCACATTGCCAGCCAAACTGATTCTGACGCCGTCCACCCTATTTAAACCAGACAGCGCACAGGCTGAGCTCGATAAGAAAAAGAACATGGGATATTGATAGCTCACCACCGCCATGGCCACTACCGCCATGGCGGACATCGCCTGTTTTGTGAGGGAGAATCGCATGAACGGTTTCGACAACCAGGAAATCTTGCGTACGGAAGGGCTGAGCAAAATTTTTCCTGGGGTGAAAGCACTGGACAAGGTCGATTTCAGCCTGCGGCGCGGGGAAATCATGGCATTGCTGGGGGAAAATGGCGCGGGCAAATCTACGCTTATCAAAACGCTCACCGGCGTATACCAACGCGATGCGGGCACTATCTATCTCGAAGGTCAGCCCATTTCACCGAAAAATACCGCTCACGCCCAGCAACTGGGCATCGGCACGGTATATCAGGAAGTTAACCTGCTGCCCAATCTGTCAGTGGCGGATAACCTGTTTATTGGCCGCGAACCCAGACGCTTCGGATTACTGCAACGCACCGAGATGGAAAAGCGCGCAGAAGCGCTGATGTCCTCCTATGGCTTCGAACTGGATGTCCGCGAACCGCTGAACCGCTTTTCCGTGGCGATGCAGCAAATCGTCGCCATCTGCCGCGCCATTGACCTGTCCGCCAGGGTGTTAATCCTCGACGAACCTACCGCCAGTCTTGACACTCAGGAAGTAGAGATGCTGTTCACCCTGATGCGTCAACTGCGCGATCAGGGCGTCAGTCTGATCTTCGTCACGCATTTTCTCGACCAGGTTTATCAGGTGACCGACCGCATTACCGTGCTGCGCAACGGCGCATTCGTCGGCACCCACGACACGGCATCGCTGCCGCAGATAGAACTGGTAAAAATGATGCTGGGCCGCGAACTGGAGCAGAACGCGCTGCAACGCGCCGGACGCACGTTGCTGAGCGACAAGCCGGTAGTGGAATTCAAAGGCTACGGCAAAAAAGGGGTGATTGAACCATTCGAACTGGCGGTACGGCCTGGTGAAATCGTCGGTCTTGCCGGGTTGCTGGGTTCCGGGCGCACAGAAACCGCCGAAGTGATCTTCGGCATCAAACCAGCTGATCGCGGTGAAGCGGTGATCAAAGGCAAATCGCAGACGTTGCGCTCGCCGCATCAGGCCTCCTGCCTTGGCATCGGTTTTTGCCCGGAAGATCGCAAAACCGACGGCATTATCGCTGCCGCGTCGGTACGGGAGAATATCATTCTGGCGCTGCAAGCCCAGCGCGGCTGGCTACGCCCCATACCCCGCAAGGAGCAGCTAGCCATTGCCGAGCGATTCATTCGCCAGCTTGGCATCCGCACCCCAAGCGCCGATCAACCCATCGAATTGCTGTCCGGCGGTAACCAACAGAAAGTGCTGTTGTCCCGCTGGCTGCTGACCAAGCCGCAATTCCTGATCCTGGATGAACCGACCCGCGGCATCGACGTCGGCGCTCATGCCGAGATCATCCGGTTGATCGAAAGTCTGTGCGCCAATGGGCTGGCGCTGCTGGTGATCTCGTCCGAACTGGAAGAACTGGTGGGGTACGCCGACCGGGTACTGATTATGCGTGACCGGCAGCAGGTGGCGGAAATCCCGCTCGACCAGCTATCCGTTTCCGCCATCATGAATGCCATCGCGGCATAAGGAGGGCATAGTGATGCCTCGATCACTGAGCAAGCCGGGTTCTGATAAACACCCGTTTCGCTGGCCGTCATTACGGTTTTCACAGGGTATGCCGCAGATAGCCGCGCTGGCGCTGGTACTGCTGGTAGACAGCCTGGTCGCCAGCCACTTTTTCCAGATTGTCGTGCAGGATGGCCGCTTGTTCGGTAGCCCCATCGATATCCTTAACCGTGCCGCACCGGTGGCGTTGCTGGCGATCGGCATGACGCTGGTGATCGCCACCGGCGGCATTGACCTGTCGGTCGGGGCGATTATGGCGATTTCCGGGGCGGTTGCAGCATCGCTCACCGTACAAGGCTACAGCCTGTCGGTAGTGCTGCTGGCGGCGCTCGGCGTCGGCATGTTGGCCGGGTTGTGGAACGGTATTCTGGTTGCTGTCCTGAAGATTCAGCCATTCGTCGCTACCTTGATCCTGATGGTAGCCGGGCGCGGTATCGCCCAGTTGATTACCGCCGGGCAGATAGTCACCTTCAACTCGCCGCCGCTGGCATGGCTTGGCAGCGGCGCGCTATTCTACTTCCCAACGCCGGTCATCATTGCGCTGGTCACACTGCTGTTGTTCTGGTTGCTGGTGCGGCGCACCGCGCTGGGGCTGTTCATCGAATCAGTGGGGATCAACATCCGGGCGGCGAAAAACGCCGGGGTCAGTACCCGCGCCATGGTGACCATGACGTATATACTGAGCGGGCTGTGTGCCGCCATCGCCGGGGTGATCGTCACCGCCGATATTCGGGGTGCTGATGCCAACAACGCCGGTCTGTGGCTGGAGATGGACGCCATTCTCGCCGTGGTGATCGGTGGCGGTTCGCTGATGGGTGGTCGCTTCAACATGGTACTTTCCGTGTTAGGCGCGCTGATTATTCAGGGCATGAACACCGGTATTCTGCTGTCAGGTTTTCCACCGGAGCTCAATCAGGTGGTGAAAGCCGTCGTGGTATTGTGCGTACTGGTCGTCCAGTCGCCACGTTTTGTGACCTTGCTGAAAGGAGCTGGCCGCCATGATAAAGCGTAACTTGCCGCTGATGATCACACTGGCGGTATTCGTGCTTGGGTACCTGTACTGCCTGACGCAATTTCCAGGTTTCGCCTCCACGCGTGTCATCTGCAACATTCTTACCGATAATGCCTTTCTGGGTATTGTCGCCGTCGGCATGACCTTTGTGATCCTCTCCGGCGGTATCGACCTGTCCGTCGGGTCGGTGATCGCGTTTACCGGCGTGTTCCTCGCCAAAGCCATCGGCATGTGGGGACTGTCGCCGCTGGTGGCGTTCCCGTTGATCCTGCTGATGGGGTGCGCCTTTGGCGCATTCATGGGCCTGCTCATCGATGCGTTAAAAATCCCGGCGTTTATTATCACGCTGGCGGGAATGTTCTTTCTGCGCGGCGCCAGCTATCTGGTATCGAAAGAATCCCTGCCGATTAACCACCCGATCTACGAGACGCTCTCCAGTCTGGCATGGACTATCCCCGGCGGCGGTCGGCTCAGCGCCATGGGGCTGTTGATGCTGATGGTGGTCGCCGTCGGCATCGTGCTGGCGCGCCATACCCGCTTCGGCAATCAGGTTTACGCCATCGGCGGCAACAGCACCTCCGCCAACCTGATGGGTATTTCCACCCGCAGCACCACCATTCGCATTTACATGCTGTCCACCGGGCTGGCGACCCTCGCCGGGATCGTATTCTCCATTTATACCTCGGCAGGTTATGCGCTGGCGGGTGTTGGGGTCGAGCTGGACGCCATCGCCTCGGTGGTGATCGGCGGCACGCTGCTGAGCGGCGGCGTCGGCACCGTACTCGGCACGCTGTTCGGCGTGGCGATTCAGGGGTTGATTCAGACCTACATCAACTTTGACGGCACGCTCAGTTCCTGGTGGACCAAGATTGCCATCGGCATATTGCTGTTTGTATTCATTGCCCTGCAACGCGGCCTGACCGCACTGTGGGAAAACCGCCAGAACGCGCCGGTAAAACGTGTCGTCCCGCACGGATAACGGCAGAACCGATCACCCTCCCCCATACGCAGGTGTGAAAAACGTAGGTGTGAGATGCCCCACAAGGCCTCACCCTACGTTTGTACTCGTCTGACGCACCTACGCGCCTTTAGCCCAACGTCGCACACCTGCGGCAAACTTGCTATTGGCCGGAATACGCCTATGTTTGAATACAGGAACAGCGCATATTGTCATCGGGCAACGACCCGCATAGCGCTTTTCGACCTTGCCACCCTTCGCTTTCCTTTCTTCACACCACCAGGTTGTACGTTGTTCGAACATAACGATATGAGGTTACCGTCAGCACGGTACTTAGCCTGTGCAACGTTTTTTTCGGGTGGCGATACTTCACTGTTCGACATTGACACGTTCTATCGAGAGGAAATGTTATGACGCATACCAAAAGCCGCACAACAAGTACACCTGAAGCAGAACAGTCGCCACATTACGAAAGCAGCGGACACAGCCTGCTTACCCTGGATAACGCCGGGCCGATCCAGATGGGATTTTGGGTACCCAACCGGGTATGGGCTACCGCAAAATTCCTGATACCACTGCGCGAGCATATCGCCAACAAGAAACATACCAATACCCTGACGCCAATGCAGCCGGTGCTCCAGAACTTTAAAAACTGGGTGACCAACCACAGCGTCTACCGCATGTGGCTCAATAGCATGATCGAACAATCCAACGCCTATGTTGCTTCTCTGCCCGAATCCACCCGCAAGCAGATCAGCGACGATGGCGATGCGACCTGGATAGACAGCTACGACAGCTTCTTCGAGATCCTCAACGAAATCATCACCACCTCACCGTCGTTCAACACCACCGTACAAGTCGGGACTCCGATGAATGCGTTTCTGGCGGTGGCAATGGGGACAGAAGCAGGCGTGGCACTGTTCCACGACGCTACGTTCAATCAGCAGTTCCGCCAGATGTTGGACGCCTGGAACACCTTCCTGAAAAGCAGCGCCTCACTCGACAAACTCGATATCGAGCAACCGGAAAAACCCGGCTCCTGGATCTCCAAAGCCGCATATCAGGCCGGCGTCTGGCACCAGATGCAGCACGATCCCAACCGACCGGGCTACGGTTTCGCCAGCTGGAACGATTTCTTTATCCGTCAGTTCGTACCCGGCGCGCGCCCATTCCAGGGCGATCCAAACACCCAGATAGATATCGGCTGCGAAACCACACCGTGGCGATATGCTGACCAGTTGCAGTTGGAGAGCCGATTCTGGGTCAAAGACATCCCCTATTCACTGCTCGATCTGTTCGGTGGACAGCGGCAATGGGCCAAACTGTTCGAAGGAGGGCAGCTTTATCAAGGGTTCCTCTCCGCCACCCACTATCATCGCTGGAACTCGCCGCTAGACGGTTTTCTGGTGCGTTCCTGGGTTGAACCGGGTACTTATTTTGCTCAGCGTCCTGGGCAGGGCGAAAATCAGGGCACCTGGGAAGGCACTGAGTCACAACCGTACCTCGGCCATGTGGCCGCACGCGCGGTGTTTATCTTCCGGCACAAGACCTGTGGTTATGTGGCGCTAATCTGCATCGGCATGGTGGAAGTTTCCAGCTGTGTGATCGAACCCAGCACCTTTATCGTTGAAGAAAGCGCCGAGCCGGTTAGCATCACGCGCGGCGTCGAAATCGGTCACTTCGAGTTCGGCGGCTCGACCCACATGATGATCTTCCAGAAAGATCGAGTAGCGTTGGAAAAATGGGCCATCGACGCCGTCAGTCACCGCAACGATAAAAACCCCATCCCGCTTGGCAGCGTGATCGCCACTGCGCGGGATAGCAAAGGCTAATCAGCACCCACATCGGGTTTCGGCTGCGGCCTGGGCCACAGCCGAAACCCGCATCATCGTCCGATGATTTCTTTTCTGTTAATCGATGGTTCTTTTTTCGTGATCTCTTTCAACCTTTACGCCGACTTGCCGAATTTTGTTATTCGCTTTGACCTGCCGTTGCCACAATGACCACAAGTCAACACAGGAAACACCGGGCCGCCCCATCAGAACAGGCGCGGCATTAAAATGGAAGGGTTCTCTCAGGGATGAGAATCCTCCGGGCGCGGCACAATCCTTCTGGCTTCCCTGGTTGGAATGGCGCCCTCTGCGCGTACCAAGCCGAACGCAGCCGGACTTGAATAATACGCCGAATCCGCATCCGTACTTTTTCCGTACTTTTGGCCACGGCACTGTTGATCAACGCCATGTAAACCGATGATCAGCGTGGTTTAAACAAGTTACATAACAAGAGGATAGACCCTATGGAACACTCCGTGATCGAACCGACCGTACCGATGCCCACCCCGGTGATGTTTGATGCACCGAGCGGTATTTTCGACTCGCTTGACGACGCGGTTCAGGCTGCAACGCACGCTCAGCAGCAATTGAGCAGCGTCGAACTACGTCAACAGGTGATTAAGGCGATTCGGGTTGCTGGCGAGCGCTATGCTCAGGTACTGGCGGAAATGGCAGTGGCCGAAACCGGCATGGGACGCGTGGTCGATAAGTACATCAAGAACGTGTCGCAGGCGCGCCATACGCCGGGAATCGAGTGCCTGTCGGCGGAAGTGCTGACCGGCGACAACGGGTTGACGCTGATCGAAAACGCGCCATGGGGGGTCGTGGCGTCGGTCACACCCTCTACCAACCCGGCAGCGACGGTAATCAACAATGCCATCAGCATGATCGCAGCGGGCAACAGCGTGGTGTTCGCCCCTCATCCGTCGGCGAAACATGTATCGCTGCGTACCATCAGCCTGCTCAACAAAGCGATTGTCGCCACCGGCGGCCCGGAGAACCTGCTGGTCAGCGTCTTCGAACCCAACATTGAAACCGCGCAACGTCTGTTTTGCTACCCCGGCATCGGCCTGCTGGTGGTCACCGGCGGCGAAGCGGTGGTGGAAGCGGCACGCAAACATACCGACAAACGGCTGATTGCCGCCGGAGCGGGTAACCCACCGGTAGTGGTGGATGAAACCGCGGACATTCCGAAAGCGGCCCGCGCCATCGTTAAAGGCGCTTCATTCGACAACAACATCATCTGTGCCGACGAGAAGGTATTGATCGTAGTGGACAGCGTGGCTGATGCTTTGCTGGCAGAAATGCAGCACAACCATGCCGTGCTGCTCACACCGGAACAAACCGAACAATTGCTGCCGGTGCTGTTGAGCGATATCGACCCGCAGGGTAAAGGTCGCGTCAACCGCGATTATGTTGGCCGCGATGCCGCTAAACTTGCTGCGGCTATTGGTCTGGAAGTCAGTGAACATACCCGCCTGCTATTGGCTGAAACCGACGCCAGCCACCCGTTCGCCATCACTGAACTGATGATGCCGGTACTGCCGGTAGTGCGGGTGAAAAACGTGGATGACGCCATCGCGCTGGCGCTTACGCTGGAAAACGGCTGTCGCCACACTGCCGCGATGCACTCCACCAATATCAGGAATCTGAACCGTATGGCGAACGCCATCAACACCAGTATTTTCGTCAAAAACGGCCCTTGTATCGCCGGGCTGGGGCTGGGCGGCGAAGGCTGGACCTCGATGACCATCTCGACGCCGACCGGTGAAGGCGTGACCTCGGCCCGCACCTTTGTTCGCCTGCGGCGCTGTGTGCTGGTGGATATGTTCCGTATCGCCTGAATGGGGTCGCTGCGTTATTGCCGCTGGTTAACCTCCAGCGGCAACATCACCACGTAACCGGACATAAAGGAGATAAACAGAGGACGAGAAAGCAACGGACGGGTCATATCAGAATAAGGCTAAATGTGCTTTAGCGCCTGTTCCTCCCCAATCGAATGCCGTATAACGAGCTAATGTATGGGTCTGCCTGAGTGTCGTCCACCGACATGGCGCAGCCATCATGCAGAGTGGACCCCGCCCGACATTGTCACGGAGGTGAGCTGACGATGAAACACAATCCGGTCAACCTGCATCATCTGGATGCAGAGCACCGTCTCCCGGCAACAACGCCAGTGTCGCCAGACGATAACATACACCAATGTCAGACACAGGATGTCTACGCCCAATCCCGCACCATTACCGCCTGGCAGCAGATTTATGACCAGGTTTCGCCGGGGCATTTCACAGGGGAATTACGAGAAATTCTGCTCGATGGCATCCAGCTTTGCCACGAATACACCAGTCTGGCGTTGCGCCAGTCCTGCATGATATGGCCGGATTCCTTCTGGTTCGGTATTCCCGCCCGCCATGCAGGAACCGGCTTCATCGGTTCTTATCCCATCAGCAACAGTGCGATTGCCGTCAGCCCCGGAGGTAAAGAATTCGAGCTGAACACGCCGGATGACTACGCCATTCTGGGCGTGGCTATCTCCCGCGACGAACTGCTGCAATACACCGATGTGCTGGAAGAACCGGAGCCATTGACCCGCCTGCTGGCGCAAAGCTCCACCTTACTGGTGGAGCCGCACAGGCGCGAGATCTTCTGGTCGTTTGTACGCGAAGCGCTGTGGTATGGCTGCAACGAGCCGCAACGTCTGCAACATAGCAATGCGGTCAAAGTACTGAAACACAATCTGCTGACTACGGTGATTTCGTTTCTGGAAAGCGCCCAACCAGCCGATGTCAACACTGCACATACCGGCAGACGCATCGGCTACCGCAGCCTGATTGGCTGCGCCAGAGAATATGTACTCAGCCAGCAGTCGGAACCGGTCACGGTGCTTGACCTGTGCCGCCGCCTGCATGTCAGCCGCCGCACGCTGCAAAACGCATTCTGCGATGTGATGGGCTGCGGTCCTAACGCCTGGCTGAAGATGATCCGCCTCAACGCGGTACGTCGTGAGCTGGTCAGCCCCTACTCCCGTCATCACACCGTGCAGGATGCCGCGATGCAATGGGGCTTCTGGCACCTGAGCCAGTTCGCCTGCGACTACCAGCGACTGTTTGGTGAAAAGCCCTCGGTGACGCTCAAGGCTCGATTAGCAGGATAAGTGAAAACAACTGTAAGCTGAAATAAGGAAGGTAGGTATTGCCGGATTTTCATCCGGCAAGCCTGGATCACGCATTCAGCGCATCAAACGCGCGACGGATATCGTCTTGCGGCAGTCGGATACCGATAAACACCATCACGCTCTCACGCGGTTCATCCGCGTGCCATGCCCGGTCCCAGTCGGCGCTGTAAAGCCGTTGCACCCCCTGAAACAGCAGGCGGCGGTCATCGCCGTTAATCGCCAGAACGCCTTTATAGCGCAATAGATTATCGGCGCAATTCACCAGCAACTGCTCCATCACCGCCGATACCGCCGCCATATCTACCGGACGCGTCAGTTGCACCACCAGCGAGGTGATGGCGTTATCCTGCTCGATTAATGGCCGGAAACGCGGCTGAGAAATCTGTAGCTGATCATTGAGCATGAAACCATCGACGCCGAAGATCTGGCGGTGGTCGATCTGACCGTTCACCACCCGATACAGGCTGGCACGGGCGTTGATACGCGCCAGTCTCTCCTCCAGTGCCTGCGTCTCACCTGCCAGATCAGTCTTGGTCAGCAATATCCGGTCAGCGTAGCCTACCTGCGCCTGTGCTACGGTGTGCCGGTTCAGTTGGTCATCGGCGTGCACCGCATCTACCAGCGCAATCACGCCATCCAACAGGAAGCGTTGGCTCAGGCGTTCGTCAGAAAAAAAGGTTTGAATCACCGGCCCCGGATCGGCCATACCGGTACATTCGATCACCAGCCGGTCAAACGCCAGCTCGCCGCTGTCGATGCCGTCCAGCAGTTCATGCAGCGCATCGGACAGCTCATTCGCGCTGCTACAGCAGATACACCCATTGCTGAGCGTGGTGATACGGGTCGCCCGGTCGCCCAGCAGGGCATCATCAATCGCCACCGCACCGAATTCATTTTCAATCACAGCGATCTTTTCACCGTGGTCGGCATACAACAGGTGCCGCAGTAGCGTGGTTTTACCCGCGCCGAGAAAGCCGGTAAGAATAGTTGCGGGTAATACCGCTGCCGGTAATGAATGGGTCATAATCGAAAAAACTCCTTCGCCCCTGGCGCGTCAACAGCACCGAAAACCGCCTTTGCCGCTGCCGCCATAGCGCGCCTGCTGGCGTTCACGGAAAAACTCCTCATAGCTCATGACATCCTGGTCCGGGTGGTTAGTCTGCATATGCTGCACGTAGTTGTCATAATCCGGGATGCCCACCAGCATTCTGGCGGCCTGCCCCAGATATTTTCCCGCTTTACCAAGATTTCCGAACATATCGCCCTCTCTTCGTATGAGCGCCTGTAGTATGAGCCGACAAATATAAGCGCCGACAGGCCCGCACAGGTGCCTGTCGGCGGTATGTTCCTCACCGTCTGTTAATGATGGGAAGAAATCTTCACGCCACCTTCCGGCACCGGTACATAAGGCGTTTCCCGGTCGGAACGCTCCGACTGGTTACGTTCCCGCAACGCTGTACGAATACCATAGAAGATTATGCTATACACCACCACCAGGAACACCACGCTCAGCACCGCATTGGTGTAGTTGTTAACAACGATGTGATGCATGTTGGCAATCTGCTGCGCGCTCAGATCCGTCCCTTCGGCAATGCGCTGTTTGTAAACGCGCGCCAGGTACAGGAACCCTTCCATCTGGGGATTATTGCTAAACAACTTCAGGCCCAGCGCCCAAGTGGTGCAAATCAGCAGCCAGACTGCCGGCAGCACCGTTACCCAGATATAACGCGTACGTTTCATCTTGATCAGCACCACGGTGCCCAGCACTAGCGCTACGGCGGCCAGCATCTGGTTGGAGATGCCGAACAGCGGCCACAAGCTCTTGACGCCACCCAGCGGATCGACCACGCCCTGATACAACAGGTAGCCCCACAGGCCGACGCAACCGGCAGTACCAACAATACCGGCGATCAGCGAATCGGTCTTTTTCAGGAATGGTACGAAGTTACCCAGCAGGTCCTGCAACATAAAGCGGCCAGAGCGGGTACCGGCGTCCAGCGCGGTCAGAATAAACAGCGCTTCAAACAAGATTCCGAAGTGATACCAGAAACCCATGTTGGCGCTCGGAATGATCTGGTGGAACACATGGGCGATACCCACCGCCAGCGTTGGCGCGCCACCGGCACGGTTGAGCACCGACGGTTCGCCGATGTCTTTCGCCGTTTGCAGGATCTGCTCCGGCGAAATCACAAACCCCCAGGCACTGACAGTGGCGGCGGCCTGTGCGGTGACATCATGCAATTGCGCCATAATCGCCGGCGCATTCGCGCCGCCTAGCTCGTGCAGGTTAGGCATGGTGATACCCAGCCCAACCGGCGGGGTGTTCATCGCAAAGTACAAACCCGGCTCAATAATCGACGCCGCAACCAGCGCCATAATGGCAACGAAAGATTCCATCAGCATCGCGCCATAACCGATAAAGCGGGCGTCGGTTTCGTTAGCCAGTAGTTTCGGCGTCGTGCCGGATGCAATCAGCGCATGGAAGCCGGACACCGCGCCGCAGGCGATAGTAATAAACAGGAATGGGAACAGCGCGCCTTTCCACACCGGACCGGTGCCGTCGATAAACTGCGTGATCGACGGCATTTTCAGCTCAGGATTGATGATCACGATGCCAATCGCCAGACCGACGATCACCCCAATTTTCAGGAACGTCGCCAGATAGTCGCGCGGCGCCAGAATCAACCACACCGGCAGCAGCGCAGAAATAAACGCATAACCGATCAGCGCAAAAGTGATGGTCGTATCCTTGAAGGTCAGTGCCGGCCCCCAGTACGGGTCGTGAGCGATGACGCCGCCAAACCAGATGGCCAGCAGCAGCAGCACGATACCAATCACCGAGACTTCCCCCACCCGACCAGGACGCAGGAAGCGCATATAAATGCCCATAAACAGTGCGATAGGCACGGTGGAGCAAACGGTAAACACACCCCATGGGCTTTCCGCCAGCGCTTTCACCACGATCAACGCCAGTACCGCCAGAATAATGATCATAATCAGGAAGCAGCCGAACAGCGCGATAGTGCCGGGCACCGGCCCCATTTCCTCTTTGATCATTTCCCCAAGCGATACGCCATTGCGGCGGGTTGACATGAACAGCACCATGAAGTCCTGCACGGCACCGGCCAACACCACCCCGGCCAGCAGCCACAGCGTGCCGGGCAGGTAGCCCATCTGAGCCGCCAGCACCGGTCCCACCAGCGGGCCAGCGCCGGCAATCGCCGCAAAGTGGTGACCGAACAACACATTGCGGTTGGTCGGCACATAGTTAAGCCCGTCATTGTTAACCACTGCCGGCGTGGCGCGGTTAGCGTCAAGTTGCATCACCTTACGGGCGATATACAGGCTGTAATAACGGTAAGCCACCAGGTAGACCGCCACCGAGGCGACCACTATCCACATGGCGCTGACGTGCTCACCGCGACGCAGCGCGACCACCCCCAGGCAACATGCCCCAATGAACCCCAGCAACGCCCAGGGAAGATGCCTGAGAAGTTTATCTTTCATAGCGTTTACCCTTCTTATAATGTCGTTATTAATGATGTAGTCACGTTTCGTGACTGTAAGCGGGCCACAAGTGGGGTCATAGCTGAATTTGGGTAAGTGGTCGGATAAGCCGATGACCGGTCACATATCAGGATAAGCGGTGAAGAATTTTTACTTAATTTGAAGCAATTCACCCTGCAGTGAGCAACAGACGAGATGTCATGCCAACGCGTATTCACGCATCGGCCAAACAAGAAGCTAACAAGGCAACAGCAGCAAACACAGAAGACAGGCAACGCAGACAATTGCCGGGAGCGGTTCAGCCTTTGAGGCCAAGCCATTGCTTGAGGGTTTTCAGATAGCGACGGCTAACCGGTAACGCCAGGCCGCTTTTTAGCAGAATCTCCGCCTGGCCGCTCTCTTCCAGCCGGATTTCGCGCAGATAGTCCATATTGACCAGATATTGCCGATGACAGCGCACCAGCGGAGTACGGCTTTCCAGCGTTTTCAGCGTCAATTCGGTAAAGCACTCCTCCCCTTGCGGCCCCGTCACGTAGACGCCGCTCTGACGTGAGCTGGCAAACTGCACCTCGCTGCTTTTCATCAGGTAGATCCGGCTATGTCCGGTGCACGGGATGTAGTCAAGACCAACCTGATGATCAGACAATTTGTCGATACTCTGTGCTGGCCGCTCACGATGCAGATTGCGCAAGGTTTTTGCCAGCCGCTGCGGATCGATAGGTTTAAGCAGGTAATCAAACGCCTGTTCCTCAAACGCCTTGATGGCATATTCGTCGTAGGCGGTAATGAACACAATGTAGGGCATGTTGTCCGGATCGATCATGCCAATCATCTCCAGCCCACTGATACGCGGCATCTGAATATCCAGAAACACCACATCAGGATGCAAGCGGTGAATCGCGCTGATCGCCTCTATCGCGTTCGCGCACTCGCCCACCAGCTCAAGACCATCATCCTGTTCCAGCAGGCAGCGCAGGTTGTCCCGCGCCAGCGGTTCATCATCAACAATCAGTACGTTCAGCATGGCTGGCTTTCCTCACAAGGCAGCGTCACATGGATATGGGTATAACGCTCAGGCTCACACTCCACGCTCAGGCCATAATCATTGCCATAGCGGCTGCGAATGCGCTTATCCACCAGATTCATCCCCAGCCCGGTGCAGTTGGTTCGCGGCTGGTACAAACCAGCATTATCCTCAATGCTCAGCAACAGCCTGTCACCCTGCCGCCTGGCGCTGATGGTGATCACCCCCGTCCCCAGCAGGTGTGCCGTACCGTGTTTTATCGCGTTTTCCACCAGCGGTTGCAGTGAGAACGCCGGTAACCGCATCGACATTAACGCCTGCGGCAGGTCAAAACGAATTTGCAGCCGTTCCTGAAAGCGGGCTTTCTCAATCTGCAAATAAGCGTTCACATGCTCTATCTCATCGGCCAGCGTAACCACTTCCTCAGAACGTTTAAGATTTTTACGGAAAAACGTCGAGAGCGACTGCACCAGTTTACCGGCCTGTTCACTATCGCGGCGAATCACCGCCAACAGCGTGTTGAGCGCGTTAAACAGGAAATGTGGATTAACCTGCGCGTGAAGCAGTTTGATTTCCGATTGCGTCAGCAACTGCTTGCTGCGCTCATACTGGCCGGCCAGAATCTGCGCGGCCAGCAGGCGGGCGATGCCTTCACCAAAGGTACGGTTGATTGAACTGAACAGCCGATTTTTGGCCTCATACAGTTTGATGGTGCCGATCACCTGCTGATTCTCGCCGCACAGCGGGATCACCAGCGTGGACCCCAAACGGCAACCGGACTGCAACGAGCACTGGTAAGGTGTTTCATTGCCGTCGGCGTACACCACCTCGTTGTGCTCAATGGCTCGCCGGGTATGGCCCGATGCGATAGGTGTTCCCGGAAGATGGTGATCGTCGCCGATACCGATAAAGGCCAGCAGTTTTTCACGATCAGTGATCGCCACCGCGCCGATATCCATCTCCTGATAGATAACCTGCGCCACCTTCATGCTGTTTTCTTCGTTAAACCCTTGATGCAGGATACCTTCGGTACAGGCGGCGATTTTTAATGCTCTGGCAGAAAACGCCGAGGTGTACTTTTCGAACATGGCGCGCCGGTCCAGCAGGATTCGCATGAACATCGCCGCACCAATGCTGTTGGTAACAATCATCGGAGCGGCAATATCTTTAACCAGCCTCAGCGCATCATCAAATGGTCGCGCCAGCAACAGAATAATCGCCATTTGCAGCAATTCGGCGATAAACGTCACCCCAGCTACGGTAAACGGGTTAAATAATCGGTCGATTCGGCCACGACGCATCAACCAACGGTGCGCCATGCCGCCCAACAGTCCCTCAACGATGGTTGATACCATGCAACTGAACGCGGTCATGCCGCCGAGCGAATAACGGTGCAGCCCACCGGTCATCCCCACCAACACGCCAACGCCCGGCCCACCGAGCAGACCGCCCAGCACCGCCCCCATCGCGCGCGTATTGGCGATGGAGTCCTGTACATGCAGCCCGAAATAGGTCCCCATGATGCAGAACATGGAAAACATGGCATAACACAACAGTTTATGTGGCAGCCGGACCGTGACCTGCATCAACGGAATGAATAGCGGCGTTTTACTAAGCAGATAGGCGATCACCAGATACACGCACATCTGCTGGAGCAACAGTAAAACCAGTTTGAACTCATACATGATAGAAACTCGGACGGGGCAAAAACCGGGAACCGGGCGATTCCCTAAGACGCATACCCTACCACAAACTCACGACGTTACCTTGACGAGTTTCACTTATTTGTATACTGAGGTTCCTAAAATAAAGACCCCGAATGACAACATCCGGGGTGTTGAAAGATACAAATATTCGCCGTTTATCAAGGCTTAGCCACGATGCTCTTCGATGTAGCGAACCAAATCCGCCGGAGTCTTCAGAACGTTGGCGACTTCGGTCGGCGGGATCATGCAGCCGTACACGTCCTGCACTTCCAGCACCAGATCGACCGCCAGAATCGAGTCGAGGATATCGGACTCAATCAGTTCATCATTAAACCCCACTTTACGAGATAAGACCTTTTCAAACAGGGCGAGTATTTCTTGTTCCATCATTTTTTCCTGGTGTAATTAATTCGTGCGGGCATGAGTATCCAGCAACTTACGGTCAATTTTACCGTTAGGATTAAGCGGCAACGAGTCTTTAATAATAATCTGAGAAGGCACCATATAGGGAGGAATTACCTTCGACAGCGAGGTTTTAATCGCTTCAGGGGCTAAGTGCGTCACACAGAAAGCAGCAATACGCAAAACGCCGCCCCCTGATTTCATCAGCGGCAGGACAACGGCTTCCCTGATGTCATGCATAGCCAGCAGGCGATTTTCAATTTCATTGATCTCGATACGATAGCCGTTGAGCTTGATCTGGCTGTCGTTACGGCCCTGACAATACAGGATACCGCCTTCTTCATAACCCAGATCGCCGGTTCGGTAGCCCCGGAATTCCTCGCTCTCCCGGCGTAACAATTTCTCCGCGTTCTCCTGAGCTAACCCAAGATAACCGCGCATCACGTTTTTACCCCAGATAATCAGCTCACCGTCCGCCGTAATTTCCATTCTGGAATCCGGCATCATCGCCCCCACCGGCAGCAGGTCCTGCTCGCTGTGCAGGATTTCATCCGTAATTTCAATCACAGTAGTAGCGATAGTCGCTTCCGTTGGGCCATAGGAATTGAGAATTTTGGCGTGTGGGAAGCGGCGGCGTAACTGTTTTACCAGCGCTTTGTTCAACACTTCGCCAATGAATACGAACACGCTGAGATCAGGTAAATAGTCGCTGTTGAACTGAGGGGAGAGCAACCGTTGATAGGCAAAAGACGGCGTGGAAACCCAAACGGACACTCCGTTGATTTTCAGTCTATCCAGCCAGTTTTCCGCTGCGATATCCTCTTTCGCATTCAGAACAATGTGCCCACCGGTGGCCAGATTAGCCAGCAGCGGGATCAGGGAGAGATCGAAGCTGAATACCGCATGGTTCATCAACACCGGCAGTTCAGGCAATGAAAAATCCTGACGTACCCATTTCATGAAGTGCCACAGGCTTTCGCGGCCAATCTGCACACCTTTGGGTTTTCCGGTGCTGCCGGAGGTGAACATGATATAGGCAAGATCCTGCTCAGCTAGTACCTGCCCCACCTCACCGGTAGTCATAAACTGCTTTGTGGCCACATCGTAATAGTAAGGAGCCTTCCCCTGCTGGCAAATCTCTTTGAGCCGCTCCTGCGGATAGATGCAATCCACCGGAATGTAGGGAATGTTATGCAACAGGCAGCTATAAATCGCTACGGCAAATTCAGCCTGCTGATGCCCGTATAACACTACCGGTGTACCGGCAGGCTGCTGGCAGTGCTGATAGCGCTGCGCCCAATCGGTCACCGCGGCGGAGAGCTGTTGCCAGGTCATCGCGTCGTCGCTACCGCTAATCGCCAACTGATGTGGATTCGCGGGCTTGAGTAATGCTGTGTGCAAGAAATCTTGCAGTTCCTTAAGCTCGGAGTGATAGTTCATAGAGGTGACATTCCGCTAAAGATGTAAAGGGAGACAGCGGCGCTTGCCAGCGTCAGAATTCGTCCCAAAAACACAATAACTGGATAATGTAACCAGTTGCTGAGCGTCGGACTGCGTTTGGCTGACCACTGCAACATGTTGTGTGCAACAGAAATGGCGCCAAACAGCGCGCCGCTGATGATATAGTGTCGTTCAAGCCCGTTCCATGCTCCCATGCAAAACAGGGTGCAAAAAATACCAATGTTTTGTGCCAGCGTTTTGTTTTGTCTGAAAAAATCGATCTTCATCAAATTCATATAAATCGGCATAAACACCACATCCCTTAGCCATTCAGACAAGCTAATGTGGAAGCGGCGCCAGAAATCCTGCGGATTCTTAGCCAAAATGGGCATATTGAAGTTTGCCGGAATATTCAGGCCAAATAAGCGCCCGGCACCGATAGCCATATTGCTGTAGCCGGCAAAGTCAAAATAGAGATAAGCGCTATAGGCCAACGACATAACGATGCCTACGCTTAAAGTAAACGGGCGCTGGCTCCAGGACTGAATAATCTGGGTATCTATCAGCATGGCGAATAAGAATTTCTGGATAATGCCGACAAAAATTTGCTCCATGGCAGCTAAAAACTGCTCGCGGGAGAGTGTGAAGACCTGCTTATTAATATCACTCATCCATGACCGCCAGCGGTACATCGGACCAGCCTGAATGACAAGGGGCATAAAGAGATAACAAAGATAATTCAGGAAATTCTGACCATCTTTTTTGGTGCGGTAGAGTAATACATCAACGGCGCGGAATGTCATAAACGACAAGCCGATCATACCCCAGTGATTGTTAAGGTGTAATTTCACCAAAAACAACGGCAACAGAGTCAGGATTACTGACTGCCAGGTTTTTAACCATCCCTTCTCTTTTAGCGTAACAATAATATAAAAGCTCAGGAAAACTGCCACGGGTACAATATAATCACCCTGGAAAATATATCCCCAACCACACGCCACCAATACAGAAATAGCGGATAAATACGTCAACCGGTAATGCAATACCCGGTTAATCAACGCAAACAGCAACGCTGATGAAAACAGAAAGAAAAAAAATGTTCCGGAGCTATACATCATTTATCCTTCAGAACTTTTGATATTCAAAATGCACTTTTAAGCTCATGCTGTCATCAACAGAGGTCCACGCAACGATGGTCACCGCCAGCAAGAGATAAAGAAAAAAAAGGCGAATAGCGTGTTTCATCGTTTAAAGCTCTCAGCAATAAAGCGGTCCATCACAACCCATGCCGGGTCTGTTGGGTGCAGGCGATCCCAATTCCAGCCGTTCTGATAAGGTTGTGCATACATATCCAAATAAGGGACCTGATTTTTCTCCAGTACCGACCTGATCTGGCTATCAATGGACTGAAATTTTTCTGAATTGACAATCGCCCACGGATTAATCGCATCAACAATCACCACAAGCTGAACGTGGCGCTCTTTGAGCAGTTTGATAGTCGCCAGAAACGCTTCCATTTGTGCCGGAAAAAGCGGCGCGTTATCCCACTCATCCTTGGTTGGATCATCATCGAAAACCGACTTGTCCATCCAGAATGTCTGCGCGCTTTGCTGACGGTACTGATTCAACTCATGGGCGTGGGCCAGTTCGTGATCCCAATCGGGAATGATGTCTGTGGCGGGTCGCTGAGGCCACGGTTGCGCAGGCTGAGGGGCAATTCCCAGCATTGCCAGCCAGTCTTTCTTTATCATTTCGCAGAAAATCGCAAACTGATAGCTCACTTCCTGCCAGATAAGTTGCGGATGCCAGCCATAAATTTTCATTTGAGCGAAAGTTAAATGACTGAGCTCTTCTTCATTAATATGTTGCAAATAATCCACCAGCAGGGGGCGCGTCTGCGCATCCTCCATCAGGGGATTAAACATCGGTGCCGGAAAATGGTCGGCAAAAACCGATGCAGGAATGCCATCGCCATAAAAGCTATCGGGAGCAAGTTGTAAAACAACCTTACTGTTTTCGTTAAGATCATTTTTAAAACGTGACAACAGTAAAAAATGCGCAATATTATCGATATAAATATCACCATAGGCGACTACGGGTCGATGCAGCTGGTTATTAAAGTAATTATATACTGCGTAATATTCATCTTCAGACGTGGAAACCTCTGAAGCGCCGATGAAGAAAATTGCATTTCCTTGTAAAGCATGGGAAATGGTCGCTATTTTTTCCCGCAGCTCCTTTGGCGTTCCTTCCATGGTTTTAATCAATGGTTGAAATTTTAGCGGCGGATCAAAGCTTGTCACCAACGGGTGAACACTAAGGAACACGATGGCCAGAACAGCCATCAAGATATGTAGGCAGAAAGTATTCTTGATTTTTATCATAAAAGTAAAACTACATCACATCAACTTGTTTGGAATTTGTTAATTTTCATCTTTACAGTCAATCAGCCACTGTTTTTTTTGACACTATATACCAGCCTAATCTTCAATGATGAGCGTTGCTGTGTAACGGTATGTACAGTGATTATGCCCGTTGTGTGATAACGATCCTGATTTAAAAATACTCCCCCCCTTTATTGAGTAATTGAGAAACTCATTTCACCAAATAAGGCAAATTCTCCCCCTTTATTCGCTCAATTAATAAACCGACACGCTGAAGGCAATCGTCATCAGGCCCCCCCCCGATGGCGGTGCGCTTTACCTTCTGATTCTCCGCCTCCAACATTTAGGATAATGCCGAAGGCGGAGATGATTGACTTATCTGTCACGCCCTTCCCACTGCATTACCAGGCTGATTGCCGCCGGTAATACCGTCAATGTCAGCAACGTAGCAACCACCAGCCCACCGATAATGGCATAGGCCATCGGTCCCCAGAACACCTGGGTAGCGATAGGGATCATCCCCAAAATCGCCGCCAACGCCGTCAGCAGAATCGGTCGTGAGCGGTGGCGGGCCGCAAGGATAATGGCGTCGTTGGCTGGCATACCTGTCGCTGTGTTCGCATCGACCTCGCTAATCAGGATCACCGCATTACGGATGATCATTCCCGCCAGCGCAATTACCCCCAGCAAGGCGACAAAACCCATCGGCGTCCCCGTCGGCAACATCGCCGCCACCACGCCAATCACCCCAAACGGCGCCATCAGCAGCGCCAGCATCATGCGCGAGAAGCGCTGTAACTGCACCATCAGTAAAATCAGCATCACCAGCAGCGTCACCGGCAATACCTGATACACCGAATTGTTGCCCTTATTAGACTTCGACACCACCCCGCCTTCTTTGATGCGATAACCCGCCGGCAGCCTCGCCTGATACGCCGCTACCTGTGGTGCCAACGTGGCTGATAGCGTCTGAGCGCGAACGCCCGGCGCCAGGTCGGTCTGCACGGTGATAAACGGCAGTCGCTGACGACGCCAGATGATCGGTTCATCTATGCCATACCGGACGGACGCTATCTGTCGCAACGGCACCCGCTGGCCATTAGCGGCGCGCAATTGCAGGCTGGCGACGGTATCCAGATCCTGACGCTCTTCATCCCGCGCACGCACCACCACCCCAACCATTCGGTTGCGATCTCGCACGCTGGTTACCGTCGTGCCGGAAAAAATGGTCGCCAGTGCGCTGGCTACATCCTGCGAGCTGATGCCGACCGCCCGCGCTTCAGTCTGGTTGATGTCAACGCGAATAGCGCGCTCTGGCTCGCCAGCGGTCAGATTGACCTCCCGTGCGCCGGGGGCGTTGCCAATCAGCGCCGCCAAACCGGTGGCATACTCACGAACTTTGCCGATATCCGGCCCGGTTACCCGATATCTGAGCGGCCAACCGACCGGTGGACCCAGTTCCAGCGGCGACACCCGCGTCACCAGATGACTGAAATCCTGCTGCAGGCGTTTTTCCAGCCGGGCGCGCAGCGCATCCCGTGCTGTTAACCCTTTTGCTACCACCACCAGTTGCGCGATGTTTTCATTCTGTAGCAACACATCCATCGGCAGATAGAAACGCACCGCGCCAGCACCGACATAGGTCGAGAAATGGTCCAGATCCGGATCGTCTTTCAGCGACTGCTCCAGCCGCACCACTTCCCGCTC
The DNA here is from genome assembly GCF_007858975.2 of Dickeya poaceiphila. Lineage (GTDB taxonomy): Bacteria > Pseudomonadota > Gammaproteobacteria > Enterobacterales > Enterobacteriaceae > Dickeya > Dickeya poaceiphila. Next base: position 3,453,553 of record NZ_CP042220.2, read on the forward strand.
AGTAGCCTGCTGCGAAGCATTGTTCGGCAGAGTCAGACTGACCAGCAGTTCCGGCCTGTCCGACGCCGGAAAAAACTCATCCTCCAATTGACCGGCGGCTACTATCGCCAGTCCCAGCAGCGCTACCGCCAGCAACAACGTACGACCGCGATAGTGCAGCGCTGCGGACAACAGCCGGTCATACGCCCGCGATAGCCGACCTGCGTGCAGTTGGTGTTTATGCGCACTCATCGTTTTTGGCAGCAGCCAGACACCAATCAGCGGCGAAAACAAGATAGCCACCACCCAGGAGCAGAGCAGCGCGATCATCACCACGATAAACAGCGAGTAGCAGTACTCGCCAGCGCTGGATGCGGCAAACCCGACCGGAATGAAGCCCGCCACCATCACCAACGTGCCGGTCAGCATCGGAAACGCGGTAGTTTCATAGGCGCGGGTGGCAGCCTGCTCGCGGGCCTCGCCCTTCTCCAGGCTGGAAACCATCGCCTCTACCGTAATCATGGCGTCATCCACCAGCAGCCCAAGCGCAATGATCAACGCGCCCAGTGAAATACGTTGCAGGCCGATGCCGGCTATTTCCATGCCAGTAAACGTCATCGCCAACACAATCGGTATCGAGGCCGCCACCACCAGCCCGGCACGACTGCCCAGCGACACGAACGACACCGCCAGTACGATTACCACCGCTTCCAGCAATACCTTAACGAAACCGTTGACCGACGATTTCACCACTGCTGACTGATCCGCCACCTTAGTGACTTCAATACCGTATGGCAGTGATGCGCTAATCGTCGCCATCTTGCTGCGCAACGCCTGACCGAAATCCAGCATGTTTCCGGTCGGCGACATTGAGATAGCCAGCCCGATGGCCGGTTGTCCATTCACGCGAAACGCCGGCGCTGGCGGCTCGGCTGCCTGACGATAAATAGTGGCGATATCGGTCAACGGAATAAAACGGCCACCAATGCGCAGCGTTACCTGACGCAGACTCTCTTCGGAAACAAACGCACCGCTGACCCTCAGTTCCACCTTGTCGTTTGCCGTACGGATAGTACCTGCCGGGCTAACAGCATTCTGCGCCTGCAACGCCGCCGTCACCTGTTGCAGGTCCAGCCCCATGCCAGACAGTTGTCTGGGTGAAAATGCCACGATGATCTGCTCGTCCTGTGCGCCCAGCACATCAATTTTGCCGATATCCGGCGTAGCAAGCAGCGCAGTGCGAATGTCATCCACCTTGTCGCGCAGCTCACGCGGCGAGTAACCATCGGCGGTAAAGCCATATAGGGTGCCGAATGTATCGTCAAACTCATCATCGACGGCGGGTTCAGCCACCCCTTCCGGCAGACTGGGAGCAACATCCTTCATCTTTTTGCGGACGGTGTACCAGATGTCCTTTACTCTGGATGGCGGCGTATCGTCGCGCAGATTAACGAAAATCACCGCTTCGCCGGGGCGGCTATAACTCTCAAGAACATCAAGGTAAGGCGTTTCCTGTAGCTTCTTTTCCAGCACATCGGTCACGAAGCTGACGGTGTCCTGCACCGTGGCCCCCGGCCAACTGGCGGACACCACCGCTGTTTTAATGGTAAAGGCCGGATCTTCGTTGCGCGGTAACCGCTGGTAGCTCATCACGCCCGCCACCACAATCACCAGCATAAAAAAAGCCACCAGTTGCTGATGAGCCAGCGCCCAGGCAGAAAAATTCCACTTTTGCTTGAATCCGGATGGCATTATTTCGCCTCCGCCAGGGCGACCTTCTCACCAGCCCGCAGTTTACTCACGCCGGCGGTGACCACCTTGTCACCAACAGCAAGACCGCCTGCGACAACGATCTGTGCCTCGCTGTAATGACGCAGAGTGATCGGTTGCAGTCGCAGCATCTGCGTCTGTGGGTCAACCACAAACACCGCTGGATTATCGCCCTGACGGGTCAACGCCGAGGCGGGTAACTCAATAGCGCTGTTGCCGGGCAGCGTGATTCCGCCTTCCACCGTTGCGCCCAGCACCATTTCTTGCGGCGGGTCGATGAGCGAAACCCGCACCCGCCAGGTACGGGTTTCTGCATCAGCCTGCGGACTCACGTCACGCACATGTCCCTGGGTTTTGATAGCAGGATTGGACAACAATGAAACCATCACCAGCGGATCTTTCAGGCCGCTGGTAATCAAACGCTCGGAAACATTAAAAACTGCATCACGGCCTGCAAACGTCGCCAGCCGCACCACTTCCTGACCCGCATTCACCACCTGACCGGGATTGGCGCTGACCGAAGTAATCACCCCGGCAACAGGCGCGTACAACCGGGTATAACCGAGACGATCCTGAGCGGTTTTGACGCTGGCCTGCGCGCTTTCACGCACAGATACGGCTGATGCCCAGTTAGACCTTGCCTCATCCAATTGCGCACGGGAAATCGCACCGTTAGGCACCAGTTGCCTCATGCGGTTAAGGTTCTGCTCCGCCAGACGTTCCGCAGCAACCGCACGGGTCAGATCGGCTTTGGCGCTCTGCAACTGGTTTTCGCTATCACGGCTATCCAGCGTAGCGACCACCTCGCCTTTCTTTACCATCGTCCCTACATCGACCGGGCGTGACACCACGCGTCCATCAAGACGAAATCCGAGCAAGGTTTCTTCCGCCGGGCGAATCTCCCCGACTTGCGACAACACCTTACCGGCGGTAGACGGCTCGACGGTAACCGTGCGAACAGGGCGCAGCGGCGCAGCCGGAGGCTCACTGCTGGCACCATCGCAGCCAGACAGCAGGCTGACAGCCAGCAACAACAAGGCTGCCAAACCGCCAGCGCGAAAAGTCACGCGTCTTCCTTGACGGGCCAGGCAATGAAGGGGAAAAAAGGTGAACTCGGTATTCATCATGTAAGGGGTCCTGTTACCAACTGGCTACTATTACACCACGCACATTTCCAGATTATTTCCACACTTCATCAATAACCCGTCAAGATTGCTAAAAAAAATCGGTTTTATCCCAACCTATTACCGCCTATCCCGTTGGGAAACCTATAGTCAATCGTGCACATCGTCAGCAGCGCCTGAAAATTATTGCGCTTCAGGTAAGTCTCCAGCACGTTGGCAGCATCCGCGTCATCTTCAATTATCAACATGCGTTTCGGACTCATCGTCGTTCTCTTAATAATTCTTCATAAATTCGCCGACAGGAGAGTGATGCAGAGGTGTATACTTCAACGCCTTCGTGCAAGGAGGCACGAAAACGCCAGTATCAGGCAACATCACTTTCCCGCTTTAAGGAGTTCCGACAGGATGATAGTGCGACATATTCCCTTTTACATAGCGACTCTTTTCTTCGTCGGCAGCAACGCCTGTTGGGCTGACGACACCGCGCCCGGTCAACAGGATGGCGTTACCCTTGGCCTCGCCGCCCACAATGCGCCGCGCTACAGCGGCTCTGATGAACGAGCCTGGGATCTACTGCCAGTGATTCAGGCCCGTCAGGGTGCCTTCTTTTTCGATACCGCTAAAGGCGCTGGCTATGACCTGCAGTTCGGACAGTTTTATCTTGAGCACACGCTGGGTTACGCCCCTGGACGTACCGACAAAAAATCCTCTTTCCGCGCAGGTTCCGACAAATTACGCGGAATGGGCAAGATTGATGGCGTATTGAACACCGCCGTGGCGCTAGGCTGGCAATTTACCGATCAGTTGTCGGTGGAAGCGAAGGCGATTCTGCCGTTGACCGACAGTCAGGGCGTGCAATATCAGGCATCGCTGACCGACATCTTGTTCCAGAACAAATCGGATACGCTGGGCGCACAGGGCACATTGCTGTTCGGCGACGCGCGTTATAACAATCTGTTTTACGGCGTCAGCCAGCAGCAGAGCCAAAACTCCGGTTATCGCGCCTATCAGGCCGAAAGCGGTTTGTACGGTCAGTCTGTTTCGCTGTTCTGGATGCATCAGTTTGACCCACACTGGGCTGCTACGCTCAGCGGCAGTTATACCCGCCTGAACGATAAAGCATCAGACAGCCCCATCGTGTTTAGCGCCAATCAGAGCGAGGGCACGTTTGCGGTAACGTATACGTTTTAGGTCGCGCCCCGCGCCCCGTATCATGCGTGATCATAAGCTATCCATATGAGTTGACTGTCATATGGCCGTATAACCGGGCGGGGTTCCTGCACATAGCGACTTCGTCTGGTATGTTCTGCCAGGTTTTATACCCAAAATAATTCGAGTTGCAGGAAGGCGGCAAGAGAGTGACAAATTCGTTGGAAACGAATTTGACCAGCCAACGGCTGGCCTCCGGTGAGAGACAGGATGTCTCTCATTTCATCCCGATGAGCTTACTCAGGTAAGTGATTCGGTGAGCGAACGCCGCCAACACACCTGCAACTTGAAATATGACGGGTATATCTATTAAAAGACATTTCATATTTACCTTAATCCACCATTATTTTTTGCTGTCTATGCGTTTCCCCCACCCCCATCATTTGGCCGGTGACAATTGAAAATTCCACTTAATATTCGAATAAAAATAAATAATTAGAAAAAATCACAACAGCACAAAAAAGCTAAACAGAGAGACAACAGAACGAGAAATGTTGATTATGAAATTGAAAACCTGGAACCTCATGAAATAGAATGTCACCGTTGTACCTGAGTGCGATTCATACAACACTACCCTTTACATAAAATGGTCTTAACATTATGAAAAAAATCCTCATCACCGGGGCCACCGGTTTCCTGGGCGGTGCGATTATGGAAAAAGCGCTTCAGGACAAGCAGATTGAAAATATATTTATGCTGGTCAGAGCGGAGACTAAACAAGATGGTCTTGAACGAATCTTAAATAACCTGCGTAAATTTGATATTTCGGAATTATCATTATCTCGTTTAACACAAGATAATATTATTATTGGCAATTTGGCCGAACCCGACTCTTTCCTTCAGCATCCAGCACTGGATAGCATCACGCATGTCATCAACAGCGCAGCAATTGCCTCTTTTGGCAATAATCCGTTGATCTGGAAAGTGAATGTAGAAGGCACACTGGCGTTTGCCAAACGCATGAGCCAGGTTAAATCACTGCGTAAATTCATTCAGGTCGGCACTGCAATGTCCTGCGTACCGGATCAAGACCAGGTGGTGGTGGAATGCGGCCAGTTGGATACGGAAAAATCGCACATCGTCGAATACACCCTGTCCAAAGCTACCATTGAAAACCTGATGCGTGAGCACTGCCCAGCCATGCCGCTACTGATTGTGCGCCCGTCTATTATCGTCGGCCATTCGCGTCTGGGCTGTAAGCCTTCCAGCAGCATCTACTGGGTGTTCGAAATGGCGATGAAACTGAAGAGATTCATGTGCTCGCTTGATGACAAAATCGACGTCATCCCGGTGGATTTCTGCGCTGAAGCAATCCTGATGCTGCTGAACTCAGAGCAGGCGGTTAATGATATCTACCATATTTCCGCCGGCGAAGCTTCCAGCGTAAGTTTCAGCGAAGTGGACCAGGCAATGGCACTGGCAGCGTCGCGTCCTCCTATGGGGGAAGACTACCGCCAGGTGAGTTATCACGATCTTATCAAGCTGCGCAGCAGCTTCAGCGATCTATACGGACCTTGCAACGAGCGTCTGATGCTGCGTGCGATGCGTCTGTACGGCTCGTTTGCCCAGTTAAACGTAAAGTTCAGCAACCGCAAACTGTTGCAACTGGGCATGAAAAACCCGCCGCGCTTTACTGAATACGTGGATAAGTGTGTGGAAACCACCCGCCAGTACAGTGTGCCAGAACTGATGACGGTAGATTTTAAATAATCTCGTTCACCACCCAGCCCTGCTATCACCGCCGGAGATAGCAGGGCAAGTACAGATTAAATCAGACCATCTTCCCGCGTTTTACTACTCATTAATCCGCTTTGTATCGATAAATCTGTTTAGTATCGACCAGTAAAGAAATATCTTTTCGATAATAACCGACAAAAAACAGCTGCCGCAAAAAACATTCCCGCAAAGAAAGAAATACAAAAATGAAACAGCGTAACGGATAATATTAATCCGACACCGTATTACAAATCGGATTGAAAATAGATAACCTGCTGCTTATAAAACAGTTACCGAACCCATTCTAAAGCAAAAATAATGTTTTAATGATTGCCGAGGCAATCATTAAAACAACGCCCTGCAATTGGCAGGGCGTATGAGTTATCAGGCAAGGATATTTCACGCCTCATTGATAGGCTGGCGGGAGCCAGGGCAAACCAGTTGCCTGCTCTTAATGTGATACATCTCCAGATTGGGCCGCAGGAAAAACGCCATTTCCCACGGGTTCTTATTGATGAACGCATGACGAACTTCTTCAAACAACGGCGTCGCCGGGTCAATCAGATGCGCATCACCTTCAATCAGGGTGTAATTCCATTCGATTGAACGCTCAAAAGTGTAATGTGAGCGCTCATCCATAGCGAAAAAGCAGTGTGGGTTACGTTTAAGCAGTTTGGATTTGAACGTTTCCGGAAAGGTAATCAGGAAAATATCGTCCTCGACGGAGGAGAGAAACGCCAGTACCGTGGTATGCGGCTGTTGCTCCGCCATCGTCACCAACACACCGACTTTATTGGTAAAATCTTTACGCTCGGTATCCGGCAGTGCGGTCATCGATGTAAACGGCACGGGTCGTTCAGGCCGATTATCGGTTGGGAACACATAGCCCGGCTCACGAATATCCACGACCGGCGTGAAGCCATGCAGCAACAGGCATTCGCGCGGCGCCAGAATCACCCAGTCTTCATCCACGCTGACGACCCGGCCTTTATACGACGCACGATATACAGAAATATTGGCATCAAACTCATCAACACCGGTACGATTATCAAGGTGCACCGTCGCTAAATCCCCTGCCGTCAGCTCATGTCCTTTCGGGAAAAACACCCGCAGGCTGTTGTCGGCACGCGGATAAACCCCGCAAATATGAATTACCACATTTCCTTGTTGGTAACAGGCCAGCACCCCCAGCACCTGTTTGCCCAGATACGTCGTCAGAAGACTCATGTTGCAGCACCTTAATTTATTATTTTCGTACCGAATACGTCAGGCTATGGCTATGTGTAAAGCTAAAGCCGCCGTTAGCGTCGGCTGGCAGAACGTGGCCCGTCAACCGCCATTGTCGTTTCCACCCTATGCGAGCAACAGATTGACTGTCAAGGCGTTTAGGGTCTTTACCACCGTACTGATTGATGTGTGAATTTCACTCACATGTTCGTGATTTTTTCGTCAGCGATCTTCATTCGGCACTCAGGTATGTCCGCCTCAGAAAAACCAATAAACACGATGAGGCGACATCCTGATGTTGCTCCAATAACCGGGATGTATATCGGTAAACGCTGTCCGTACGCTAACGCGGCGATGATGGTAATGACAAAAAATACTCAAGATAGTCGCGGTACTCATCACCCAGTGTCGGTAACGCCTGAAGATCGAAGAAACGTACATCGTGCGATTCAGTTTTATCTACCACGATATCTCCCTGCCAGTCACGGGAGACATACAAGGCCGTGATGACGTAGATTTGGTCCTGATTCGGTAAGGTAAAAAAGTGCCTGGGACCAGAGAACATTTTCAGAAAATCGAGTGAGTTCAGTTGCAAGCCGGTTTCTTCGCGCACCTCCCGGATCGCCGCCTCCTCCAGCGACTCGCCCAGCTCCAGCAAACCACCGGGTAACCCCCAAAAGCCCTCCAGCCGATGCTGTAGCAATACGTGTCCGTACGCGTTTAGCACAATCACATTAGATCCTGCCAGCATTAACGGACGATGCCCAATCAGCTGGCGCATTTCCTGCACATAATTCATTGCGTTCTCCTCCTGATTCACTCCTTCCGAGCAAGGTACTGCTGGTGCATGACAGTAGTGTGAGCAAGCCGCTGTCATGACCGCGGCTTGCTCTGGTAGCCATGATGCCAATCGAGAGCGGACTGTATCACAGCCCGAAAATAGCACCGTTATTACCGGATATAACACATGTCCGATTGGAATAAGGGCTGACTGGTCTGCTCCGTAGCAGACTTGTATGATGGCAAATAAATAACAGGCTACCTAATAGGTTAGCCCTCATCTATACAGGCACAGCCTGCCCACCGAGGATGTTATGACAATCAAGCGTTATCCACATCTCGCCCATTGGGGCGCATTCACCGCAGTCGTTGAGGACGGTCGGCTTATCCGCTGCGAACCGTTTGCCAGCGATCCAGACCCGTCGCCCATGCTTGATTCCATCGTACCACTGATCTATTCCGACAAGCGTATTTGCAAACCGGCGGTGCGCCGCTCCTGGCTTGCGAAACGCGAACACAGCGATCGCTCGCTGCGCGGCAAGGAACCGTTCATCGAGGTGGAATGGGATCTGGCGTTGGATCTGGTGGCGGAAGAAAACCGCCGGGTACGTGACCGCTACGGCGCTGACGGCCTGTTCGCCGGGTCATATGGCTGGTCTTCCGCCGGACGTTTTCATCATGCCCGCTCACAAGTGCGGCGTTTCTATTTCTCCGGCGGCGGCGCAGTAGACCAGACCGGCAATTACAGTTGGGGAGCCGCACAATTTTTCCTGCCATATGTGATAGGCACTTTCCACCCGTTGACCGGCAAAGTCACTGAGTGGCGTAGCGTGGCGGATCACTGTGAGCTGTTCATTGCCTTTGGCGGACTGGCGCTGAAAAACGCTCAGGTAGCTTCCGGCGGTGCCGGGCATCACACGCTAAAACCGGCGCTTGAGAAACTGGTAGCGCGCGGCATTCCGGTTATCAACATCAGCCCGATGCGGGACGACTGCCCGGCGTTCGTCAACGCAGAGTGGATTCCTATCCGCCCAAATACCGACGTGGCGCTGATGCTGGCGTTGGGCTACGAGATCCAACGACGGGACGCGGAAGATCACGATTTTCTTGCACGCCACTGTGTCGGTTACCCGCAATTGCGCGATTATCTCACTGGCCGCAGCGACGGCATCGCCAAAACCCCGGAATGGGCCAGCGCCATCACCGGTATCCCGGCGGCACGCATCGAAAAACTGGCTCAGCAGTTGCTCGGCATACGCAGCTTTATTACCTGTTCTTATTCAGTACAACGCGCCCATCGTGGCGAGCAGCCTTACTGGATGATGATTGCGCTGTCCGCCATGCTCGGCCAGGTAGGATTACCCGGCGGTGGCTTCTCTTTTGGTCACGGTTCGATGAACAGCGTCGGCAACGAACGCATGACATCGCCAGCCCCCGCCTCGCCGTCCGTACCTAACCCCGGTCAGTCGATTCCGGTCGCACGTATCGCCGACATGTTGCTGCACCCCGGCGAAGCCTACACCTTCTGCGGCGAGCAGCGTACTTACCCCGATATCCATCTGATTCACTGGGCCGGCGGCAATCCGTTCCACCATCACCAGCAGCTCAACCGACTGGTGGAAGGCTGGCAGCGCCCGGATACGGTCATCGTGCAGGATATCGTCTGGACTGCCGCCGCGCAGATGGCCGATATCGTGCTGCCTGCCACCAGTTCGCTGGAAAGAAACGATATAGGCGGTTCCTCGCGTGACCGTTTCGTGTTCGCCATGCATCAGGCGATTGCACCGCAGCATCAGGCCCGCCATGACTACGACATCTTCAGCGAACTGGCCCAGCGTCTGGGCTACGGTGAAACATTCACCCACGGAGGCCGTACCGAGCGGCAGTGGCTGGAATCAATGTACCTTGCCTGTCGGGAACGTCAGGGCCGTGCAGGCGAAGCATGGCCTGATTTTGACGGTTTCTGGCAACAAGGATACGTAGATATTCCGATGGATGATCAACCGTTCGTGTTTTTCGACGCATTCCGCCGCGACCCGACGGCTCATCCGCTCAACACACCCAGCGGTAAAATCGAGCTATTCAGCAGCACCATCGCCGATTACCGTTACCCGGATTTCGCGCCGCACCCGCAATGGCAGCCACCGGTGGAATGGCTGGGCTCTGAAGCCACACAACGCTGGCCGCTGCACTTTATCTCCATCCAGCCGGCTGATCGGCTGCACAGCCAACTCGGCAGCACACCGCACGTCGCCGCCAACAAAACTGCCGGACACGAAACCCTGTACATGCACCCTCAGGACGCCGCCGTGCGCGGCATTCACCACGGTGAGCGGGTGGAAGTGCGTAACGAACGCGGACGCATTTACGCCGGGGTGGAGGTGACCGACGGCGTCACGCCGGGGGTAGTGATCATGGCGACCGGCGCCTGGTTTGATCCGGGTTTCGGTCAGGCGCAATGGCACGCGGTGGAACAGTCCGGCAATGCCAACGTGCTGACCCACGATATCGGCACATCACCGTTAACCCAGGGCCCCAACGCCATGAGTTGTCTGGTGGACGTGATCGCACTCTGAAGCCACTTACGATAAGCAGAAAAAACGCGGCGGAAGAAAAAACGCCCCCGGTGGTCGGGGGCGCTTCACATCAACATACCGTTTTCATCAACGCTTATCGTGAGCGTTATCAGCACCGTGATGGGCATGATGGTCGTGACGAGACAGCCAGTCCAGATAGCCCATCACAAAAGCAGACAACACAAACGTCAGGTGGATTATCACATACCACATCAACTTGTTGTCCGGCACGTTTTTGGCATCCATAAACACCCGCAGCAAGTGGATGGACGAAATCGCCACGATCGAGGCCGCCACTTTGTTTTTCAACGAACTGGCATCCATTTTTCCCAGCCAGTTCAGTTTCTCCTTGTCCTCGCCGATATCCAGTGCCGATACAAAGTTTTCATAGCCGGAAAACATCACCATGACCAGCAGCCCGCCCACCAGCGTCATATCCACCAGTGACAGCAGTGTCAGGATCAAATCAGATTCTTCAATGGAAAAAATGTTCGGCAGAACCAGCCAGATTTCTTCAAAGAATTTGATAGCCAGCGCCAGTAATCCCAGCGACAGCCCCAGATAAACCGGAGCCAGCAGCCACCGTGCAGCGTACATCGTATTTTCCAGAAAACGTTCCATAGCGCCCATCAGGTACAGGTTTGAGAGAAATGCATAATAACGAAAAACGCCGCAAGGGTGTTATTCAATTGTTTACCGATATAGTGTGTTGATTTTTAATAACATTAACTACATTTCGCCACATTATACCGACAATTGCCCAGACGCAGCCACGTAGCGCCAGAATCAACAAACGGTACTCATCTGAGCGCCGCTGCCACATGGCAACAGTGATATCACGCTGGAACCAGGGGAAAAAATCATACCAGCAGGCTAATAAAACAAAAACGCTGCGCATAAGCGCAGCGTCATAAAAGGGAAAATACGGCGTATTTTCTACGCCTCCCTGAAGCGATAACACATCCGTTCTCGGTTCCCTGGTGTCGGATGTATGGATATTTACGTCAGTGACGTCAGAAGCAATGATTAGTCTATTTAATTATATCTTATGGTTATTAGCGGTTATTCGCGTTATGCACATTAATTAATTTCATTAAACCTTATAGCAATAAAAACAGGTAAGTCAACAAATTAATATACACATTATGATCTTTAATGTTCATTTTTCATAGTTCCCTTACAGGAACCAACAATCCACTGAATAAATCCATACGATTTCTCGCGTTTTTTCCCGTCTCAACCGCCCACGACACGCCAGGACAGCTAACTTTTTCTACCTGATGGGGATAGGTGAAACTAACGCGTTATCGTAAGATGAACCTGTCTGAGAACTGACCTGAGAAGGGACGCCCATGAAAACAACCAATGCTCAGCGCAAAACTAATATCATTAAAAATATTGAATATCTGATGCGTACCAGAGGCGAAACCAAAGCCTCATTTTCTAATCGTACAGGTGTAACACGTACCACTATCTACAAAATTCTTGAAGGTAGGGTCAATAAGGTTCAGCAATCTACCATCAATCGCATCTCCGACTTCTTCGGCGTGTCCTGCGAGGAAATTGAAGATTACGATCTGGAAAAGGTTGAACGTCTGAACAACACCATCTCTTTTGACGGGAACAAAAATCCGGCGGCAATTCCTGTTATCCCGCAGTCACAATTATTATCAGTACGGCAACACAAGATTGGCCAGTTAGTGGTTCAATATCCATTAACCTGGTTTTTCGCAGAAGAAGCCAACATGGTGGCGGTGAAGATCGAATCACCGATTGGCGATATCTTCAATCCCGGCGCGTTGCTGCTCATCCGTAGGCCGCCGGCGCTGGTACCCAATACGCCGATGCTCTGCCACTCTCCTGCTGCGGGATTTTTCATCGAAACCCCGGATTCGCTGGACATAGCGGACAAAAAGCGCCCGGAGGACACCATCCTGCTGGGTTATATCATAGAGGAAAGGATATAGAGGAAAGGATATAAATGGATGCAAACAAGAAGTTCAAGCTGCTGGGGTTCAACCACAGCGGCGAGTTGTCCGCTAATATCATGGTGTTATCGACCGGCAAGATGATCCACATGGATCTCAAGGAGCTGGTTGATAGCGAAATCTCTGATGATCTGAGTCGGCACGAACTTAATGCATTGTACAAAAAGCTCTACGCCGGCAAAGACATCACTACCGCCTATGACATCAGCGACAGGAACGAACGCTCCTGGTATGCCTATCTTCTGATCACGGTGATGTTAAGCGTCATCTATATTTTTTCGAACGTCGCCGGTTCCAAACCCATTTTCATCCCCTCGCTGAACATGGTGGTTCCAGTCGCAATATTTATCTATCCCTTCACCTTCATACTGGTAGATATCCTCAATGAATTCTACGGATTACGTCTTGCCCGGCGTACCATTTACGTCGCGTTCTTCTCCAACCTGTTCTTTGTGCTCAGCTTGTGGTGCACCAGCCTGATTCCCAGCCTGCCGGAATGGGAATTTGGGAAAACGTACAATGGCATAACTGAAAGCATCATGTCCGTGCTGGTCGCCTCATCGCTGGCTTACCTGATCTCTGAAAACATCAATGCCTGGGTGCTGCACAAAATCAAGATCATGACCAAGTCCCGCTATTTGTTCATCCGCGTGATCACCAGCACCGTCACCGCCTCTGCCGTCGATAGTGTGATTTTCTGCATCATTGCGTTTTATAATGTGCTGAGTTTTGACGTGATCCGCACCATGATCCTGTCACAATTTCTGATCAAAGTGGTGTATGCGGTGTTGGGCGTCGGCCCTATTTACGGTACCCGCAAGCTGTTCAGAAAATACATTCATACCGTAACTGTACCAGCAAGGAACTGAGCGATATGCATATTACAGAACACGATAGCATTACCCATCTGGGGGTGCGCTCCAGCTACCCGGACAAATACGACCCGACACTGCTGGAAGCGCTGCCGCGCGCTCGTGGCCGTGACCTTATCGGCTTGACCGGGTCAGCCCTGCCGTTTGACGGCTACGATTTGTGGACCGCCTTCGAACTGTCGTGGCTCAACCGTAAGGGAAAACCGCTGGTGGGCATCGCCGAATTCATCATCCCGGCCAGTTCGGAAAACCTGATCGAGTCCAAATCATTCAAGCTGTATCTTAACAGCTTCAACCAGACCCGTTTTCAGGATATCGGCGAAGTACACGCCACGTTAATCAAGGATCTGTCCGCCGCCGCCAACGGCGACGTCAAGGTGACGCTGTACCCAGGGCTGACCGGCTATCCGTCACAGATCGACACCCTGCCCGGCATCAACATTGACGAGCTGGATATCGAAGTGAACGATTACGGCTTCAATCCCGATTATTTGCAGCACGCGGTGCGTGATAATGCGCCGCACGTTAGCGAAACGCTGTGCTCCAACCTGCTGAAATCCAACTGTCTGGTTACCTACCAGCCGGACTGGGGCAGCGTGGTCATCAAATACGAAGGCCGGCAAATCGACCAGGAAGCGTTGCTGCGTTACCTGATCTCATTCCGCCAGCACAATGAATTCCACGAACAGTGCGTTGAGCGCATCTTCAATGACCTCAAACGTTACTGCCAGCCGGAAAAATTGACCGTGTTCGCCCGTTATACGCGTCGCGGCGGTCTGGACATTAACCCGTTCCGCAGCGACTTCGAAACTGAAGCCGCTACCGGTCGTCTGGTTCGTCAGTAATGCCCTGCGCCTCTCCATCGTCGGGGAGGCGCAGCCCCTCACCTTGCGGTAAATACTGTTTCAACCAGGCGATAAACGCCGAAATACGCGCCGGTACATGCCGACGCTGCTGATAAACCGCGTAAATATCCGCTTCCGGCATGATGTAATCCGGCAACAGCGCCACCAGTTCACCGCTGGCCAGCCAGGGGCGCACATCCCACAACGAACGCAAAATAATGCCGTGCCCGTCCAGCGCGTAGCGCATGATCACCTCGCCATCGTTGGCGGAAAGATTGCCGAAAGCGCGATGGGTAAACTCGTGGCCATCACGATAAAAACGCCATAAGCCGTAATCGCTCTCATACTGACGCAACACCAGACAATTGTGGTCGGCAAGGTCAGCCACTGTCTTTGGTGTACCACAACGCGCCAGATACACGGGTGAGGCACACAGTACTCGCGGGTTTGCCATTAACCGATGTGCGACCAATCGGGAGTCTGGCGGTGCACCGAAGCGAATATCAATATCGACACCGGCATCCAGCATATTGAGTGGCTGACTGGTGAGCTGCAACTGCACTTCCAGTTCCGGGTGCAGGCGGGCAAATTCGGAAATCAGCGGCGCGATATGCCGGCGCCCGAAACCGAACGACGCATTCACGGTCAACCGTCCGCGCAGCGTCAGTTGGTTACGGCGCACCTGACTTTCCAGTTCCTCTATTTCATGCAAAATCGGCAGCGCACCGTCAGCGTATAACTGCCCTTCCGGCGTCAAATCCAGCCGTCGGGTAGTACGCCTGATCAGTTGCACCCCCAGCCGTTGCTCCAGTTGCGTCAAACGTTTACTGACAGCCGGCAGCGACAGACCACGTTCACGCGCCACCGCCGTCAGGCTACCGAGCGCGGCGATGCGGCTGAAGAACAACAAATCATCGATTGAACGCATTTATTCTTCTCTTTTATTCAACAATGCCTTTACCGGAAGCGAAATTGTTTACACCAAATAGAGTAAATACACTCTCTGTTATCCGAGTGCAATCGTTCAAAAAAACGTTCAGGAGTTGTCATGTCTCAACCACATTACCGTATCGCTGTTATTCCCGGCGATGGCATCGGCAAGGAAGTGATTCCGGAAGGAGTACGGGTACTGAGCCGTACTGCCGAGCTGTTTAATCTCAAGCTGGAGTGGGAATGGTTTGATTTCGCCAGCGCCGATTACTACCTCCAGCACGGCAAAATGATGCCGGATAACTGGTTTGCGCTGCTCAAAGGCTTCGATGCCATCTACTTCGGTGCAGTGGGCTGGCCGGAAGTGGTGCCGGATCATGTGTCGCTGTGGCAGTCGTTGCTGTTATTTCGCCGTGAATTCGACCAGTACGTCAATTTGCGCCCCTGCCGCCTGATGCCGGGTGTGAAAGCACCGCTGGCTGGCCGCCAACCCGGCGATATCGACTTTTACATCGTGCGTGAAAATACCGAAGGCGAGTATTCCAGCGTCGGCGGTAAGATGTTCGCCGGCACCGAACGCGAAGTGGTGATTCAGGAAACGGTGATGACCCGTGTCGGCGTTGATCGCATCCTCAAATTCGCCTATGAACTGGCAATGCGACGCCCGAAAAAACACCTGACCTCAGCCACAAAATCCAACGGCATCGCCATCACCATGCCGTACTGGGACAGCCGCGTCGCCGAAATGGGTACCCACTATCCGGAAGTGAAGGTGGACAAATACCACATTGATATTCTTACCGCCAACTTCGTGCTGCACCCGGACTGGTTCGACGTGGTGGTCGCCAGCAACCTGTTCGGCGATATTTTGTCCGACCTTGGCCCAGCTTGTACCGGCACCATCGGCATTGCGCCGTCGGCCAACATCAATCCGGACCGCACGTTCCCCAGCCTGTTTGAGCCGGTACACGGCTCAGCGCCAGATATCGCCGGCAAAGGCATCGCCAACCCCATCGGTCAAATCTGGTGCGGGGCGATGATGCTGGAACACCTGGGTCATTGCGACGCCGGCGCAGCGGTACTCAGTGCAATTGAACGTGTGCTGGAACAAGGGCCGGAAAATGCACCGTTAACACGAGACCTTGGCGGCAGCGGCAGCACGGCGGCGCTGGGTAAGGCGATTGCACAGGCTGTGCGCTGCTAAACGCATCAGTATGCAGTAACAACCAGCTCGAAAAACAAGAAGGCCGCTGTCATAGCGGCCTTCAGACTATCACAAGGTAAATATTGCACGTTTACGTAGGTTGAAGTTACATCAGGCTGCTGATTTGTCTCGTTTGCGTTCAGCCACCAGTACGACCCCTTTTCATGATTCATTCGGCGCAAGGCTCCAGATGTCGCTCTCTGGGATACTGTGTCCATCGTATCGGACGCGTTCACCGTCATACGGCCAGAAAGCACGCCGTTCTGAGTCGAACACAAACACATCAATGCCAATCTCTTTACGTGCCATACGCGCCCACAATGCCTTCCCGCCAGGGAATTGAAGGTTATCACTTACCAGCACAATACCGTCATTAATGAGTGCTTTATACATAGCACTGGCGACATTGGCATTTCGTTCGCGCTTGGTGACAATCACGCCTT
Organism: Dickeya poaceiphila; assembly: GCF_007858975.2. GTDB lineage: Bacteria > Pseudomonadota > Gammaproteobacteria > Enterobacterales > Enterobacteriaceae > Dickeya > Dickeya poaceiphila. Next base: position 3,470,216 of record NZ_CP042220.2, read on the forward strand.
CAACCTGCGCAGAATGCGCATTCATCGGCTGCAGATTCTCGTAATAACCGATGACAGCCAGAATGGTTTCGGTTTCATCGTCGCTGTTACGGGATTTCAGGTCAATCTTTGCTACCACAACATGCCGTAAATCACCAGCAACGTCATCGGGTTCGCCATATATGGCAACGGCATGGTGTTGATCATTGTGAATATAAATATCCACAGCTCGACCGTTTACACTCGTTTCGCCAATTTTCCGGTATTCCCGCGCCATAGTGGCAGGGCTATATGACATAGGAATAATCGCCATATCAAAACTCCCGCTATCGTTGAGAACTGGTGACATTGTAAGCATAGCCTGTTGTAGTTGTTGGGATTGATAATATCAAACATCATGCCTATCTATTAGCCATTTAAGCGAGAGTAGCAAAACGCGCGTGTTAACGCTGCGTCCGACCATAACGCAATAACCCAGGAGCATATACATAAGATGAATATGTTCATACCCAACGAAAACAAGAAGGCCGCTGTCATAGCGGCCTTCTGTTTAATTCTGATCTGCTCAGAGCAATTAATGCATACCACCCAGCGGGATGTCTTTATAGGCATTGATATAAGCGACCAGAAGTTTTTTCAGTAAATTACGCATGTTGATCACCTTGGTTGACGAGAGAATTTGTGAACTTTCTGGTAAAAGATTGTACGTTTTGTTGAATGTCAGCGCAATGTTTTTGTGATTCAAATCACAAAAAAAATCATATGACATTCTGACCTTCCCGATTTACCCCGCAATACAACCTGGTCAACCGGTTAATCCTGTGCAGCGTCGTTGCAACCAAAAGCATATGAATAACCGGGTTTGGATTATTCTTTGATCTATAAAATTATTTCCCGGCTAAGACAAAAGCCGCCATACTATCAATGCCGCGTCATTCAGTGCGGCACTGCCGCGGGGGGCGCCCCACCCTTTCACTGACGATGTAAAACCTGCCCTATGGAAACCTGGAAACTCAACCTTTTCTCCGCCTGGCTGGGATGCTTTTTTACCGGCATGGCCATGAGTCAGATATTGCCGTTCCTGCCGCTCTATATCGAACATCTCGGCGTCAGCGATCACACCGCCCTTAATTTATGGTCAGGACTGGTGTTCAGTTCGGCATTTTTGGTTTCAGCCATTGTTGCGCCGATATGGGGCAGCCTGGCTGATCGCAAAGGCCGCAAGCTGATGCTGCTGCGCGCTGCGCTCGGCATGTCGCTGATCATGGGGCTACAAGGCATGGCGACCAATGTCTGGCAACTGTTCATGCTGCGTGCACTGATGGGGCTGACCTCCGGTTACATTCCTAACGCCATGGCGCTGATTGCCTCGCAGGTGCCGCGCAATCGCAGCGGCTGGGCGCTAGGTACGCTATCCACCGGGCAGGTGGCAGGCGTGCTGATTGGTCCATTACTCGGTGGTTTCATGGCCGATACCATCGGCCTGCGCATGGTGTTTTTCGTTACCTCCGCCATGCTGTTTATCTGCTTTCTGATCACGCTGTTCGCCATCCGCGAAAACGCGATTACCGTCAGTAAAAAAACACAGCTCAGTGGCCGGGCGGTATTCGCCTCGCTGCCTTATCCGCTACTGATTATCAGCCTGTGCTTCACCACGATGATGATTCAGATGGCGAACGGTTCCATCAGCCCAATCCTGACGCTGTTTATCCGTGACCTCACTCCCGGCACGGATAACATCGCCTTTATCAGCGGCGTTATCGCCGCCGTGCCGGGGGTGTCTGCGCTGTTATCAGCCCCTCGTCTTGGCCGCTTAGGGGACCGCATTGGCTCTCAACGGGTGTTGATCGTGGCGCTGTTTTTGTGCGCACTGCTGTTTTTCCTGATGTCGGCGGTGCAAAGCTCGGTCCAGCTCGGTCTGTTGCGCTTCGCGCTGGGGTTCGCCGATGGCGCGCTGATGCCTGCCGTACAGGCGCTGCTGGTGAAATACAGCAGCCAGCAGGTCACCGGGCGCATTTTCGGTTATAACCAATCCTGTATGTATCTTGGCAACGTGGTAGGGCCGCTGCTCGGCTCTACCGTTTCCGCCACGCTGGGTTACCGCTGGGTGTTTATGGTGACTGCAATGCTGGTCGTGATTAACGGCATCCAGTTGATGGTAAGTTTCGCTCGTCTGCCGAAAAAAGCCTGACCGTTTTCCGGGAAGCCGGGCTTCGGCTTCCCGTTTTCATCACCGCATCTCAGATTATTCATACGGCTTTCATGTTTCTGTCATTCTCATCGCCAAAGATAGCGCCTGTGCAAACGTATGCACTCCTGACAAAAGGCGCTCACTATGTTTGGCAAGAATATGTTTGGCAAAAATACATCTGGCAACACCACTGGTTCACACAGCAAACACTCCTTTTCCCGCCTGCTGCTCGCCGCCGGTCTGGCCTGCAGCATGGCATCGCAGGCTGCCGACCTGATCATCGCCGGACGCGATGACGTTTACGGCAAAGCACTCGACAGCACGCTGGCCCGTTTCCAGCAACAGCACCCTGGCAAGCAGATCGAACTGCTGAAACTGCCCTACGCCAACCTGTATGAAAAACTGGTGATTTCCCTGCGGGAAAACGCCTCATCCTACGACCTGATGTTGATGGACGACAGCTGGAGTCCGGAATTCGCCGGTAACGGCTGGCTGCAACCCTTGCCAGAAAGCCTGCAAAGCAGCGACTTCATTCCTGCGGTACTGAATGTCTCGCGCGTGCCGGAAAACAGCGGCCCGGCGTACAGCCTGCCGGTAGTCGGTAACGTGGCGATGTTCGCTTATCGCCAGGACCTGTTCGATAAACACCAGCTCAAAGCGCCCACCAGCTGGGATGCCGTATTAAGCGATGCCAAAACCCTGCAACAGCAGGAGCCAGGCGTCTCCGGCGTGGTGTTCCGCGGCATGAAGGGCAACCCGATTGTGTCCGGCTTTATGCCGATGCTGTGGGCCTACGGCGGCAATGTGGTCACCAATGGCAAAGCCTCGCTGGACTCTGCGCAAGCACTACAGGCACTCAATACCCTCAAGGCGCTGAAAGCCTTCGCGCCGACCGGGGTTGAGGTGTACAACGCCGCCGATGTGCGTCAGGCGATGGAGCAAGGTAAAGCGGCGATGGCGATCGAAGTATGGCCAGCCTGGGCTTCGACGCTGGACGACGCAGATAAATCCAAAGTGGTCGGCAAAATGACGCTGCAACCAGCACCGGGGCAGAACGCCGGTCCGTCGCCGATGCTGGGTATCTGGCAGATGGCTATCGCCAAAAACAGCCAGCATAGCGAACTGGCACAGCAGTTTCTGAGCTACCTCACCAGCGCGGAAAACCAGAAAGCGCTGGCGCTGGAACTGGGACTGCCGCCAACCCGTCGCAGCGTCTATCAGGATGCGCAAGTGGTGCAGAAGTACCGTTGGTATCCGGCACAACTGGCGGCGCTGGAAGCGGGCAAGGCGCGTCCGCGCATTCGCAACTGGCAGGAAGTGGAAAGCATCCTCGGCGACTACCTGCAACTGGCGTTGATGGATCAGATGCCGGCACAAGTGGCGTTACAGCAGGCCAATCAGAAGATTGCGCAGGTACTGAAGTAACCAGCACAGAAATCACCGTTGTCGGGCGGGCTACGGCCTGCCCATTCAAGGACACCCCATGCATTTTGATTCCCGCTGGCAACGCTGGCTGCTGCTGATGCCCGCCGCCGTGCTGTTGCTGCTACTGACGCTCTATCCTATCGGCCAGATGTTGCTTTACTCCTTCAGCAAGGTGGATTACGCCGCTGCCAGCCGCAGTTGGGTGGGGCTGGAAAATTACCGCCAGCTGTTCGCCGACTGGTTCTTCACCACCAGCCTGAAAAATACCCTGCTGTTCTCGTTCGGCAGTTCGTTGCTTCAGGTGCTGCTGGGGCTGGCACTGGCGTTGTTGCTGTACCGCCATTTTCCCGGTCGCCAGTGGGTGCTGAGCCTGCTGATTTACCCGATGATGATCTCCACGCTGGTGTGCTCGGCTATCTGGCGCGTGTGGTTTCATTACGATTTTGGTCTGCTGAACAATTGCCTGACCACACTGGGGCTAATGCCGCAGCCGTGGCTGTCCAGCCCACATCTGGCGTTGTGGTCGCTGATGCTGGTGGATATCTGGCAGTGGACGCCGATGGCTTGCCTGATAATCCTCGCCGGGTTGCAGGGCATCCCCAAAGACGTGCTGGAAGCGGCCGAGAGCGACGGCGCCAATGGCTGGAAACGGCTGTGGTACGTCACGCTGCCCTTGATCCGCCAGCCGCTGATGCTGGCGTTGCTGCTGCGCTCCATCGACACCTTCAAGCTGTTCGACAAAGTGTACGCCCTGACCGGCGGCGGCCCCGGTTATGCGACCGAAACCCTGTCGCTGTACATCTATCAGCAAGGCTTCAAGTTTTTTAATCTGGGACTCGCCAGCGCGGGGGCGGTCATCATGTTGCTGTTCGCCGCCGCCATGAGCCTTATCTACGCCTGGCAGTTACTGCGTGGAGGGAAAACGGCATGAGGCTCCCTTACTGGCTGACGGCACTACGTGCCCTGGCGCTGGCTATCGCGTTACTGTTTTTCATCTTACCGATCCTGTGGATGGTAGCGGCGGCGTTTAAGTCTACCGCCGAATTCACCAGCCTTAGCAGCCCGTTCTGGCCGCAACAGTGGACGCTCACGCACCTCAAGAGCCTGCTGGAAAACGGCGTCGTCGCACGGCTGTTTAATACCCTGTGGGTAGCGGCGGGTGCCACGGCGCTATCGCTGCTGACCGGGTTTATGGCCGCCTATACGCTGGCGCGCCACCGATTTCCGGCGCGGCTCGACAGCCTGTTCCTGCTGCTGGTGCTGTTGATCAAAATGATGCCGCCGATGGTGGTGGCCATTCCGCTGTATTCGTTGCTCAAATCGCTGCATCTGCTCAACAATCTGGCCGGGCTGATGCTGGCTTATCAGGTCTATACCCTGCCGTTTTGTATCTGGATGCTGCTCAGTTTTATCCGCGACGTGCCGCTGTCGCTGGAAGAAGCGGCGGCGATGGACGGTGCCGGGCTGTGGCGGCGGCTGCGTTACATCGTGCTGCCGGTGTGCGCCCCCGGTCTGGTCGCTACAGCGATCTTCACCCTGATCATGGCGTGGAACGAATTTCTGTTCGCCTTGCTGTACCTGCAAACCCCTCAGCAGTTCACGCTGCCGCTGTTTATCGCCAACTTCATGACCGAAAACCAGATCTACTGGGGAGAACTGATGGGCATCGGGTTGCTGTCTTCGCTGCCGGTGCTGCTGGTGGCGGGTTTTGTTCAACGTTATTTGCTGCGCGGCTTTGCCGTCAGCCAGAAATAGGACTTGCGGATGAGTGAATTACGATTACATCAGGTCGCCAAGCACTATGGTCGTCAGCCGGTACTGCACGGCATTGACCTGCATATCCGCCAGGGGGAATTGGTGGTGTTCGTCGGCCCATCCGGTTGCGGTAAATCAACGCTACTGCGGACCATCGCCGGGCTGGAAGAACAAGACAGCGGCCAGATTCTGCTGGGCGGCGACGATATCTCGCGCCAGCCGCCGGGACAGCGGGAAATGGCGATGGTGTTTCAGTCTTATGCGCTTTATCCGCACATGACGGTAGCGGAAAACATGGGTTTCGCGCTGAAAATGGCGGGCGAACGGCGTCACGTGATTGACGAGAAAGTAGCGCAGGTGGCGGAAATGCTGCAACTCACACCGTTGCTGAACCGCAAACCCGGCGCGCTTTCCGGCGGCCAGCGCCAGCGAGTGGCGATTGGCCGCGCCATCGTGCGTAAACCACGCCTGTTTCTGTTTGATGAACCGCTGTCTAATCTGGACGCCAAACTCCGCACCCATACCCGTGTGCAGTTAAAAGCACTGCATCAGCAACTGGCCGCCACCATGATTTACGTCACCCACGATCAGGTGGAAGCAATGACGCTGGCCGACCGCATCGTGGTGTTGCATGAAGGCCGTATCGCACAGGTGGGAACGCCGGAAGAGCTGTATCACCAGCCTGCCAACACCTTCGTCGCCGGGTTTATCGGCACGCCGGAAATGAACTTTTTTCAGTTGTCGCCGAGGATTACCCTGTCGCCGTGGCTGCAACGGCTGGTGCGTGATGAACGTGCCGCGACTCTCGGTATTCGCCCGGATGCCTTTGAGATTGCCGACGGCGTCCCAACCTTTCAGGTTGATCTGGTGGAAAACCTGGGCGCGCAGTATCACCTGCATGGTCACCTTATCCACTCCCCCGGTATCACGCTGGTGGTAGAAAGCCGCACTACGGCGCGTATCGGCCAGGAATTAGCGTTGCAGGTAATGCCGGAACGCTGTCACTGGTTTGATGCAGAGGGTAAACGTTTACCAACTACCGGGCAGCAGGAGAACGCCTATGGAGCTTGATATTCTCGGCAGCGGTGAGGCCTACGACAGCCAACGGGTCAACGCCGCAATACGGGTCAGCGAGCGCGGGTTCCAGTTGCTGGTGGATTGCGGTCCGACCGTGCCGCAAGCACTGTGGCAACGCCAGAGCGCACCGGACGACCTCAACGCCATCTACCTGACCCACGCGCACCCCGACCACGCACTCGGCCTGACGACCTGGCTTAACTGGTGCGAATCCTGCGGACGCACCGCACCGCTGACGATTATCGCACCGCGTCAGCAACTGCCGCAGTTGCAGCATCTGGCGGATTTCGCCTTCTGGCCCACAGCCAAACCACTGTTTACCCTGCACTGGCAAGACAGCGAGAGCCTGAGCGAACTAGGCCCGTGGCGTTGTCAGACCGCACCGACCCGTCACTCAGTGCCCAACCGTTCACTGTGGCTCAGCAGCGCACAGGGTTCGCTGTTCTACAGCGGCGACGGTCAATTGACGCCTGCGGGCGCCGCCCTGCTGGCGCAGGCGGATCTGGCGCTGGTGGAGTGTTTTTCACCGCAGTCAGCGGACAACCCTTACCACGGTAACTGGCCGCAGGTACAAACACTGATGCGTAAACCGGGCGCGCCGTTGGGCCTGTACCACGTACAACAGTCGCAAAAAGCGGCACTGCGACAAATTATCGCTGGCTCGTCCGGCGTATTTCTGCCGGAACAGGGCGACCGGGCACAGTGCCGCGATGGCTACTGGCAGCTAATCAAGGGACCATGGCATGAATAAGACGCGCATCACCTCGATTGACGTCGCCCGCTACGCCGGCGTTTCACCCTCAGCGGTGTCACGCACCTATTCCGCGCCAAACAAGGTCAGCCAGGCAACCCGTTCGAAAGTGCTGGCGGCGGCGGATGCGCTGGGCTATCGCCCGAATGCACTAGCACGGGCGCTGGTCAATTCCAGGCGGCAAGGCTCCGGTATCGTGGCGGTGGTGATGGGCGAGTTCGACAACCCGTTCCAGCCCTGGTTGTTCCATCTGCTGACGCAGGCTCTGCAACAACACGGTCTGGTGCCGATGCTGGTCAGCGTCACCGAACACGATGACATTCGTGCCCGGCTACAACAGGCGCTGTCGTGGCAGGTGGAAGCGGCGATCATTTCCGCCGGTAGTCTGTCACGGGAGACCACCGAGCGCTGTCTGGAGCTGTCGCTGCCGATGGTGTTGATGGGCCGCGAGGATCAGCGTGAAACCGTCACGGCGGTGCTGTCCGACAACCGGCTGGCGGGCGAACTGGCAGCCGACCACCTGATGTCACAGGGGCTGACCCGGCTGGCGTATATCGCGGGTCGTCGGGACGGACAGGCATCACTGGAACGGCTGGCTGGTTTTCGCCAGCGTCTGCTCAGCCGTGGTCTGCCGGAACCGATTGTGGCCGATAATCCGGATTATGCTTACCACAGCGGCTACCGCGCCATGTGCTGGTTACGGCAACAGCACCCGGCGGTGGAAGGCGTGTTTTGCGCCTGTGATGCATTGGCCTTTGGCGCACTGGATGCGCTCAGGTTAAACGACGGCCCCGTCTGTAACGTGCCAGTCTGTAAAGTGGTAGGTTGCGACGATACGCCACAGGCCGCCTGGGAAGGTTACCGCTTAACCACGGTGCGTCAGCCGGTGGAACAGTTGGTAGAGCACGTGATCCGCCATCTGCAACGGGGGCTGAGCGGCGAAGCACAACACGGCGACACCGTTCGCATTAAGCCAACGCTTATCGTCCGTTAGGTTAACGGTTATCGGCGCTCGTCGTCGCCCGATAACCATATTCCCTTGCCATGCACCTTTACTCACGCAACATGGGGTGATTCCGCTCCATGAAGTCCAGAAATCGACGCACCACCGGAATACCCGCGCTACGTTTGAGATAACTGACGGCAAAGGTGCGGGTAATCGGCGTTGCCACCGGACGAATCACAATATCGTAGCCCTTAAGGCTGGTCGCCACCGAGGTACACAGAAACACCACGCCGCCGTGGTGCATCACCAGATCCATGATGATGTCGAGGTTGCTGCACTCACGAAAGCTGGTTTCTTCAAGCCCGGCGCGGCTGAATGCTGCCGATACCGCCGCATGTTCGCCGGTCCCCTTCTGCGGCACAATCGGCCTTTCCTGTGCCAGTTGAGTCAACGTCAGGCTGGGGTGATCCGCCAGCGGATGGTTGGCCGCCATCACCGCAACCAGATTCTCGTCCAGAAAAATGGTATGACTGAACAGCGGGTCCTGCAGATAGTCATCAAACGGCGTAGAGAGCGACACATGAATCTCAGCGTTTCTGACCTTTTCCAACAGGTCACTGCTGACGCCATCGATAAAAGATAACTCGATATTCGGATGCTGTTTTTGAAATGACGTGAAGACATCATAGTATTTCAGCCGGTTGAAGATGGGAATCACCCCCACCATCAGCGCCCCATCCTGACTCTCCTCGTACGACTGCACAAATTGCTCAACGTCATAATACTCCCGAATCAGCGGCTTGATTTTTTCGTCAAATGCTTCGCCAAATGGCGTTAACGCAAATTGACGGGTGGTACGATTAATCAACTTCCGTTCCAGCTCCTGTTCCAGCCGGGATATTTCCTGAGAAAGAAACGCCTGAGAGATATTGAGTGCTTTGGCGGCACGGGTAAAACTCCCTTTTCGCACCAGCTCATGGTAATAAAGTGCTCGCTTTATACTGATCATAATTATTTTTATTTATAACCTTATCGAATATTAATTATATGAATTTGTTAAAATACAAATGTGAGTTCAAGCACATTTGCATTAATCTCAGCCATGGTAGCCTGCCCGCTGGTTTTTCCCTCATTCAGCTATCTATTAGTAAAGTTGTTCAAGAAACAATAATTGGATAATTATTTTTTAAGGAATATTTCATGCGCACCCCACCGCTCAAGATGATACTGTTATCCTCCGTGATGATCGCCGGAGCCTCCCAGATTACCAACACCATGGCAGCAGACACTATCCACGAACTGACGATAACCCCGCGCCAACCCTCGGTTAAACTGATTTCCGATGTGGTTTACGCTCAGGTGCCAATGCGCGGCTACCCCAATGTCGCATTGAAAATGGACATCCTGCAACCGGAAATGAAATCACCACAGCCTGCGGTTCTGTTTATCACCGGCGGCGGCTTCATTAACGCCAATAAAGACAACTACATCCAGCAACGGCTGAAACTGGCGGAAGCGGGTTACGTGGTCGCCAGCATGGAATACCGCGTGGCGCCGACCGTCATGTTCCCCGCCCCGCTGGAAGATGTAAAATCCGCCATTCGCTACCTGCGCGCTAATGCAGGCAAATTCGGCATCGACGCGGCGCATGTGGCGGTATTCGGTTCTTCCGCCGGTGGCTATCTGGCGGCATTCGCCGGTACCAGCAACGGCAACAAGCAGTTTGACCGCGGCGAACACCTCGACCAGAGCAGCCAGGTACAGGCAGTGATCGACTTCTACGGCCTGTCGGACCTGACCCGCGTCGGTGAAGGTTTCCCGGATAAGGTGGTGCAGAAACACGCCTCGCCGTCCTCAACCGAGGCGATTTGGGTCAACGGCACCGCGGTGTTCGATGAAGGCGGCCCGATTACCCGCTTCCCGGAAAAAACCGCCGCCGCTAACCCCATCAACTATATCAGCAAGAACACGCCGCCATTTTTGATCATGCACGGCAGCGCCGATACGGTGGTTTCACCCCATCAGACCGAGATCCTGCACAAGGCGCTGATAGCCCACGGCATCGACAGTACCTACTACATGGTGAAAGGCGCAGAGCATGGTGGCATTTACTGGCTGCAACCAGAAATCATGCAGAAAGTCATCCAGTTTTTGGATCGCCAGCTGAAGCCATAATCGGCTGATAGTGATTAATCGGCTAAGAGTCATTAATCGGCTGAGAGTCATTGTGCTGAAACGCCTCTAACGAGGCGTTTTTTATTCTTCGCTTTTTCTGTTTCGACGGGAATAACGTACCGCGCACGTTAATTATTGCGCTACATCATTTTTATTTATTTCAGCGACGGCGCGCCTTTATTACATAAATCAAAAACACCCCACAAACGACAAAAAAGAACAATTAAATAACAATAAAAATAAAAAAATACGACAATAACAATACCACCATATCGATTATCGTATTTTGCTATTATTTTTATCCCAATATACAAAAAATGAAATGTGAAGCGTGCCACACATCCTACCAGGAACGCATGTTTCAATTATTCCACCAACATATTTTATTTTCCGACACGCTGACCTTTTCATTATTTACCGTACTCATTCACCACTAATGAGTCAGAAAATAAAAAAAATAGATTTATTGCTGAACAGATGTCGGCTACGCCATACCGATTTTTGATTTCTGAAAGGTTATTTTATGGAAAATTATACCCGACGCCGGTTTATTGCCATTATGGGCAGTACGCTGGCCGTTTCCGGCAGCGCTTTACCAGTCCTCGCACAGGAAGCAGCAACGCCTTCCGTCGGCCCACGCCCCGTCAAATTCGGCATACTACACAATGAACTACGCTGTATCGGCTGCAAAGCCTGCATGACCGCCTGCCGTAAAACCAATCAGGTACCGGAGGGCGTCACGCGGCTGGACATCATACAAACCGTTGATATCCCGGCCACCGATACCACCAAACCGATAAAACAGTTCTTTCGTCAGTCCTGCCAGCACTGCGATAACCCGCCCTGTGTCTCGGTCTGCCCGACCGGCGCCTCATTTAAAGACGCACTGACCGGTATTGTGGATGTCAATGACAAACGTTGCGTCGGCTGCCGTTACTGCATCGCCGCGTGTCCATACCATGTGCGCTTTATCAACCCGGTAACCAATACTGCAGACAAGTGCAATTTTTGCCGGGAAACCAATCTAGCGGCAGGCAAGAAACCGGCCTGTGTCGAGATCTGCCCGACCAAGGCGCTGGTGTTCGGCGATCTTAACGATCCGGAAAGCGATATCTCGAAAATGATCAAAAGTAATCCTATCTATCGCAGCAAAGTCTATCTGGGCACCGGCCCCAACCTCTACCGCATCCCCGGTAAATACGGAGAGAGCGACCATGCATGATGCCTTTCACTTTCACTCGCTGGTATGGGACTGGCCCATCGCCGTCTATCTGCTGCTGGTGGGGATTTCCTCCGGAATGATGGTGTTAACGCTGCTGTTTCGCCGCTATCTGCCTGCGGAAAATCAGCACCCCAACCGGTTGATTACCGCCACGGCAATCGTCGCCCCGCTGTCAGTGATAGTCGGGCTGGTGATCCTGATATTTCACCTCGCCCGCCCTGTCACTTTCTGGTATTTGATGTTTTTCTATAATCCTCATTCCATCATGTCGCTGGGGGTGATGCTGTTTCAGGTATATATGCTGGTGATGTTCCTGTGGATTGCCAGCCTGTATCAGCAACCGTTGCTGGCCTGGAGCGAACGCCATTTACCGGGTGCGTTGCACGGTTTACTGAATCGCATAATCGCGCTGGTGACCCGCAGTCTGCGTCCGCTGGAGAATGTATTGCTAGTGCTGGCGCTGCTGCTTGGTTGCTATACCGGCTTTCTGCTCTCTGCACTGAAATCTTTCCCGCTACTGAATAATCCAGTGCTGCCGGTACTGTTTTTGGTGTCCGGCGTGACCTCCGGCATCGCGGTACTGATGCTGGCCAGCGCATCGGCGCACAGTCAGCGCGATTGTCCTCACACCCTGCATCTGCTGCACAAACTGGAAAAACCGGTCGCGTTGGTCGAACTGTTCCTGCTGTTCGCCTTCTTTATCGGCCTGATGCTGGGCGGTGGACAGAAAGCGGTGGCAGCGCAGGTGGCACTGAGCGGATTCTGGGGCGGGGTGTTCTGGATAGGTATTATCGGCATCGGCATGTTGGTGCCGCTGGCGGCAGGTAGCCTGCCCACCCTACAGCGACATGTGCGGTTTGCGCCGCGAATTACCGCTGGCCTGACGCTGCTGGGTGTATTCCTGCTGCGGCTGTTCGTGCTGTACGCCGGACAGATGACGGTAGCCTGACCATGACCGGCCCTCGCGCACTCTTCTGGCTGGCATCGGTGGCGTTCTTCATGCAAGCGCTGGACACCACCATGCTGTATGTCGCCGTACCGGCGATAGCACGCTCGCTGCACCAGCCAGTGCTGCGTATGGAGCCTATCGTTATGGCTTACATCATCACCGTCGTGGCCTTTACCCCGATCAACAGCTGGCTGAGCCAGCATTTGGGAGAGCGACGCACCTGTCTGGCTGCGCTGACTATCTTCACCGGCGGCGCACTACTGTGCTTTCATGCCGACTCCGCTCTTCACCTTGGTCTGGGGCGTTTTATTCAGGGAGCCGGCGGCGCGTTACTGCTGCCGGTGATCCGCACACAAGTACTGCGATATACCCCCGCCGATACCCGGCTGTCATTCCTCAACCGCATGACGCTGCTCGGCATGTTCGGCACCCTGACCGGACCGTTACTGGGTAGCCTGCTGACTGACTGGTTATCATGGCGAGCTATCTTTATCGCGCCGGTTCCGCTGGCGCTACTGTGCCTGTGGCTGGCATGGCACACCCTGCCGACGGATGCTCGCGTCCGTACCTGCCGGATTTCAATGCGCAGCCTGCTGCCACTGATCGGCATTCTGCTGACAGTCACGCTGCTGCTGGTGGCCGCGCCGCGGCACCTGCTGTCGATACCGGTTATCGCGCTTCTGGGTCTGGCCGGCACCCTTTGCACCCTGTTCTACCTGCGCAGCGATTTACCGGGACGCGAAGCCCTGCTGCCGGTTTCCCTGTTCAGTATCCGTTCCTTTTATGTCGGCGTATGGGGCGGCGTACTTACCCGGCTGCTGCTGGCCTCGCTGCCGGTGGTGATGTCGTTGGTGATCCAAACCTCGCTGGGCCTGCCCCCTGCCATCGCCGGTTTCATCATGCTGATGTTTTCCACCGGCGCCCTGCTGGCCAAGCTAATGTTTGAAGCGCTGGTCCGCTGGCTGGGTTACCGCAATTTGCTGATTTACGGCACGTTGCTGGCTTCCGCGCAGGTACTGCTGCTCGGTCTGGCTATCCAGCACCATTTACTGCCGGTGATTGGCGTCTGTGCTGTCGGCATCGGCGTATTGACTGCGCTGCTGCACTCGGCGGAAAGCACACTGGCTTGCTGTCATTTGTGCAGCGACACCTACAACAGCGGCAATAACATCATGATTCTCAGTCAGTTGATTGCCGTCATGCTCAGCATGGCGCTGACGTTCCCGGCGTTACGCCTGTTTTCTCAACTCGAACCGCTGCTGAACATCAACCATTTCAGCCTGCTGCTGTTACTGCTCGGAACCGGATTACCGCTGAGTTGCCTGTTGTTTCGTCACCTCAGCCATGAAGAAGGAAAAACGCTGCTGGCACCCTAGCCCGGTGCGTTTTGCCGTTTATTGATGATGTCAACCACACAGAGTGAATGCACGTTATGAAAAAAAGCTCCATCAAATTATTAGGTTGTCTGTTGCTGGTCGCCGGGGCGGCGATTGCCGAAGACGCAGGTCAGTTCAAAGCCGGAACTTACTCGGCCACCGGGCAGGGCATCGGCGGTGACGTGACAGTCACGCTGGATGTCGATGCCACAGGCGTGGTGCAGAAAGCCACTATCGATGCGCCCAACGAAACCCCGGAAGTGGGCGGGGAAGCCGCTAAAGAGCTGGCTAAGACCATGACGGAGAAAAAGACTATCAACGTCGATGGCGTTTCCGGCGCCACCATGACCAGCGGTGCAGTACATGAGGCGTCTCAGGCGGCGTACGCCAAAGCTAAAGCGAAATGAATACCGGACGACGCGCTGGTTTTTGGCGCGTCATTCCACGCGTAAAATAAAAGGAAAATAATATGGTTCAATACCGAAAAAAACTCCTTGCGGCTTTGTGCCTCTCGGTGCTGGGAATTACGTCTGCTCAGGCATCAGGACAGGCCGAACCTGCTGCCGAACCCGCTAAAAGCGCTGAGCCGGCCAAACCGGTCGAGCTTCCTAAAAGTGCTGACGTGGTCGTGATCGGCGCAGGCGCTGCAGGCACCGCCGCTACCATGGCGGCAGCCGAGAAAGGCGCCAGCGTGGTGTTGCTGGAAAAACAACCCGCAGTCGGCGGCACCGGCAATTTTGCAGAAGGTATCTTCGCGGCCAACAGCTCGATGCAGAAACGCCAGGGCATCGTGGTTACGCCAGACATGGCCTTCAAGACCATCATGGAATACAGCCACTGGATGGCCAACCCGTATGTGGTGCGCACCTTCGTGAATCGCTCTGCCGACACCATCGAGTGGGTGAAATCCAAAGGCATCAAGTTTGAATACATCGGCCCCGGCGGACCGGGCGGAATGCTGACCTGGCACGTTATCGACGGTCCCGGCCACGGTCGCTACCTGATCAAAACCTTTCATGAGCAGTTCAAAAACATGAAGGTCACCACGCTGGTGAAAACCGCCGGTAAAGATCTGGTGATGAAAGATGGCAAAATTACCGGCGTAATCGCTGAAGGCAGCGACGGCAAACCGTTCCAGATCGACACCAAAGCGGTGATCGTCGCCACCGGCGGCTACGCCAACAACAAAGAGATGCTGCAAAAATATGTCGCTATGCCCGACACCATCATGGTCGGCAACATCGGTAAAGACGGCGACGGCATCAAAATGGCATGGAAAGCCGGTGCCAAGGAAGAAGGCATGGGCGTGGTGCAGTCTTACCGTCCCGGCCTGCCGGATTATGCACCCAACTCCCAGATGCTGGCTGCGGCTCGTCAGCCGTACCTGTGGGTGGACAAAACCGGACGCCGCTTCACCGATGAGTCCATCGTCATCATTTGGCCGCACGCAGGTAACGCACTGGCTAAGGCTGGCGGCGTGATGTATTCCATCTTTGACGACGATACCCGCAAACACGTAGTCAATGATGGTATCGATGTACCTATCGGCGAATGGGTTATCGCTAATACCAAACTGGTGAAATTTGATGACGAGTTCGCCAAAGAGAGCCAGAAAAACCGTGGTTTTGTCTTCAAAAGCAACAGTCTTGACGACCTGGCTAAACAGATGGGTATCGACCCGGCAGTGCTGAAACGCACAGTTGAGGACAACAACCGCTACGCAGCCCAGAAACGCGACGACGTCTTCAACAAGAACATGGATTATTTGCGTCCGGTGAAAACCGGTCCGTTCTATGCCGTGAAGATGATGCCTGCGGCGCTCGGTACGCTCGGCGGCGTGAAGATTAACGAGAAAATGGAAGCTGTCAGTCCGAACGGCAGCCCGGTGCCAGGCCTGTATGTAACCGGCAACGATGCCGCCGGTATGTACGGCGACACCTATGACCTGCTGCTGGGTGGCGGTACGTTCGGCTTTGCGCTCAACTCTGGCCGCATGGCTGGCGAAAACGCCCTCGAATACCTCCACTTCACCGCCAAGTAATGCCTTTCGTCCCCCACGCTGTGGGGGACTTTCACACCTCACGAAACGTCTTCACACTTTACGAGTCTTCACACTTTACGAAACGTCAAATTAAAGCGCACTTCATCCGACATTCCCGCCGGCAGCGGCCCGCGTTTAAGCGGCAAAATGGCGTGGTAATACAGTCGGGACGGACCACCCCACACCACCACATCGCCGTGCGTCAGCGCCAGCCGCTGGCATGGGTCACTGCGTTTCCTCCCGCCAAACAGAAATACTGCACCTAACCCCAGTGAGACTGAGACAATCGGCTGGCGTAAGTCCTGCTCGTCTTTGTCCTGATGCAACGACAGTTTGGCACCCACCGCGTAACGATTAATCAGGCAGGCATCTGGCGAAAAGCCGGGGTATCCGGCGGCACTGGCCGCCGCCTGCGACAGTTGCAAAAAGCAGGCTGGCATAGCAGGCCACGGCTGGCCGCTCCGCGGGTCTTGCGTACTGTAGCGGTACCCCTGCTCGTCGCTCACCCAACCCCGCGGCCCGCAATTGCTCATCGCCACCGACATGGTATGTCCGCCCGGCGTCACCATGTGGCGAAACGGCGCACGTTGCGTCACCATTTCCAGCGCGGCCAGCAATTCACCGGCCTGTTGCCAGGCAAAGCCTCGCAGCAACATCGCACCGGGTGCCAGCGTTTCATTCCGGCGTTCCGGCGGCTCATCGGCAAACAGTTCGAAATTCATGCAATAACCTGTTCAAATAACCAGTACAATTGAGTATATCTCTCTTAGCAGAGCATTGCCTGCTGAAATGAATCACCAACTAGAATCACCCACAATAAGGATACCAATCAATGACGCCATCGCGGCTCCCATTTAACGAACCTCAGGCTCTCGCCCATTTGTCCGCGATTGACGGGCACTGGGCACGGTTGATCGACGGTGTCGGACATATTCGCTTTGAAAGCCGCCCGACACGGGAACCTTACGAGGCGCTGATTCGGGCGGTTGCCAGCCAGCAACTCAGTAACCGTGCTGCGGCTGCCATCATCAGCAAGCTACAACAACGTTTTGAAGTGGAAGAAAACGAGTTTCCCTCCGCCAGACAACTGGCAACATGCGAACCGGCAGTGTTGCGCCAGTGCGGTTTTTCCGCCCGTAAAATCGACACGGTTACAGCTATTGCGCAAGGGGTGCTGAGCGGGCTGGTGCCAGGCAGGGCGGCAGCAGAACATCTGGATGACGACACGCTGATAGAACGCCTTTGCACCTTGAAGGGTATCGGACGCTGGACGGTAGAAATGCTGTTGATCTCTACACTGGAGCGGATGGATATCATGCCGGTGGACGATCTTGGCATCAAACAGGGGTTTCGTTACCTGTATCGCTTAACGCAGGACCCGACGCGTAAAGCAATGCTGGAGATGAGTGAGCCATGCCGCCCCTATCGCACGTTGGCCGCCTGGTATCTGTGGCGCATTCCCCATATGCCGGATTACGCCGAATACCGGGCGTCGTTGCGTTAGTCAATCGGCGCATTATGCAACCAGCACGGACGCAAGAAGAAATGACACCATCCCGCTACACCTTTCGTCGTGCCATAGGGCTAGCGCCCCTGTACGACGGCCGCCAGCAACCGTTCACGCAATACATCGTATAGCCAGTTGTAGGCCATGGTGTACGGCAGGAAAAACAGGAAGAAACCGATCTCCACCATCAGCGCTTGCCGCAGCGTGATATTCAACATCCACGCTGCCAGCGGCAAGCCAATCAGGATAAAACCGCCTTCAAAGCCCAGCGCGTGGCCGATACGCACCCACAGGCTACGTTTAACGCGGCTGACCGGCCACAGGCTATCAAACAGACTGTTGTACGCCACATTCCAGACCATCGCCACGCCGGACAGCATGACAGACAGCATACCAACCTGAAGGACAGAACGCCCAAGCACCCAGGCACCGATGGGAGCACAAATCAGCAATGCCATCACTTCAAAACCGATGGCATGTACCACCCTCTCACGCCATGTTTTTTGCTGATGATGCGCTTTCTGCTGGATTCGCTGTTGCATGTTTTCCTCCTTCTGATGGCATGACGGCGACAACGGGTTGCCATTCTCATCGAAATAATCAATAGTGTTAAATTAGTTTCCATCTAAAAAATCGATAGAGTGCGCAATGCGTTATTCCCCCGAATCCCTGCTGGCGTTTATCGCAACCGTAAACACCGGTTCGTTTTCCGCCGCGGCACGCCACCTGCAAAAAAGCCAGTCCACCGTTAGCACCGCGGTAGCGAATCTGGAAGCCGATTTGGGCCTGACGCTGTTCGACAGGCGCGGTCATCAACCGGTGCTGACAGATGAAGGACGCAAGGTGCTCAGCCACGTCAAAGCAATTCTGTCCGCCAGCGAGGCACTGGACGAGCTGGCGATTCGGCTGGCGGACAAGGTTGAGCCGCGGCTCACCTTTGTGTTGTCGGACACCTGGCAGTGCCGCTACTACCATCCGGTATTGCGACGCTTCGCCGAGCGTTTTCCTGATGTAGAGTTTGAATGCTTGATTGCGGAAGACGAGGACGTGGTGGACCTGTTGCAGTCGCAGCGTGCTCACGTCGGCGTATTGCAGGCTCAGGCGCATTACCCCATCGACATTGCGGTGTCCCGGTTACAGGTGAAAACCGAAATGGCGGTCTATGTGGCCCACAACCACCCGCTGGCACAGCAGCCGCAGGTAACGCAGGTACAACTCGCCACGGAGCGCCAGCTGTGCCTGCATACTTATACTCAGCACGAGCGCCCACGTTCCGAAGGCGCCACCTGGTCAACACCGTCGTATCTGATGCTGCTGGAAATGGCGGAACAGGGATTTGGCTGGAGTACGCTGCCGCGCTGGCTGGTGGACGAATACGCGCAAAACCGACTGGTGGAACTGGCGCTGTCAGGCTGGCCGCGGCAAATTGAGGTGGATATCGCCTGGTCACGCCCGTCGCCCCCCGGCCCGGCAGGGTTGTGGTTGATAGATACCCTGCTGGAGCAGCGTGAATGAATATCGGTCAGCCCAATGTCATTGAGCTGACAATAAACCGGTATTTAATGGAAAACTACCTGTCATGCCTCGCACTTAATTAATTTAAATAAATGATTTAATATGCAGGGTGCCAGAGGAATTGTTGCCAATAGCGACGCTGGGTTGCCGCCTGAGATATATTTTCGACAAAAACATGACGGAGATAAAAATAATGTGACTTGTCAGCGTGGTGCTACCTGTCATAAAGCCATAGTATGTGAGGTGGTATCCCTCAAGGGGCGCGGTACTGGCGCACGTTAAGGAATATCACCCAACGTTTATTGCTTTTGTCGCCGAGCCAGAGACGATTGACACAACAATAAGACCGACACAAAAGCCTGAACGGAAAATAAGACCCGATAAATCACTCAATTATGCAGCTGCAAGTGAGAAGAAAATGTCGAATAAACCGTTTTATTACCAAGAGCCGTTTCCATTAGCGAAAGATAAAACCGAATATCGTTTAATCAGCAGCGACTTTGTTTCCGTCAGCCAGTTTGAAGGCCAGGATATTCTCAAAGTTGACCCGCAAGGGCTAACGCTGTTGGCCCAGCAGGCATTCCACGATGCCTCTTTCCTGCTGCGCCCTTCCCACCAGCAACAGGTTGCCGATATTCTGCACGACCCACAAGCCAGCGAAAACGACCGTTATGTCGCCCTGCAATTTCTGCGTAACTCCGAAATCGCCGCCAAAGGCATCCTGCCCACCTGTCAGGATACCGGCACCGCCATCATCGTCGGCAAAAAAGGCCAACGTGTGTGGACCGGCGGCAACGATGCCGAAGCGCTGTCGCGCGGGGTATACAACACCTTTATCGAAGACAACCTGCGCTATTCACAGAATGCCGCATTGGATATGTACAAAGAGGTCAACACCGGCACCAACCTGCCTGCGCAGATAGACCTCTACAGCACCGAAGGCGATGAATATAAATTCCTGTTCGTCACCAAAGGCGGCGGTTCCGCCAACAAGACCTATCTGTATCAGGAAACCAAGGCGCTGTTGTCACCGGGCAAACTGAAAAACTATCTGGTGGAGAAAATGCGTACGCTGGGTACCGCAGCCTGCCCGCCGTACCATATTGCCTTCGTTATCGGCGGCACCTCGGCAGAAACCACCCTGAAAACCGTTAAGCTGGCCTCCACTCGCTACTATGACGAACTGCCGACCGAAGGTAATGAGCACGGCCAGGCATTCCGTGATGTAGCGCTGGAGCAGGAACTGCTGGAAGAAGCCCGTAATTTAGGGCTAGGCGCCCAGTTCGGCGGCAAATATTTCGCCCACGATGTGCGGGTGATCCGTCTGCCACGCCACGGCGCTTCCTGTCCGGTCGGCATGGGCGTGTCCTGCTCGGCGGACCGCAATATCAAAGCCAAGATCAACCGTCAGGGTATCTGGCTGGAACAGTTGGAAACCAATCCCGGCAAATACATTCCGGAACACCTGCGTCATGCAGGCGAAGGCGAGGTGGTGCGCATCGACCTGAACCGCCCAATGGCGGATATCCTCAAAACGCTGTCGCAGTATCCGGTTTCCACCCGCTTGTCACTTAACGGCACCATCATCGTGGCGCGCGATATTGCCCACGCCAAACTGAAGGAACTGCTGGATAACGGCGGCGAACTGCCGCAATACGTGAAAGATCATCCGATCTACTACGCGGGTCCCGCCAAAACGCCGGAAGGTTACGCCTCTGGTTCGCTGGGCCCCACCACTGCGGGCCGCATGGACTCCTATGTTGACCTGCTGCAATCCCACGGTGGCAGCATGATCATGTTGGCCAAAGGCAACCGCAGCCAACAGGTCACCGACGCCTGCAAAAAACACGGCGGCTTCTATCTCGGCAGCATCGGCGGCCCGGCAGCGATTCTGGCGCAGAATAGCATCAAGAGCCTGGAATGTGTGGAATACCCGGAACTGGGTATGGAAGCTATCTGGAAAATCGAAGTGGAAGACTTCCCGGCCTTCATCCTGGTGGATGACAAAGGCAACGACTTCTTCCAGGTGATCCAGTCTCAGAAATGCACCCGCTGCGGCTAAGATTACCGCCCATCGGATGCTGATCAACGGGGATGGCTGATGCCATCCCCGTTTTTTATCAAACCGCTTCAGCTCTTAATTCAGTTCTATCCCGCTCGGCCCATCGGCGACGCATTGCCACCATTATTTAATGCATTTTAAATACAACTTATAGATATCCCGCTAAACAACGCATAAAATGGCGTCAGGAACTGAATCAACGAGGCCACTATGCACGAAACCACCAGGCAAGAACCACAAGACTTGCTGTGCTATAAACAGATGCCAGTCTGGAACAGCAGCACGCTGCCTGCCGCATTTCAGGAACAGCACAACACCAAACAAGGCACCTGGGCGAAGCTGCATATTTTAAACGGTGAGCTGACGTTCGACGTGCTGACAGAGCAAGGGGAGACGAAAGAACGCTTCCACTTCTCGCCGCAACAGCAACCGCCCTATATTGAACCGCAGTGCTGGCATCGTATTGTCTCGTTTTCAGACGATCTGGAGTGTCAGTTGGGCTTTTATTGCACGCCAGAAGACTATTATCACAAGAAATATGAGCTGACGCGCACCCATTCGGAAGTGATCGATGCCCTGCGTTATCTGCAACCGGGAAAAGCGCTGGATCTGGGCTGCGGCGGTGGTCGTAACGCGCTCTACCTGAATCTGAAAGGGTTTGATGTCACTGCCTGCGATAAGAACGCCCTGAGCATTGATAAGCTCAATCACATTATTGCCGATGAATCGCTCAGCCGAATTGACGCTTTCGTCCACGATATCAATCAAGCTGACATTCGCCATCAGTACGATTTCATCCTGTCAACGGTAGTGTTCATGTTTCTGGAGCGCTCGTGCATTCCGGCGATCATCAGCAACATGCAGAAACATACCGTCGCTGGGGGCTATAACCTGATTGTCGCCGCCATGTCCACCGACGATTTCCCCTGCCCAATGCCGTTCTCGTTCACTTTTGGGCACAACGAATTACACGACTATTATCGTGACTGGGAGATAGTGAAATACAACGAAGATGTGGGAGAGCTGCACAAAACCGACGCCAACGGCAACCGCCTCAAACTGCGCTTTGCCACATTGCTGGCACGCAAACCTGACGCCTGAAAAACACAGGGCCGGAAAACCGGCCCTGCGAAAAAAGTGTGACATTGCCTGGCGGCAATCAGCTCGCTTTACGCTCAGCCGCCTGACGATAAGCCACCAGATCGTCGATAGTCAGCACCGGCATATTGTGCTGTTTCGCAAAGGTGATCACTTCCGGCGCACGAGCCATGGAACCATCATCATTCGTCAGTTCGCACAATACGCCGAATGGTTTAAACCCTGCCAGACGCATCAAATCCACCGTGGCTTCAGTATGACCACCACGCGCCAACACGCCGCCCGGCTGTGCACGCAGCGGGAACACATGACCTGGGCGATTAAGATCGCTCGGACGGGCGTCATCGGCAATCGCCGCGCGAACCGTCGTCACGCGGTCAGCGGCGGATACACCGGTGGTCACGCCTTCAGCAGCTTCAATCGTGACAGTGAACGCCGTCTGATAATGGCTGGAATTATTTTCCACCATCATCGGCAGCTCCAGCTTCTGGCGGCGCTCTTCGGTGATGCACAGGCATACAATACCGCTGCCGTGACGAATGGTGAGCGCCATTTGCTCAACGGTCATGGTTTCAGCCGGGAAAATCATATCACCTTCATTTTCCCTGTCTTCATCATCCAGCACCATCACACCACGACCGCTACGCAATGCGTCCAGCGCGCGTTCAACACGTTCAACAGGGGTACCGAATTCGGAAAGTAAAGTCTGATTCATGGTAAAAAAACCTCATTATTAATATGGATTACCAGAATCAGGGCGAACTTGAGGAGTCGTTTTTGCACTGAAAAAGCAAACAGGCATAAACGCAAAAATAACGCGGGCAGGTGCAAACCTGTCAGAAACCGTTACTCTCTCCCATCCGGACTATTACCGTCGGCCCCGGAATTACACCGGATCTGCTGACCTCAGATGATACTGTCTGAGCGCTCGCGGGCTTCCAGCTAGCCTGATGGCACAAACTGGTTTACCGCCGGTGGGGAATTGCACCCCGCCCTGAGAATAAGCGGTTCTACTATAACGCTAACCTGAGGTGCGGGCAATCTCCAACCCCGCTTATGGTTCGAAAAATTCATCGTATTGAAATCACTTTTTGTTTATACAACACAGGTCTGGCATTACACTTGTGGTATTCCACTATTTCGTCAAAACAGTTCAGGAAAGCGTCATGATTGACCCGAAAAAGTTAGAGCAGATTGCCCGTCAGGTGCAAGAATCCATGCCGAAAGGCATCCGGGAATTTGGCGAGGATATGGAGAAGAAAATCCGTCAGATTTTACAGTCGCAGTTGGGCAAGCTAGATCTGGTCAGCCGTGAAGAATTTGATGTGCAAACCCAGGTGTTGCTGCGCACTCGTGAGAAACTCGCACTACTGGAACAGCGAGTAAGCGCGCTGGAAACGAAAACGGCAGACAATGAGCCAGGGCAACAGCCCCCCGCCGACCCGCAGTAATCCTGCAATGATACTCAGCCAGACAGGCTTTTGCCCTGTCTGGCTTCAGTCAACCGCCACAGCCTCGCGCCTTTCTGGCAGCATAAGCCACAGCACCGCCAACATTCCTAACGCATACAGAGCCTTCCAACCGAGCGTCAGCAATAGCGCCGCGCACAGTACGATGCCGATACCCGCCATCACGCGGGAGCGTCCCTGCAACAGCCGCCACCCCGCCAACATGCACAGCAAATAAATCAGAATGAAAATACCGTTGGCGTAAACGATCAATTCAGACAGCGGCAACCGCAGCCAGTAAATGGCCAAACAGCAGAGAAGACAACAGGCCACGACCAACGACAACGCATTTACCGGCACACGCGATGCAGATAGCCGCGCCAGACGGCTTCCTTCTGGTGCTTGTGACCACACCAGCCGGGCAAAGCCCTGAGTATAGATATTCACACTGGCAAAACAGGCAAGGTAACCGACGATGCAAGCCAGCCACAATGCGTGACTGCCAAACAGACGCACCACCACAGTGGGCAAAGACGCCGTTGCAGCCTGATGAGGACCGTAAGCGCCGAAATGCAGTACCGCAACAGTACACCCCCAGTAGACCGCACCCGCCAGCAACATGCCTATCAGCAGCGCACGTGGAAAATCACGTTCGGGTGATCTGAACTCGGTCGCCAGATGAGCAAACGCTTCCAGCCCAACGAAACACCAGAACATGACTGCCAGCGCGTCCAGCATTTTCGCTCCGCTAATCTCCGTCAGTGCAGGCCATGGAATCTGGGATGGCATAATCCGACCTTGCCACCAGATCCCCACGACCAATAACACCACCAACAGTGCAATCAGCGTCTGCACCGTAGCGCTGGAACCGGCGCTACGCATTCCCAGCAACCAAATCACCACCAGCGTCAGCAATTGTACCAGCAGCAATCCCCCTGAACTCACCCCAAAGGCTGCTTGCCAGAAACCAGAGGCAATCTGCATTGCCGCAGGCAAACCAACCGGAATAACCGACAAAAACAGCCACCCAGTCACCCTGGCCAACCGAGGTCCGAATGCCAGCCGGACAAAATGCGCTGCGCCGCCAGCATTCGGAAAATGACGACCAAGCGACGCAAAAACGATGGCAATCGGAAACACCAGCACAATCAGCAGCGGCCAGGCCCAAAGACTATCGCCCTGCGCTTGTTCTGCGACTAATGCAGGCACAGCAAATACGCCAGTCCCCAGTAATGAGGTCGATAACAACCCAATGCCCTGAACCAGCCCCAACTCCTGCTTTAACGTATTATTGCCGCTCACAATCTGTGACCTTATCGCCAGTGGGTATGTTTATACCCGTCATACTTCAAGTTGCAGGTGTGTTGGCGGCGTTCGCTCACCCGAATCACTTACCTGAGTAAGCTCATCGGGATGAAATGAGAGACATCCTGTCTCTCACCGGAGGCCAGCCGTTGGCTGGTCAAATTCGTTCCCAACGAATTTGTCACTCTCTTGCCGCCTTCCTGCAACTCGAATTATTTTGGGTATATGCTCAACGCTGACACAATCAGCGTGTTCGCCAGTTGAACTATCATGGTAAAAACAAAAAGCCTCCACTTGCGGAGGCTTTTAAAAAATACAACGACCAACGACACATCGTCATTATTCGCTCTGAACGCTGTTCGCCCTGATAACTTCGCGGATACGCGCTTTATAGGCTTCCACTTTCTGCGGCGTCATCAGGCGGCGCTCGTCATCCAGCACCACGCCACCGACATCATCGGCGATACGCTGAGCGGACTGTAGCATCAGCTTGAAATTCTGGCTGGCATCGCCATAAGACGGCACCATCATGAAAATCGACACGCCCGGCGTGGAAAATTCAGACATGGCTTCCACATTAAAAGAACCGGGTTTGACCATGTTAGCCAGGCTGAATAACACTGGCCCACTGCCCGCCGGGTTAACGTGGCGATGGAAAATGTTCATTTCGCCGAACTGAAAACCTGCCTGCAGCACGCTTTGCAACAACAGTTCACCACCAATCACACTGCCCTGATGCGCTGCTACATGCAACACCAACACCGCTTCTTGCTGTTGCAATTCATGTTGTTGATGCTGTGCGGCCACTGCAACCTCAGGCGTCGGCTCAGGCTGTGAGTTATACGCTTGCGGTTCCGGCTCATCAACCGGCTGCACGGGTTCTGCGCGCTGAAAGGGTGATGAACGATGTGAAGATTCGACGTGCACCGCTGCAGGCTGAACAGGCTGACGCGACGGCGCTTGCGGTTCAACATCATCCAGTAACGGATCAAAGACTGCAGGCTCTTGCCTGAAAGAAGGTTCTGAACGATCACCTGAAGGTGCAACGTTGTCTGGCGACGCGTTTTTTTGACTGCGAGAAGGCGTTACCCGCACTTCACCGACACCGTCATCAAGCTCTTCAAGCGGGGTATCACCACGCTTTGGCTTCAGGCGCTTTACCGGACGCTCACGGAAAAGGGACGAACGCTCTTTACGGCTTGTCCAAAGACCATGCAGTAACAGTGCTATAATTGCGATCGCGCCAACAACAATCAAGATCAGACGCAGGTCCTGCATCATTGCTATCCCAGTTATTCCAAACATTGCCACTACGGCAAATACACATACCTCTAACTGTATTTGCCTGTGTAGCCAAGTGCAAGTCCGTGCACCAGTTTATGAGAATAAAGATCGACAGCAGGCATTTTTTTGCCGTTTTTTCATGCAAACCGCAACTAGCCAGCTGAAAATCATCCCGATATGATGCCGTAACCTGCATATCATAAGGTGAGAACCGCATCATGTCTTACACGCAACACCTTGATCCCAAACACAGTGGCTTACATTATTTTCTCAAAGGCTGGCAACTTCTTTCACTGCCCGGCATCCGACGTTTTGTCATTCTTCCCATGCTGGTGAATATTCTGTTGATGGGCGGAGCCTTCTGGTGGCTGTTTCACCAACTTGGCGCCTGGATTCCACTGGTGATGACCCACGTGCCAGAGTGGCTGCAGTGGCTGAGTTACCTGCTCTGGCCGCTGGTGACCGTCTTCGTACTGCTGGTGTTCAGCTATTTTTTCAGTACTGTCACTAACCTGATTGCCTCACCGTTCAACGGGTTGCTGGCGGAACAACTGGAAGCCAGATTAACCGGCCAGCCTCTTCCTGCCAGCAGCATTGTTGATATTGCCAAAGATGTCCCCCGCATCATACGGCGAGAAGTTCAAAAGCTGGGCTACTATTTGCCGAGAGTGCTGGTGCTGCTGTTACTCTATCTCGTGCCCGGCGTCGGCCAGACGTTGATACCCGTATTGTGGTTCCTGTTTGGTGCCTGGATGTTGGCAATCCAGTACTGCGATTACCCATTCGACAACCACAAAATTGGTTTTTCCGCTATGCGTCAGGCGATGCGGCAAAACAAGCTGACGAATCTGCAGTTTGGCGCGCTGGTCAGTCTATGCACCATGGTGCCATTACTGAATCTGTTGATCATGCCAGTCGCCGTCTGTGGGGCGACAGCCTTGTGGGTGGATCGCTATCGCCATCTTTCCGGCACACCGCATCGGAGCTGAGCGCTCCAGGATGTTAGCGTTGATGTTCTATAACTGGATATTAGTGAAAATATATTTCCTCAGAACATATCGATATAGCGATTCTTTACTTCACTGACTTTCCTGAACGAGTATTCTCTCTGAGGTTCGCAAAATTTTGATACAGCTATTAAGGACGGGCTATGAGTAAGATCTACGAAGACAATTCTTTCACTATCGGCCACACGCCTCTGGTTCGTCTGAATCGCATCGGCAATGGGCGAATTCTGGCTAAGGTTGAATCACGTAACCCCAGCTTCAGTGTAAAATGCCGTATCGGCGCCAACCTGATTTGGGATGCTGAAAAACGCGGTGTGCTGAAGCCCGGCGTCGAACTCGTAGAACCGACCAGTGGTAATACCGGTATTGCGCTGGCGTATGTGGCCGCCGCACGTGGTTACAAACTGACGTTGACAATGCCGGAAACCATGAGCCTTGAGCGCCGCAAACTCCTTAAAGCACTGGGTGCCAACCTGGTGTTGACCGAAGGCGCCAAAGGCATGAAAGGCGCTATCGCCAAAGCCGAAGAGATTGTGGCCAGCGACCCGGAACATTACCTGCTGCTGCAGCAGTTCAGCAACCCGGCCAACCCGGAAATTCATGAAAAAACCACCGGCCCGGAAATCTGGGAAGATACCGACGGCGAAGTGGACGTGTTCATTGCCGGCGTAGGCACCGGCGGCACGTTAACTGGCGTCAGCCGCTATATCAAACAGACCAAAGGTAAGGCGATTATCTCCGTTGCCGTTGAGCCGACCGATTCGCCGGTCATCACGCAGGCGCTGGCTGGCGAAGAGATCAAACCCGGTCCGCACAAGATTCAGGGCATCGGTGCAGGATTTATTCCTGCCAACCTGGACCTGAAACTGGTTGATCGTGTTGAGCGCATCACCAACGAAGAGGCTATCAACACCGCACGCCGTCTGATGGAAGAAGAAGGTATTCTGGCAGGCATCTCTTCCGGTGCTGCGGTAGCCGCTGCCCTTAATCTGTTGAAAGAAGAAGAATTCGCCAACAAGACCATCGTCGTGATCCTGCCCTCTTCCGGTGAGCGCTACCTCAGTACGGCACTATTTGCTGATCTATTCACCGAACAGGAACTGCAGCAGTAAGCGCTTCCTCCCACGAATGTGATTTAAAAGTTAAAAAAGCACCCTTCAGGGTGCTTTTTTGTGGCAGAGCTCAAACTTTCTGCTACTTGCACATTGCTTTTCACTGACAGGTTTAGTATTTAAGCGGACAATTATTTTGATGCGTGAAATTAATATTCGTCGGAGCCCACGCATACGGATATCATTCTTGCGACATGGAGCAGCATGGCCGGACGCTTTATCTCTCGCAGGAAAATTACAAGGGCATTGCCGACTTAACCAGGGGTAAGCGCATTCCGTTTCCCTTAACCGCATCCCGGCCTGTCCTGAACCATTCAGGGCAACCAAACAGGCTAAAGTTTAACCCATACACTAAACTTTAGTTCCACAACATGAACCTAATCCAACAAGTTGGGGAAAACAGAATGTTCCAGCAAGAAGTAACGATTACCGCTCCAAATGGCCTGCACACGCGTCCAGCTGCACAGTTCGTGAAAGAAGCCAAAGGATTTACCTCTGAAATCACCGTCACCTCTAACGGCAAAAGCGCCAGCGCCAAAAGCCTGTTTAAATTGCAGACTCTCGGCCTGACTCAGGGTACTGTGGTCACTATTTCTGCCGAAGGTGAAGACGAACAGCAAGCCGTTGAACATCTGGTTAAACTGATGGCTGAGCTTGAGTAAACGGCCCGCTCTCTTTAGTGAACGTCAGAATCAAGTAAGGTAGGGTTATGATTTCAGGCATATTAGTATCACCGGGAATTGCTTTTGGTAAGGCGCTGCTACTGAAAGATGACGACATTGTCGTCAACCGGAAAAAAATCTCTGCAGATCAGGTTGATAAGGAAATCGAACGTTTCATCGCAGGCCGCGCCAAAGCTTCTCAGCAACTGGAAGCTATCAAGCAGAAGGCAGCTGAAACGCTAGGGCCAGAGAAAGAAGCCATCTTCGAAGGGCATATCATGCTGCTGGAAGATGAGGAATTCGAGCAGGAAATCATCTCCCTGATTAAAGACGACCACGCATCCGCCGATGCGGCGGCGTATTCCGTCATTGAGACGCAGGCGAAAGCGCTGGAAGAGCTGGATGACGAGTACCTGAAAGAGCGCGCTGCAGATATGCGCGATATCGGCAAGCGCCTGCTGAAAAACATTTTGGGTATGCATATCGTTGATCTGGGTGACATTCAGGATGAAGTGATTCTGATCGCCAAAGATCTGACCCCGTCTGAAACCGCGCAATTGAACCTGAACAAAGTGCTGGGTTTCATCACCGATATCGGTGGCCGTACGTCCCATACCTCAATTATGGCGCGTTCGCTGGAATTACCGGCCATCGTGGGCACCACCGATGCCACCCAAAAAATTCAGAATGGCGATTTCATCATTCTGGACGGGGTGAACAACAAGATTTACCAGAATCCTGACCAGGCGACTATTGACCAGCTCAAAGCCGTTCAGGAGCAGTACAACACCGAAAGATATGAACTCGCCAAGCTGAAAGACCTGCCGGCCATTACGCTGGACGGCCATCAGGTGGAAGTGTGCGCCAACATCGGTACGGTGCGTGACATCGCCGGTGCAGAGCGTAACGGCGCGGAAGGTGTGGGCCTGTATCGTACCGAATTCCTGTTTATGGACCGTGATGCCCTGCCGACTGAAGAAGAGCAGTTCCAGGCGTACAAAGCCGTTGCAGAAGCGATGGGCGCGCAGGCGGTGATTGTGCGCACTATGGATATCGGCGGCGATAAAGACCTGCCGTACATGGACCTGCCGGAAGAAGAGAACCCGTTCCTCGGCTGGCGTGCGATTCGTATCTGTCTTGATCGCAAAGAAATTCTGCATTCGCAGTTGCGCGCAATTCTGCGTGCCTCCGCGTTTGGCAAACTGCGCATCATGTTCCCGATGATCATCTCGGTGGAAGAAGTACGTACGCTGAAAGCCGAGCTGGAGATGCTCAAAGCTCAGTTACGCGCCGAAAACAAAGCATTTGACGAAACTATTGAAGTCGGCGTGATGGTGGAAACGCCAGCCGCTGCGGCTATCGCTCATCATCTGGCGAAGGAAGTTGACTTCTTTAGTATTGGGACAAATGACTTAACCCAGTATACTCTGGCGGTAGATCGTGGGAACGAGTTGATTTCTCATCTTTATAACCCGATGTCTCCGGCTGTGTTGACTCTAATCAAACAGGTTATCGACGCGTCACACGCCGAAGGCAAGTGGACTGGTATGTGTGGTGAACTCGCTGGCGACGAACGTGCTACACTACTGCTGTTGGGGATGGGTCTGGATGAGTTCAGCATGAGTGCCATCTCGATTCCTCGCATCAAGAAAATTATTCGCAATGCCAACTATGAAGATGCGAAAGCGCTGGCGGAGCAGGCATTAGCCCAACCGACAGCAGAAGAGTTAAGCAGTCTGGTAAGCCGGTTCATTAAAGAAAAGACGCTTTGCTGATACCGCTGTGCTGACCCAATATTAATGCTTAGGAGAAAATCATGGGTTTGTTCGATAAACTGAAATCTCTGGTTTCTGACGACAAGAAAGAGGCTGGCAGCATCGAAATCATTGCCCCGTTATCCGGTGAAATCGTCAATATCGAAGACGTGCCTGATGTCGTCTTCGCAGAGAAGATCGTCGGCGATGGTATTGCTATCAAACCTAGCGGCAACAAGATGGTGGCGCCAGTAGACGGCACCATTGGAAAAATCTTCGAAACTAACCATGCGTTTTCCATCGAATCAGATACGGGTATCGAACTCTTCGTACACTTCGGTATTGATACCGTTGAGCTGAAAGGCGAAGGCTTTAAGCGTATTGCCGAAGAGGGGCAGCGTGTCAAGAAAGGCGATGTGGTGATCGAGTTTGATCTGTCGTTGCTGGAAGAGAAAGCCAAGTCCACGCTGACTCCGGTGGTTATCTCTAACATGGACGAGATCAAAGAGTTGGTCAAACTGACCGGCACTGTTGTCGTTGGGGAAACCCCGGTCATTCGCATCAAAAAATAAGCGAGTCGCTACCATGAAAAACGGCACCTGCGCGGGTGCCGTTTTGATTTATCAGGTCATGATTCCCACCGTCATTACATGCTGCGCGCTATCCTGCGAATTACTGCCAGCGAGGAATGCAGATACGGATCTGCAACCCTCCCTGAGCACGATTCTCCGCTTCAATACGACCACCGTGGGCTACCACCGCCTTGCGGGCAATAGCCAATCCCAGCCCATACCCTTTGCCCGACTGCGGTGAATCGATGCGCATGAAAGGGTCAAAAATGCTGGAGAGTTTACTGGCTTCCACTCCCGGCCCGCTGTCTGCCACATCGATGTACCACTCTTTATCATCACGGGACTTATCATCACGAGACAACGTAACCAGTACCTGCTGGCCGCGCGAAGAGAAACGCAGCGCATTGCGGATGATGTTATCCAGCGCATGTCGCATTAATTCCGCCGAGCCTTTGACGGTATAGTCATCGTAATCGCCGGCACTAAGCGCAATCTCCACCCCCGGCACTTGCGCTTCATAGCGCGCATCGTTAACGACTGCAATCACCAGACCAAGCAGGTCGAAATACTCTTCGTTATTAACGGCGTTGTTTTCCGCGCGGGACAGCGTCAGCACTTCGCCAATCATCTTATCCATACGCTCCGCTTCACGTTCGATGCGCTGCAATGCGTTTTCTACGTTATCCGGATTCTGACGCGCCAGCCCTATCGCCAACTGTAACCGTGCCAGCGGTGATCGCAATTCGTGGGACACATCGTGCAGTAGTTGTTCCCGCGCGCTCACCAGTATCGACAAACGGCTAACCATGGCGTCAAAGTCGCGTGCCACATCACCTATCTCATCATGGCGACGCCGCATTGACGGATAAAGCCGTATCGACAAATCTCCCTGTGCAACCCGTTCAAAACTGGCTCGCAACCGGCTGAGCGGACGCGACAGATTCCACGCCAGCATACCGCTGAATAGCAACCCACCCAGTGCGCCAATCCAGATCATCGGCGGCGGCAAATGAAGAAAAAACGGCAACGGCTCTGGGCCGTTCTTCGGCATTAAATCTTGCTGTAAGCGCATAGTATTGAAGAGCACTCGATAGCGCTGCCCATCAGGCCCCTCCACTACTTGTAGCGATGCTGCATCCGGCCAGTCCGTCACGTCACCCGGCACCGGTCCGAACCCCAGCAGTCCCAGCTGCGCTGGCAGCTCTCCCGGCCTTTCTGATTGCGGTAATGGTTGGTGATTTATCGCAGTGGCGTGCTGATTGTCGCTGAGTATCGAGACATTGATATAACCGCGTTCACTCTTAGGCCAATCGGCCAGAGTTCGCTCCAGTTCCGCCATGCCGCCCTGACGTAACGCTTTTGTCGCCAGCGCCATTTGTAGCGACATGATATGTCTTCCTATACGCACTTCCGGCGGTTCGTCACGCCTGCCGTAAAATGAGAATCCGACCCACAATAATTGTGAAATGACGAAAAACGTCAGCCACAACCCAAGCAGAATCTTCCAGAACAACCGTCCATGCATGATTAACGAATCCGGTATCCAACGCTGCGCACCGTCTCAATGATCAGATTACACCCTTTCAGCGCGGCCAGCTTTTGACGGATATTACTAATGTGCACATCGACGCTGCGATCATACGCTTCACGGCGGCGCCCCAGACACTTCTCCGACAACTCATCCTTGGTCACTACCCGCTCGGACGAGCGCATCAGCAACTCCAGCAAGTTGAACTCCGACGCAGTAAGATCAAATGCCTGCCCACGCCATTCACTGGTGCGGGTAAAAGAGCAGATCGCCAGTTCACCATAGATAACCATCCCGGTGTCCTTGCTTTTTCCCGACTTATCCTCATAACGGCGCAACACCGCACGCAGGCGCGCCACCAATTCTCGCGGGTAGCACGGCTTTGGCACATAATCGTCCGCACCCATTTCCAGCCCGATCACGCGATCAATATTATCGCCTCTGGCCGTCAACATAATGATGGGAATCGAGCAGTTACGGCGCACCTGTCGCAGTACGTCAATTCCGCTCATGTCAGGCAGCATGATGTCCAAAATCATCGCGGTGTACTGATCGGACATGGCGCCGTCCACCCCTTCTTTGCCGCTCATCACCTGTGAAGTACTGAACCCTTCTGCCGTAAGGTATTCACACAGCATGTGTCCCAGTTCAGCGTCATCGTCTACCAGTAAAATTTTCATACTGTCATTCCCATACATTGCTACCGCTCCTATTGTCAGGTCTGGTTGCAATCTGCGCAGCACCATTTACGGAATCCTTACCTTTCACTATGCAAAACATAACGAATGTGAAAGGGGATAGTGAGCATGATGCTGTCAGTGTCGGCAGGCGCGATAACCAGTTAGGGCAATAGCGTGACATTCGTGATATGCCGCTACCTCAATGGTAGTCGCATTCTTGCGCGACAGCCTGAATGGGCGCCATTCTAAGCGTCGTCCCAAGCCGTCGGCATACGGAAACGCGAGTAAGCGCATACACGCTAACACGCAGGCGTTAGCCAAACACGCCAGTGGAGAGATAACGATCACCTCGGTCACATACCACGGTGACGATCAGACGACCTGGCTGTTCGGCAGCGATGCGCAGCGCGCCAGCCACCGCACCGCCAGAGCTGACGCCGCAGAACACCCCCTCTACTCGCGCCAGCTGCTGCATGGTGGTTTCCGCCTCCTGCTGCGACATATCCATAATCCGGTCCACCAGTTGTGGCTGAAAAACACCCGGCATATAGTCAGGCGACCAACGACGAATTCCCGGAATCTGGCTACCGTCCTGCGGTTGCAGGCCAACAGTGCAGACCTTATCACTCTGGCTTTTCAGGTAACGGCTGACACCGGTGATAGTACCGGTGGTTCCCATGCAGGAAACGAAATGGGTAAGTCGCCCCTGCGTTTGCTGCCAGATTTCCGGGCCGGTAGTGGTGAAATGCGCCAGCGGGTTGTCTGGGTTATTGAACTGATCGAGCAGCGTCCCCTCCCCCGCCTGCGCCATCTGTCTGGCCAGATCGCGTGCACCTTCCATCCCCTGTTGTTGGCTGACCAGCAGTAATTCCGCACCATAAGCGCGCATCGCGGCCTGCCGTTCCTGACTCATGTTTTCCGGCATCAGCAACCGCAACCGGTAGCCTTTCATCGCCGCCACCATCGCCAGCGCGATACCGGTATTGCCGCTGGTAGCCTCAATCAGCGTATCACCTGGTACTATCTCGCCCCGGCGCTCCGCCTGCTGAATCATCAACAACGCCGCGCGGTCCTTCACCGAACCGGCTGGATTATTGCCCTCCAGCTTCAGCCAGATTTCGCTGCCGGTGTGCTGAGCCAGACGTTGTAATTTAATCAGCGGCGTATTGCCGACGCACTGTTCAAGCGTGGTCACATTTTCTCTCCGCACGACGTCAGGCGACGCCAAAAAAACAGGCACCGCGGTGCAGTGCCTGTCTGTCGTTCTGTAACAAAAACGGATTCTGTTATAGCGATAATAAACGATCAAGAGAAGGGGCAAAAAAGTAACTGCCGCTGACCGCACGGGTAAAGCGCAACATCTCGTCACGTTTGCCGTCACGGTCGCCAAACATGCTCAGCAATTGCTGTTCAATGTTGTAAAGTCGGGCACAGTAAGCCGCGAAATAGAGACCGTGCTTGCCGCTGGCGGTGCCGTAAGGCAGGCTCTGACGCAGAATTTTCAACCCTTTGCCGTCTTCTTTGAGGTCAACACGGCTCAGGTGCGACGTCACTGGCCGCGACTCGGACGACAACTCGTCATTGTCTTGTTTGGTGCGACCAATCATCTGCTCCTGCTGTTCCACGCTCATACGGTTCAACTGGCGCAGATTGTGCTCCCAGCGCTGAACAAACACATAACTGCCGCCTTCGCCAGTCTGACCGTCCGGTACAATGGCGACGTCACGCCGGGCATCACCCTGCGGGTTTTCGGTGCCATCGACAAAACCGCTCAAATCACGGTCCTCCACCCAGCGAAAGCCGTGAGTTTCCTCTTCAATATTGATGGTGTTGCCGAACGCCGCCAGCACCGCCTGTGCCAGTGAAAAATTAACATCATGGCGCAGCGACTGGATGTGAATCAGCATGTCGCGCTGCGTGGCAGGCGCCAGCCCGTTGCCCAGCGGGGTGAAGGGTTTGAGTTCCTGCGCACTGTTGTCGCAATCCAGCTCACGCCAGACGTCGTAGCCAAAAGCGATTACCGCGCCAAGCCCGGCGTCAGGGAAACGCTGCTGCAACTCGCCCAGTGCCTGACAAAATTTCTTGCAGCCCTGGCGGATGGCATCAAATTCTCCCTGTACCATAGCCTCCATGAAGATGGCAAAACGGCGATGCTCCAGCAAAATACCGCTTTGAATTTGTGTCATCTGTTGCTTCCTCACTCGGTGCAGTTTCTCTCGCGCCGGCAAGCCATGCCGGGCGGCTATCTCAAGGCTGCTATACAATAAAACGAGGCGTGACCAGCACGCCCCAATCTATTTACATGATATCAGACGATGTTGACGATAACAGGATAACCTTACCAATAACGGTGGAAAACGCAGGTAACTGTTTTTGCAACAATGCTCAGAAGCAGGCAGATTACCTGCCACCTGGGGGTTTCGCTGCCGGTAACGTCACCTTGATCACCCAATACAACACACTGGCTGCCAGCAACGAATTCAGCGCCGGAATCCCCCATTTAGTAAACAACCCTACGGCACTTCCTGCCAGGCTGGCAATCATCGCCGCCCAACCAACAGATGGCGTGCTGTCTGCCCCTGGCAATTCGCCAGAAAAGCCTCGACAAGTGTCATTGAATGCTCTAATACCGCCCCCAACATAAATTGGTCCAGAGCGGTGAGCATACCAATTATAAAAGCCGAAAAGTGGAACGCTGTCTGGAAGAAAATACGAAGTTCCGGTTGTTATTCCTGCCACGTATTCGCCGTAGCTAAATCCATAATAAAGTGGCTATGGCTGTCGTTACACAAAACGATAACGCGAAATCATCAACAGTTTATGAACGCTGCTTCGCCTTTCCCCGGCAATCAACACGGTCTGACTAAAGTGGAGCGGTAATATGCAAAATTATTTAGACTAATAAGTTCCAGACTATATCCTAAAATACATTATCTTCGTAAGAAAAACTGGACATAGCCTAACTTTCAGATTGAAAGAGAAGATTTAATTGCCTTCAATCATAACAAAGAATAATCTTAGTTCTGTTAGTGTAATCAACCCGTCAGTTTATCTTACTACATGCTTATGCCTTACCTCTATGACTACTTTATTATGTGATATATCATCAAGCATTTTGTCAAACATCATTGTATTACTCATATCTAAATTTGCGTCCCACTCATCAAGAAGAAGGATAAAAATGTCATCATCCGATAGCAACTTATTAATATTTTCCCGATGTTTTTGTCCTGTAGACCCCTTGATATCGTCTATACCAATACTATTCTCCGGCCCAAGTAAAACCGAATCATCAGTCATTTGTTTTATTACTTTAAGGATAGATGACTTTCCAGCACCATTTGGTCCTTCCACCAAATACCTGCCTGGCAAACCACAATAATGGGATATATTACCAACAAACTCACGAACAGATAGATTTATATTTTTATCATTAAGATTACGGATAACAACTTTATTATCATCAATATTATTCTCATAGTCTACTTCTACCAATAATGATGGGAATCTTTGAAGATTTCTTACCTTGTTTTTAATCAGCATAAGTTGTGTGGTATGCATACTCGCAGCATTGATACTTTGGAAAAGTTGAATTGTTCTTGGCAAAACTGCAACGATAGCACCAAGAATGTCAGGCCTTACGATGGTTGATTGCCAGGAAATATAAACTAGCGGCGGTATAGTAATAAGAACTGGGATACATGCCAAAATTTGCTCTAATCTTTTATATCTTTGTAGTACAGAAAAGAATATTGACTGTCTACCAGATGCATAACTTACAGCCTCGAAATAATGCTTTTTTAAACCAAAGAAACAGTTATCCCATATTTTATCTATTGCATGAAAAGCATTCACCTTACTATTTTGTATTTCAGACGACATTTTATTGATAGATTTACTAGAGTAGTAAATCAAAAGCCAGGAAAACACAACACATCCGATAATAACCGATGATATATTCACACCCAAAACAAAAATCAATGCAATAATAGTAAATAAAACATTAAAATATAGAGCAAGAATCTCCACATAATAAAACGAAGCCTCTTCAATCGTTGGAAGAGATTCACCCGCGATCCAATTCAGTGTTTTTTTCTTATTATCCTGAGATGAAAGAGATGGTTTTTTTATTACCTCATCAAAAATCCAACAATAGTATCCAGACCAAACAGAATTCGAGAGTTTTGTCCTTGTATACAAAGAAAGAGAACCAAAAATATAGCAAAATGCAATGCTGGCATAAAACAAAACAATATAATTAAAAGTTTTATCAATATCACTTGATATGTTATAGCCAGCAACACCTATAAAGTAAGTTGACAATCCGACCAATACTTGCTGCAACGCAACAAGGAATACGCTGGATAAAAACCAAAAATTTTTTATGATCATTAAATACCCACCAAATAATTTATCACCTAATTGGATTTATAACACATAAAAAATTAAATTCAAATAATAAAATATACTAACAGTATCAACAAGATAAATTATCAATCTGAAAACAGGGATTGAATTATACGTCCAAGTTTATTTTTATCATCAACTGGTATATGTGGATAAACTTGTGTCTCGATAATATTTCGAATACCAAGTCCAATTTTATTTTCCATCAAAATTAAATCCTTATCAGGATAACATGCAGCTAATGCAGAAAGTGCAAGACGTACAGAATAATCATTAAATTTTGGCTTTATTATGTTTGTTATAAATTGTGAATATGTTCTGAAAGTAGCTGAGGCAATAATTGCCTTTCTAATCTCATGGTCAGTATCATTTTTAGAACCATTTAGATAAATCCAATAGAGCGACTATAGCTGTCATTACACGAAACGGTAACACAAAACCATCAGTGCCGATACATGTGACAGTTACTGGAAAAGATAAAGCAGCTTATGAACACTGCTTCGCCTTTCCCCAGCAATCAACACGGTCTGGCTAAAGTGGAGCGGTAATATGCAAAGTTATTTAGACAAACAAAATCCCCTTTCTCAACAATGAGTTAGGTATAAAACTGTCAAATCCATGTTGATAGCAAAACTCTTCAAACTGATTGAACGAATGCACACCCGCTTTTTGGTACATATTTTGTATTCTGTTCTCAATCGTTCTGTTGGACAGGTTGAACTGTTTCGCTATTTCCTTGCTGGAAAAACGCCGTAACACCAGAAAAAGCGTGTCCAACTCAGCACGAGTAAAAAGATCGGTCGTTATTTCCGTTCTCAATATGCTTGGCTTACGATTATCAATATGGATCAGCGGCGACAATGTGCTCATTGGCCGGGCATTCCACAAAATCCCAACACATTCTTTTGCAACATTAAAAATAGGCATTTTTTCGCTGATAAACGGTGACAGATCCGTTTTGCCAAACCAATAGTGAGTTTCAATCACTGTAACCCGCTCAGCACAGACTTCTGTACGACGATCATGCTCGATAAATTTCTCAGATAATTCCGCCCAGGCTATCGGAAATTCTTCATCGAACTTTCCCTCAATATCAAAATTCGCTGGCGTATTGGTGTAGCTATACGCTGGTGCGTTCATATACACGTGACGAGAGGTGAGATCTTTTATTCCCCACGGTTCATTCAGCCCGTCCAACAAGGGAATAAACGCACGGAGATAATCTTGCGAGTCATTCATTGCAAACAACATCCTGTATGTAAACCCTTCACTAAAAACAAACCATAAAATAATTAACAAGATAATTAATTCACTTAATAATTTATCGAAAATAATATTTTGTGAAAAATAAATTTCGTGAATTATTAGCAAACCTTCAAAAATAATCGAACTATATCATCACCTAACATTTTCCTATGATATAGCTAATTTTTTTGAATGAAATTTAAATCAAGAGTATTTTTTACCTATAGAAGTGTGTAATAGTAAATGTATGTCACAAAAAAACAGTAATCAGCCACAGCCATCGAGGATAGAAAATGCGTTCAAGGAGAAAAGACTGGCATTCAGCAGATATCATTGCCGCGCTGAGGAAAAAAGGTACATCTTTATCAGCGGTATCACGACAATCAGGATTAAGCTCTTCTACGCTGGCGAACGCGCTATACCGACCGTGGCCGAAAGGAGAATTGCTGATAGCCAACGCATTAGGGGTTAAGCCAGAGGAAATATGGCCCAGCCGTTATTATGATCCTGAAACCGATACGTGGGTTGATCGTCAAAAACTGATGCGCAATTCGCCCAATAAATCACAGCCATCAGCCTGAATATCTGCCGCACAGACAGAGATAATTCGCCATGTCATATGACTACACAAAGCGTGATAAAAATGGCGATGAGAAAAAATAAGCTAGCCAATCATCAGGAGATTGGTTGCATGGCGTACAAAAAACAGCTACAGACGCCGGGATAACACCATCCCGGCTCTGAATGCACCACTAATTCTGAATGCACCACTAATATTGATTATTCCCGTCCCTGCGCGTGCCAGACAATCTTGCTGACTTTCCAGTTCCTGAGAATATCATCAGATGGCATCAATCCTTCCGGGCCGCTCCAGTCGCCGGAAAACAGGTAGCTGACGTGTTTACCTTGTGGCGCCACACACTCCACACTGCGGGCATCCGCGCCCTGTCCCGGCTGACAGACGCCAAATGCTTTGCTGTAAAGTGAACTGAATTCATCGCCGATTTTCACCCCCCACTCGCTGGCAATAGCCTTGTCCATCACCGCAACCTGCTTCACCTGGCCTTTTGGCGCGCCGCTGATTTCCAGCCTGACGCTGTCATCCTTGAGCGCTTCATAGATCGATACCAGTTTGCCGTTGCGGGTTTCCATGCCACCACGCAGGCGATAATCACCGTTCAGCGCGTTGTCCAGCGCTGACTCCAGCATAGGCGTCGCAGCGTTGATTTCGCCGACACCGGCGTCTGACACCGTCAGACGATGGCCGAACCAGTTGAACGGCGACAAACTGGACCAGGAAAAACCGGATAAGGTGCTGCACCCTGCCAGCAACAACGGGAAAACCAAAAACAACGGACGCACTTTTGTCACTCTCGACTCCTCAACATAAAACGGTACCGGCACACAGATGCCGCCAAGATTACCATTGTTCGGGCTGACCGGGAAAAACTTCGCCCTGGAAAAGGCGTTCCGCAGGGAAGGCTATCCCGGCAGCAACAAGGGAACGAACATCGGAACAGAGCAGTGAGTACCTGCTGGCGGGGAACGGCAATCCGGCATCAAACAGGGAGGGAACTAAGCGAAGTTTCTCAGGCACCGTTGGCAGCGCACAACGGTGCCAAATGGGAACAATCAATACTCCTGGTCTTCAATCAGGCGCTTGCCCAGCGTAATGCTATCGACCATGTCGTAATTCATCTTTTCATACATGCTGATGACAGCGGTGTTGCTCTGACGCACCATCAGGTGGATCTTCGGGCAGCCGCGCGCGATCAATTTTTTTTCCAGACGACTGATCAACGCATTGGCAATGCCGCGACCACGATAATCAGGATGCACCCCCAGATAGTAGGCTGAACCACGGTGGCCGTCATATCCGCCCATCACCGAACCGACCACCTCACCGCCCACTTCCGCTACCAGAAACAGGTCAGGATCATGATTAAGCTTACGCTCAATATCCATCTCCGGGTCATTCCAGGGACGCAGCAAATCGCAGCGTTCCCAAAGGGTGATCACTTCTTCAAAGTCATCTTGCCTGAATATGCGGATTTCCATCACGGCTCGCCATCTAGAGTTAACAGGTCAATGTTGATTATCCCGCGATTCATCACAGACGCAATAACACTTTTCAGCAATAGCCGACAATCCATATCTGCGACGGACAATTCATGCCTGCAACACTTCCGGCAATGGGTGAACTGCCGAATTTCGATATACTAAGACAGAATAAGCCCAGGCTGGATGACGCCCAACCAGCCTTTCAACATCATGATAAGGGATATTATGAGTGCACCTGATATCAACGCGATCAAGCAATTTCTGCTCACACTACAGGACACCCTGTGCCGGCAACTGGAACTGACCGATGGCACCGCCACCTTTATTGAAGATGCCTGGCAACATGTTTCCGGCGGTGGCGGGCGCAGCCGTGTTTTGCGTCAGGGGCAGGTATTCGAACAGGCTG
The DNA here is from genome assembly GCF_007858975.2 of Dickeya poaceiphila. Classification (GTDB taxonomy): domain Bacteria; phylum Pseudomonadota; class Gammaproteobacteria; order Enterobacterales; family Enterobacteriaceae; genus Dickeya; species Dickeya poaceiphila. The sequence continues at coordinate 3,511,756 of NZ_CP042220.2, forward strand.
GGGTGAATTTCTCTCACGTTTCCGGCGCCTCGTTGCCGTCCTCAGCCAGCACCCACCGCCCGGAACTGGCTGGGCGCAGCTTTCAGGCGATGGGCGTTTCGCTGGTGATTCACCCGCTCAATCCGTATGTGCCAACCAGTCACGCGAACGTGCGCTTCTTCATCGCCGAAAAGCCGGGCGAACCCGCCGTATGGTGGTTTGGCGGCGGTTTTGATCTCACCCCGTACTACGGTTTCGAAGACGACGCTATCCACTGGCATCAAACCGCTTTTGATCTGTGCCAACCGTTCGGTGATGACGTCTACCCGCGCTACAAGCAATGGTGCGACGATTACTTCTTCCTCAAACATCGCAACGAAGCACGTGGCGTTGGCGGTCTGTTTTTCGACGATCTCAACACGCCGGACTTCGACACCAGCTTCGCTTTCATGCGTGCGGTGGGCGAAGGGTTCCAGCACGCCTATCTGCCAATCGTCAATCGCCGAAAAGACATTCCGTGGGGCGAGCGGGAACGTCAGTTCCAGCTTTATCGCCGTGGGCGCTATGTAGAGTTTAATCTGGTGTGGGACCGGGGCACGTTGTTCGGCCTGCAAAGCGGCGGGCGCACTGAGTCGATCCTCATGTCGATGCCGCCGCTGGTGCGCTGGGAATACCGGTATCAACCGGAACCAGGCAGCCCGGAAGCGGCATTATACCGCGACTTTTTACCCGCACGTGACTGGCTTGGGCTGGCTACACAGCCGGAGCCACGAGGATGACCGCCATTTGGGTGGATGCCGACGCCTGCCCCAACGTCATTAAAGAAGTGCTATACCGCGCCGCTGATCGCACTGCAACCCGCCTGACGCTGGTCGCCAACCAGCCTCTCAAAACGCCGTCTTCGCCACACATCCATAGCCTGCGCGTCGCCGCGGGATTTGATGTGGCGGATAACGAAATCGTGCGCCGCGTTCAGCCGGGCGATCTGGTGATCACTGCCGATATTCCGCTCGCCGCCGAAGTGTTGGCAAAACAAGCGGTCGCACTCAACCCGCGCGGTGAACGTTACACTCTGGATACCATACGCGAACGGCTGACCATGCGGGATTTCATGGATACGTTACGCGCCAGCGGCGTGCAAACCGGCGGCCCGGCTGCATTAAACCAACGAGATCGCCAGCAGTTTGCCAACGAGCTGGATAAGTGGCTGCGCCAGCAGGCGTAAAAAAACCGGCAGGGTAACCTGCCGGTTTGGTCTTTTCATCTCAGCAATATGTCAGCAATACGCCACATTACAGCGGCGCAGTCTGCGCTTCCACCACCGCCAGCGCCACCATATTAACGATGCGACGCACAGAGGCAATCGGCGTCAGAATATGCACCGGTTTAGCCACGCCCATCAGCACCGGCCCGACAGTCACACCTTCAGAAGAAGAGACACGCAACAGGTTGTAGCTGATGCGGGCGGCTTCCATGTTCGGCATGATCAGGATATTGGCCGCGCCTTTCAGCGGACTGTCCGGCATCTGCTCACGGCGAATGGCTTCCACCAGCGCAGCGTCGCCGTGCATTTCGCCATCAATCTGCAGTTCTGGTGCCATCTTATTCACCAGCTCCAGCGTGGCGCGCATTTTCTTCGCGGTTGGCGAATCTGAGGTGCCAAAACTGGAGTGCGACAGCAACGCCACTTTGGGTTCGATACCAAAACGACGCACGGTAGTAGCCGCCATCAGAGTAATTTCCGCCAGTTGCTCCGGGGTCGGATCCGGATTGACGTAAGTGTCGGCGATAAAGGTGTTGCCGCTTGGCAGCAGCAACGCGTTCATCGCCCCCGCGACATGTACGCCATCACGGTAACCGAGCACTTTCTCCACCACGCTGAAATGCTCGTCATAGTTACCAACCGTACCGCAGATCATCGCATCCGCTTCGCCGCGGTGAACCATGATGGAACCGATCAGAGTCGGGTTGCCACGCATGTCGCGTTGGGCCTGTTCCTGAGACACGCCACGGCGCTTCATCATCTCAAAATACTCGGTCCAGTATGCCTTGAAGCGTGGGTCGGATTCGTTGTTCACCACTTCAAAATCTTTGCCGATAGCTATCTGTAATCCCAACTTCTGGATACGTTTCTCGATCACACTCGGACGACCAATCAACACCGGGAACGCCAGCCCCAGCGACACCATCTCCTGCGTGGCGTGCAGCACGCGCGGATCTTCCCCTTCCGCCAGCACCACACGCTTCGGCTGAGTACGGGCCTGAGAGAAGACAGGCTTCATGAACAGGTTGGTTTTGTAGACAAACTGCGTCAGTTTCTCGATGTAATCATCGAAGTTTTCAATTGGGCGGGTCGCCACGCCGGATTCCATCGCCGCTTTCGCTACCGCAGGCGCAATCTTGATGATAAGACGCGGGTCGAACGGTTTAGGGATCAGATATTCCGGCCCGAAGGAGAGATCCTGATCGCCATAGGCAGACGCCACCACTTCGCTCTGCTCCGCCAACGCCAAATCAGCAATGGCGTGCACACAGGCCAGCTTCATCTCTTCATTGATGGTCGTCGCCCCTACGTCCAGCGCACCGCGGAAAATGAACGGGAAGCACAACACGTTGTTGACCTGGTTCGGGTAGTCGGAACGGCCAGTGCACACAATGGCATCCGGGCGCACTTCTTTTACCAGCGGCGGCAGAATTTCCGGTTCCGGATTAGCCAACGCCATAATCAGTGGACGCGGCGCCATGGTTTTTACCATCTCCTGCGTCAGCACGCCTGGGCCGGAACAACCCAGGAAAATATCCGCGTTCGGAATAACATCGGCCAATGAACGGCTGCCGTTATCATCAATAGCATATGCCGCCTTGGTTTCCGCCATGTTGGCTTCGCGGCCTTTGTAGATAACGCCACGGGAATCGCACACCACGATGTTTTCGTGCTTCAAACCCAGCGCCACCAGCAGGTTCAGGCAGGCAATGGATGCCGCGCCCGCGCCCGACACCACCAGCCGGACGTCGGCAATTTGTTTTTCCACCACACGCAGACCATTCAGCACTGCTGCGGTACAGATAATCGCGGTGCCGTGCTGGTCGTCATGGAATACCGGAATTTTCATGCGCTCACGTAGCTTCTGTTCGATGTAGAAGCACTCCGGCGCTTTGATATCTTCCAGATTGATACCACCGAAGGTCGGCTCCAGCGCCGCGATCACATCGATAAGCTTGTCCGGGTCCTGCTCATCCACTTCGATATCAAACACATCAACGCCAGAAAACTTCTTGAACAGCACCCCTTTGCCTTCCATTACCGGCTTGCCGGCCAGCGCACCGATGTTGCCTAACCCAAGCACTGCGGTACCGTTGGAGATAACCGCGACCAGATTGCCGCGCGCGGTATATTTGTAAGCAGCCAGGGGGTCTTGCGCAATTTCCAGACAAGGCGCAGCAACACCCGGAGAATAAGCTAATGCCAGATCACGCTGGGTTGCCAGCGGTTTGGTCGGGGAGACCTGGATTTTTCCCGGCACCGGATATTGATGGAAATCCAGTGCGCTTTGCTTAAGTTGTTCATCCATAGCTAATTACCTTATTTTATCGCTTTGTTAGTAGGGCAGCAGGTCACCCAGTGTATCGTGTCTGTGATTTGCGAAACCATGAAGCATTACAAAATCCGCGCCGGAATACCGCTTAATATAATTAATTAATGAGATTGAAACTCACTCACCTCAGCGAGCGCTTTCCCGATATATATACCCTAAATAATGCGAGTTACAGGAAGGATCAGTCAGAGCGGCAACGTTGCAAATGTACTCCCACATAAGCAACAAGGGGCCAAATTGGCCCCTTGTTATCGACATCATCAACTTACGGTTTTATCGTGCGGTTAACGTGCGTTGGCAAACCAGCCATTAATCTGTGCGTGCTGCAATAACATAATGGTTTTGCCATCTTTAATGCGGCCATCTCTGACCATGGTCATCGCCTCACTAAACGGCAACTCCAGCACTTCGATATCTTCATCTTCCACACCCCCACCAGAAGTGCGTTTTTGCGTATCATCATATTCCGCAGCGAAAAAATGCAGCAATTCGGTTACACCACCCGGCGACATATAAGCCTCAAACAGCTTTTCCACTTCACCGATCCGGTAGCCGGTTTCTTCGATAGCCTCATTACGGATACACTGTTCCGGCGACTGATCATCAAGCAGACCGGCACAGGCTTCCAGCAACATCCCGCTGTCGTTACCGTTTAGATACGTCGGCATACGGAACTGACGCGTCAACACCACCGTGCCTTTTACCCGGTTATACAGCAAGATGGTCGCACCGTTACCACGGTCATACACTTCGCGCATCTGGCGCACCATGCCGCCATTCTTCCGCTTCAAATCGAACACATATTTATGCAATACAAACCAGTGATCAGATAACAGCTTCTTCTCAACGATAGTAATCGGCACCGACATAATTGCATCTCTGTATCAAAAATCAGCTTCAGATAATAGGCCGGGCATCGACGAATTGCACGTAATCATCAGTGAAAGCAGAAAAGTCGTAACCACAAAAAGCAAACGCCCCCGACTAGCGGAGGCGCAACGAAGAACGCGTCAAGTCATCCCAGCAGCGTATCGATAACCAGATACAGATTGAGCGCAATCACCATACAGACGATCACCTTGCCGGTGTTCTGTACCCAGCGACTGTTCACCAAGCATCCCATCAGGTCGCGGTTACCGGTAAACACCAGCAATGGAATCAACGCCAACGCAATGCCGAAGCTCAACAATACCTGGCTTAACACCAGCACCCTGGTCGGGTTCATACCGGACAGAATCACAATAAAAGATGGCAACATAGTCACAACGCGGCGAATCCACAGCGGAATATGAAAACGCACAAACCCCTGCATCACCACCTGACCGGCCAGCGTCCCCACTACGGTGGACGACAACCCCGCCACCACCAGGCTCAGGCCAAAAATAGTCGCCGCCGCCTGCCCCAGCAACGGTTTCAGCGTCAGATACGCCTGATCCAGTTCAGCAATCGAGGTATTGCCGCTAAAGTGAAACGCCGCCGCCGCTGTCGCCATCATGGCCAGATTCACGAACCCGGCGATAGTCATAGCCACTGCAACATCTACCTTGGTAGCGGAATAACGCTCGGCACGGGTTATATGGCTCTGCTGCTGCGTCAGAGACGAATGCAGATAAATGACATGCGGCATGATAGTCGCACCCAGCACGCCGGCAGCCAGCAACACCGCATCAGAATTAGGCAAACTGGGCACAACCATCCCCTTCGCCAGAGAAGCCAGCTCCGGGCGGGAGAAAATCAACTCAACAATGTAGGCCGCCGCAACGAATAACAGTAAGCCGCCAATCACCATCTCCAGTGGTTTTTGCCCACGCTGCTGTAATGTCAGGATCAAGAACGTGGCAATTCCGGTGAGGATTGCCCCCTCCAGCAACGACACGCCAAGCAATAACTTAAAACCAATTGCCGCGCCGATAAATTCAGCAAGATCCGTCGCCATAGCGATGATCTCGGCTTGTATCCAGTAGGCCCAGACAACAGGTTTCGGGAAACGATCACGAATATGCTCCGCCAGATTCTTGCCGGTTGCGATACCCAGTTTGGCAGAGAGTAATTGGATCAACATCGCCATCAGGTTGGCCCAAACCACCACCCACAGCAACTGATAGCCATACGCCGCGCCCGACTGAATATTGGTAGCAAAATTACCGGGATCGATATAACCGATCGCCGCGATAAAGGCCGGCCCCATCAACGAAAGCTTGAGCTTTCTTGATGTTCGGCTGACTGATTCCACTACACGACTCCCCGGCATATGAGTACCCCTTCTGACGCTACTGTTTTATGACTATCGCAAAAATGATAATGATTATCAACTGCATTTATAGTGAAAGAAGTGATTACTCTGATAGGTATTGACGATGCTTTTGTCTGACAGACAGCACACATTTTAATACGAAGAGACTAACAAAATACAAACAAAAAAACGACTAATGAATAATCACCCCAATAAAGCACTTTACACAATACCACACAAATAAAACATTTAAGCAACAAGAGCCATTTATTAACAACAGAGTGGGAACAGAGAAGAAGGTCAGGGTAACAATGAAAGGAAAGATATGATGAAACACCCCAGGAAGGAACCCATTGGCTACTTCCTGGAGGGCAACAGAAAGAGGTTACTCTTTGGCTTTGGAGACGGCAACCATCGCCGGACGCAACAAGCGACCATTCAAGGTATAACCCTTCTGCATCACCATCATCACATGGTTAGGCGCATGATCGGCAGATTCGATCAGGGTCATAGCCTGATGAACATCCGGATTAAACGGTACATTCACTTCTGCCACCACCTCAATGCCAAATTTGCTCACGGCAGAAAGCATCGCTTTGAGCGTCAGTTCAACCCCTTCGATCATGCCGGACAGCGCCTCATTGGATTTGTCCGCCATTTCCAGCGCACGCTCCAGGTTATCAATCACCGGCAGTATTTCACTCGCAAATTTCTCCAACGCGAATTTATGCGCCTTTTCCACATCCAGTTCGGCACGACGACGAATGTTCTCCATTTCGGCACGGGCACGCAGTGCGCTTTCACGCTCGCGCTGCTGAAGTTCGTTCAGTTGCGCTTCCAGTTCGGCGATACGTTCATCACGCGGGTCAGCGACATCCGTCGTCTCTGGCACGGCATCCGCTTGCTGACCTTGCGCTGTTTCCTTTTGATCCAAGACTTGCTCGTCAGGCGACTTCTGTTCTTTACTACTCATGAAAATCTCCGCGTTTTTCGCATTCATCTCGCTAGTTCGCTTATTATGGGGATCAAAACCGGGGTTTCAAGGGAATCACTCACATATTATTGGTCTGATTATCGGTCTAAAAACCGTGAGCTGCCGGTGTTCTTATGAGGATAACGCACCCAAATGAACAGATCGTTTAATTGCATTGGCATTGTTGGTCATCCACGTCACCCACATGCCTTGACCACCCATGAAATGCTGTATCACTGGCTACGCGCACAGGATTACGCCGTCGTAGTCGAACAACAGATTGCCCGCGAACTGCAATTAACAGACGCCATGACCGGCAGCCTGTCGGACATCGGTCAGCAGGCAGACCTGGCGGTGGTGGTCGGCGGCGACGGCAACATGCTGGGCGCCGCACGGGTGCTGTCTCGCTACGATATCAACGTTATCGGCGTTAACCGCGGTAATCTCGGCTTCCTCACCGATCTCGACCCGGATCATACTCAGCAGCAACTGAGCGAAGTGCTGGCCGGTCGCTACATTCGTGAACAACGCTTTATGCTGGAAGCACAAGTGTGCCGTGCCAACCATCCCAACAGTAGCAGCACCGCCATCAACGAGGTCGTGCTTCATCCCGGCAAGGTAGCACATATGATTGAATTTGAAGTCTATATTGACGACAAATTCGCTTTCTCCCAGCGCTCTGACGGTCTGATTATCTCCACCCCTACCGGCTCTACCGCTTACTCGTTATCCGGCGGCGGCCCGATACTGACCCCATCATTGGATGCGATTGCCCTGGTGCCGATGTTCCCACACACCTTGTCGGCTCGCCCACTGGTGATCAACAGCAGCAGTTCCATCCGGCTAAAATTTTCCCACATCACTCAGGACCTGGAAATCAGCTGCGACAGTCAGATTTCACTGCCGGTTCAGGAGGGTGAAGAAGTGCGTATCCAGCGCAGCAAGCATCAACTAAACTTAATTCATCCTGAAAATTACAGCTATTTCAATACATTGAGCAGCAAACTCGGTTGGTCTAAAAAATTATTCTAAAAGTGGCGCTTGCTACTTTACTGTACAAAAAACCAGTCTATACTGTATTTAATAACAGTTGTTGTTACATACAGGACACTATCATGCTGGCGCAACTCACAATCAGTAATTTCGCCATTGTGCGCGAACTGGAAATTGATTTTCAGGCAGGGATGAGCGTCATTACCGGTGAAACCGGGGCGGGAAAATCCATTGCCATTGATGCTCTCGGCCTTTGTTTGGGTAATCGCTCTGACGCCAATATGGTACGTCCCGGCGCCAGTCGAGCCGACATTTGCGCCCGTTTTTCACTGACGGATACGCCAACTGCGTTACACTGGCTGGAGCACAATCAGCTTGATGACAACAACGAATGCCTGCTGCGCCGCGTCATCAGCGCAGACGGTCGCTCCCGTGCGTTCATCAATGGTACGGCTGTGCCGTTGTCGCAATTACGCGAACTCGGCCAGCACCTGATTCAGCTCCACGGCCAGCACGCTCACCAGTTACTGCTCAAACCGGAACATCAACGTCACCTGTTGGATGCCTACGCCGACGAATCACAACTGCTCTGTGCCATGCGTCAAATCTGGCAACAGTGGCACCAAAGCTGCCGCGAACTGGCGCAACACCAGCAAGCAACCATCGAACGGGAAGCACGCCGGGAATTGCTGCAATATCAGCTCAAAGAACTCAATGAGTTTGCTCCGCAGTCGGGCGAATACGAGCAGATAGACGCAGAATACAAGCGACTCGCCAACAGTGGGCAATTGATGTCGCTCAGCCAGCAGACACTGCAGATTCTCAGCGAAGGTGAAGACCAGAATGTGCTTGGCATGTTGCACAGCGCCAAACATCAGTTGTCAGAGTTGGTCAGTATGGATGAGAAACTCTCTGGCGTGTTTTCCATGCTGGAAGAGGCCAGCATTCACATTAGCGAGGCCAGTGATGAGTTGCGCCATTACTGTGACCAAATGGATCTGGACCCTATCCGACTGTACGAACTGGAACAACGCCTGTCACGTCAGTTAACGCTGGCACGTAAACACCATGTGATACCGGAAGAGCTACCTGCATTTCATCAACAGTTGTTACAGGAACAGCACTTGCTGGAACAGCAAGAAAGCGATCATGAAACCCTGAACCGTGAGGTACAGGAATTTCATCAGCAGGCTCTGCACGTGGCCGAACAGCTTCACATCCGGCGCAGCCAACACGCCAGCGAACTGGCGCACATGATCACGACCAATATGCATGAACTGGCGATGCCGCACGGCCATTTCACTATTGAGGTGACTTTCAACCCTGATTCGCTGACGGCTACCGGTGCCGACCACATCGAATTCTGCGTCACCACCAACCCTGGCCAGCCACATCAACCACTGGTCAAAGTGGCTTCGGGAGGGGAGCTGTCTCGTATCGCACTCATTATTCAGGTCATCACCGCTCGCAAGATGGACACACCAGCGCTGATTTTCGACGAAGTTGACGTGGGTATCAGCGGTCCGACTGCGGCGATTGTCGGCAAAATGTTACGTCAGCTCGGCCAATCGACTCAGGTGATGTGCGTCACCCACCTGCCTCAGGTGGCAGGATGTGGTCACCACCATTACTTTGTCAGCAAACACACTGACGGCGCAGAAACAGAAACCCTGATGACACCGCTGGGCAAACGCGAACGTCTGCAGGAACTGGCACGTCTGCTCGGCGGTTCGGCGGTTACCAAAAACACGCTGGCAAACGCCAGAGAATTGCTTGCAGCCTAGTGAGGATCAACTTTTTCGAATTCCCGCGGTCTTACAGACGTCTTGCAGGTTTTCAAGTCAGGCAAGGTCTATTATCATCTGCAACCTACGCCCTTAAGGAATGTAATCACTATGCGCTGTAAAACGCTGACTGTCGTCGCCGCGGTGGTTGTTGCTATGTTAACCGTCGGTTGTTCCACGTTGGAACGTATAGTCTATCGGCCTGACATCAATCAGGGGAATTACCTGGCCTCTGCTGACGTTGCCAAAATCCATAACGGAATGACCAAACAACAGGTCATCTACACGCTGGGTACCCCCATGATGCAGGACCCTTTTGGTTCAGATACCTGGTATTACGTCTTCCGTCAGCAGCCGGGGCACGAAGCGGTGAAACAGCAAACGTTGATTCTGACTTTCAATAGTCAGGGAATACTGGCTAATGTGGACAACAAGCCCTCGTTGCAGGCACAGTAAGTGGACAGGCACGGCGAAGTTTATCCTTCTCTCGACTGCACAAAAAAACAAGGCACGTTACCGTGCCTTGTTTTTTGAGCGCTCCGCACGCTGACGGCGCAACTCTTTAGGGTCAGCTTGCAGTGGCCGATAAATCTCCACCCGGTCGCCATCACTGAGTATGTCGTTCAGTTTCGCCGGACGACTAAAAATACCGATTTTATTGACGTCAAGATCGATATCCGGACGCAAAGCCAGTAAGCCTGATGCCTGAATAGCCTGTTCAGCCGTACTCCCAGCCGCCAATGTCAACGGGCGCAAATACTGGCGTTCCGGCAAGGCATAGACGACTTCGACACGAATCTCAGGCACAATAGACCTCTTTGGCGCGCTGGGTGAATGCCTGTACCATACTGTTGGCCAATTCTTTGAAAATCTTACCAAATGCCATTTCGATCAACGCATTCTTAAATTCGAAATCCAGATTCAGTTCAACCTTACAGGCATCGTCACTCAACGGCGTAAAACGCCAGTCGCCGCTTAATTGACGGAACGGACCATCCACCAGTTGCATTAAAATACATTGGTTATCAATAAGCGTATTGCGGGTAGTGAATGTCTTGCTGATACCGGCTTTTGACACATCAACCGCCGCCGTCATTTCACTCACAGAGGAAGACAACACCCGGCTACCAGTGCATCCAGGCAAAAAAGCCGGATAAGACGAAACATCATTCACTAATTTATACATCTGCTCGGCACTGAACGGGACCAGCGCAGACCGGCTGATTTTAGGCATACAATTTTCCGTGATTCATAAAACGCGCAAAATCATACCATCGATAAACAGCCAGACAACAATTCTGCGAGGAACATCGCACCTGTTCATAAAGAACAGCATGAACCCTGGCGAGGGATTTCATTCACGGCGACAACTAGTATAATGATGTCACTATGACAAAGAAAAAAGCACATAAACCCGGTTCTGCCACCATTGCGCTCAACAAGCGCGCCCGCCATGAATACTTCATAGAAGAAGAGATTGAAGCGGGGCTGGCTCTTCAGGGGTGGGAAGTCAAATCACTGCGTGCAGGTAAAGCCAACATCAGCGACAGCTATGTGCTGATGCGTGATGGCGAAGCCTACCTGTTTGGTGCCACGTTTACCCCGCTGCACGGCGCTTCCAGCCATGTGGTCTGCGACCCGACTCGAACCCGCAAGCTGCTGCTAAACCAGCGCGAGCTGGATTCGCTCTATGGTCGCGTCAACCGCGAGGGTTACACAGTTGTAGCGCTGTCACTGTACTGGAAAAACGCCTGGTGCAAAGTCAAGATCGGCGTTGCCAAAGGTAAGAAAGAGCACGATAAGCGCGACGACATCAAAGAGCGCGAATGGAAGCTGGATAAAGCGCGTATCATGAAAAACGCGGCCCGTTAACGGCTGCTAGCGTCGCTACCCATCTTTCTGTTATAATAGTGAAATATCTTGGGGCTGATTCTGGATTCGACGGGATTCGCGAAACCCAAGGTGCATGCCGAGGGGCGGTTGGCCTCGTAAAAAGCCGCAAAAAAATAGTCGCAAACGACGAAACTTACGCAGTAGCAGCTTAATAACCTGCTTACAGCCCTCTCTCCCTAGCCTCCGCTCTTAGGACGGGGATCAAGAGAGGTCAAACCTAAAAGAGATCGCGTGGATGCCTTGCCTGGGGTTGAAGCGTTAAATCCAATCAGGCTAGTTTGTTAGTGGCGTGTCTGTCCGTAGCTGGCAAGCGAATGCAAAGACCAGACTAAGCATGTAGTACCGACGGCGTAGGAATTTCGGACGCGGGTTCAACTCCCGCCAGCTCCACCACTTTTTAGTTGTTTGAAGTTCAATGAAGTCTACTAAGCCCGCACAGCACAAGCTCTGCGGGCTTTTTTACGTCTATTGTCGTCCAGTGAGAATTGCTGAGAACTACGAGTTATGGCACCCTGAATGGGACCCACTAAGAAGGGTCCAAAAACCGAGGGTCCCAAAATGGCAAAAATCGCTAAGAAGCTCACTGACACTGAAATCAAAAGCACCAAGCCAGCCAATAAAGAAATCAACTTGTTTGACGGTGATGGTCTGATTCTACGAATCGCTCCTTTGGCGAAAGGAGGCAAGAAAAATTGGTATTTCAGGTATGCAGTACCAGTGAGCAAGAAAAGAACCAAAATGAGCCTTGGGACATATCCTCACCTTACCCTTGCAAGAGCCAGAGCCTTACGTGATGAATATCTTTCCTTTCTGGCAAATGGTGTTGATCCACAAATCCATAACAACGATAAGGCGAAGGCATTAAAGAGTGCTACTGAGCACACTCTCCAAGCCGTAGCGCGGAAATGGTTAGATGAGAAGGTAAAGACATCAGGTATCTCACAAGACCATGCAGCAGACATCTGGCGCAGCTTAGAGAGAAATGTCTTTCCTGGTCTGGGTAATGTCCCTATCAATGAGATCCGGCCTAAGCTCTTAAAACAACACCTTGATCCTATTGAGCAACGAGGGGTATTGGAAACTCTACGCCGCATCATTTCCCGTCTGAATGAAATCTTCCGGTGGGCAGCCACTGAAGAACTTATTGAGTTCAACCCGGCTGACAACCTTGGCCAAAGATTCAGTAAACCAAAAAAGCAAAATATGCCTGCCCTTCCCCCAAGCGAATTGCCAAGGTTTATGGAATCCTTGACGAATGCTTCAATCCGGTTGGAAACACGTATGCTAATTGAATGGCAATTGTTGACATGGGTTCGTCCGGGTGAAGCCGTTCGCGCAAGGTGGTCTGATATTGATACAACCAACAGCATTTGGAACATTCCTGCTGATTTTATGAAAATGAAAAAGCCTCACAAAGTTCCTTTGAGTAAAGAAGCTTTGCACATCCTTGAATTAATGAAATCAATAAGTGGGCATAGAGAATGGGTTTTCCCCAGCATTAAAGCGCCTCTTAATCATATGCATGAACAAACAGCCAACGCAGCTATTATCCGAATGGGGTTTGGAGGCGAACTTGTAGCTCACGGTATGCGTTCGATTGCAAGAACAGCGGCAGAGGAGTCTGGTAAGTTCAGAGCTGAAGTTCTTGAGGCAGCACTCGCCCACTCTAAAAAAGATGAAATTATCGCAGCATACAATCGTGCAGAATATCTGATAGAACGACAGAGTTTGATGCAATGGTGGAGTGATTACGTTCAAACTCAAAGAGCTAAAGCTATCGCTGCTTGACTGATACAGGGGATTAGCAAGAAGGATAGGGATAGCCTGGAAAGCCCATATGCTGACGAATGCCCCTTAGCTAAAACATTCTCATCGGATTGAAAGCGCACATGTACATAAAACCAGTATAAAAACATAAGGTTATATAACTAAACTTTGATACGTATGCTTCCATATGTTTTTAGTGTTTGATATGGTGAAAAAAAGATACTGATGTTTTTTTATGCTTTCATTGCTTGTTTCCTTAGTGGGCTACCATATGGATTTCTTTGAAAAAACTAATGCTGAAAAAAATTCAATAGGTTTTACCTATCAAGATTACGTTGCTTTAAAACATGCCTTAGAGCTTAAACCAGAAGAACACATTGGGATTGAAGTTTATGACGATCTCCATCTTGAGAGCATCGAGGGTCATAAAACTTTGGTTCAAGTTAAACATTCAATTAACAAGTCTAATATAACTAATAAAGACATAGACTTATGGAAAACATTATATAATTGGTCAGAGGCGATTAAGACCATAGGCGACAAAAGCATTAGCCTTATTTTTTACACTAACAAAGGTCTTACCTTAGAGCCTGGTATCGTGCAACTTTTGACTAACGACACTAAGGACATTGAAAAAATAAAAGATGAAATAGAAAAGATAGAACAAGATCATAAAAATAAGTCAGATGACCTCTATAAGTATATTTCTATCATAAACTCACTCGATAGCAATTCTTCTAAACGTTTATTTAATAGTATAAATTTTCAACATAGCGAAGATGGGATCATCCGCCAAATAAAAACATTACTAAAAACATTAGCAATCCCTGATGATAAAATAGATGATGCTTTTAATTATATTTCAGGTGCTTTTTTTAAACATAAATATGATTTGGTTAAAAATCACACCAAAATAAATATAAGTTATGATGATTTTCGAAATAATTTGGGAATAGATAGGATTATTCAAATTTCAAGAAATTGTATAAATAATTTCGACCAATACTACGATTTTGAATCTGCATACCCAACTAACGTTGAGTCAAAGATATCTTACAAACAACTCAAAGATTTGGATTTGAATAGCGATTCAATCGTAAAATATATAAATGAAATGGCCAAAACAGAAGCTTTCATTCAAAAATTGCAAAGCTCTGGAGATTTAACAACTCAAGAAGAAAGACTAATATATCTAAAAGCGCTTGATGAATGGCAATCACGTCATTCAGCAACGTATATACGAAGCCGTTTTACAGAAATAAATGAAGATCATCTTAATAAAGCCTTCTCTGTCTATACTGAATTGACAGGAAACTGTAATATTGTGTTGGATAAAAATCAATTACCTAAATCTATGACTACAGGAACGTTCTTGCTCCTTTCAGATAAGCCCAAAATAGGATGGCTTCAAAACTGGGAGTCAGTCTATAAATGAAAATATATAACAATGAGCTTTTGGGTATATTCTCTTTGCAAGAGGTGTTATCAATAGCATCAAATATTGAAATAAGCAATGCAATGCTAATTTTACCAATTATATTTCATAAAAAAAGCTTAGATTACCTTGCCCACAAGAGAACCAATACACTATCTTTTCAAGATCTACTATTAACCAAGCCCGAAATAATAGTATCCATAAATAAAAGATTCTATAATTTCCTTCCATCCTCAGTTAATTGTGTTTCATTGTGCCTTGAAAATGGAATAGCTGAATTAGAACACGGTAAATTAGCATTTAAAAACAAGTTAATATTAGATAATGCGATCCCGTTTATTGGCAAAAGAGCCGTAAAAATACAGGCAGCATCTATAAATGTTGCACGTTTATTATTAGAAGAACCACACAATATATATGACATTTGTGGAGTTAGATTATAATGCAGATTACTAATATTTTAATATGGCAAATTGATTCAACCTTGAGGAATTTAGAACTTGAGGAAAATAAGGTAAATGTAATAACAGGTGATTCTGGCAAAGGGAAATCCTCAATACTGGCTATCATTGATTATTGCCTTTTATCCTCATCATCTGATGGTATATCAAAAACAAATGTCGATAATTTTGTAAATTGGTATGGGATTAGATTAAGTATAAACGGTAAATATTTCACTATTTGTAGAAAAGCGACACACTTTGAAGAAGATGATCTAGTTTACTTTGACAAAAATGGAGACATTCCACAAATCCCTATTAACAATATCAAAAAGGATGTTTTAAAGGAACATCTGAATTATGAGTTTGGTATTAATAGTTCTCTAAAAATCCCTTATGGTGGTAGATTCATACAACAAGGGTCAAAAGTATCCTATAGATATTTTATCCCGCATTGCTTTATAGATCAAACAACACTAACCTCTTCAGAACATCTTTATTCGAAAATCTCGGATTTAAAGACAAGAGAGCGTATTGACCGAACCTTTGACATGGCTCTTGGCAGTGAAAACGCCGAAACTATGATAATGAGAACGCGGTTAGAAGAATTACAAAGGAATCTTGCTCGTATCGAATATAAACAGTCGGCTAGCAAAGACTCTTATTTCAATTTCGAAAGTGAAATAGAATCACTATACGACAGGGCGTATTATTTTGGTTTAATAAGTGAAAACAGCAAGAATGAACCAACTGTAAGTGATAAACTTGAAAATTTGAAAGCGATAGTTAATTACAAGGATATAAACGAAATCCCAGCAATTAATGAAAGAACAAAAATTGAAAAAGAACTTTTCCTCTTAAAAAAAGAACTGACAGACATTAATGAATATATAGAAACAAATACTGAATATAAGAAGTTTTTAAAAGACAACCAAGACTCTCTTTTAATAGCCAAATATTTAGATGATAATTATAGCGAAATATTATATACAAAAAACATCTATTCAATCATTAAATCCTTATTGAACCAAAGCTCAGAGATAAAAAAGGCTATAGCCGAAAAAGGACAAAACTCACTCATATCAAAAACAAATGCTAAGAGAAAAGAGTTAGAACTTAAAATATCATCTTTGAGTAAAAAACTTGCAACTGTTAGTGATGAAAAGATCACACCAATCGAGCTTTATCGGTTCATGGGTGAACTCAGCTCTGAAATTAAACGGATAGTTGTTCTCCCTAAATATGATTATACTGATACTATAGAAAAGATAACTACTAAAATTAATGAGTTAGAAAGCAAGATAACAGATAATAATGCCTTTAAAGAATATACATTGAGTTTACTGAACGGAAAAATAAAGGAAATATTCAAACGGATGCCTTTAAAAGGATTTGAGGATGCAACTCCGATATTCAACAAGGCAAAAAAAACACTTGATTTGATAAATAAAAATCAAGTTGAAAAAATGATAGATATTGGAAGTGCTTCTAACTATATGTATGTACATGTAGCTTATTTCCTTGCACTTCACGAATTGGTAAGAGATAGAAAAGTACCGTGGGTTCCACGATTCTTAGTCATTGACCAGCCCAGCACTCCATATTTTAGTACTGCTGGTAAAAAAACTGATGACTTTACAAGTCTTGATGCAGCCCTAAATGAAATTAATTCTTTTGTTGAGAAAATGCGGTCTCATGGTGGTTTCCAAATAATACTGTTAGAGCATATTGAAGAATCTTATTGGCTTGACAGAGAAATGACGAACTTTACTCTTGTTGATAATGAATTAAGAGGCAATTATGGTTTAATTCATTTCAAATAAAATCGTACAGAGATTATGAGGGCACTATGATTGCATACATAGTGCCACAGCTTATCAGCTACGGAGGGTGTACGTAATTCTGTGTAATTGCCACCCTATTAAAGGTGAGCGCTCAGGCGATCACCGAACTCGATAATAAAGCGGCTCATCGCCAGCGGTAAGTGTCAAGATAGTTGGCACCCCCGGTTGATTTAGGCTGCCTTTTTTTCCCGTTCCGGATTCAGCATTACCTTGCCTGCCGGATGCCAGTTTCGTGTTCTGCCAGACCAGCGTTCAGGCCGTTCCGCTTTTGCCTTTTTGTACACCTCATCCCGATTTTTCAGCAACACACCGTCTTCTCCACGATGTCGCTGACCCGGCATCACATACCTGATGCCGCTATGTCTGTGCATTTCGTTATACCACTGAGCAAAAACCTCTACCCATTCACGCGCCTCATCCAATCTATCGAACCCCGATGACGGCCACTGCGGGATATATTTCAGTGTCCGGAACAGCGACTCCACATACGCGTTATCGTTACTGACCCTCGGCCGGCTGTGAGAGGGTGTTATCGCCAGCTCGTGTAGCTTCATTTGCAACGTCTGTGATTTCATCGCCGCGCCGTTGTCCGCATGAAGTACCGGCGGGTTTTGCCAGCATCCTTCCCGAAGGACCGTGCGTTGTATCAGGGCTGCCGCCTGCTCACCACTTTCAGTTTCATGCACTTCATATCCCACGATTTTTCGGCTGTAGAGGTCTTCCACCAGATACAGGTAAAACCAGCGCCCCTTTACGGTTAACGGAACCCATGTAATGTCCCATGTCCACACCTCATTCGGCCCGTTGGCCTGCCAACTCGTAGCCGGGGTGACTTTCTGCGCTGCCCGTTGCCGTCCCCGGCGATGCACCTCTCCATGACGACGCAGTACCCGGTAAAAGGTTGACTCGCTTGCCAGATAAATCCCCTTATCCGCCAACGCCGGTACGATTTGTGAAGGGGGGAGGCTGGCGTAGTCTGGCTGATGGCACACTGCCAGTATCTGTTGCTCTTCTTGTTCACTTAACTGGTTCACCGGGGAGGGCCTGACCGCGCTGACACGCTTGTCCTCCCACGACGTTTGCCAGCGTCGCCACGTCCGCTCGCTTAATCCAGCTTCAGCGAGCGACACGGACAATCGTGCACCTGACGCCATCGCTTCCCGCACGTGACCGATGAGGGCCTGCCGTTCTGCTGCTGGTGTCAGTCGTCCTCGTCGGTGACGCCGTAGTAATCCCGCAACTGCTTTCGCAGCACCAGTATCGCCGCCGCCTCCGCCAGTGCTTTTTCCTTACGCGCCAGTTCGCGTTTGAGTTGCTTAATTTCTTTCTGGCTCTGTTTTAGAGCGGCTTTGTCACCGGGCGACGATACCTGCAAAAAGCCTTGTTTCCACTGCCTAATCTGTTCCGGGTAAAGCCCTTTTTTACGGCAGTATTGCGCGAGTTCTGTTTCGCTGAGTGTAGCTGTTTCGATAATCACAGCCAGCCGGGCTTCGGCTGACCATTGGTCTGTAGTTTTGTCTGCCCCCGGCACCGGTATTCCCTCTGCTTTCGCCTTGTTACGCCAGTAATAAAGGGTAGCTTCCGATATCCCTTCCATCTGCGCAACTGCGGTGACGGTCATGTTGTAGGGCGGTAATAATTTGGCCAGTGCGGCTGATTTACGTTCTGGTGAAATACGCTTCACGCTCTGTTCCCATCTTGTCATTAGTATTTTCGATGGGGGTGACAACTATCCTGACAGAGGGGGCCAGCCGCCAGTTCTGGAATGCCTCCAGCGCCATCAGCGCCGCTTGCTCTGTAGGGGCCCGATACACTGCTTTCAATCCGCTGGTAATGTCTTTGTAATCCTTCCACGAGACGTATTTAAGGCTGTTGCGCACCATATGGATAATGCAGAGCTGAATATGGGTCTGCGGATATACGCTGTTTATCGCATCCGGGAAACCTTTCAGGCCGTCTACGCAGGCTATCAGGATGTCCTGAAGTCCCCGGTTCTTCAGTTCGGTCAGTACATTCAGCCAGAACTTCGCCCCTTCGTTTTCGGCCAGCCACATCCCCAGCAGCTCTTTTCGGCCTTCGGTGTTGATACTATGCTGGATGAACGAATGCCACGTATCATTAAGGTTTTGCGACGTAAAAGCGGTACTCACACAGGTTTCCCAGTGAGTGGATTTCCCCGTAGTGATGAAAAATTGTTCTCCCTCACCTGTACTATGCGCTCGGGCAATGCCATCACCTGCGACAGCCGGATAAGAATATGGTGTGCTGGATGTGTAACATCTTCTTCCACACAGTCCGACAATTTTCATTGGTTTTATATTGGTTACCTTCTTCAAGAATATCCAGCAAGCGTTGTGCCGGATTATCAATCTTCAGTTCATCCATTTCCTGCACCTTTAAATTTTCCGCTATTTTACCCAGTCTTCCATTGTCAGGCCGGGCACCCGCGCAAACTCCCGCACATTATTCGTCACCAGCACGGCACCGGCGGCAATGGCGTGCCCGGCGATCGCCGTGTCGTTCGGGCCGATGGGGGTCCCGGCCAGCCGCAGCGCCACTTTAATGTCCGTGGTGGCGTCCACAGCGGCACGATCCCAGGGCAGGATGGCATCGAGGCGGGCGCAGAATTCATCGACCAGCTGAATGTGGCGTGGCGAGGCCTTCGGGCCGGTGGCCCCGAAGCGCATTTCGGCATAGGTGATAGCCGAGACCACAATCCGCTGGTTACGCAGCACCGACTGTTCAAGTTTTTTTATCACGACTTCCGGTTGCTCGCGCATGATGAACGAGCAGATGTTGGTGTCCAGCATGTAAATGTTATTCACAGGTCAAATCGTCCTTCGTCGCTGACCACGTCCTCGCGCTCCGCCATAAAATCCGAATCTGCCTTCTCCAACTGAGCGAACGAACCCCAAGTCGGGCGGACGGGACGCAGGATGATTCTGTCCCCGTCGCGGACGATCTCCAGTTCGCTCACCCCCTCAAAATCCAGATCGCGGGGCAAACGGATGGCGCGGTTGTTGCCGTTTTTAAAAATGGATACGGTTCGCATGATGTCCTCCTGGTTTCTGGCCTCATGGCCCATCTGCATATGCTCAGTATAGGCTGATGCTCTGCATATGTATAGGGTCACCATATGCAGATGTAAAGGATAAACACATCAACGAAATCATGGGATGGCCAGAAAGCACCATCAGATAATGGATCACTCGTCGCTATCTAATTTACTCATCACTTCTTAATAGGATAATTATAAAAAAACAAAATGTTACATGGCATCCTTGGCTTACCCCTCCCCTGTTAGTCATACAGCATGGGGGGATACAAGAGATTTCAGAGACTCTGCTCATCGATATTGCCAAAATGGCCGTGACACCAAACAACTGTTGGAACAAACACAACATGAGCACCTTGCCACTGGCCGAAGCTATCTTGCTGGAAATTCATCAAAGTCTTGGTTGTCGGAGTTATCAGACAATCAAGAAAACCAAATTCTTGACCGGGCAGATAAGCCCTAAAACTCAAAAGGATATGGGTGAAGAAATCCTTCACGACATCTTAGAAGCGCTGGGTATGGACCCACTGGCGCAGATGGATGCCATCAACAACCTCATGGAATTTGCGAACGCCTACAAGTCCCTTGAGCTGAACACCTGGACCTTCGCCGCCGACCAGCGCCAAATCCTCTGGACACTGCTGACACATTTCTACGTGCCTGCTCTGGCACGCCGTGTCGGCTTCTGGAGTCTTGAAAAAGCACTGGATACGGGTATGCCGGGTGGGCGTTTCTGGTATCTGCCGGAACCTTGCGAAGTGGATGGCAAACCTGGCCTGTATATGCCGGTAGCTCAGGTGGTCGATTGGCTGCTGGATCTGCTGGGCATGTCTCTGGAGACGTTTGCGGACCTGCAAAGTGGAACGACAGAGAATGGCTATGATGGCCTGCGTCGGTCCTTATATAACTGGCGTAATGGAACCACGATTAGCCCTGGGGCCATCAATAAGTATTTCGCCGACGGGACAGACCTGCGCTTTGACGGAGCAATCTTCCTTCACAGCGATTGTCCCCCTTCTGAACAATTCATCAGCATTCTGAATTTTGTGAAAAATAAGGAACTGACTGCCGATAAATTGCGGCTGGAAATCCCCATGACTCAACCTGGGAGGATCGAGGCCATCCTGGCGGGACAGGCTGATGAGGATGAGCGAGCTACCTTCGTTAAATGTATCACGGATCGTTATGCAGCACCTTTACTCAAAACTATCCGCCAGCGTCTGTTACTCGCCCGGATGGTGCAGGATGGTTATGTCCGTCTACTCAAATTTCTCTGCCCCGATGTCGACAGGCAGTGTGCAGATCCCCAGCAAAACAAATTACTTCAACTGTTCGCCATCTATAAGTCTGTCTACAACTTGACGGTTGATGCACGGCGATGCTGTAGAGAACAGGGGGAAACGGCAAACCGGGAACTGGCTGAGTTACTGACACGTCATTTCTCCAGTGTGGAACCGGAGGCGACGCTTGAAGATCACTGGGGAGCCGACGAAAAGTCCACTTTATCCATTATTCAAAGAGAAATGGAGCGCGCCAAAGCCTATGCTGACGAGATTAACGCTATCTGTTTGTTGATTGATCGGATGAGCATTTCATCCCCTTGGCGCGCCTTGCAAACCGAACACAGATATTCGGTCGTCAGGCAGGTCGCGCAGCATTCCTCCCTTAGCCTGCGCGCCAGAGAAGCGGCCATTAAACGCTTACGGGAACTGGCGATGACCCCCCTCTGAAATTGTTCAGACTATTTTGTTGGAGATTGACGGTTATCTGAATGGTGAGTGCAAGCAAAGGCCAAAAAACACGATGACCAGAGTCCAGGCCCTACTTGACGAAGCTGAAGCTAGCTCAGGATATGAGTTATGGAAAGCGCCTATTTTGCAATACCAAGCCAAACACCTGTTGGCCAGTAATGATTTTGAAGGGGCAGCCAGGTTATTCAGGGAGGCGCTGGATGCAACTCTGATAAGGAATTATGGTCCTTTGCGTGGTGAAATTGCGAGGGATATATTGGCCGTAGAAGTTGCCAACCAGAAGCTAATCCATAATAACCATGAAAAATACTATCGGGCGATGAAGACCGGAAGAATGATGGCCACAGGTGATGCGATTCCCTCTATCGAGGAAACTGCACGCTGGGCATCAGATTACTTTTGGAATCACCTGTACAGACCCTATCCCGGTATTCAGCCTGAAACGCGCCATATAAAAGGCACGATAGCGCGGTTGTTTAAACAGCTAATGCCATTGTTACAGGTTGGCGATCAAGAGGGCTTGCAAAAGTGGATCAAAGCCAATAGCCAACTGCTGAAATCGACGCTGCCTGATGTGGACGGAAATTCGGTCTTGATGGCGCTGATCAAGATGCATTATCGGTTTATGCAGAACATACCGATAAGGAAGCAAATGGTTCCACTTGAGCAGAAAAGCGAAATAGGTCGGTTCGAAACCATGTTGGCACATTGGCGAGCGTTTATTGGGCAACTGGCTAAAGAGAGTCCTAAGCAGCTTAATATCCCCGACATTAAGGGACAAACCCCGCTGATGCTGATGGCAGAGGACGGAGATACCACGCTAGTCTCCCTCATGCTGGAAGCCGGTGCCGATCCAGAAATACAAAGTAGTACAGGCGTGACGGCGCTACATTCGGCGATCAAATCTGGAGTCGATAGTTGTGTGGATGCGCTACTTGATCACCCGTGTCGTCTAAATCATCTTACCGATGAGGGGCGATCACCACTGCATACGGCAAGTTGGGCGGCCAATTTTCATGCTGTCAGGCGCTTGCTGCGACTGGCCCCCGAACTTGCATGGCAACGCGACTCACAGGGAATGACTCCTCTGGAGCTTGTTGAATACTTGATCGGAAACCCAGAAGCGCTAATTAAATTGGCTAATACACTGGCCCAAAATGGGCGACGCTGCGCTACCAGACAAGAGTTAGTCATGATCGCAGATTTGCTTGCACAAGCAACGCCAGTGTTACAGAAATAGCGCGAACCCAAAGGTGACGCTGTACTACTCAAAGCGACCCGCACCTGGAGGGTGCGGGCGAGATATTGATACTACAGCCGTTTTTGCAACGCTTGTTTCTCAGACCATACCATTATTCCCATGACGCAAAAATGCTGGTCGCTGATTCAAGCGCGTAAACCACGCGTCAATGGCAGGAACGTCGGGATGGGGAAACGGCGTCATTTTCCAGCGATTCACCGATAGCCCAAGCACCACATCTGCCAGCGTAAACGTCTTACCTGCCGCCCATGCACCGGTGCGCTGGAGTTGTTGTTCAAGAATGCCAATACAGTGGTTCCACTCTTTAATGCCTGCGGCAATCGCGTTTTGATCATTATAGGCTGGGTTCTTGCGCGCCAGAGCCGGGAAGGCATAACGCCAGGAATTGTTAAATTCGGTCGCCTGCCAATCCATCCAGTGCTCGACGTTAGCGCACGCCTGTGGTTCGTTGGGGAGCAGGTCATCTCGCCCGGCTTTGCGCACCAGATAGCGGCAAATCGAATTGGATTCCCACAGCACGAATTCATCGTCAATCAACACGGGCACCATGGCGTTTGGGTTCATGGCGCGAAAGGCATCGGTTTGTGTCGAGGCAAATCCACTACCGTAATCTTCCTGAACATAATCCAGTCCCGCTTCTTCGCAGGTCCAGAGCACTTTACGCACATTTATTGACGTCGTTTTGCCAAGTATTTTGAGCATACCTCGAATGTCCTTGCGTGTGGTGTCGTGTGGTTTTCCTAAGTCATCTCGCTTTACAGTGCGACTTGAGATGGAAAGCCAATTTTTATCGGGATGTTTCGTATTGGCCAATCAATAATACTGCTGTTCTTCTTGAGTCCAGTAAAAAAGGCGGCGAAGCCACCAGATGAACAGTGCAAGTAAGGCTATTGCGCCAAGCACGGCAAAAGCCACGCTGTATGAATATTTCGTCGCAATATTTCCCGCTAGCGCGGGGCTGAATGCAGCACCGATACCTTGCAACAGCATGACAAAGCTCTGCCCGGCATTGGTATGTCCGCTACCTTCCAACAACTTAACAATATAGCCGGGTACCGCCACGCCCAGAAGCCCCGCAGCCACACCATCCAATACCTGAACCGGTATCATAAAAAGCGGCCCGGCGGATGCGCAGGCCAGCGCGGCACGCAGCGGTAGCACAATTAACGCAGCCGTAATCAGCAGAGGGTAGCCATATTTTTCTGCCCTGGCGGCTGCAAATAAGGCTACCGGGATCATCACCAGTTGCGAAATAATGACTGTCGCCGCCGCATAAACTCCCGCACTCATTTCCCCGCCGTCAGGCGTAGATGCCACACGCATACTTAGCATGGGCAATAGGGCAGCGTTGGCCAGATGAAAGAGCATGAGTGTGACCCCGGTAATCATCACCACTGGGTTAGTGATAATGGCGGAAAGATTGGGGACAGTCGCGGAATTGCCACAACCGCTCAGCCCACGGGCTACACGGTTATCGATATCATTATTTCGGATAGCAAAAACGGCTATCGTTGCACATATCGCCATACCGGTCATCAGGATAAAGATGACATCGGTTCCCCAATACAACACCAGAGCGCCAGCTAACATCGCGGCACTCATGTTTCCTGCGTGATTAAACGCCTCGTTCATTCCCATCTGACGGTTAAACCCTGAAGGGCCAGTTAACCCAAGCGTAATCCCTGTTAGCAGGGGCGCAATAAATGCGGCGGACATCCCTGTTATAACTTGTGAAAAACCAACAATATAAATATTCGGAAAATACCAGAGTAACAGTGTCGCGGTGGTTATGAGTACGCAACAAGCGACGAGTATCAGTCTCTTATTTCGGGAAGCGTCAGCAACCAGTCCAGAAGGCATGGTGGCAACCAGCCCCGCCAGACCGCCGGCAGTCATAATCCAGCCAATGTTATCGGTTCTCCAGTGATGTTCAGTGAGAAAAATCCCCAGAAAAGGGCCAAGTCCGTCCCTTACATCAGCCATAAAAAAATTCACTAAACACAGTGCCTGGAGTGATCGTAAAGGCATGGAAACCCTGTTTAAGTCGTTAACCATCATGGTTTATGCCTTCCAGGCGTTGGCGGTATGTGCCGTATCCCGAAGGCGTTCCGTCACGTATTTCAACTGGGCAAACAATCGACTGACAG
Organism: Dickeya poaceiphila; assembly: GCF_007858975.2. Lineage (GTDB taxonomy): Bacteria > Pseudomonadota > Gammaproteobacteria > Enterobacterales > Enterobacteriaceae > Dickeya > Dickeya poaceiphila. Next base: position 3,536,907 of record NZ_CP042220.2, read on the forward strand.
AGAAAAGATATATAAATCAAATCCATATGTAGAACCCTCTGAATTTAGTCTTATCGATTAATCTCGTTTCCTGATTAAAGTATAACCAATGAAAATTTACCATGAAGAAAGCGCGTTACACTCAAGCGCAGAGGCTGCAAGTCCTGAAAGCGGTTAAAGGTGGAAGCAGTCGCTCCCATTAAGTGAAAAGCCCACTATGGTGGCATGGAGTCTTCTGACATCAAGCGCATATTTAGTTGAAGATCCTCATTGGCGGTGACACTAAAAACCGGAGAGACACAGCTCATTATGATTTTTTCCGCGCAGCATCCCTGATGCTATTTAGATTGAGCCTTTTATATTCAGCCTTGCGCCCGTCAGACAAGTCTGAAATTGCTAACCTGTAGCCACACGTACAGACATAAACATGGCAAGTGTCGCCTGGTTGCGTTAGATAGCTGATACGCTATCTGCCCTGAAGTCATATCGGCAGGTCCAACATTGCAAGGGGAACAATTCATGGCAACAGAAGAACGTTTGGCATTATTGAAGCGAATCGATGAATGTTATGAGGCAGTGAACGGTAAGAGACTCTTTTGTCCTGAAAGTATCGAAGACCGTTATCTGTGGCTAGATCAGCAAGCGCCTTATAGCATTCTGGCTCATGGGAGCGGAACTGACCCTATCTTTATCTATGCCAATAACTGTGCTTTACGCTGTTTCAAGTATAGCCATGAAGAGATACTACGACTGCCGTCTCGACTTAGCGCATCGCCGTCGGATCGCGCTGAACGTCAGAGATTACTCAATATAGCCGCCCGTGACGGAATTGCTAAAAATTACACCGGCCCACGCGTGGATAAGCACGGTAATTTCTTCACTATTTATGATGGAGAGGTGTGGCAGCTAGGTTACAACAGCGACAACGTCTGGGGGCAAGCGGCATTATTCTGGCCGGTTCCTCATAGTGAGAGACCATAAACTCAATGATGAATTGGCTTTTTTCGCTATGTCCACTCCAGTAACGGATAAATACAGGTACATTCCAGACGAAACTAACGACTCGCCTGCTCACGCTTGCCGGGTAAGGCACGTTGGCGTGTGGTACAAATCACACGCCCTGCTGCCCGGCGCTTCATTCAACACCAAAATGTTCGTAGTATATCAAGTAAAATAATCTCCAGCGGACACTCCCATGCCTTACTCCATCGGCGAATTTGCCAGACTCTGCGGTATTAATGCCACCACACTCAGGGCATGGCAGAGCCGCTACGGTTTGCTTAAACCACTGCGAACTGATGGCGGGCATCGTTTGTATAGCGATGCGGATGTTCAGCAGGCGCTGAAAATTCTCGACTGGGTAAGAAAAGGGGTTCCCGTTAGCCAGGTCAAACCGCTTCTGGAACGTCCAGAAACATTACGGAGCAACAACTGGGCAACGTTACAGGAAACCATGCTCCAGCGCCTCAAAGAAGGACGCATTGAATCACTGCGCCAACTTATCTACGACACAGGCCGCGAGTATCCCAGAGTGGAATTGGTCGATGAGGTGCTACGCCCACTACGAAGCAAAATGTCAGCAAATATTCCCACCATGATGACGCTGCGTGAGGTATTAGACGGGATTATCATTTCCTACACCTCATTTTGTATTGAAGGTGACAGAAAAGCCCCTGGAGATAATTATCTGATCTGTGGCTGGCAATTAACCGACCCCTGCGAAATTTGGCTGGAAGCGCTTAAACGAACCGGGCAGAGGCACCGCATTAGTGTGCTTCCACTCTCCCCTGCCGTGCTCGCCCCGGAAGTGTTCCCAGAGCGCCACTGGTTGTTGGTAACAAGTGGGAAAGTAACGACGGCGAGAAAAGAGCAAATCGAGAAGTGGCGCGAGCAGGTGGCGTCTTTGGAAATTATCTTCCTATAAGCAATATCGATATATTAAGCGTAATATTTCCCCAATATCGAAAATGAGCTTTCCCCCTGCCTGTCGGAAAAAACCAAATAATAAGAAAATAAATTGTATTTCATTCAGATAAAATTAAAAAAAAGACACATCGAAAATTTGAAAACATTCCGAATGATAAAATAAATTGCATAAAAAAATTAAAAACTCGGCATTTAATAAGGTTATTAAGATATCTACAGCACTGTAGATTATTTGCACTCACTACTGAAAATCAAAAAATTAAACTCGCAACAAAACCATAATTTTTTATTAAGACAAATCTTATGTAAATTAACGTCAGTGGTTGTAAATTCACCTAAACAAAGCCATTAAAAAATGACGCAATAAATATCTTTAAATTAGTCCCACAAGTTACAATGCTATTCATGAACCATGATTAATACATAGTAATACATGAGTAAAAATCAACATGAAAACAAAAAAGCCATTTATGACTTTAACTCTTAAAATTCACCATTATAAAAATCATCAATATTAATTAACCAGACATTACAATTATCAATAAAAAAACAAACAAAAAAATCCGTTTACGTTTCACACACAAAACATTAAATTAATTTCACTAAATAAATTTTGGAAAACGAGGCAGGAATGAAGAGAAAAGTCGTGAATATAACAATGAATTTAACAGTAGCACTGACGCTTGTTCTATCTGGATGCACAACAAAAATACCTATTCAAAACAAAGATGAAAACGCTCATACAACTGAAAACATTGAAAATATGTCCTCCGCTATCGCTGGACTTAATTACTTAAAGCACCAATGCGGATATCAGGGTTTAGGTACGGAAGACAACATCATCAACAGGGTTATGATTCTCGCCAGTAAGAAATGGGGCACGACCTTTGATGCGGAAGAAAAAGATAACATTACCCGTTCCAGCCGGGAGCGTTATAACACCCTCATGGAGAATTATCACGACAGTAAAGGCTGCGGCGTGTTGACCAGAAGTCTTCAGGAAATTACAAGGCAGGGTTTTGCCATATAACACCCGCTTAAATATCATTCCAACCTGCAGGGGAAATAAATTCTAAAGACGCTTAATCTGTGTACCTTTTAGTTTTTCTATCATGCCAGCGAACATCGCAGGCAGGCATATTTCTGGGCAACGCCTATTCCTGAAATATTACTCCTGACGATAACGCGGGTGACATATTAAATATAGTGATTGAATATGGTGATTACGATGATCCTAAAGAAACGATTCATTAAATGGCTGTGCTTACCCATTGCCATCAGCATGGCGAGTATTCCCTCATCTTATGCGCTTAACAACGAGCAATACAAAATGCTCGTATACGGTGCAGCTGCTGCGGGGGCATGGGCTGGCTGGGGAACATTAAATTCGGTGCTGAGTTATGTCACCAGGGGCAGCGGCACGATAACTGCAGGTGATTCCGCAAATATAGTGGCAACCCTCTGTGGCGCAACGGCTGCGTCCACCGTCAGATTATGGAGTCCTGAAACCGACCCAGTCAATGCGGGGAATATTGTAATGGCCGCCACCAAAGCGGGTGCCGTTGTAGGCGTGGCAACAACCTGTCGCTGGGCAACTTATGGCGCTATAAGCGGATATTACCTTATAGCACAACGTAACACCAAGAATCTAGACAGCATGCACAGAAGACGTCTTTATCATGATGCAGAAGTGGTAGCCATACTGCGAGACGACCTGGGAAAAAAGATTGATTTCGCGGCGGCCAAATCCCGGGACTATCATAACACGACTTTTCTCTATAACTATAGGTGCCTGAACGCGGTTGTATTGACTAAGTATTGCTATGACTTAGAATATAAGAAATTAGAACAGCAGCAAGCATCAGATGCAGCAGTCCTTGCCGCCAAGCAGGCAGCATGGGATCTTGCCAATGCCGTCTTGAAGATTGCAGCTGATGAGGGTGATGAATCAATCTCATCACGCAGTATGGCTCCCCGGCCTAGCTAAGATTTGCAGAATTAAACAACAGAATTTTCTATCAGAAATATATTTTACTCAGGTAAAAACGATTACTGCCACTAGCGAATAGGCTGCTCTTGCATGACTGCTGGCGGTAATGCAATTGATATAAAAGACCAGGGGTAGGATTCTGTAAAAATAAAAAATGCCAGTCAGTCAAGCAATCGACTGACTGGCATTAATCAACATTATCAATAAAGTTGTGATTATCGGCAATGTAAAATAGAAAACAGCCTTTACCCAATAAGAAAAATAATACTATTCATACGACCAAAAACATCATAACACTCTGATTGAAAACTATCGAGGCAGTAAAGGCGGCGGCGTGTTAACCAGAAGTTATCAGGAAATGACAAGGCAGGGCTTTGCCATATAACACCCGCTTAAATATCACTCCAACCTGCAGGGAGAAATGAATTCTAAAGACGATTAATCAGTGTACCTTTTAGTTTTTCTATCATGCCAGCGAACATCGCAGGCAGGCATATTTCTGGGTAACGCCTATTCCTGAAATAATACTCCTGACGATAACGCGGGTGACATATTAAATATAGTGATTGAATATGGTGATTACGATGATCCTAAAGAAACGATTCATTAAATGGCTGTGTTTACCCATTGCCATCAGAATGGCGAGTATTCCTTCATCTTATGCGCTTACCGGCGAGCAATACAAAATGCTCATATATGGTGCAGCTGCTGCGGGGGCATGGGGTGCCTGGGGGACGTTAAATTCGGTGCTGACTTATGTCACCAGAGGCGACCACACAATAACCACAGCTGATGGCGCCAATGCAATTGGCACCATCTGTGGCGCAACGGCTGCGGCCACCTTCAGATTATGGAATCCTCCCACTGACCCAGTCAGTGCGGCGAATGTTGTAATGGCCGCCACCAAAGCGGGTGCCATTCCGGGCGCGGCAACAGCTTGCCGTTGGGTCAGCAACGCATTTCTACAAATATACTTCACCGAAGCTCAAAATAGCGGCAGAAGGCTCAGCACCACACAAAGAAATCGTCTTTCCGCTGATGCAACGAGGGTAGCCATGTTGCGGGATCAAGTAGGGGCCAAAATTGATGCTGCAGGTCCCAAAATCCGGGCTGCCAATAACGCTACGTTCATCTATAACTATAGGTGCCTGAATGCAATTGGAGTAACTAAATAGCTTCTCATAATAGCGCTACACTTGTGAGAGATGACATCCCGCCAGCCTTGGAGCCGCACAATGATAAGTGGAGCATTAATGCGAGAAGCTATTTAGATATTGCTATGACTTAGAGTACGAGAAATTAAGATTGCAGCAAGAAGCAGATGCAGCAACCCTTGCCGCCAAGCAGGCAGCATGGGATCTTGCTAGCGCAGTACTGGCAGTTGCAAATGATGAGCATCAGGCTATTAATGGTGAACACTTTGGCCAACGCCCTGGCTAAAGTTTGCAGAATAAACAACAGAATTTGCCGTCAGTTATACATAATCTTTAAGCAAAAGCCATTGTTGCCGCTAGAGCAGGTTGTTTGTGTATGACTGCTGGCGACAGCGGAGCTGATATAAAAATGAAATTAATATAAAAGACCTGGGGTAGGATTCTGCAAAAATAAAAAATGCCAATCAGTTAAGCAATTGACTGACTGGCATTAATCAACATTATCAATAAAGTTGTGATTATCGGCAATGTAAAATAGAAAGCAGCCTTTACCCAATAAGAAAAATAATACTATTCATACGACCAAAAACATCATAACACTCTGATTGAAAACTATCGAGGCAGTAAAGGCGGCGGCGTGTTAACCAGAAGTTATCAGGAAATGACAAGGCAGGGCTTTGCCATATAACACCCGCTTAAATATCACTCCAACCTGCAGGGAGAAATGAATTCTAAAGACGATTAATCAGTGTACCTTTTAGTTTTTCTATCATGCCAGCGAACATCGCAGGCAGGCATATTTCTGGGTAACGCCTATTCCTGAAATAATACTCCTGACGATAACGCGGGTGACATATTAAATATAGTGATTGAATATGGTGATTACGATGATCCTAAAGAAACGATTCATTAAATGGCTGTGTTTACCCATTGCCATCAGTATGGCGAGTATTCCTTCATCTTATGCGCTTACAGACGCGCAATATAAAGCACTGGTACTCGGAGCAGTTGCTGCGGGTTCATGGGGTGTATGGGGACTGTTTAATACAGTAGTGAATTCTTCCATCAGAGGTCGGATAACTTCAACTGATGGTGCCAGTTTGGTTGGAACACTCTGTGGTTCAACTGCAGCGGGCACCGTCAGATTATGGAATCCTCCCACCGATCCAATCAATGCAGCTAATCTTGTAACGGCCGCCATCAAAACGGCTACCGTTCCAGCTGCGGCAACAGGCTGTTACTGGGTAACCAAATTAGTTGTACAGATATATTTCGATTCACTAAAAGGGAAATCCGACCATCTCGATCTCACGAAAAGAAGACATCTTTCTGCTGATGCAGACCGGTTCGCCAGACTGAAAGATCACCTTGCGAATCAAATTGATTACGCGGGTGCTGCTAGCAGTAACGCTACCAGGGTCAGGTTAAACTATATCGCTACCTGTGGGCACGAGTTGGTACCAACCAGGCGTTGCGCTGAATTAGAAGATGATGTCGCTCGGGCGCAAAGCGCAGCCAGTGCAGCAACCCTTGCAGCTAAGGAGACAGCATGGGATCTTGCCAGTCTCGCAGTGACGATCGCAAATGATGAAGGTAGTACTCTCTTCTCAGAGAATCCTTTGCCTCCACGGCCCTGATGTTTACAGAATAACCAATAGAATTTGCTGTCAGTTATAATGGCCTTTAGGAAAAAATTTTTGTTACTACTGGCGAATAGGCTGTTTATGTATTACCGCTGACGGTAATGAAACTGATATAAAAGACCAGGGATAGGATTCTATAAAAATAAAAATGCCAGTCAGTTAAACAACTGACTGGCATTAATCAACATTATTAACAGATTTATGATTATCGCTAATAAAAAATAGGAAAAATCCTTTAAAAAAGAAAAAACATAGCATTACCCACATAATCAGAAATGTTATAACACCCTGATGAAAAATATCTTACCCGTAAAGCCCTCGACATATTCCCTGCAAGTTATCATGAAATAAAAAAGCAAAAATTCGACACTTGACACCCGCTTAAACACTACTACAATTTTCAGGAAGAAATAAATTCACGGGATTTTTAACAGATACATCCTTTAGCCTTTTAATTATGCTATCAACCGATCAAAATCGGGTTTATTTTTTTGGCAACCCCCATGCCTGAAATAATACTCCTGACGATGATGCGGGTGACGTATTGAATATGGTGATTATGATGACCTTAAAGACACACTTAATTAAGTGGCTGTGCTTACCCATTGCCATAAGCCTCACAAGTATTCCTTCATCTTATGCGCTTACCAGCACGCAATATAAAGCACTCATATACGGAGCAGCTGCCGGGGGGGCATGGGCTGGCTGGGGAACATTAAATTCGGTGCTGAGTTATGTCGCCAGAGGCGACCACACGATAACCGCAATTGATGGCGCAAATGCGATGGCAACCATCTGTGGTGCAACGGCTGCGTCCCTCTTCAGATTATGGAACCCTCCAACCGACCCAGTCAGTGCGGCGAATGTTGTAATGGCCGCCACCAGAGCGGGTGCCGTTACGGGTACGACAACAACCTGCCGCTGGGTGACTAATGCCTTTATAGAGTTATATTTCAACGAAGCTCAAAATAATGTCAAAAGGCTCAGCACCACACAAAAAAATCGTGTTTTTCATGATGCAGAGGTAATAGCCATACTGCAAGACGCGCTGGGGAATAAAATTGATATCGCGGCAAATAAGGCACGGGCTGCTAATGACTATGCTGAAAACTACAAGCATCTGTGCGGCGATTACGGTCAGACGACCAGGGATTGCCAGGACCTGGCCGAACAGGTATACCGTGCGACTCTAGAGGCTAAAAAAGCAGTCCTGGAAACCAAGCAGGCAGCGTGGGATCTTGCCAATGCAGTACAGGCGATTGCAAATGATGAGAATGTTGCTATCAATGCTACACAAAGTATGAGTCCCCGCCCTGGCTAAAGTTTGCAGAATAAACAACAGAATTTACTGTCAGTCATATACAGTCCTTCAGCCAAAACTGCTATCGCCATTGGCAAACAGATTGGTTGTGCATGAATGACTGCAATGAAATTGATATAAAAATACCAGGGAGAGGGAGATAAACGGTAGAAATAAATAATGCAGTCAATTAAAAAACTGACAAGCATTATAGGCAGCATGGAAGCAACTCTGTATTTTTTGGTATATTCGAAGAGCGCCACACCAGTTATTTAACCCCTAACACTCAGTAGCAATAAAACGTTATTCACTATTTTGCACTCTATTCTTTCTCTGCTTCAATCGGATCTGAGGAATGTAACCCCAAATGCATCAGGCGAATGTCGCCAGGTTCCCCCGCTGGCACGGCATCAAGCAGAACCACTCTGATGCCATACTGTTGCTGAAGCGCACTGAGCCAGAGAAACAACTCGTTGAAATGGACCACGGCAGGAGACGCAAGCACAGCCTCACGCTGATGGTTTTGAAATGAAAAAGCGAGAGTGGCTGGCGGGGCAGACCGCTGGAGAACCTCCGGCAGCGGCAACGCCAGCATTTTTTTGTCAGGCCGGGCTGCCAGCCAGACGGTGAAATCCTGCTGCTGTGCAGCCCAAACGCTGGCCTGATGCAACTGAGCGGATTTTTCACGCAGGTGCACGAATAACGCGAAGAGTAAAATAACGCTGACACCCATTCCAGCCAGCCAACGCCGCTGAACCTGGCTGAGCGTGCACCACGTTCGCAAAACAGCACTCACTGGGGCTTCCTTATCATCAGGGTAATGTGGGTTTTTTCTGCCTGAGTCTCACGGACAGCCACGCTAACGGTGGCTGGGACAGTATGAATAAGCTTACTGGCCTCGTCTTGCGGCAGGAGAACGTCAAGCGCCAGTTGACGCTGCGATGCATCGAACCGCAGGTGGGAAATTGCCGGGGTAGTAAATCGCTGACTCAGGGTTAAATAATCAGCCAACTGATCAAAGAAGTTACTCCCGCCACTCATCTCCCCGCTCACCGCAAGTTGCTGCTGCCGATCCCTGATCAAGCGCTCCAGCACGGGCAGATCCGCACGGGTGTCGTCGCTGGGCTGACGAGCATAAAACGCCTGCAAAAATGCCGTATCCTGATGTATTTGATAACCCAGCCTTCCCAGGCACCCCACCAGCACAATCATCACGGTAGCCACCAGCCCCAGGCTGACAGTCCCAATATAGCGGTATAGGGGACGTGCGTGCGTCATAGGCAGCGAAGCAGGCAGGCCACGTAACAAATTGACGCCGACAGGCCCACATGATGCAAGGCGCTGCGCGTCCTGCAGGGCCGGAGATTGCGCTGCCCAACGCGCGGCTTCCACCGGCGACGGACCATAAAGCGACACCAATTCTGTTGCCACAACATGGTGCAGCAAATCCTGAACTGAGGCGGCGGGTAACCAGTATCCGGCTCCCTGGCTAAAACGAAGCAGCCAGCGCGACTCTGCCCAGGCTAAGACCACGGGCGCCTCAGGTAAGCTCAGCCATTCTGGCAGCATCTGCTTCACGTTGAGTCCTGCCGCGTTCACCTCACCCAGTACCGCCGATAGCCACGCACACGGGCAGCCGAATATCAACCGGCTGTCGCGGTCAAGCAGCCACCAGTGAAAATCAGCGGCGGGCTGGCCCAGCTTATCTTCAATCAGCAATGCCAGTTGTGTGGCCGATAACACGGTTTTTCCCGTGACGCTCACCGTTTCCAGCACGCCCAGCTCGGCGGGTATCCATAAAATGACGTCATCCTCGCGCCGGGCAACATCAGGCAAGGTTAACGCCGCCAGGCTGCTGGCTTCTCCCTGATGAATCCGCTCACTACCGTCGGCTGAACGCCACCACCACCGCACCCGCCCATGAGGAGAGACCGGCAACAGGATAGACAGCAGTGCCGTTTTCTTTTGTTTAAAGAACATCACGCTCACCAGAATCAATAAAATAGTTACGGCGATACACCAACGCTTGTCCTCGATAAAAATAGAGCAACGTCACAAGGCTGAAGTGTTGGCCGCCCTGGGAGAAGTTCAGGGTCAAGAGGTAATGATGGCTGCCGAAATTAAGGTAGCGATTATTGTGCGTGAGGTCCGCTAAGGCCGGTGGCAACGCCTTGGCATCATGCCAGCCGGTTGCAGGTCGGCTCAGCAATAAAGGCTCCAGTGCCACCTTTTTATCGGAAATATGCAGTACTTCTGCCAACAGCGGCAGCGTTTCGTGGGTTATCGCATTGATGTTAATTTTAAATACATCAGACGTTTGCGACAGTGAAAAAATCGGCCATACGCAGCTGATCCGCTGCAGGAAATCCCTTTCAGCTTCCGACAGCGGCAGCAAACTCAACTGGCTGGCATCGGTAAACTCTGCGCCATTCAGCATGGCTCTCAACACCCCCGGTAATGGGAGGGGCGAGAAACCCTGCTTTGCTAACACGGCATTGATCCAGTCACGGGCTACATTTTTACCAACACCGTCATCATTTTTACCACCATCGTTATTTTTAACAACACTGTCATTTTTACCCATGACATCATTTTGACCAACGCCGGCGCCGTCAGTCTTTTTCGTCTCAATCAGTAACCAGTTGAGATTAAAACAGCCCGATAAATCTTTGACCTGATAGCTTATCGCCTGGCCGTTACTATCTTGCACCGTGCCGGTAGCAGCGAAGGCGCCGGTAGCAAGCTGACTGTGATGCAAAACCAACTGCGTGCGCAGGCGTTGCGCTACTATCGATTCGGCACTCAGCAGCACCCAACGCTGATTAATCTGTTGACGATGATGACGCAGCGAATGATACAGCAGCAGACTGTTCCGCATCCCCCCCGCCAGCAGAAGCATACCGATAAACACTACCAGCATCACTATCAGCAGGATGACGCCTTTTTGGTCGTCAGCACGTGTCATGGTCGGCCTCTTAGCAAAATCAGGCGCTGATAGGTTCCCAGATCCCTGAGGGTCACCGTAAGCTCAATGGCGTTGGGGGGCAAAGGTTGCCAACCGGTTGTGTTTTGCCAACCGTCCTGCTGGTAAAAGCGCATGCTCCACCCCTGCACTCCGGTCAGGATGACCTGCCAACCAGGGGAGAACGACGTTTGTCGGTAAATCACGCCGTTTTGCAGACGCCACGCAACCTGCATCGTCGATGCCCGTTGAGATAGCGGACGACTGCTGAACGTCAGCGTACTTAACTTACTGCCATCCAGCGGCTCGCTAAACAGCAGTACACTCCCACCCGCACGCTTGACCGGGACCAGGTTAGCGAGGTCCTGATGCATCTGCTGCACGCCCGTCAATAGCATCGTGATATTCCGCTGCTGAAGGCGCAAACGCAGGCTACCGCTATTCAGCCCTCGCAGTATGAAGAAGGCACTCATCAGCAATGCCGAGGCAATGGCAACTGACAGCAACACCTCAAGAAGTGTAAATCCTTGCTGGGTTCGCTTCATGGCGGCGTAATATTCAGTTGGATTAACGGCTGCGGCTGCGTGTCGTTAAATACCCTGATCTGTAAGAGCTTCAGGTCTGACGACTCCTCCTCCGGTGCATAGCCCAGTTCCCAGCCCCAGCGTTGATTACCCATGACGCTGCTGCCAGACATCGACTCGTCGCTGCCAGGCAACGCAGTCAGATGAGCAAGAACCAGAATATTATCCGCAACCCAACCCGCGATAATCGATTCACGGGTATGCGCCGTCATCGCCATTTCCTGAGAAACAGAACGGAAAATAGCGCTGCAACACAGAGCCAGCATAAAAACGGCAATCAACACCTCCAGCAGCACTATTCCACTGGCTTTTTTATTATTAGTCATCAGGCGCCTCTCGTGTTTTATCTTAAAACCGCGACTATTTAGTCCAGTTTCCGATATCATCCTTGGTCCCGACTTTTTCATCCGGCCCTGAAGAGTAAACATCAACATCTTTATGGCGACCTGGATTAGCATAATAGTAGTCGTGCCCCCAGGGGTCTTTGGGAAGATCACGGATATAGCTGCTACTCAGGTTTTCGCTGTTCTCTTTTCCTGCTCCTTCCGTCAACGCGGATAATCCCTCGCTTTGTTCCGGGAAACGATTATGGTCGAGGTGATACATCTCTAATGCGTTTTCAATCGCACTGATATCCGCTTTGGCTTTTTGAATATTGGCCCGCTGCTTACTTCCCATAATATTGGGAAGCACCAACGTAGCCATCAGTCCAATAATGACAATAACAACCATGACTTCTAACAAGGTAAAGCCTTGCTGAACGCGTTTAATGCGCCGATATAACATAATTATTTACTCTCAGGGGTTAAATGGTATTACCGAGTTGCATAATTGGCTGGAGGATTGACATAACAATAAAAAGAACCAGGCTGGAAATAATAATTAATAAACCATTCTCGCTCAGCAGTAATACCAGACTAACCCGCCGTTTAAGACTTTCTTCCTGTATATCGGCGATATATTTCAGCATCTGTTCCAGCCTGCCGCTCCGTTCACCGGAAGCGATCATATGTTTTGCCATCCCGGAAAAGATGTCGTTATTGCTGAGCGATTCGGTCAGTGATTTACCTTCATTCACCTGTTGGCTGGCTACGGCAAGTTGAAAGCGTGCAAAACTGTTGTTAATCACATTTTCGGCCACGCTCATCGACTCCAGCAACGGGATTGCGCTGGCGATTAATATCTCCATGGTGCGGATATAGCGTGCGCTGCTGATGTCCCTTAATAGTGGGCCGATAGCGTATAAGCGAAGCAAATGACGATCCAGCCACAGCCGGCGCGCCGGCGCGCGGACTATCTGGCGCAGGCCGACAACCAGCGCCAGTAGCGCTACCGGCAGTGTCCAGCCATAGCGATTTAGCCAATCGCTTATGGCTAATAGCGTTCGCGTGGTCAGCGGCAGCGGGGTATGCATTTGCTGAAGCTGCATCACGACTTGCGGCACCACAGAGGTGAGCAGCACCGACACCACAATGATGCTCATGACGGCAAGCAGCGCAGGATAAAGCAGCGCCTGAATTAAGGTATTTTTGGTTTTCTGACGCTGATCGAGATAATCCGCCAGTCTGGTCAGCACCAGTGCTAAACAGCCGGTCGCTTCTCCGGCGGCAACCATCGCGCAGTATAAGCGGTCAAAACTATGCGGCAGGGTTTGCAGCGCCTGCGCAAAACTCACCCCGGCTATCAATTGCTCCCGCACCGCGTTCAGCACCGCGCTCACGGCTTGCTTCTCCGCCTGACTTGCCAACGTGGTTAACGCTTCCTCAAGCGGAATGCCCGCTTCAAGCAAAGAAGCAAGCTGGCGGGTTAATAACGCCTGATCGAGGGTGGATAACCTGTCGTGACGCCTAAGGAAAAGCAACCACTGTTGCAGCAGGTTGGCGCGACAACTAACCATCACCAACTGCCGGGCAAATAAATGCTCCCGCAACGACTCAGGCGAAAAGGCGCGACGGCTGCCGGTGACCAGCACCCCCTCATTATTGACCGCGGTATAGCGAAAATTACGCATCGTCATAAAGCTCACCAGTCACTCGGATGACTTCATCAATAGAGGTTAAACCGGCCAGAACTTTATTCATTCCGTCCAGGCTGAGTGACGCCGCGCTTCCAGCCAGCGCCGCCAGCTCATTCTCATTTTTTTGCTGATAGATCCCCTCGCGCATCGGTTCATTAATCACCACCAGCGCCTGAACCAACGTACGCCCGATATAGCCGGTATTAAAACAGGCCGGGCAACCTTGTGGTCGATATCCCATCATGCCTTCCTGCCAGGGCACGTTGAGCATCTGGCATTCTGCGGTCGTAATCGGCACGGGTTGGCGACAATGGGGACACAAGCATCTCACCAGCCGCTGTGCCATGACAGCGTTCAGCGCGCTGGCCAGCATAAAAGGCTCGATGCCCATATCCTGCAACCGGGTCAGTGCGCTGAGAGCCGTGTTGGTATGCAAGGTAGACAACACCAGATGACCCGTCATCGATGCCTGTACCGCTATCTGCGCCGTTTCCTGATCTCGAATTTCACCGATTAAAATCACATCAGGGTCCTGGCGCAAAATAGCCCGCAACCCTTTGGCGAACGTCATACCAATTTTGCTGTTAACCTGAGTCTGCGAGATATTGGCGATGTCATATTCAACCGGATCTTCGATAGTCATGATATTGAGCTTTTCTTGATCGAGTTCGTTGATCATCGCATACAGCGTTGAGCTTTTACCGGACCCCGTCGGCCCTGTGACCAGAATGATGCCATTTGGCCGGCTCACTAACGACACCACCTTTTTTCTCACCGCATCAGGCATACCGAGCTGACGTAAATCCAGTTTGACGGCATTTTTATCCAGCAAACGCAGCACAATCCTTTCGCCATAACTGGAAGGTAATACCGACACCCTGACATCCACGGCACGACCCAATATGCGTAAACTCATACGCCCATCCTGCGGTTTGCGCTTTTCTGCAATATCCAGCCGGGACATCACTTTTAAGCGCGACACCAGCAGCGAAGAGAGACGCCGCTCAGGCTCAAGTTTTTTGTGTAATACGCCATTGAGGCGAAAACGAATGGCGACCCGCTGCTCAAAGGTTTCAATATGAACATCAGAGGCGCGCTCTTTCAGCGCCTGCGCAAGAATGGCGTTAATCAGCTTAATGATTGGCGGATTATCGTCATTATTGAGAATCTCTTCATGCACAGGCAATGTGTCGGCTAACTGATACATATCCAGATCCTCGCTCAGCCCCGCCATTACCTCACTCGCCCGCTGATCACTATTCTGAAACGTGCTGACGATGCGTTCAGCAAACGTTTCCCCATCAATGGCGTTGAGCAATGCGCCCGATGGACAATGGCGCAACGCACTCATAATCGCTTGCGGATGCGCATCGTTGCGGTAATAAATTCGCCAGGCATCATCCTGCTTCTCAATTAAAATGCCCTGGCTTTTCGCCCATTCCAGACTGGAGAATTTCGGATGCATCAGCGCAAGCTCACCGTAAATTTATGGATACCGTTCAGAATGGCGTTAACATCAGCATGTGGGCTTTCCCTCGTGTGTGATGCATCCTGCGCGGTTTCATCAGCCACAGGGGAAGATGCGCCTCGCCTCATCTGCACCGTATCAGCACTGTCGCTACGAATAATACGTGGACGGATAAATAACATCAGATTGCGTTTATCATTATTACGAGAGGTATACTTGAATAAATTTCCCAGAAAAGGGATATCGCCTAACAGGGGAACTTTATCAACGGTCTCTTTCTTTTCATCATCCAGTAATCCGCCAATGACGACGGTTTCGCCATCCTGAACCTGCACGACGTTATTCACCGTCCGAATATTAAACACCGAACCGAGATTATTATTCACCTGTCGGGTATCAGACAAACTGGAAATTTCCTGGGATATATTCAACAGGATAGTTCCACTCTGATTTATGCGCGGCACGATACTGAATTTAATCCCAATAGTGCGTCGCTGAACGGTATTAAAAATATTATCGTTATTGGTCGTTCTCGAACCGGTTAAAATAGGCACATCCTGACCGACGTTAAATTCCGCCCGGTGATTATCCAGAGTAACCACGCTGGGAGTGGCGAGAATATTATTTCCTCGGTTACTTTCAAGCGAATTAAACAGCGTCCCCCAATTGCCGTGATAAAAACCGGCCACTAATCCCTCGCCATTTTTTAACGCATTCACCAATGGATTATCCTGCGTGAATCCCTTGCCGACATTAACGCCATTGAAGTTGCTGCCACCGTAGTTTTTATTTCCCCAGGAGATACCGAGATTCAGTCCTTCTGCTTTCTGCACTTCCACGACAATCGCTTCAACCAGTACCTGCTCATGCCGGACATCAAGCTGCCGTATAATGGATGACACCTGCTTCATTGCGGCAGGCGGTGCACTGACGACCAGGGCATTGTTATCACGATCAGCATGGACGTGGATTTGCTTTAGCAGCGTATCGCCGTCACCGGACATACTGCTGCCGAACATACTGCTGGGGTCGGTCGAAAAATCCGTACCGCCAGATCCAGATAAAGAGCCGCCGGTAGCCTGACTGTCCAGATTGGTGGACTGCCCAGCAGGAGTCATGCCGCCCTGCAACTGTTGTGATTGTTGCGCCAGCAGCGCTTCCATCGCCATCGAACTACCCGAAAAAGCGCCAGCCTCAGAACTTCCCGACTGATTATTGTTAAACAGCTTCGCCATTTGCACCGCATCAGCATACTTTAAAAAAAACACCTGGGATTGCTGACCTGGCACATCCATGGCTGAAATTAAACGACCGATCTCCGCCTTAACTTGCGCGCCACCTTTTACCACAATAGTCCTGGTCGCATCGTTGCCATAAATTAAAGGCGCATCCTTATCTTCCGGGTTGAGGTTTCTGAAGGTATTCTGCAAGGATTTAGCAACATCCGATGCTTTTGCCTGACTCAGGCTAAATACCGCCGGACTGTTATCTTTCCTGGCATTGTCAACCTGATTAACAATGCCCACCAGTCGTTCAACGACATCCTCGCGGCCAGTGAAAATAAACAAGTTTCCTGGCGAGTAATATTTCAGTTTCACTGCGCTGCTTTCCGCAATAGCACTCAGGATGGGTTCCAGTTCAGCGCCAGACAGCGTGTCCATTTTTGCCAGGCGCACTACAATATTTTTTCCCCGCCCTTTATTACCTTCAGCCCAGGCCGCCCGCAACGATTGCGCCTGAGGGACGATATTCAGGGTATGGTTGTCAACTGAAACCACGCTGTAGCCATAAGCTTCCATCACGTTCATAAAAAAAACGAGGTATTGATTTTCATCCAGGTCTTCATAACTACGTACTGAAATCTGCCCCGTAATGGACGGGTCAATAATAATGTTCTTCTTTAAAATTTTTGCCGCAGTGGCAACAAACTCTTTTATGTCTACTTCACGAAATGACGCTGAATATTTTTTTGATGTATTCTCAGATTGAGTGGTAGCCAAAGCATGAACATCATCTGTCGTCGTTTCTTTTTCAGCACAAACACTATTCGACACCATAAAAATAAAAACAAATACGTTTAGTCTCAAAACGTTGTTCATTCTTATACCTTGAGTTTAACCACTTTTAAAATGAAGTGACCGATAATATCCGTTACTATCGACAATAACTTTATCTGGCAAAACAAGAAGAATTTTTTCATTACCGGGTGATACACTCTCTCCTGTGCGATAATCCCGCTGCATATTATCACTTTCAACCGTTATCATCGCAGCATTGGCGTCAAGCGAATAAATAATACCGGTAAGCTTAAGCGGTGAATCAGATTCCGGTGCGTTTTGTATTATATATTCCGATAAAGGATGGTCATACACTCTAAAAAGAATAGCGTCATCCGATTCGACAGCATGTGACTCGCCAAAAAGATGTCTTTCTGTCACGGACTCTTTTTGTTGAGCAGTATAAAAGTCGTGACTAATATAAAATATTTCCCCCGATACAGACCTCGCTTCTTGTTGTTGCCCGATTTGTTGTCCAATGAGCCAGACGATGCAGACCAGCAAGCCCAACCATGAGACTCCCCTTATTACGTTCTTACGTGTAAAATTAATATTATTCATAGAAAAAAATTAAAATTAAACTCATAAATAGACAACTCCTTTTCATACTGAATTTTATTCATGAATTATCACATCACTCTGGTAAACCCTACATTTAACCATGACATTTAACCATGCTACCGCTCTTGGGATGCTTACCCCCCCCCAATATTAAAAGTAAGACACCCACGTTTATAAGACATCTACTCAGAGTTTTCTTAATTAAATCTACAGTTAATTAACTTTATTTACATAAGATTCTTCTCAATAAAAGATTACGCTTTTATTTCAAATGAAATTATCACCATGGGGATTAAATAATATAGATAAATTTAATATTGATGACCTATTTCTATACTAAGAACGCTATTAAATGCCGTTAAACAAACAGGACAAACACACCGAATTAATATGCTCCACATCGTCCATCGTTATGTTCGCGCAGGCAATGTTCCTGGAGTTTCAATAGCGGCTGGCAACTAAAAAGGAAAATTAACGGTTCGAGCAGAAGATGATTCCGCCTACTGGAAAACAAATCGCATCGCGGCACTTTCCCGGCCACCACCCTCCCAAAAAACCACAACAATCTTATAATCTTAAGAAGCCATACAAAATCACCAAAAAAACTTAGACAAAAAAACAAGTTTGTGTAAGTTTTGATTATACTGTTTTAATACTGATGGTTCGACGAAAGGTTAACGCCTATGAGCACAATGCGATCCGTATTTGACAACTTCGTTGGCTTTTACACTGAGTTGGATACTCAGCCGCTGGGGCTGTTGTCTGCGCTCTATCACCCGTCAGCCATACTTATCGATCCGTTCGGTCAACACCAGGGCCTACCCGCGATACAGGACTATTTTTCACATTTGCTGGAAAACACAAAACAGTGTCGTTTCACCATCGATATCCCGATTTGCGAACATGATCGTTTTGCAGCGAACTGGACTATGCATTGGTCACACCCCGGTATATCAGGCGGCAAAGCGCTGTCGCTGTCAGGATGCTCCATCGTTGACGTGCAGCAGACTCGCATCACGCACCAGCGTGATTACTACGATGTCGGCGAGATGATTTATGAACACCTTCCTCTATTGGGATGGGCCGTTCGCGGCGTCAAGAGAAGGGTATCTGCATGATGACGATCCTTATCACCGGCGCAAGTTCAGGAATTGGCGCAGCGCTGGCAAAATCCTGGGCGGAGGATGGCCACCACGTTATTGCCTGCGGCAGAAATGCCGCCCGCCTTGAGGCCTTGCGTCAGTTCAACCCACATATCTCCATTCGCCAGTTTGACACCACCGACAGTCAGGCTTGCCGCGCAGCACTGGCCGACTGTCGCATCGACCTGGCCGTACTCTGCGCCGGAAGCTGTGAATATCTCGATCACGGCGTTATCGACCCGGAACTGGTGTCGCGTGTCATGAACGCGAATGTTATCGGTCCCATTAATTGCCTTGCGGCATTACAGGCGCAGCTCACGCCCGGCAGCCGTGTGGTGCTGGTTAGCTCAATGGCTCACTGGCTGCCCTTCCCGCGTGCGGAAGCGTATGGCGCATCAAAAGCCGCGCTGAGCTGGTTTGCAGACAGCCTGCGACTGGACTGGGAGCCAAAAGGTATCGCCGTGACCGTGGTTTCACCAGGCTTTGTCGATACCCCACTTACCCGTAAAAACGATTTTTCGATGCCGGGTATCATCGCCGTCGAACAGGCAGTGAAAGCGATACGGCGCGGCATCAGGCAAGGAAAAACGCATATCGCCTTTCCGACCGGTTTTGGCGCACTGCTGCGCCTGCTGTCGTGGCTCCCCGGAATCGCTCAACGTGCGCTACTGCGCAGGATGGTGAGGCCATGAAAATCGCTATCATCGGCAGTGGCATCGCCGGGCTAACCTGCGCGTGGCGGCTGGCCGGGCACCATGAAGTGATCATGCTGGAAGCAGGCCCTACGCCGGGTGGGCATACCGCCACCGTAGATGTCGCCACCCCTTCCGGCACCTATGCCATTGATACCGGGTTCATTGTTTATAATGATCGCACCTATCCGCGATTTATGGGGCTACTGAGCGAACTGGGCATCAGCGGGCAGAAAACGGAGATGAGTTTTTCGGTGCATAATCCGGCAAACGGTCTTGAATATAACGGCCATTCGATCAGTTCACTCTTTGCGCAACGCAGGAATCTGGTTAACCCCCGGTTTTGGGGGCTACTAAAAGAGATCGTCCGCTTTAATCATCTGGCGAAACAGGCCGTTACACAGTCGGTTGGCGACCACGACACACTGCAAACCTTTCTTTCTCGCCATCGCTTTAATGCGTTTTTTGCCCGTCACTATATTTTGCCCATGGGAGCGGCGATATGGTCATCGTCATTACAGGAGATGCGCCGCTTCCCGCTTGCCCTGTTTTTACGCTTTTTTGACAACCACGGCCTGCTGGATATCACGCAACGCCCGCAGTGGTACGTGGTGCCCGGCGGCTCACGGGAATATGTACGCTCCCTGCTCGCTCAGTTGGAAAATCGTTTCACGCTTCACGTCAATACCCCCGTGAAGAACGTGGTACGCCATGATCAGGGGGTAGAGATCTGTCTGGCGGACACAACCTTCATGGTCGATCAGGTGATTTTCGCCTGTCACTCCACGCAAGCGCTTACGCTGCTGGCTCAACCCAGCCGGGAAGAGACGGAGATTCTGGGTGATATCGGCTGGCAGCGTAACGAGGTCGTACTGCACGGCGATAAGCGCTGGCTGCCGGTGCGGTCAGCCGCCTGGGCCAGTTGGAACTATCGCCTGCCTCACGACGAGCAGGCCAGTGCCTGCGTCACCTACAACATGAATATTTTGCAAGGATTGCCACAAGCAAGTCCGTTGTTCTGCGTCACCCTCAATCCCGATTCACCGATTGATGAACGCTATGTCTGGAAGCGCTTTGTCTACGAGCACCCCGTGTTTAACCCGAAAAGCTGGCGCGCGCAGTCACGACGCGCAGAGATTAACGGTCAACGGCATAGCTGGTTTTGTGGAGCTTACTGGTACAACGGTTTTCACGAAGACGGAGTACGCAGCGCACTGGATGTGGTCAGGGGAATCGCCGACAAGGAGAACATTAATGATTAACTGTCTATATCGTGGCGTATTACGCCACCGTCGCTGGCAACCGCGGACGCATCAATTTCGCTATAACGTATTTATGGCGTATCTGGATTTGGATGAACTGGATAGCCTGCCATCGGTGGGTATCCGCCGTAATCAGTTTGCCGCCGTCGCGTTTTACGATAGCGACTACCCGCTGGGTACGCCGCTGAAAGAAAACGTGCTTGGCAAGCTGGCGGCGCTGACCGGTGAACGCCCTGATGGCAAGATCATGCTGTTAACTCAACTGCGCTATCTGGGCTTTCATTTTAACCCGGTGAATTTTTACTATTGCTTTGACGCGCAGGAAACCCTGCGCTGGATCCTTGCCGAGGTGCGTAATACGCCGTGGAACGAACGTCACTATTACGCGGTCAACGCGCAGGAAACCACCCCTGTCGATAAAGCATTCCACGTCTCTCCCTTCAACCCGATGGATATGGTCTACCACTGGCGGTTTAACTGCCCCGACAAAACGTTACATCTGCATATCGAAAACCATCAGGATGAAAAAGTGTTCGACGCAACGCTGATGCTGGTACGTAAACCGCTTACGCGTCTGCACCTTCGCCACATGCAGCTCAGCATTCCGTTGATGACCCTGAAGACTGTTGTTGCCATTTACTGGCAGGCGCTGCTGCTGTGGCTAAAACGGGTGCCGATTTATAACCATCCTGTCAGCAGGAGTGAACGCTTATGACCGACCCCGCTTTTGCGCTTGAGTCTGATGTTCCGCGTACGGTTCGCTTTGCCCGCTGGCTGCTGTTCCGTTTGCTGGCGGGTTTACAACACGGGTCGCTGACAGTACGCGAAGGCAGCCAAACCGTCCATTTTGGTGACCCCGCGTCTTCCCTGTGCGCCGAAGTCAGTCTCCTTTCCCCCGGCGTTTATTGGCGTCTCCTGACCGGCGGCAGCATCGCAGCAGCGGAATCCTGGATGGACGGCGAATGGGAGACAGACCAGCTCACCGCATTACTGCAAATCATAGCGGTCAATGCCAGCGTACTGAGCCGACTGGAAAATGGCTTTCGCCTGCTGGGTCAACCATTCCAGCGAATATGGCACTGGACACACCGCAATCATCGGCAGCAGGCACGCGAAAACATTGCCGCGCATTACGATCTGGGTAATCAGTTTTACCAACACTTTCTTGACGATGACTTGCTCTATTCCAGCGCGCTATTTACCCCAGCTACGCCGGATCTCGCCAGTGCGCAGCAGGCAAAAATGCGGCGGTTGTGTGAAGAGCTGTCGTTGACGCCTGACGATCACCTGCTTGAAATCGGCACCGGCTGGGGAGCGCTGGCGGAGTTTGCCGCCCGCCATTACGGCTGTCGGGTAACGACCACCACCCTTTCCCGCGAGCAGTATCACTATGCGGTGGCGCGTATTGCCCGTGCAGGTTTGCAGGACCGGGTAACGGTGCTGCTATGCGACTACCGCGATCTCACCGGTCAGTTCGACAAACTGGTGTCGGTGGAAATGATCGAAGCCGTCGGAAAAGCCTTTCTACCACAATTTTTCCAGACCTGTCAGGCACGCCTGCGTCCGGGCGGGAAAATGGCTATTCAGGCGATCACTATTCAGGATCAGCGCTACCGCGACTACAGCAAAAGCGTGGATTTTATTCAGCGTTACATCTTTCCCGGTGGTTTTTTGCCCAGCGTCACGGCGATAAGCGAGCTGATGACACGCCATACTGATTTTGTGTTGCGCAACTTATTCGATATGGGACCGCACTATGCCCAAACGCTGGCGCACTGGCGGCAACGTTTCCTTAATACCTGGCCGGACATCGAACGACTCGGATTCGACACACGTTTTCGCCGCATGTGGCTGTACTACCTTGGCTACTGCGAAGCCGGGTTTAACGCACGAACCATCAGCGTGGTGCAATTTACCGCAGAGCGCGTGTGAACGGTGACGTGCCATCGATCATCTTTAGCGAAAGCTTTCTGATCATCTGGCTGATTCCGCACACTCAATGTCCCAAATTACGGCAGCAATTGCCTGGTGGTGAAAGATGATACGATTTCTGATCCTCAGCCTGACGGTGTTGATGCTGCTGGCAGGCTGTCGCACTGACATTCACGATTACCGTGACCGACAGCCGCTATTCGATATCTTCCGCTATTTTCAGGGCCAGACGGAAGCCTGGGGGATGGTGCAGGCACACTGTGGTCAACAACTGCGCCGCTTTCACGTTGTTATGCACGGTGATGTCGAGGGCGACACGCTGACGCTTAACGAACGGTTTGTCTACGACGATGGCGAACAGCAGCGGCGCATCTGGCATATCCGCCGTATCAGCAGCGATAACTATGAAGGAACCGCAGAAGATATTGAAGGCATCGCACGCGGCCAGGCGGCGGGCAACGCGTTTCACTGGCAGTACAGCATGAACGTGAAGGTGGACGGCACAACCTGGCTACTCGACTTCGATGACTGGATGTTCCTGCAAGACGGCATCCACCTGTTTAATAAGACTGAAATGAAAAAATTCGGCATTACTGCAGGCTATGTCACGCTGTTTTTTAGTAAAGGAGCAACGCCATGAACAGTAAACCTGTACTCGGCATTAGCGGATGTCTGACCGGCTCAACGGTTCGGTTTGACGGTGGGCATAAACGTATGCGTTTCGTGATGGATGAACTGGCGCAATGGGTAACGTTCAGGCCCGTCTGTCCGGAAATGGCTATCGGCCTGCCGGTTCCCCGTCCAGCACTTCGTCTTATCCAGACCGCCTGCGGTGATATCCGTATGCGTTTTAGCCATGCGCCGCAGCAAGATGTTACCGAAAAAATGGAAGACTTTGCCGCACATTATCTGCCCACGGTCGGCGAGCTGACCGGGTTCATCGTTTGCGCAAAATCGCCCAGTTGCGGCATGGAACGGGTACGCCTGTACGATGAGCAAGGTAATCGTGGCAGTAAAGAAGGTACTGGTCTTTTCACCGCTGCGCTGTTGAAAGCATACCCCTGGCTTCCGGTCGAGGAAGATGGACGCCTGCACGACCCGGTGTTACGCGAGAATTTTATAGAGCGCCTGTTTGCGCTGCATGAGCTTAACGCGCTACGCGCCGACGGGCTAACCCGCCACGGTCTGCTGGCGTTTCACAGCCGATATAAACTTCAGCTACTGGCACACCATCAGGCAGGCTACCGCGAGATCGGCCCTTTTGTTGCCCGCCTCCACGAATGGAACGATCTGGATGCCTTTTTCATTGCTTACCGCGAAAAACTGATGGCGATTCTAAGACAACCAGCCTCGCGTAAAAACCACACCAATGTGCTGATGCACATTCAAGGTTATTTTCGTAACCAGCTCAATGATCGCCAGCGCGCGGAACTGCGAAAAGTCATTATCAATTATCGGGCTGGACGTCTGCCCATTCTCGCACCGCTCACGCTGCTGAAACACTATTTAGCCGAACACCCCGATGACTATCTGTTGACGCAAAACTATTTTGATCCATACCCGGAAGAATTGGGATTGCGTTTAGCTGTCGTATAACCATCAACGTATAACCATTAAGTTAAGGGCAAGGCCCCATCCCAAAGGGCCATGAAACAGGTCAGATAACACCGTCAACATCACCTGCAACTGAAGCGTGACGGGGATACCATGTAGTGATAACTGCTAAAAAGAGAACGTGCTATGCAACATATCATTGAGGGGTTCCTCAGTTTTCAAAAAGAAATATTTCCTCAACGTAAGGAGCTATTTCGCAGTCTGGCGGCCAGCCAGAATCCTAAAGCGCTGTTTATTTCCTGTTCAGACAGCCGTCTGGTGCCAGAGCTGGTTACCCAACAGGAACCGGGGCAGCTCTTTGTTATCCGCAATGCCGGCAACATTGTGCCTTCTTTCGGCCCGGAGCCTGGCGGCGTCTCCGCCACTATTGAATATGCGGTGGTTGCGCTGGGCGTGACTGATATTGTGATCTGCGGTCATTCCAACTGTGGCGCGATGAAGGCCATCGCCTCATGCCAGTGCCTCGACCCGATGCCTGCCGTGGCGCACTGGCTACGTTACGCTGATGCCGCTAAAGCAGTCGTGGAGAAGAAAAGCTGGGATAACGAAACCGATAAAGTCAATGCGATGGTGGAAGAGAACGTCATTGCGCAACTGAACAATATCAAAACACATCCTTCCGTCGCTGTCGGGCTACGCAATAATGCGCTGCGACTGCACGGCTGGGTATACGATATTGAAAGCGGTGTGATTCGTACGCTGGATAAAAACAGCAAAACGTTTGTCTCGCTGGCAGATAATCCACACGTTTGTTTCGAGTAACGCCACTTTCAGCCAGTAAGAATGCCCTGCTGCATTACGTAGCAGGATGATGTGGCAGGGCATATACATAAAGAATCAACACGTGCAGTAGTAATCGGTTGCAGTGACACTCTCTGAACGCCTGATTAATCTGACCATGGCAGTCATGACGCCATAAACACACAGCTATCCTCACGCTGGCACCCTGCCAACCAGGTAGTTATCGAATTTATCACCGCCGGCTTCACATCTTCACTTTGCGTCCTGACACGTCGTATTTCTTGATCTCACATATTCAACTACCTGACTATTTCCCAGGATACAAAAAGCGCCTTCACAGTGACGACATCTTAATATTCATAAATTTACATCCTGAAAACAAAATAATAACTAATATTCATTATTTCACGTATAAATTAACTCCCGTTTTCCGGATAGGGAATGTGAATTGTGGATAGGGATGTGAAACGCAATCATGATGCAGCGCCTGACATTTTTCTTGTCTTCACTATTAACGTTATATGTTGTGCGGTCTTTAGCGCTTCTGTGTCGCTGTACTGCCCAATTTCTTATGGCCTGCGTGTAGTGAAAAAATACTTTTTATGAAGGAAGGGGGCTACTTTCACCGCAGTACGCATCTTAATTAGGATTATTCTTATTCGCCGTAATGAAGGTAGTTTTGCAGCGCTTTCTTGCACATTTTCTGGAAATACAATCGGTAATATCCTGGCTCAGAGGGAATTAAGAGAGCAAGCCTGTGCAACGCCAGATCATTTTACTGTCACAGGTAATGATATGAATACCGGAATATTTATATTTACTTTTATATGGTTAAAAAAGAGGTGTTATGGTTATGTTTAGAAAATTATATATTCTGCCAATTATTATCATTTTCACGATTTCACCATTGGCCTTTGCCCATCAGGGAGTCATTCGCATTGGTGTCGATTTAACGTTTTCTCCCTTTCAAAGCAGAGACATAAATGGTAATCCAGCAGGATTTGAAATCGATATAACTGATGCTATCTGCAAATCAGTAAATGCAAAGTGTGATTATATCGTAAACACATTTGACTCACAGATTCCGGCGCTTCTCGCCAAAAAAATAGACGTCATCTCACCGCTTGCAGTAACGCGAAAGAGAAAGGAAGCGATAGATTTCAGTAACTATGTTTTTCATATACCAACCAGACTCGTCGCAAGAAAAACAGCAACGTTTCTTCCGCAGGCTGACATGCTTCGGGGGAAAAACATAGGGGTACAACAAGGAACGATTCAGGAAACCTATGCCAACAAATACTGGCTGCCTGCCGGAGTTAATGTGAAAAGCTATCCTGATCAGGAAGCGATTTATGAAGATTTGTATGCCGGAAGACTTGACGGCGCACTGTGCCCGTCGGTTTCCATCACATTCGGATTTTTACAAACCCCGGAAGGTAAAGATTTTGAATTAAAGGGTCCCGAAGTCACTGATGCCAATCTATTCAGCATCGGTTCAGCCTACGGTATACGCAAAGGCGATACCGAAACCAAGCAACTTTTCAATCAGGGACTACAGAATATAATCAACAACGGTACATTTGCACATATCAAGAAACGATATTTTGGCGATATTGATTTAAGCGTAAAAGAATAATGGCGGCTATGCTTAACTGATTCTTCCAGAAACTCTGTACGATTTCTTTTTTTAGTTCGATCTTTTTCTCAGTCCCGGCCACAACAAGGCCGGGAACAGGCACAGCACCGCTAAACCGGATAGTATGTGATGACAGCCCTCAATGATCGTCTCTGTAATTGTTGATGCCTCGCACGTCGGAGGATGTCGTTACGCTCACAATCTGTGATGATTCAAAACACCATCCCATGCAGCACTGTTCTAACCGCAATACCGAACAGTGCGCCCAATCCAGCGTAGCGAAACAGACGAGTAAAGCGGGAACCCACGCCAAGAAAAATGCCTATCCCCGGTAAATCAAACGTCTGAATCAGTAATCCGGCGGAGGCGTTGATCTGACTGGCAGTCATCTTCCCTTGCTGCATCAAGTCCGACACCACACCAAAATAAGCGGTACCGCCCGCCAGGCATTTCACCAGCGTCGGCATCACGAAAACCGGCGAAATATGGGCAGCAGCCAGCAGTGGTGAGAAAAAGCGCTCAAGCGCCGTCACCGCGCCAGCGGCTTCCAGTATGCCGACAATCGTCATGGAGAGAATCAGCATCGGCACCGACCCAAGCGCCAGCCGGATGGCATCAGCACCAGCACTATTAATAATGCCGATGAGTCCTCTGGCGGAAGGCTCATCAGCAGAGAGTTCGCCGGAGCGCTGGCTCTCTACGACAGACAGATTGCGCCCCAGCACATGATAGGTCAGCGCAGCGGCGGCCAGCCCGCCGACAATCGAGATGACAATCGCTCCCGCCCAGTGCAGGCCAAACGGCGTCAGCGGATAAAACACGTTGCCCTGCCCCATGGCGAACACCATCGCCAGCGTCGCCGCCATATGACGATCAGACACGCCGCGTTTTTCCATCATCGATAACGTTGCCAACGGCGCGGCAAAACTGACGAAATTGAGCTGAATCAGCGCGAAGGTGCTCATCCCGGTGAGCCCGAAGGGCTTGAGAATCGGCGCCATCCAGCGCACCAGCGCATCCACAACGCCTTTCACTTCCAGAAACCGCATGATGACCAGCATCACCACCATAATCGGCAACAGTGTATACAGTGCAACGTCAACCGAGGCTTTCCCCGATGACATGATAATTCCAATCACGTTCATGTAATGTCCCTGCACGGGTGCAACTATTTCAATTGTCATTTCAAGTCATTCCAATTGTCCGGTTACCCGATGACTGCCGCTGACGGCGCACTCCCGGATTTTCCGCCCGGTTATTTTCGTGACAATCATCACAATATTCCAGAACGTTTTTTACCAACGCAGCATCAGAGGATTGCAATACTCAGGCGCACCGGCTGACAGATAATCCATCGTTCGCCAGAACGTCACAATTCGGTTTTTTCCCTATGGACGTTGCGCTACCATGGCCGCCACGTTGTTTTTGACTGAATTATATGGATATCTGATGCGTCGCCTGGTTGCTGTTCTCCCGCTGTTGCTGGCGCTGTCTGCCTGCAGCAACAAATCCGCTGAGCCCGCCGGGGCTGAAATTATTGGTACACCCGCCACCAACGCCCCGTCCGGCGGCTTTTTATTATCCCCCGCTCATGCCGGCGGCCTGCTGACCAGCGGCGATTTCGCCAACAGCCCGGAGGTGGACCGCTTCGTGGATAAAATGGTGAGACAGTACGGCTTTGAGCGCCAGCAACTGCACGACGTGCTGGCGCAAGCGCAGCGGCTGGACTGGGTAATAAGACTCATGGATAAACAGGCGCCCGCGCCGTCAACCGCCACGCCCTCCAACACGCCCAACGGCGCCTGGCTGCGTTACCGCAAGCAGTTCATCACCCCGGATAACCTGCAAAACGGCGTCGCATTCTGGAACCAGTATCAGGACGCACTGGAGCGCGCCCGGCAGGTTTACGGCGTACCACCGGAGATCATCGTCGGTATTATCGGGGTAGAAACCCGTTGGGGCCGGGTGATGGGCAAAACCCGCATTCTGGATGCGCTGGTCACGCTGTCTTTCGCTTACCCACGCCGCGCCGAGTACTTCCAAAGCGAGCTGGAGTACTTTTTGCTGATGGCACGGGAAGATGGGTTTGACCCGCTGTCACTGCGTGGTTCGTTTGCTGGCGCGATGGGCTACGGCCAGTTCATGCCGTCAGCATTCAAGAAATACGCGGTGGATTTCAACGGCGACGGCGTTCCCAACCTGTGGGACCCGGTGGACGCCATCGGCAGCGTCGCCAACTACTTCAAATCAAACGGCTGGCAACCTAACCAGCAGGTCGCCATACCCGCCAGCGGTCAGACTTTCTCGCTGGAAACCGGCTTTAAAACCCGTTACTCCCTGTCAACGCTGGCAGCGGCAGGGCTGCGCCCGACTGCGTCACTGGGTGGCTATCAGGAAGCCAGTCTGCTACGCCTCGACATGGGCAGCTACTACCAATTCTGGTACGGCCTGCCAAACTTCTACGCCATCACCCGTTACAACCACAGCGTGCACTACGCGATGGCGGTATGGCAGTTAGGGGAAGAAGTCAGAAAAGCACGGCAGGGGTATTAAGTCTGGACCTGGCTGTTGAACAACAGCCGGGTTGTTTTAGCAGCCGGAACAGCGACGGATAATCAACGCAGCCATCGCCCGGTGCGGATCAACGGGTTGGGCGGCATGTTCCGCGAACAACCGTGTCACCTGAGTGACAAGGACATCGTGGTATATCAATCAGCTTCGGCCAGATGAATGTCAGTCAGGCAACCTCCCGGCAGACAGGTTCTTATTCTCTGGCCGACTCTTTCATTCCTCACGCCGCGCCCCTCGTTACCAACGCTATGAAACCGCATAGGCAACCCCTT
This sequence comes from Dickeya poaceiphila, assembly GCF_007858975.2. Taxonomy (GTDB): domain Bacteria; phylum Pseudomonadota; class Gammaproteobacteria; order Enterobacterales; family Enterobacteriaceae; genus Dickeya; species Dickeya poaceiphila. The sequence goes on from NZ_CP042220.2 coordinate 3,566,410, forward strand.
CTCTTTTCACACCTCGCTTTAAGATGCGCAATTTCTGCGCCACCACCGAAAAAGGCGGGGTTCGGCGACCGGAAAAAAGTCCCGCCTCGCGGCATGAAGTGATACTCTTGCAGCCACAGATCAAGACGTCTTATCAGGCGCCAGACAGTTCAACGAACCTATAACGGAAAACGATCCCATAACGGAAAGAGTGATATGAGTAAAATTCGGGTTGGCGTGGTTTTTGGTGGTAAATCCTCTGAGCACGAAGTGTCACTGCAGTCCGCAAAAAATATTGTGGATGCGATTGATAAAACACGGTTCGATGTGGTGCTGTTAGGCATCGACAAGCAAGGGGAATGGCACGTTAACGATGCCTCCAACTACCTGCTCAACGCCAACAACCCAGCGCTGATCGCCCTGAACCGCTCCAGTCAAAACGTGGCGTTGATCCCAGGACAAACCCATCATCAGTTGATCGACACGGCCAGCGCCAGTGCCCTGTCGCAGATTGACGTCATTTTCCCGATCGTTCACGGCACGCTGGGCGAAGATGGTTCATTGCAAGGCCTGTTGCGCATGGCGAACATTCCGTTTGTCGGCAGCAGCGTACTAGGTTCTGCGGTCAGCATGGATAAAGACGTTACCAAACGCCTGCTGCGCGATGCCGGATTGCAGGTAGCGCCGTTCATCACGCTGACCCGCGCCAACCGCGCTCGCCACCCTTATGAGCATGTCACCACTCAACTCGGCCTGCCGTTGTTCGTCAAACCCGCCAATCAGGGATCGTCCGTCGGCGTCAGCAAGGTGCGCAATCAGGCGGAATTCGAACAGGCGGTCGATCTGGCGTTCAGTTACGACCATAAAGTGCTGGTGGAGTCGGCGATTATTGGCCGGGAAATCGAATGTGCGGTGCTGGGCAACGACTACCCGAAAGCCAGCGTCTGCGGTGAAGTGGTGCTGCATGACGAGTTCTATTCCTACGACACCAAATACATCAACGAAGACGGCGCCGCCGTAGCGATTCCGGCAGCGATGGACGACGAGGTACATCAACGTATCCGCGACATCGCCTTGCAGGTGTTCCAGGCATTGGATTGTCAGGGCATGGCGCGGGTAGACGTGTTCCTGACGCCGGACCAACAGGTTGTCGTTAACGAGGTTAACACCCTGCCCGGTTTCACCAACATCAGTATGTACCCGAAACTGTGGGAGGCCAGCGGCCTTGGCTACACCGACCTGATCACCCGGTTGATTGAACTGGCGCTGGAACGCCATGCGCAAGACAGCAATCTGCAAAGCTCGGTGCGCGAGTGATGAATGCGGCTCCGGCGTGCGCAACGCCAGCCGGAGCGCGTTTAGTCAGATACGGCTCAGAGCCGCGAAGGCATCAATGGTCGTCAGCGGCTGAAAATCAATCACCTCGTAATTGGCTACCGCCTGAAATGGGTCCTGCTGTAGAAAATCATCCAGCGTTTCTCGTCCAACGCTCTTAGCCAGAATCACCCCTCCGGTACGCGGGTTCTTACGCCCGGATGCCACAAACATCCCCTGTTCATATCCCCGTTTTAACCAGGTCACATGCCTTTCCAGCAAGTTTTCCACTTCATCCAGCGGCGCGTTGTATGTCAGGCTGATGATATACATGGCTATTCTCTTTGTTATTCGTCGGCATTGGCCAGCGCCCTTGCTGCAATACCACCCGATAACCGTCGGGATCACAGAAAGTTTTGCCCTGCCGCTCCCAGTAAGGATTAAATGACGCTACCACGCTGAAACCAGCCTGCACCATGCGATGACAGGACGCCTGCCATTCGTCATGATCGGCAATGTACAGCACAAGTAAATCGTCTTCCGTCGGCGCTGGCATGACCGGATGAGCGTGACAAACGGTAAATTCAAGGTGCCAGGCCAGCCCTTGTCGCCCCAGCATAACACCACTGAAACCGTCATGTTGCGCAAACGAACCGACTTTCTGTAACCCCAGTCCGTTACAGTACATCTGTTCGCTCCGTTGCAGGTCCGTTACTGGCCGCGCCACGCGCAATGTGGTCATCATTACTCCTTTTCTATCGCTGATAAGCAGTTTGATATCACAGTTTGCCGCCACTGGCTATTTTGCTTATTCCCCTTTTTTATCATGGAATTATGTGGAATAGTGCTTCGATTGTTGGTCAATAAGGAGCCTGGAATGCCCGCACATCGCCTGTCATTGTTTACCATCCGGCACGAAGCCGTGGATCAGCCCGACATCCTGACGCTATTAGAAAAACTGGATGCTTATCAGTCTGCGTTGTATCCGGCAGAATGCTGCCACTTCACCGATCTGCGTACCGTACCCGCCGATGAACTGATTTTTCTGGTGATCCGCCACCGTGATGGGCACGCGGTGGGCTGTGGCGCCCTCTGGTTGCGGCAACCGGGAGAAGGCGAGATGAAACGCATTTATGTCGAGCCGACCTGCCGCGGCAGCGGGGCGGCGGATCAACTCATGCGGCAGTTGGAACAGCAGGCCCGTCTGGCAGGCTGCCAGGTGATTCGACTGGAAACCGGCATCCATCAACCACAGGCAATCCGGCTTTACCAACGCCATGGTTATCGCCTGTGTGGCCCGTTTTTTCCTTACGGCGACGATCCGCTCAGCGTCTATATGGAAAAAATGCTAACTGATTGATGTTAAAAAACCATTGCAGCGCCTAAAATTAATGCTGTATATTTAAACAGTATTATTCATGGAGAGGCAGCTAATATGTACGTAGAATTAGTTTACGATAAAAGAAACGTGAGTGGGCTACCCAACGCAGCAGAACAGATTAAAAACGAACTCGCCAAACGGATTCACCGGGTGTTTCCGGACGCGGAAATCAAAGTAAAGCCGATGCAGGCCAACGCCATCAACTCCAACGCCAGTAAACAGGACAAATCCACCATTAACCGGATTATCGAAGAGATGTTTAGCGAAGCCGACGAATGGCTGGTGCAGGAGTAACCACTATCGCGCCCAATGCTGTATGCTTCGCCGCTTGCCGGACACCTTAGTAATACTCGATGTTGCTGGTGTGTGTTAGCGTACTGACCGTTTGTGTGACCCCTTTACCATTCGATACCAGCACCTGACACTCGCGCGGATTGAAGTGCGAGTCATACTGGCATGTGGTGCGGGTCACACTGGTTTGCTCGTTGTTTTCTTTGACGATCACCGTGGCATCAAGCCGTTTTTGCACCGGCGCATCGTCTTGCATCTCAACGCGGGTCACTCTGCCGTTTTTCGGTGAAACAAACGTCATACTGACCGGAAATCCCTGATCATCATAACGGTAATTCGCCATCGGCGTTGCACCATCACTTGCACTGTCATCGGTGCTATCACGAGTACTACCACGGTAGATAACTTCCGTAATGGCGTGCTGGTCATTCGACCGATAGCTCAGGCGACCATCTGTGGTGTTTGCCAACTGGCAATGCTCCGTCAACTGGAATAACGCCTGATGAGTGCGCTGCTCCACCAGCGCCTGCCCGTGACGGACCATATCCAGGTCGAGACTCATCTCCGGTTGATAGGTGCGCAGTGCCATGATGCACCCGTTAGCATCAAACGTCCCCTCAACATATGCCGTGACCTTACCGGCTTCATCGGTCTGGGTTTGCGTGAAGTGCTTCACTTTACCGCGCAACGCATCAAAGCCAAAAATATTAGAAAGACCGGCCAGTACCGGGTTTACTGGTTCCATTGCGGGTTTCAGGTCACACCCGGCCAGCAATACCGCACCGGCCAGCACCATGGCGTTTCGTTTCATCGTTGTTATTCCTGAAAACCTGTTGAATGCCATTAGTTTACGTCAACACCAAAATAGAGGGTAAAATAACTATCCATCACTGATTGAGGAGCAAAGCATGGGAAGCGATATACACGCTATCGCCGCTATCGGCGGGGTTCTGGCACTCGGCGCCATGAGTCCAGGGCAAAGTTTTATTCTGGTTGCGCGTACCGCGCTGGCTGCATCCCGACGCGCCAGCCTCGCGGTTTCACTGGGTATGGGCACAGGTGCAGCTATCTTCGCACTGATAGCGCTATTGGGCCTGCAATCGCTGCTGCTCGCCGTTCCCTGGCTTTATCAGACGCTAAAAATCGCTGGCGGACTCTATCTTCTTTATCTGGCGTTCAGGCTGTTACGCGCCAGACCCAGCCACGCCATGCCAGAGCTATACGATAGCCCCACCGCACCTCAAACCCACGCTTTTCGGCTGGGACTATTAACGCAACTCAGCAACCCCAATACTGCGCTAGTGTTCGGCAGCGTATTTGCCGCACTGCTTAATCAGCAGATTGCAGGCTGGATGTACGTCACACTGCCATTGCTGGCATTCGTTATCGACTTTCTCTGGTATGCCCTGGTGGCGTTGCTGCTCTCGTCAGCCAGACCACGCAGCGTCTACCTGCGGTTTAAAACCGGATTTGACCGTGTCAGCGGCGCCGTGATGGCAATGTTAGGTATCCGGTTGCTACTAAAATAACCGCAACGGTTAGCGTATCGCGTGACCGATTATCGGTGCACGCCCCTGACCGATATCCGCGGTAGCCGGTGAAACACACCGGCCACATCCCACAAGACCTGACGGCACCAGTAAGTGACCTATCAGGAATACAGAATTTTCGCAGCCTGCTCGCTTTCTTCGTTGGAAAATCCGCCGTAGGTCATCGCGGCGATAAACGAAGCGCGACTGGAGCTGGGGTAAACCCTCTCATGCAGCACCAGACGACCAACATCTTCCGGTGTCAATTGCGGAAACTGCTCGTGAATTCCCCCCACCACATCCCGGCTGGCGTAGCCAAGTATGCGCAGAATTTCTGCTATCTCCAGCGGGGTGGTTGCATCCTGATAGGCGGAATGAATCACATCGGCGATCAGTTTCGAGGTCAGCACGTTGACTTTGGACACATCGCTATAACGGCTGCCCAGAGATTGAACAATATGGTTGATGGCGTCTTCCGGACCATAACCCCTGTCACGAATTCGGGTTAATACCGATATCATTTTGTCTCTCAGATCGATAAACATAGTGCTGTTCCTTCGTTAAAGTCGATAATCAACCTGAACCGCGAAAAAGCTATTCCTGATATGAACAATTATCCTTAAATGGTCGCGTCTGGTTTTTTGCTGGTCTGTCGCTAATGCCTGAATCATCAGAAGACCTGATACGTTATTTTCAGCATAGGCGCAGATGCCTATCCTTCCACTGGCACGAGCCGCTTTGTAGACAAATGCCGAAATTTTACGCGGCTTCTGTCAAACCCTCATCAGCACGTACCTTTGCTTCCCACCAATACAATCTAATTTCATTAACGATACATTAATATTGCTTTTTGTCGTTGGCGTTATATTCCTGATAAGAATGTGATATCGGTAAAGTTGATGGTATGACCCTGTTTCGGGAACTGCACAACGCGCTGGTGAACTGGTATTATTGCCGACCCTGTGCTACGCCGCCTGCTCGCCATACACATCTTGCAACAACCTAGTGAGCTATTAATCGGTCAACAAAACCCGCTGAACGGTGATAATAACCACCCTGTAGTAATCATCATTCAGCAAGGAGGTTAAATCATGATTACCACCGACGGGAATAACGCGGTTGCTTCAGTCGCCTGGCGCACCAATGAAGTTATCGCTATCTACCCTATCACCCCCAGTTCCACCATGGCAGAACAAGCAGCAGCCTGGTCGAGCGACGAACGTAAAAATATCTGGGGAGATACGCCCAGGGTAATCGAGATGCAGTCTGAAGCCGGTGCCATCGCCACCGTGCACGGCGCACTGCAAACCGGCGCGTTATCCACCACGTTCACCTCATCGCAGGGCTTGTTGTTGATGATCCCAACGCTGTACAAGCTGGCTGGTCAGTTGACGCCGTTTGTGCTGCACGTCGCTGCACGTACCGTGGCGACCCATGCGTTATCGATTTTCTGCGACCATTCGGATGTGATGGCGGTGCGCCAGACCGGTTGTGCCATGCTGTGCGCCAGCAACGTGCAGGAAGCGCAAGACTTCGCGCTGATTTCTCAAATAGCAAGCCTAAACAGCCGCCTGCCATTTATTCATTTCTTCGACGGCTTTCGCACTTCGCACGAAATCAACAAAATCGAACCGCTGAGCGACGCACAATTACGTACCCTGTTGCCGCAGGCGGCGATTGACGCACATCGTGAGCGAGCGCTCACTCCCGAACATCCGGTTATTCGCGGCACCGCGTCCAATCCGGATACGTTCTTCCAGGCGCGCGAAGCCACTAACCCGTGGTACAACGCGGCATTCAGCCACGTTGAACAGGCGATGAACGACTTCGCCCGCGAGACTGGCCGTAAGTATCAACCGTTTGAGTATTACGGTCATCCCGATGCTACCCGCGTTATCGTGATGATGGGTTCCGGCGTCGGCACCTGCGAAGAGGTGATCGACACCCTGCTGGTTCGCGGCGAGAAAGTCGGTGTGGTGAAAGTCCGGCTTTACCGGCCATTTTCCGCTCAACACCTGCTGGCGGCTATCCCGCAAAGCACGCAGTCCATCGCAGTACTGGACCGCACCAAAGAGCCGGGCGCACAGGCTGAACCACTGTATCTGGACGTAATGACCGCGCTGGCGGAGGCGTTCTCACGAGGTGAGCGCCCACTTATGCCGAAGGTAATTGGCGGTCGCTATGGCTTATCTTCGAAAGAGTTCACCCCACAATGCGTAGAAGCGACGTATAAAGAGTTGGCGCTTACCAACCCCAGACCTCGCTTTACCGTTGGCATTTACGACGATATTACCCACCTGTCGCTGCCGTTGTCCGAGCAACCGATGCCGACTCAGGCCTCGCTGGAAGCACTGTTCTACGGGCTTGGCAGCGACGGCACCGTATCCGCCGCCAAGAACTCGATCAAAATCGTGGGTAATTCGACCCCGCTGTTCGTACAAGGCTATTTCGTTTACGACTCCAAAAAAGCCGGCAGCCTGACGGTTTCCCACATGCGCGTCGGCCCACACCCGATTCATTCGGCCTACCTGATTGAACAGGCGGATTTCGTAGCCTGCCACCAGTGGCAGTTTATCGACAAATACAACATGGTGGAGCGCCTGAAACCCGGCGGCATCTTCCTTGTCAACACCCCCTACAGCGCTGATGACCTGTGGCACCGATTGCCGCAGGAAGTCCAGGCTGGGCTGAACCAGCGTCAGGCACGCGTGTATTGCATTAACGCCGCGAAAATCGCCCGTGAATGCCAGTTGGGCGCCCGCATCAACACCGTGATGCAAATGGCGTTCTTCCATCTGACGCAAATTCTGCCGGGCGGCGATGCACGCGACAAACTCCGCGCCGCCATTGCCAGCAGCTACGGCAGCAAAGGTCAGGAACTGGTGGAACGCAACTGGCGGGCGCTGGATGCAACGTTAAATGCGCTGGAAACAGTAGCGCTGGAGAGGGTAAATCCAGCCAGCCCGTGCCGCCCGCCGGTGGTATCCGACGCTGCGCCCGATTTCGTCAAAACCGTTACCGCCGCCATGCTGGCCGGACTGGGCGACAGCCTGCCGGTATCCGCCCTGCCGCCGGATGGCACCTGGCCGGTCGGTACCACCCAATGGGAAAAGCGCAACATCGCCGAAGAAATCCCGTTGTGGAAGCCGGAGCTTTGCACCCAATGCAACCACTGTGTGGCCGCCTGCCCGCACTCCGCTATCCGCGCCAAAGTGGTACCAGCCGATGCCATGGCCGACGCACCGACTTCATTGCAGTCGTTAGAGGTGAAGGCTCGTGACATGCGTGGTCAGAAGTACGTGTTGCAGGTAGCACCAGAAGACTGCACTGGCTGCAACCTGTGCGTAGAAGTATGCCCGGCCAAAGATCGCCAGAATCCGGAGATCAAAGCCATCAACATGGCACCGCGGCTGGAGCATGTGGCGACGGAGAAAACGCATTACGACTTTTTCCTCACGCTGCCGGAAATCGACCGCGGCAAACTGGAACGCATCGATATTCGCACCTCGCAGTTAATCACACCGCTGTTCGAATATTCCGGCGCGTGTTCCGGCTGTGGCGAAACACCGTACATCAAGCTGCTGACCCAGCTGTACGGCGACCGCCTGCTGGTCGCCAACGCCACCGGCTGCTCTTCGATTTACGGCGGCAACCTGCCGACAACGCCCTGGACTACTGACGCCAATGGCCGCGGACCAGCCTGGGCCAACTCGCTGTTTGAAGACAATGCCGAGTTCGGGCTGGGTTTCCGTCTGAGCGTTGACCAGCATCGCCAGCGTGCGCTGCGCCTGCTGGAACAGCTCAAGCCGCAGTTGCCTGCCGACCTGATAGCCGACCTGCGGGAAGAGTCAGTCGCCGTTGATACACGCCGTGAACAGATTGTTCGCCTGCGTCAGTTACTCAGCGCCATCGACAGCGCCGATGCCCGTCAACTCACAGCAGACGCCGATCATCTGGTGGATAAATCCATCTGGCTGATTGGTGGCGACGGCTGGGCCTACGACATCGGCTACGGCGGCCTTGACCACGTGATGAGCCTGTCGGAAAACGTCAACGTGCTGGTGCTCGACACCCAGTGCTATTCCAACACCGGCGGCCAGCAGTCTAAGGCTACTCCGCTCGGCGCGGTCACCAAGTTTGGCGAGCAAGGCAAACGCAAAGCGCGCAAAGACCTCGGCGTTACGGTCATGATGTACGGCCACGTCTATGTGGCACAGATTTCACTGGGCGCTCAACTTAACCAGACCGTGAAAGCAATTCAGGAAGCGGAAGCCTGGCCGGGTCCGTCGCTGATTATCGCCTATAGCCCTTGCGAAGAACACGGCTACGATCTGGCATTTAGTCACGACCAGATGCGTCAGTTGACCGCGACCGGTTTCTGGCCGCTGTACCGCTTCGATCCGCGCCGCACGGCGCAAGGCAAACCGGCGTTGGTAACGGATTCCCGTCCACCGTCAGCCAGCCTGAGCGAAACCCTGCTCAATGAGCAGCGTTTTCGTCGGCTCAACAGCCAGCAGCCGGAAGCCGCCGCCCGGTTGTATGAAGAAGCAGAGGCAGACCTGCGCCGACGCTACGACTTCCTCAGCCTGCTGGCAGGCAAAGCGGAAAAAAACACCGAGGAATAATGCCGGTGACACGGCTTACGCAGGGAGCGGTCAACCGCTCCCTGATTATTTCTAAAGCGCATCAGCCACGCGGCTTGTCCATTTTCGTCATCACCTCATGTCCCTGATACCCACTTTAATGTAATTGATTGTACATCTGGTTTTCCTGCCGACCTTCTGCACATATAATGCGCATCTGGATTTTATGATCCGGATAACAACAATTCCTTTGCCGCAATGGCTTTTAACACTCAATAAAGACATGAAAATGAGTATTCGCGCGATCTTGACATTAGTTGTGGCGGCGGCTGCTTTCAGCCAGACAGCACTCGCCGTGGTTTATCCATTGCCAGCCCCGAATAGCCGGTTGGTGGGAGAAAATATTCAGGTTACCATTCCCAACGGCAGCACTGATGCGCTGGAGCACTTTGCCGCCCAGTACCAGATGGGCCTGAGCAACCTGCTGGAAGCCAATCCGGGCATTGATGTCTATCTGCCCAAACCCGGCAGCACCATGACGGTGCCGCAGCAACTGATTCTCCCCGACGCACCTCGTGAAGGCATCGTGATCAACAGTGCCGAGATGCGTTTGTATTACTACCCGAAAGGTTCCAAAACCGTGGTGGTGTTGCCGATTGGTATCGGCCAGCTCGGCAAAGATACCCCAATCAACTGGGTAACCTCAGTTCAGCGCAAGAAAGAGCGCCCGACCTGGACGCCAACTGCCGCCATGCACGCAGAATATGCCGCCCGCGGTGAATACCTGCCTCAGGTTTACCCAGCCGGTCCGGACAACCCGATGGGCCTGTACGCGCTCTACATCGGCAACCTGTACGCCATCCACGGCACCAACGCCAACTTCGGTATCGGTCTGCGCGTCAGCCACGGTTGCGTTCGTCTGCGCGACAAAGACATCAAATACCTGTTTGACCATGTTCCGGTCGGCACTCGCGTCCAGTTTATCAACGAACCGGTGAAAGCCACGGTGGAGCCGGATGGTTCACGCTATGTCGAAGTTCACAACCCGCTGTCTCGTACTGAAGCAGAGTTCAACTCCGACGTACCGGTGCCGCTCAAGCTGACCCCGGCAGTAACCAAGGTACTGGCAGACGCCAGCGTAAGCGAAAGTTCGGTTAATCAGGCGCTGCAAAACCGCATGGGTATGCCGACGAAAGTGAACGGTCCCGAAGAAAATATCGCACCAGCGGCTCCGCAGGTGCCAGCCATTCAGCAGACTAACACACCGGATAACGTACAACCGGCAGCCCCTGTGGCTCAGCCAGTGGTTACCGACGCCGCGCCAGTTGCTGCAGACACCAGCAAATCCTAATCTCTGGATATTCATCCGGTTCACAGGGCAGCTTACGCTGCCCTGTTTGTTTTTCAGCCCGGTTACTCCTTATTCGCCATCCTATCTGATCCGACCTTTAACTCTCATCGTGTTAGGTATTATTAACAAGATCACCTTCCCCCTCCTGTACGTAGCGTAATGTGTCTTAGCAGGTCTGTAGCACTGTTGTTCTTCCCCTCACAAAATCAATTGACTTATCATTAATTGACTTGTTAACTAATTAAATATCATCTACCTCATGGACTTCATCATGTCACAGACCGAATCTTCCGCTCGTCGTCATTTCGCCACCCAAATGGGGCAAACTACCCGCCTGTGGCGCCGGGTTATTGACCGGAAATTACAGCCTTACGGATTAACCCAGGCCAGCTGGTTACCATTGCTGTTTATCGCCCGTGAAAAAACGGTTATCCACCAAAAAGCGCTGGCTGAAACATTAGGGCTGGATGCCTCCGCGGTGGTAAGGGTGTTGGATAATCTTCAAAAACAGGGGCTTATTGAGCGACGAGAAGGAAATGATCGTCGTTTCCGCGAGATTCATCTTACCGCTATCGGTCTGGAACAGGTGGAGAAGGTGGAATCCATCGCCGGGCAGGTCCGTAATCAGGCGTTGGATGGGATATCAGAACAAGATATTCAACAGGTTAGCCGGGTTATCAATCAGGTTATTGCGAATCTTTCCCGAAGCGAAAACGGTCATTCATGAATAAACACGCATCCAGACTGGCGGAATTTCAGCGTCTGAGCCAGCGCCAGCGTACCTTTTTACTGACCGGCACCGCCTTGCTGTTAGTGGCATTGCTCATGCTGGCCTATTGGTTTCACCAGCGCTTCACGCACATCAGCGAAACGGACGCCCACGTAATGGGAGAAGTCATCTCACTGGCCAGCCGGGAAAACGGCTGGGTTACAGCCCGTCCGGTTATCGATGGCGACGTCATCCGCAAAGACCAGTTGCTGGCACAGATAGATGATCGCGATGCCCGCCTGCGGCTGGCGCAGCAGGAAGGGAGTCTGGCTGCGGCGGACGCGCAAATTACCTACAGCCAGACCCAGCGTCAGGTCACCGACCTCACGACGCAGGCCACACTGGATGAGGCTCGCGCAAAGCTGGCGTCAAGCGACTCCGCCGTCAGCAATGCCGGTTACCAGCTGAGCCTGGCTCAGAGCAACTTCCAGCGTGATAATCAACTGCTGAAAAACAACCTGACCGCCCGCAAAACCTGGGACGAATCTCACACTATGCTGTTGCAACGCCAGAGCGAACTGCACGAAGCCGAAGCCCAGCGTCACGCTCAGCAAGCGGCGTTGAACAACGCCCTGGCACAGCGCAACACCCTGCAAATACTTGACAGGCAGATAGAAATGCAGCGCCAGCAGCGAATCGCGTTGCAGGCACAGGTTGATCAACTCAAACAGGAAATTGCCGACCGGGCGCTGCGTTCTCCGGTAGATGGCGTGGTGGATCGCACTATCGTCAATGTGGGCAGTTACGCCCAGGCCGGTCAGTGGATCATGCTGGTCCATGATCCGCGTAATCTGTGGGTGGAAGCCAATATCAAAGAAACCGCGATTGGTCAGGTGCGGGTCGGCCAGACTGTAGATATCCAGGTCGATGCCTACCCGGAGAAACATTTCAGCGGCCATGTGATCCGGGTTGGCAATGCCGCCACCAACCAGTTTGCGCTGCTGCCAAGCCCCAATCCATCCGGTAATTTCACCAAAATCACCCAGCGCGTACCAGTGCGTATCGCGCTGGATGACCCAAACAGCGGCCTGAAACCCGGCCTGATGGCGGAAGTCAGCATCAATGTCGCCGATTGAAGCCCAGGCCGCCCGTTTTGGTCACCGCTATCGCTGGCTGGCGACGGTTACCATCATGCTGGGCACCATCGCCACCACAGCCACGGCAACCATCGTCAATGTAGCGATGCGTGACATTATGGGCGCATTCGGCATGGGTCAGGATCAGGCACAGTGGTTGTCTACCGCGTTTCTGGCATCAATGACCGCGACCATGCTGATCACCGCCTGGACGCTGGAGCGTTTTGGCTACCGCGCCACCTATGTCGGTTCATTGGCGGTGTTCGTGGTTGGCAGCCTGCTCGGTACCTTTAGCCAGAACAGCACCGAAGTCATCCTTGCCCGTATTCTTCAGGGTGGCGCCAGCGGCGTAATCCAGCCGCTGGCGATGATCATCATCTCGCAAGTTTTCCCGGTATCGGAACGCGGCAAAGCGATGGGGATTTACGGCGTCGGAGTGGTACTGGCGCCTGCGCTGGGACCTGCTGCCGGCGGATTAATGGTTGACCAGCTTGACTGGCGCGCAGTCTTCATGGTGGTGGTGCCGTTTTGTCTGGCGGGGATCGCTGCGGCAGGGGTGATCCTCCCCGCTAAAAGCACAGCAGCCGACAGCACGCCACGCCGCTTCGATACATTGGGGTTCATTTTGCTGATCATCGCGCTGACCTCGCTGCTGGCTGGGCTTTCCAACGGGCAACGCGAAGGCTGGGAGTCCTTCTCCATTCTCTGCCTGCTGACTACCGCCGTGATCTCTACGCTAGCGTTTATCATCCGCGAATTTACCACGCCGTATCCGCTGCTTAACCTGCGGGTGTTCGCCAACCCGGCGTTTACCTCCGGCTGTATCGTGGCGTTCGCACTGGGTGCGGGGATTTATGGCTCAACCTACATCATCCCGTTGTTTGTACAGAGCATCCAAGGATATACCCCTACCCGATCCGGCCTGCTGCTGATGCCGGCAGGACTGGCGCTCGGCATGGTGTTCCCGCTCGCAGGGTCGCTCAGCGACAAACTCAAGCCCCACCAGCTGGTGATTGCGGGTTTGCTGCTGTTCGGGCTGTCTTGCTGGCTGTCCAGCGCGGCAGACACCGATACCCCGTTCTGGACTATGGCCTGGTGGATTGTCGTCGGACGCATCGGGCTTGGGGTGATGCTTCCTGCCATGAACGCCGGCGCGCTGCGAGCGCTGCCGCCAGCACAACTGGCACAGGGCGCAGGCAGCCTCAATTTCATCCGTCAGTTGGGCGGCGCAATGGGGGTCAACCTGTTGTCGGTGTTTGTTGAACGGCGCGCCACTTTTCACGGCCAGATGCTGGCACAGTCGCTAACGCTGGATAATATCCGCAGTACCGACGCCATCCGCCAGCTTGGCCTGCTGTTTGGTTACGGCGGCAATCCGCTTGGCGACCCGCTGAGCACCCGCATCAACCCCGGTATCATGACCTACCTGGAATCGATACTGACGCCCAAAGCGCAAATGTTTGCTTACCAGGATGGTTTTTTCATGGTGGCGATGTTCTTTTTCCTGGCGATATTGCCCGCCTGGTTTATCCGGCCACGCCCGGTGCTTAACCCAACGTCACAAGCGGGTACAGCAAAAGCATCAGCCTGACTCTGTGAGCCGGCTTCAGAACACGCTCTATGACAGTTGCCGCCCAGCCGAAAGACCGTTAAGGTTGGGCGGTTAAATTTTCTCTTTTCAGGACGCCAGCTATGTCCAGTAACAGTTTGTCCAGCAACGAAAAAAATCTGTCCAATACGGCGCTTCCCGCCGCCGTGCAACACCCACGCTATGACCGTCAGTCGTTGAAACCCCGTATCGTGCACATCGGCTTTGGTGCGTTCCACCGCGCACATCAGGCGCTGCTGACGGATAGGGTACTCAACCGTCAGGGCGGCGATTGGGGAATTTGCGAAGTGGTGTTATTTAGCGACGACACCCTGATTTCCGCTCTGCGCCGTCAGGATCATCAGTTTACCGTGCTGGAGAAAGCAGCCCACGGTAATCAGGCGATTGTGGTTGGTGCGGTCTGTAAGTCGTTGCACGCCCGTGTGGAAGGAATAGCGACGATTCTGGAACAACTGGCGGACCCTGTCGTTTCTATCGTCTCGTTAACTATCACCGAAAAAGGTTATTGCCGTTCGGGCAACAAAGGAGAGCTGGACCAGAACAACCCGCTAGTACAGCAGGATCTGGCCCAACCACGCCAACCGACATCGGTGCCGGGATTACTGGCGGAAGCGCTACGCCTGCGTCGTGAACGGGGTGTTCCCCCCTTCTCGGTGCTTTCCTGCGATAACGTGCCGGAAAACGGCAAAGTTACCCGACAAGTGGTGATGGACGCAGCACGCTTGCAAGATCCCGCTCTGGCGGACTGGATAGCGCAGCACGTGACCTTCCCCAATACCATGGTGGACCGTATCGTACCGGCGGCCACACCGGAAACGCTGAGCCACATTGCTGAAGCCATCGGCGTGACGGACCCGTGCGGCATCGCCTGCGAGCCGTTCATTCAGTGGGTGGTGGAAGACAGATTTGTGGCTGGCCGTCCCGACTGGGAACTGGCAGGGGCACAACTGGTAGATGACGTACTGCCGTTTGAAGAGATGAAACTGCGTATGCTCAACGGTAGCCACTCTTTCCTGGCTTACCTCGGTTATCTGGCCGGCTACGAGCATATCAATGACTGTATGGACGACTTGCACTACCGTAAGGCAGTCCGCCACTTGATGTTGCAGGAACAAGCACCGACGTTGCAGGTATCCGGCGTGGATCTAAGCGCGTATGCCGATCAACTGCTTGAACGTTTTTCCAACCCGGCGCTAAAACACCGCACCTGGCAGATTGCCATGGATGGCAGTCAGAAACTGCCCCAACGCATGTTGGCCTCGCTGCGCTGGCATTTGGCTCACCGCAGCGACCACCGCGCACTGACGCTGGGCGTGGCTGGATGGATGCGTTACGTCGGCGGCATTGATGATGCAGGCCAGGTTATCGATATCCGCGATCCGCTGGCCGCTACGTTAAAGCAAATCGTCAGCACAACCGCTGACGATGCCGGGCGAGTCCGTGGTCTGTTGTCCATCAGCGCACTGTTTGGCGATGACCTGTCCGGTAACGCAGCGTGGGTAGACGCCCTGACCACTGCCTACCTGTCGCTACGCGACAAGGGTGCCAAAGCAACCGTTGCTTCGTTGTTAAACCGCTATTAATACTACAACATCAATATTGTTGATGTAGCTGGCGCCAAGACGCCAGCTACTAAATAACGGTTTAATACTATTACCGCTTTAATAGTATTACCGCTTTAATAGTATTACCGCTTTAATAGTATTACCGCTTTAACGTTGAGTACGGGTAACCCCATATAACGTACTTTGACGTTCCAGCATCTGTCCGCCATCACGCGTTAACGGCACCCAACCAAATGCACCACGGCTGGTCGTCGGACTCAGGAAGAGTAAATCAAACGGAATAGAAACATAGAGTCCTTTGGTAAAGCTACCTTCACCGTACTCTACTGCACTGACATTCGTCTTGGTAGCATAAGCGCCCATCACAATGCCACTGTCAAAACGTTTGGACAGATCTAATGTCACCCCTTTATCGCCTGCCAGATAACGACCAACACTGACTTTTGCCAACCCACCTTTCAGGAACGGAAGCTCCCAGTACGTTGTCAGATGACCAGTCATGACCTCATAGTCAGCCAGTCGCATCGTATCATTCCAGTCACGCTGTTTGACATAGTTCATATCCAATCCTATGGCCCAGCTCCGTCCATAAGGGCGGTACAACACTTCCCCACCTACACCAGCGTACATCATTTCCAGATAGCCACCGTACATTTGGCTATACCAGTCTTGGGCTAATTGGTCACGGCGGTTCAATTGCAGACTGGTTAGCAAAACATCCGATGAGGTGACATATTCACGAATCCAGGTGCGGACACGTGGCAATGCCGACGTATCACTGGGAGGGGTCTTAAAATTGAACTTGTTGTAGTTGTTAACAATGTTGATAAGCGTCGAGCCATCCACACTCCAGTGATCAGTCAGGTAAAGATGCCCAGAAACATTCGCAGCAACCTGATACATGTAGAAGGACTCCGGTCCCCCGAACGATTGCTTGAGCGATGGATCTATAGCGTAGCTAAACCGTTCGGGAACCGTGTTTACCACCTGCTGTCCTTGAACATCTTGCAATGGTTCACGACGCAAAACTTCCGGTTCAGGCTGCCCCAGTGGGGTCGATGCCGTCTGCTGCTGACGCAACGCATTAGCATCGACATGCACGCTGTTAATCGGCAGTTCCTGATTTTTGGTCACTATATGATATTCGCTGACACTAGTGGGCACATGGTTAGCCAGCACCAATGCTGCACGCTGCGCTGCTTCATCCATATCGCGGTATTTAGTCTGACTGGCCATCAACGTGAGCTGCTTATTGTCAGTATAAATATCGGACTGCCCGAACCCTGCTTTGTCGTTAAGTTCCGACGTTACCTGCTGCCAGTCAGTTCCGCCTTGTTTACGCTGTACCGGTGCATAAACCGGCATCTCATTGTGCAAATAATTAGGCCGGAGTTTATTAAAATTGGTACGCAGGGTAATTCCCCACATCAAGGTGTTACCACGTTGCCAGGAGAGGGACGTATCCAGCAGATCACCAAGTCGATACACCATGCCAACGTTAATAGGGGAATCCTGATTGATGCGCCCGGCAAATTCCTGACTGTAATCA
Source organism: Dickeya poaceiphila (assembly GCF_007858975.2). Taxonomy (GTDB): domain Bacteria; phylum Pseudomonadota; class Gammaproteobacteria; order Enterobacterales; family Enterobacteriaceae; genus Dickeya; species Dickeya poaceiphila. Next base: position 3,583,406 of record NZ_CP042220.2, read on the forward strand.
TTGCCGTCAAATTCTAATTTCAGGCGCAACGGATCCCACGGAGTTTGGTACTCAATACCACCGAACAATGCCGCCGGGCCGTGGAAAAAATTCTTAACCTCAAACTGACCACCCTGCCCACTAAAGCTATTATTACGGTTGCAGAAACTGTTGTATACCGAACAGAAGGGGTTGGAAATATTACCGCTCTGGGCCATATTGCCCCAACCCATTCCCAACGTAATGTCAAAAGGCCCGAAACGTTTACTGCCTACCACATACTCGCTATCAAACAATCCGGTTCCTGCAATATCACGCAGGCCAAACGAAACCTCAGGAAGTAATCGATCCTCTTGCCAAATACGGGCTTTAATATCAAAACTTTTATCTTTATAAGTCTGATTTCCACTGAAACTTTCAACCTGACTATAAAGACGAGTACGCACATCGGTATAGCGTAGAGTGGCTTCCAGCCAATCGGTAAACTGCATTGATATCGAGTAACGACGATATTGATCATTATCCCGATAATTGACGCTGAACTCACCAGCATCTGCCATACGCGCAGTCGGCATTTGCCACAAACCAACACCGCCGAAATCGCCCTGAGAGACACCCGCGGGATGGAAATAGGCATTGGGATTGGTTTGACCGGCAAGATTATCTTCTGAAGGGCTGGAAGCCTGCGCCTGAGCAACCAAAAGACTACTAATCACCAGAGATAAATAATGTAACTTAAATTCTTTTTTCTTAGCCATTAGCGTGGAATCCGGTTTGCAAGATAGTCAGCAATCTGATCATTCAGGGATGCCATATCGTCAGGCAATATCGTGGGATCAAACCCAATAAACAGCGTTTCTCCCGCTGCAGGTTCAATATGCTTACGGTTCCATATCGCTATAGGTACTTTACGCCAGGTACCCGCACCATTAATCAGATAGCCGTAGTTTTTATCCGCACCAGGTAACCAGCGATACCCTTGAACATACTGTTCGACTGACCAACCCGATTTCAACTCCACATCCTTGAATACACGTGGCGTACCGATATCAATATCCAGACTGATCAATCCGAATAAAGATACCTTCGAGGTGTAAGGTGCCAAATAAAGCGAATATTGCCCTACTAATGGCCGGTTTTGGTTGATAAACAACCGAACCTTATCTGGATCAAGTTCTGTCTGGATACGCCCGGCAACGTTGATATTTTTTAGGGCCTGAGCCAGATACCAGGCAGCCACAGCGTAATCACCATCCCGATTGCGCCACGTATTTTGCAAACTATACAACTTATCTTGAAGCACCTGCCCTTGCACTTTCGTCTGTTCAGTCTTCGCTAGATTTGCAATCAATGCCGTTTGCCAGTTAACGTCCGAAGGCAAAGGTTGCTGCGCGTAAAATTGTTCCAGACGAGTGCCATCAGCCAATTCAATTATCTGAGGCGTCTGCCCGGTATAGTTAATGGTCAATGTCGCTGCGCCTGCTGCACCACTCACCAATAATATTGCTGTGGTTAAATATTTAAAAAACAGCATAAGACCCCTTTATTGTGCATAGGGTTTCAACAGAGTAAATTCCACCAACGCCATATCCGGCCCCATATACTGGTGGCTCTTGATAACCTGACCATTTTCAGGGTCAAGCCAATAGTGGTTGGTGTAGGCTTTTCCAAGGGAAGGAAAAGCGACCTGCTCATCAAAACGCACCAGTTGACGAGGTTTATCCAGAATAGTGACTGTTTCCATACCCACTCGTTCAAAGCGGGACTGTGCATCATATCCACCGCGGAATACCAGTCGCCAATAGATTCGTGTATGCCACTGCTTAGGTGTGCCCGGCTTGAGCAACCCCAATGTTAGTGGGTCTTGTTCAATATTTTCGACCTGTAGGATATCCTCCCCCAGATCTTGGGTTTTTATCAGACGCCCCCCGACAGAAGTAGTCACAATCCCTTTATCTGCAGAAAGCCACTTCAATTGATGATTTTCTGCAAATGCCAGTACTATAAACGCTTGAGGGATCTTACCGAGCTTCAAATAAGCGGAAGCATAAGGCAGCCGACGGACCTGTTCTGGTGTCACAGATGTGTTGTCTTGCCCCCAAATCGCCTGCCCGACCATTTGCCGAACCAATGTCTGCTGCTGCGAACAGCCAGAAAGCAGCAGAGAGAAAAAAGGAAAAATCCAGAATGTACGGATAAATTGCTGCGATTTTCTTCTTCGTATCATTAATATTTTTCTCGCCAGACATCATCATAAAATAAGAAAAGGCCACCGAAGTGGCCTTTGAATTACAATCTATCAACCACGAGTGGTAGTAGTGGTAGAAACGGTCGTACTGGTAGCAGTAGTAGAACCGCCTGAGTTATCGTTACTAGACGAAGCTGCAACAGCAATACCGATAGCGGCAGCAGCTGCAACACCTGCAGCTATAGCACCAGCAGTCACACCGCCGATTGCCGCAGCACTAGCAGCACTGGCGCCAGCCGCAGCAGCGCCTGTACCAGCTCCAGCCCCAGCACTAGTTGCGGTTCCCGCTCCAGCACCTGTAGCAGGAGCAGCAGCAAAAGTACTGGTGGACATAGCCAGTGTGATAGCCAATGTAAGGAGAGCTTTCCTCATTTCTAAATTTCCTTAATTTATTTCATATGAAATACAACAAGAAAGACAGGACAAACCCAGAGACGCCATCCTGCCTTAGTTACAAGCAGGCAGCAATAGCTACCCGCTCGTATTACTGTCCAGGCAATACAGCTAAACAATACTTAAGCACTGAAATAGCAGCAACTACCAGAACCATTCTAAGTTAAGCAAAAATTGACATGTAGAAAAATAAAAAATCAATCTGATCTCTTCCCAATATCAGTGCCAGGCTAAATTAGAGATCCGGACCTTTTTGCAGACTTCGGACAAATTCCTCCGGAGTCTGGTTATTTAACGAGGAATGGGGCCTTTGCTGGTTATATTCCTGCCGCCAGCGCTCGACCTTTTCCTGCGCATCTTCCCGTGACAGGAACCCGTGGACATTCAGACATTCATCGCGAAAACTGCCATTAAATGACTCGATCAGCGCATTATCTGTCGGTTTTCCGGGCCGTGAGAAGTCCATCGTCACCTTGTTTTCATAGGCCCATGGATCCAACGACCTGGAAATAAATTCGCTGCCGTTGTCGGTCTGCAGCCGTCCCGGCACGCGCTTGTGTAACTGTTTCAAACGCTCCATCACGGCGACCACATCCTCGCCGCGCAGCCCCTGACCGACCTGGATCGCCAGACATTCCCGACTAAAATTATCGACTACAGTTAGCGCCCGTATCCGATGCCCGTTGAACAGATTATCAGCAACAACGTCCATGCTCCAGCACGGGTCCACTGCACTGACTGCAGGACGTGCACGTCGCTGCCTGGCGGTGACATGCCGGCGGGGACGCTTTGTCCGCAGATTCAGACCTTCCTGACAATAAATACGGTGAGTTTTCTTATGGTTAATCAACCAGCCTTCCCGACGCAGAAGAATATGAATGCGCTGAACGCCGTAACGAATACGGGTTTCGGCAATTTCCCTTATCCGCTGTGTGACGGCCCGGTCAGGTAGTGATACACCGTGCGGCTCTGCATCATCAGACGACAGCCGCGACGCAGTCCGATACGGTAAGCGTCCAGCAGATACGCCACTGCCTCACGCTTTTGCACGGGCCTCAGAACTTTTTTCGGATGACGTCCTGCAACATCTCCTTGTCCAGGCTCAGGTCCGCCACCAGCCGTTTCAGACGGTGGTTCTCTTCCTCCCGTTGTCGTAACCGGCGCAGCTCCGTCACGCCCATGCCGCCGAACTTCTTTTTCTAATTGTAAAAGGTGGTTTCGGAAATCCCCATCTTTCTGCAGACTTCCTCTACCCGCGTGCCGGTTTCGGCCTGCTTCAGGGCAAACGCAATCTGTTCTTCGGTGAATCGCGACTTTTTCATGCCGGATGACCTCTTTTTTACGGAGAAAATGGGCCGAAAACTCTACTTTACACCGGTACTGAACAAAGGGAAGAGATCACAACTATCTATATAACCCTTTTTCCTTCATCTCATTCAAACTATAATCATATGTGTCTTCTTTAATTTCTTGTAAATTCACCCAACGCGTGAATCTTCCAATTCCCTCTTCAAAAGAGACCATAGGTTCGAAACCAAGGACATTACGAATCTTAGTCAAGTCCGCATAGTTATGTCTTATATCTCCCAATCGATAATTCCCTGAAACAGAGATATTTACACTAGAGCAATAAGCAGACTTTAATTCATTGGCGACACGCAAAACACTAATCGGTTCTCCACACCCGACATTAAACACCTGATAATTTGCTTCATCTTTTTCAATCCCGAGAATAGTAGCACGGACCACATCATCAACATAAACAAAATCACGACTCTCAAGTCCGTCTTCAAATATATTTATCTGATTATTATTTTTTATACGAGTCGAAAAAATAGAAAGGATGCCCGTATACGGATTAGTCAATGATTGACCAGCACCATACACATTTTGATATCGGAAAGCCACAGCAGGAATATTCAATGACTTCCCCATAACAAGAAACATCTGTTCCTGTACTTGCTTAGTGATACCATAAATGGAGGAAGGGTGAATCAGACTATCTTCATGGGTAGGCAGTAATTTAACTTTATTTCCAGAAATAGGGCATTTTACTTCGAAATCCCCTTTCGCCATATCTTCACTTTTCCTTTCCGTTGGATAAACATCACCAAACCCTTCAGAAAAATAACGGCCCTCACCATAAATAGCGCGCGATGACGCTACTATTATTTTCTTAACCGAATGCTTTTGATTAGCCAGAATATCAAAAAAGATCGCCGTCCCCTTTATATTAACATCCGTATAACGCTCAACCTCATACATTGACTGTCCAGTGCCCGTTTCAGCAGCAAGATGAACCACCACATCAACACCTGCTAGAGCATTTGTCCAATCATCTTTTGACAGAACATTACCCTTAATAAAAAGGACTTTATTTTCTATTTTTTTATAAAGGGGTGACTCATTATAATTCTCACCATGAATCTGGTGGGAAAGATTATCTAAAACTGTAACATCATATCCTTTTTCAATTAATTCTAAAGCCAAGGATGAACCAATAAACCCAGCACCACCAGTAATTAAAACTCTATTGTATTTCACAAATGCACCTCAGAAAACCAAAAGAATAAGATAACGCGAAAAGTATAAAAATCACCGCCGCCATAAAATATTAATCACCCATGACCTCAAACTATACTTTGAATAAATGGCCCCAGGCAATTCTTTATACTCTTCTTCTAAAAAAGAACTCACTTCAGAAAGATTATGCTCATTAGCAACATAAATGTTGCTTGAATTAAAAAAATCATAACCTGCCACACTCGAACTAGTAGTTATAATTTTTTTTCCCGCACCTAACATTTCAATCGTCCTCATCGTAAGCCCTTTTTGAGCAAAATGAGGCACATCAATAATACATTTTGATTTTTTAATTATATTAACGACCTGCTCAGACGACATTGATTTAAACGATACAGCACTTATTGCAACATCTTTTAGCTCTTTGGTGATATATTTCTTATAATAAAAAACAAGCTTGCTAGGACAATAAAAATAAATAAAATTATTTTTTTTATCAATAGACTCTAAAACTTTATTAACAAAATTCATTCTTTGACCATGAATAGTCCCAATGAAGCATAACTCATAATTTAATTCATCATTACATTTATAAATATTTTCGTATTCTGTTGAATAAAATAAAGGTAGGAAGTTAAACCCCCACCGCTCCGCATCAGCATGATCAAAAGTGAAGCAGTCATCAAAAAGTCTAAGGTACTGCAGGGATTTTTTCTTATTCGCTATAGAATCCCACATATAAAAAAATAACCGAGAATCATTAAGTTTATCTTTGATGTTTTTTATTATCCTTTCACTAGGTGTTTCAGGGTTAACAAATAAGACGTAGTCAGGTTTCCACAATTCAAGCTCAATCGTAATATTGTGGTAGTAATTATTAATAAGACGCCCCAACACCTTATTAAAATGCAGTCTAATTAAAATTTTAACCAACACATTATTCGATGGGCGCTCATCAAAAAGTTTTACATTTGCCCCAAGACTAACGACCGCATCACGTATTTTATTTTCATACGAAAAAAATTTAGGGCAAAATATAGCGACCTTCTTCCCTTTTAACAAGGGAATATCATATTTTTCCACAATAGTTCCTATCACTACAGCTGACGAGAGTTAAATATCCTGGAGAGCACTCACCCTCATTAAATAAAAGGAGATAACATGGCACAACCAAAATAAGAAAAACCTATCAATTTTATAACTCATTATTAACTTGAAGCCATATTTTATTTTTATCATCAAATACTTTAATTATTTTAGCAGGGACTCCTACAGCAATAGAGTTCTTCGGAATATTCTTTGTGACTACAGCATTTGCACCTATAATAGCTCCTTCCCCAATTACAACTCCCGGCAATATAGCTGCACCTTCCCCAATCCACACATTTTTAGAAATAATTACGCTTTTAGAAAAGAGTGGTCGTTCCGCTGGAGCAATACTCGGATCACTTGACATTTCCACAGAGTCATAACAACCATGATTTAGATCTGTAATAAAAACCCTACTTGCAATAAGTACATTATCACCAATTTCAATTCTATTATGAGCTACAACATGTACATTATCATTCAATTGAACATTATTACCGAATAAAATACGTCCATTTCCAAAAGTTTCTAATCGACAGGTTCTACCGATGCTTCCATTGAGCCCCCAAACAACCCCACTTCCCCCTCTGATAAAGATAGGTAGTCGCACCATTTTTTGTTTTGGAAAGAATATTTTTGTCGAAAAAAAGCATATTAATAAGTAAAAAAAATGAAAAAATGAAAACTCTTGAAATATCTTTTTCATGTATCACCAATTATGAAAATATTACTTTTTTTAAAAAATAACGCCTTGAGAATTTTATTAAAGAAAAAAAAGTTAAAGATATATACACTAATATACCTATCATTCTTTTCCTATAAATGTGGCGATAATTGTAAAGTTCTCCTTTTTCCATCTTCCATAGATTCGAAGACAGTCCTTGACCAGAGGCAAAGGGATGTTTCCCCCCACCATATTCAATAACATCTTTGCAATAAATAGCACAACGGCTGCTATAACATATTTTGTAAAACAACAGCCCTTCTTCTGCATGAGTCATACCATCTTCAAACCCACCAACGAGCTCAAAAATAGCTTTCTTTATAATCACACAGGAAGGTTGAAAATAATGCTTTATCAGTAAATTACTAAAAGTAACTTCTTTAATGCTTTCAGAAATAGTTTTTAGTTTTTTAAAATTCGCGTTTAACTCCCTGAAGTTTCCACCAATCATTCCAAAATTATTACGTAATAAAAAATTCATTTGCTCTTGGGTTTTAGTTGGCATCCAGATGTCATCAGCGTCAAGAAAAGCAATATAGTCACCAGTACTCTTTTCCACACCAACATTTCTCGCTGTTGCAACACCTTTATTTTCCTGCTCAATTAAGGTTATCTTGATTCCTAAAGCTCTAGCTGAATCAATAGCAACAGAGCTAGTACTATCAAGAGAGCCATCATTGACAACAATAACTTCAAAATCAAAATCACCAGATTGTTTTACGACTGAAACAAGAGCATCTGTAAGTGTTTTTTCTGCATTATATGCCGGAATGACAACACTAATTTTTGTCATACTAAATCCTAAATAATCATTGACCATTGCTTTGCAATAATATCCGGTGAGTATTTTCTGGCAGTTTTCTGGGCATTGATGGAAATAGTCTCACACAAAGCAATATTTTCAAGAAGAAGCATACATGTTTCTTTTAACTTACTTGTATTGCCGTTTTCAACAAGAAAACCATCGACACCATTAGTTATTAATTCACTTGGCCCTGTCGGGCAATCATAACTTACAACAACACATCCAGCCGACATAGCCTCCAATATTACCATTGAAAAACTTTCACGATGCGAAGTGACAACCACAATCTTGGCGTCATACATCTTTTTCATCAGCTCATCAGTAGCACCTGCAAAAATATCTAGAGAAGAGTTACAACAGCGCTGTAATCGATTTAAATCATCACCTGAACCGTAGAGTTTAGCTGTTATATCTCTCTCCTTATGGATAAATTCGACCAAACCTATAAAATCCTCGAACCTTTTCACTGGATGCAATCTACCTGCCGCAAGGAGATCAATATGTCTACTAGCTAGTGATGGTACTTCATTATATATTTTATGCGATAAATCTAATATATTTGGTACTTGGTATACTGAATCGTGCCATTTTTTATAAAATGAATAATCTTTTCTCGTCAAACAAACAATCTTAACATTCCCCAGATTGTACATGATTCTCCGAGCTGTTCTTGTCCACCATTTAAGTGCAAAATAATCAGCATGTTGCTGGGCAATTAAATTCACTCGCTTTCTTAACAAGAAAGAAGCAGCGATGACAAATATTGACAACCTATCATAAGTAGATATTATTGTTGTGTCTTCACTCACAGACCTTACATAGTTAAGTATCTTTAAAAACTCATTACAGCCTTTGGGAATGACATATTCTTCATTAACACCCAAACCTATAGTTTCATTTTCAAACAAAGATACCATTTCTACACATATATTATTTTTACGTAATGCATTCATCAACGAGAATGTACTGCGTTCAATTCCACCGATATCACAGGCATTCATTATTAAAATAGATACCTTCATTTTTCATGCCCTCTTATTCATAAAATCAAGCTAAAGCCACGCTCATGTATTGACTCAATGAAATTATATGCAGGAATGAAATACATGGAAAAAATCAGAGTAAAAAATAAAAAACGAGAAATTAAACGCATTTCATTATCACGAAAATATCTATAAGAATAACCAATCAGGTACGGAAGAAAAATTATTTCCGTCCACGAAAAGAACCATTTTATCCTGAAAGCAATATCGCCAACAGAGGAGAACAACGAACTAATCAGGCATCCAAAAATGTATACAACACAACAAAGTTTTACATATCTAGAGCAACTTACTTTTGTATATACCAAGTAGGCGAAAATAGAGACAATAACTTGTTTAAAAGAAAAAACAGCTTCTTTATTATATGAAGAATAGGTTTTCAATTTTATCAATAAAAAGTCAGGGATGAATGGTATATTCTCCATAACATCAATAATTGAAAAAACTTGGGACAAAGTAACAATGACTGTTATCGCGGCAATACTTACTAAAAGAGTTTTTCTACCATAATTCCTATTGCAAAGTAACAACACAGGTAAAAAAACTAGTGATGCAATATGAATAAGTGGCGCAAAAACATATAGCAACAATGCTTTCTTTTTGTCATTTTCCCATAGAGCTAGAGATAACATTATAATTGCTATAGCAAATCCCTGTCTTATAGCAACCACATCAAACAATAAATATATTGTTGATATATATATCAACAAACTTAAAAAGAAATACTCTGAATATTTTATAATAGCAATACACTTCATCATTACTGAAGCTAATGCAATAGCCAGGATGAGTCCCTCAAAACCGAAACCTACAGCATCGAAAAAAAAATTTAATTTTTGATAAGCTGGCTCAACATCAACTACGACAGAAGATACCGCACCTTCATAAATCTCCTTATAATTGGCATAATCAGGATCATTTCCTTTCCTTAAACCAGCAGCAATGGCAAGAAACAAAAAAACATAGCCAGTTAAGATCTTAAAACTTGCCCTAATTCTTTCTCTTTCCATTTTTATTTCGCATAGTTAGATAAACTTCATTTTCTATTCTTTTTAAGATAGACCAATATGATTTTTTCGCCTCTTTTTTTACAAAACAAAAAATCAATATTCTCACAGTACATGTAAGCTGATATAATCTGTGGATAATATTAGCTTTTATTTTTGTAGAATGTTTACTGAGATAGATAAATTTACTTTTGAAAGAACGCTCCAGTGTAATTTCTCTTACTGACTCAGACCCCCCCTCCAAATGAATTATTTTTGCTTCAGGAATAGATGATACAAAAAATCCATTTCTTACCAGCCGATAAAAGAGATCCGTTTCTTCATAATAAAGGAAAAAGTCCTCATCAAACCCCTTAACTTTATCAAACCACTCTTTTCTTATCATACTATCAGCTCCAGAAATGCTTCCTCTAAATTTGATAGGGGATGATGTATAGTTAAAAAAATAATTAAAAAATTTAAACTGATGAAATAAATTAAAAAGCAACCCATTTATCTCGCAGCATACACCAGGAAATAGCCTTGAATACGAAGAGGTGGGGTTTCCATTTATGTCATATAAATTTCCACCAACCGCTACTACATCACTATTTTCAGGGCAATCTAAATAATCAGAAAGAATTTTGACTGCATTAACTAAAAGTACGGTATCAGTATTTAATAAAAAAAGGTAATTACCTCTAGCAATCGAAGCACCAATGTTATTAGCAGCACCAAATCCTTTGTTATCCTTATTCTCTATACATAATACACTGGGAAATAGTGACCTCACCTTAAGAACAGTATCATCAGTTGAGTTATTATCCACCAAAATTATTTCATAGGATATATCTCTAGTTCTTGCATAAATTGATTTTATCGTCTCTATAGTCAGATTACATGTATTGTAGCTAACTAATATTATAGATACATTTATCCTATCTGACATAGCCAGTGCCTTTCCTATGTAGAAAAACCATAACAACAACACCTATAGACTCTGAAATAAACATTCCAAGTAGAGCACCGCTATACCCCATACAATCGATAAGAGGGTAAAGTAAAAAAACAAACACAACCAACACTACAAAGTTAGAGCGAGTTGTAATAAATTCTTTTTTTTGCGGAATACTATATTGAGTATCGATAAAAACAGCTAATGATATAGATAAGAAACAGCACATACTGAGCACAATATCAATATTGGAGAAATGATATTTATCGCCAGTTAACATGATGATAAAAAATTTACCTAATAGACCAAAAATAAGGGCAATGAAAAATATAAAAAAAATGTAAAAAAAATCATATTTCTTATGAAATTTATCGGCACGACCGGTTAAATATGAATCAATAACTGTAGGAAGCATGAAGCGACAAACTGTTATAGGTAATATTGTTAGCATAGCAGTAACCTGTTTCAGTATATTTAGAGCCGCAAGATTACTTCTCTCAAGTAAAACGCCAAGAAACAGCTGATCACAATATTGATAACCAGTGCCTAATAAAGAGTTAGCAAAGAAATGTCTAACATTAAAAATATGTTGATAAGACTCTCTCCACCTCAATTTTTGGAACGCAATTTTTTTCCAAACACCTATATAACCAATAACACTTGTCATCATGTAAGAAAAGGCCATCAAAATTGAATAATTAACAACATCATTATTTTCTTTTATAAAAAAGAACACCAAAATAAGCACTAAAAGCTTTACCACCAGCGTTCTAAAAAAAATTAATTTATAATTTTGAGTGGCATAATAATACCATTCCACATTTATTATAGAAAATAAAAGTGGAAAAATAAACCAAACCGCCAATTCTATTTTCAAGCTTAAATAAAAATAAAAACCAGCAATAAAAAGCAGAAAAAAAATTAACCCAATGATGGAAAAATACATCTGAACCATAATGTACTCACCACACTTAGTATTTATTTTCTCCCGATTTTTATCTGATTCATTTATATATTCTCTGACAAAATATGGAATTAACATAGTATTGAACAGTGTTAGAACAAGTTGAAAAAATATATTAACTAAAATATACTCCCCATATACACTAGCTGTAAATGCTCTAAAAACGAAAGGAAGTGTCATTATTGGAAAAACCGAATTGATAACATTCAGTGCAAATGAATAGCCAAGACTTTTAATCTTCAAGACGCTTACTCTTTTATATTAGATACCCGATAAATATTAAAACACACTCCTAAGCACCAGGAGTGTATTCTGATGAGAATTTAGAAATAATATTAGAAAAACTATGCTATCTTTCAAATGTAGATTGCTTTAAGAGATCTCTTCCGAATATCACTATCAGGCTAAATCAGATCTTCGTCTTTTCGCAAAATCCGGATAGATTCGGCCGAAATCATGTCATTTAATGACGAATGTATCCTTTCATGACTGTATTCCTTACTCCAGATATCAAGTTTATCCTACTCCTTCCTGCGAAGGAGCCTGCAGATGTTCAGACATTCGTCTCAGAAGCTGCCGTTAAGCAACTCTTATCAGAGCATTATCGGTCTATTTTCTGAGCCACAAGAGAGGTCTTGGTGTACACCCACTGATATCGTTGGAAATAAACTCGCTGCAGCCGCTCTGATACGCATTTCCGCACAATCCAATAGGTAAGTCTCTCACAACCAAGCAATGGCTTCACGATTCTACGCAGACCTCAGAATTTTTTCGGATAACCCTGTAGTCCCTCCAGTTTTTAGTACCACCGCCAATGAGGATCTCCGGCCAGTTTTTGCCGCGCATAGATAACAGGTGGCATATCACCCAGTGAGTTATGTGGGCGTTCCTCGTTATATTCTGTGCGCCACTTCTCTGTGAGTTCGCGCACTTCAGACAAGGTTCTGAACAGATACATATCGAGTATTTCTGTTCGTAGCGTTTTGTTAAATCGCTCGATAAATCCGTTCTGCATCGGCTTGCCGGGCTGAATAAAATCGAGTGTCATGCCGTGGCGTTCTGCCCATTCGGCTAACGCGGCGGCGCTGAGTTCCGGCCCATTATCACTTCGTATAAAAGCCGGGTAGCCTCGTTCTGCGCTTAATCGCTCCAGAATGCGCACAACACGATGAGCCGGTATATTCAAATCAACGTCGATGGCCAGCGATTCCCGATTAAAGTCATCAACGACGTTAAATAACCTGAATCGCCGCCCGTCGATCAAGGCATCACTCATAAAATCAACTGACCAACAATGGTTCATTTTATGCGGAATAACCAACGGCTGTGGATGCCGGTTGGGTAAGCGTTTTTTCCCTTTGCGCCGAAGGTTGAGTTTTAACACGCGATAGAGCCGGTAAACCCGCTTTGCATTCCACCGTAGCCCTGCCTGGCGTAACGTATTGAACATCAGCCCAAAACCATAGGCCGGATACTGATGCGCCAGTTTTTGTAGCGCCTCGACTACGGGCAGATCCCGTGCCGTATTCGGGCAATAATGCAACAGACTTCGACTGATACCGATAATCCGGCACCCGCGTCGTTCACTGGCCTGATGTTCCTTCATAACGTAACGCACCAGCTCACGCTTCTCAGGCACCGTTAAAGTTTTTTTGAAACAACATCCTTAAGAATTTCATGATTTAAGCTCAGGGAGGCGTACATTTGCTTTAATCGGCGATTTTCCTCTTCCAGCTCTTTCATCCGTTTGATATCAGAGGACTCCATGCCGCCATATTTGGATTTCCAGTTGTAATAGCTGGCTTCCGACACACCGTTTTCGCGGCAGACATCCTTCACATGCCGTCCCCCTTCAACCTCTTTCAAAACCCGCAGGATCTAAGTTTCAGTGAAACGCGCTTTCTTCATGATGAGCCTCCCTTGGTTGCATTTTAACCAGAGAACTCTATTAAACGGTAAGACTAAATTCAGGGGGGACTACAACCCCTTTTCACGGGCTGAAGGGCCAAAAACTCTACTGTACACGAAACTGAACAAAGGAGAGGACTCAACACTGAGCAAAAAAAGATAAGGGATCACCAAGTAATCTTTCTCAAATTGGATTCAATATCAAATTGATTTTTTATGAATTCTTTCCTTTCGATTATATTATCATCAACAGGAATGTGCCCATTAACAATCGCCTCAATCTTTGATGGTAGCTCACATATATCTTTCAGGATTATGCCCAGTCGACCTTCATTTGTTACTTCATATACTCCACCTACATTAGTCGCCAGGATATAGCAACCAGAAAAAGCAGCTTCAAGTAACGCTATCGAAAAACCTTCCCATCGTGAAGGCATAAGAAAAACCCGAGATCTATTATATAATTCAAATATATCCTCCCTATCCTTTTCGCCTAAGATCTCTATGTTTTTAAGTAGATACGGCTTTTTAGCTATTAAGATAGAAAGTTTTGATTTAAAGGAGTTATCAACAGGACCAACAAATTTAAACTTCCAGTCAAAAAAATCATCAATTTTATCCAAGGCATCTAATATAGATTCATGATTTTTTTGATATGCACCAATTCTACCCACAATAAGAAAACAATTTTCTCTAGGTAAATCCAATACCGAAGGTGTAATGTCTTTAAATATTCCATTCGCTAAACAAATAACATCCAAATTTGGAAATAATATATTCAGCTTTTCCTTTATACTTAGTCGCTCAACACTAACAGTATCAACAAGATTTAAAAAAAATCTGATATATGCTCTTCTTAATCTACATATAACTGACGAAGCGTTGAGCGTCTTAATCGTTTCTTCCGACATATCTAATTTTAAATATGTCTTAATAGAAAATACCTTAGCAATCAGGATAAAAACAAAAGACTCATTTTTTAAATGATAAACATTCACAACTCCGATTTTATTGGACACGATATCAAAAAAAGTCCTAATGATGAATCCAATACGGGTTTTAGCATGAATTGGAATAAGAGTTATATATCTAGAATACGGATTATTTATATTTTTTCCTTTTTCCCAGTAATATATCTTTGATTTATAACCTAATATATTAGTCATTGCCATAGGGATCATTCCTACATCTTTAGTAAGATGTATCAGTTCTAGATCTCTGAATATCGTTGCAAATTTTTTACTCATGCAGTCTTAATTGCCTATTTATTGAATGGGATAGTTATAACCCATTTATCCCTCTCCATTGGATGTTACTTCATAACCAATATCAGATTCTCGACTATAACAGTTACAGTCAGCATTTTATTCATCCAAGAATCTGTACCTAATCGAACAGATATAAGTGTCTTGAGTACATCCACAAGATGATAAGTCGGAAAAGCTACGGCATCGATGACATTATTCAATCAAAGGCCGACACAGTAACCTTAGTTGAATATATCGTTGCATCAACTATAGGATACAGTTTTCACCGAGTTAGCGGCATTCCTTCCATACCTCTAAATTTTCCATACATCAGGCATATTTTAAAATAAATTAATAACGCCATTATTTATTAGATTTGTAATCATAAGCATAATAACCATAATTTCCATATCCATAATAACTAGTTGCTCGTTTCTCAATAGCATTCAAAATTACACCTTTTATATTGATCCTATTCTGCTCAAAGCGGCGAATACTTATCTCAAGCTCTTTAACTGTATTTATTTCAAAACGAGCGACCAATAATGAAGTTCCAGCATGACGGCCAATAATAGCAGCATCTGTAACAGCCAATATGGGCGGTGTATCCAGTAAAACAAGATCATAGTTATCTTCCGCCCACTTAATAAAATCGGAAAAATTTTTATGCATCAACAACTCTGAAGGATTCGGTGGCATTTTCCCCTTTGAAATAAAATCCATATTCTCGACCTGAGTTTTATGCACCACATCCTGTATTTTGGATTGTCCAGAAAGAATATCTGAAAGGCCGTTGATATTCTGTGCACCTATCAACTCGTGCAAATATCCTTTTCGCATATCACAGTCAACGATTAATATTCGTTGACCAGCCTGCGCAATAATCGTACCTAAGTTGATGCTAATAAAAGTTTTACCAATCGAAGGGCTAGCACCAGAGATCATCAGTACATTATTTTTTGCTTCCATCATTGCAAAGTGGAGACTTGTACGTAAACTACGAATCGCTTCAATCGCCAAATCTGCAGGATTAGATAAAGCGAGTAGTTCAATTGAGCGAGTACCACTTTTCTTTCCTTTCTTATTTAACTTTGATAGGAAAGCTCTGTCTTTTTTCTGTTGCCACTCGGAAAGTGGTATACTGGCGTAAACATTAATCCCTAACTCTTCTAACTGTTCTGGACTCTCTATTCCTTTGTGAAGCATAGATTTTAATAAAGCCAGAACCGTAGAAAATGCAGTTCCTATAATTATGAACAATAATAAAATCAGCACTTTTTTAGGTTTTATCGGCGTCGGCTGTGCAACAGCTTTATCGATAATACGGACATTGCCAACAATACTCGCCTTATTAATACTCAGCTCTTGCTGCTTATTTAATAGTTGCATATAAACTGTATGGCCTGCCTGCACATCCCGAGTCAGACGCAATACTTCTTGTTGAGTCTTCGGCATGCCTCCCATTCGCTTATTTAATTTTTCACGCTCTTCTTGCAACATTTTACGTTTTTCAATTAATGCACGGTATGCAGGATGTTCGCGAGTATAAAGTTTAGATATTTCGGCTTCTTTAAATGTCAGCTCATTGAGTTGGGACTCTACTGATACCATTGAATCCAATACAGCCTTAGACTCCAAGGATAGATCAACTGAATCATGCTGCTGTCGATAATTATTTAATTTATTTTCTGCATCATTTAGTGAATCACGAATTTTAGGTAACTGTTCTTTAAGAAAATCTAAACTTTTTTCAGCCTCTTCTGATTTACGCTCTATGTTCTGCTGTAAATAATTCAGGATGATGCTGTTCAATATTTTTGTTGTTACGATTGGGTCTTCACCTTCTAGGCTTACACCTAATACACCAGTGTCTTTTCCTTTATCTGCAACAGAAAATTCTCTCAAAATATTATTTACAGCAGTTAGCGTGTTTAACTTCCGTAAATTAAATACAGCACCTTTATCAGCTAAAATCTCACTAACTAGAATACTGATACCATTTTGATTTTCTAATTTCCCTACTTTACCATCAAAAGTAAATGTATCACCTCTTTTCAGACGATAATGCTGACTATCAAGTACTTCAAGAAAAAACTCTTTATCGAGCCAAGAGTCGGGTACATCAAGATGAGAAACCAAAATTCTACCTGACTCTATATCCATCAAACGCGCAACACCCTTTCCAATTATAGGAAAATATTTCTGCTGCACATAAATATTCAACGCCAGATCATCTATAGTTTTTCCTATCACCATGCGAGATTTAATTAACTCAATCTCTGCTGCGGACTGTGGTTTAGCATCAGGTAACATGCTGGAAATATCCTTGATAAGGCTATCACCATTTTTCTGTTCTACCTGAATCAGCGCATCAGCTTTATAAACGGGTGTTGCCAGCGTAATATAAAACACACCGATCATGGTAAATATCGCTGTTATTTTAATAATAAACCAGCGATTATCAAAAAAAACCCCCAAAGAACGCGCTAAATCAATACCATCTGCTCTATTAATTTCAGATGCTGTTACTATTGAATGTTTTTCTGCCATTATTTTCTCTGAAAGTTAACGACTTAATGTATCAGCCCATTTATTTGCAGCCAACTCAAGTTGTAAATAAACAAACTCAAAGGCCTCACGACTTTTACGATAGGGGTCAGCTATTTCCTGCTGATTTATCCAGTGACCAAACAGCATAGTTTTTCCACGAACTTCTGGCGAGATACGGCATACTGCATCAATATGCCCTTTTTCCATAACCAGAACTAAGTCATATTCACGGCACATGGCTGGGGTCAGTTGCCGTGCAAGATGCCCTTCCAACGAGATGCCATGCTCTAACGCAACATTGATGGCCATGCTGTCAGCAGGCTTGTCTACCAATGCCCCAAGCCCAGCTGATGCAATAATTTTTCCTGGAAGAACACGCTGCAAAAGCCGTTCACCAGTGGGTGAGCGGCATATGTTTCCGACGCAAACCACCAAAATAGAATTAAACATGATGAGCAGAATCCTTACGGCCAAGTTCTAACGCGCAACGAACCTTCGGAAAGATCGTTAAATCCAGAAATAGTGGGCACCAGTTGAGAGATCAAACGATTCCAACGCGCCACAGGCGCAGTAGTAACATAGACCACATCATAAGGTTGTAATTGGAATTCAGCCCCCATTACTAGTGCAGTGGCGTCAGCAGCATTTAACTGATAAATATTAGCCAATTTAGGTCCTTGAGTTCCATGCAAAGGGCGGATTACGAAAATCCCAGTTGCATCAGCTACAGACTGCTCAACGCCTTCTGCATTGCCTAACGCTTCTGTCAATGTCATTCCACTACGGTCCATCTTAAGCGTGGCTTGCTTTTTAACCTCTCCCATCACAAACACTTTTAGATTGTCATTACGAGGGATAAACAAAATATCACCAGGATAAAGCAGGCGATTTTGAGAAAGATCACCATTCTGCATTAGTGCCTGAAGAGAAATACGCTCATCTTTGCCATTGTGGGTAAGAATTACATTACGCCAATCGGCATTTTCTGTAAGCCCGCCAGCTTTATTGATAGCATCCAATATAGTTAGGGGTACATTGCTAATTGCCTGCTCACCGGATCTGGCCACTTCACCGGTTACATAAGCTTTCTGGGAACGAAAGGCCGCAATGCTGATTTCCACCTGTGGAGATTCAATGAACTTGGCAAGGCGCACCATCAGTTCTTCACGAACTTCTGTTACACTTTTGCCCACCACATTTAACTTACCGATATAAGGGTAGAAAATAGTTCCATCAGCATGTACCCAGTTACCGGTGTCACTTGCACTACGGTATGTACCCGCTGGAGTCGTCAATTCGGGATGATCCCATACTGTTACCATCAATACGTCACCAATACCAATTCGGTATTGGTAATTTTGAAGCTCTGCATCCAAGACAGGGTTTGCCTGCGCTACCAGAGGCTTAGGGCGCATTTTTTCAATCAACACTGGAGTCATCGGGTAAACATTAACCAGCTTATTGATGTTGAAGCCCGCGTCATCTTGCTCGACAGTTTCCTTCCCGCTTGTTGAAAGGTGAGAACCTGGAATAATAGTGCATCCGCTTACTAATGCCGTTATTACCACCAACGGTATCAACCTGAATTTCTTATACTTCATGCTCAATTAAGCCGCTGTTTTCAATTTTTATAAAAAACAAATCATAAAAATTTAATAATTTCTTATTGTTATGATTTGCCATCTCATACAACTCAGAAAAGATATTGCACGCATCTGGGCATATTCAGGAGCTCATACCTTCAGAGCTTTCCGGCTGCATAATCGTTATGGTACCTTTCCACGTCAACACTTTTACGATTCTTGCAATAGCCAGACAATAGGCTACAAATACGCCTATAAATCCCAATAACATCATATACTCCGGCACACCATACCATTCACAAACAACACCAATCAGTGCCAGCAATAATGCCATACCCATAATAATCAACAATGTTTGACGAGAACTAAACCCACAAAGCATTAATATGTGATGCAAATGCTCACGATCTGGTCTGAACGGGCTATTGCCGCGCCGGATACGTTTTATCATTACCGCAGCCATATCCATCAATGGAATAGCAATAACCCATAAAGCTGTAACAGGCTGCATGACCGCATGTTCACCCTGTGTAGCAATAATTAACACCCAAATAACAGTAAAGCCGATAAGTGTACTCCCGGCATCCCCCATAAAGACTTTGAACTTCATACCCCCAAAAAGCCCCAGATTAAGAACAATGTAAGGTAATGTTGCCGCCAAGAAGCACAAACTCCATAACGCCAGTTCTTCACGACCTTTTAAAGAAAAAACGAGTGCTATGGCACCAAAAGTTATGCAACTTAGACATCCCAGTAATCCATCAATACCATCAACCATATTGAAGGCATTAATGGCCCCCCATACAGCAAACAGCGTGATTACATATCCAACAATCCCCAATAGAAGTTCATGCTGGCCAAGGATTCTTCCAAAAGAAGAAAGATAAAGGCCGCTCCACATCATCAGCATGGCTGTCAATGCCTGCAAAGCCACACGAGGTAATACAGGTAGATCAAAGCGATCATCCAAAACTCCGATCAACAGTAATCCACTAGCGCACAACATGTAGGTATTAAAGGAGGGAAGCCAGTCAGAATGGAAAACGAACATAACCCAGAGCGAAAGATAAATCGATATACCTCCCGCTAAAGGAATATGTCCATGATGTTTTTTTCGACTATTAGGTTTGTCAACCAGCCCAACTTTTTTTGCAGCTTTACGCGCGATAAAAAGCAATCCAAACGCGCTGACAAATACCAGAAGGAAATCGCTCATATACTATCATGACCTGTCTTTTCTATAGGTAATCGACCAAGCTACCGCCCTTGGCTTTCAGCTACCAATTAGCTATCTATTGCAAATTCAGTCAGTTGTAGATTACTCTTATTATACAGACACAGACTGACGTTCAAAACCACAACATTCTCTACTGATAAAAAAAACTGCAATAAATAAAACCTATCCCTATAGCGTTCTATTTTAATTACTATTTTGAACCCAAATAGTGTTCGAAATCCTCACTGACTACCTTAACTACGCCCCCCCAGATTTGCGTACTGCCTGAACAAAAACTAGCCATGTCAATTACATCTGGCGGTGAATACCTGACAATAAGCACATTGAGTGCTCCATTAGTATGTATGAATACTCATCAATCACAATCATACATCCAGGCTCCCAAGTCTCATTCTTGTTGCTACTCAACAGTTAGCCTCATTTTAGAACAGACTACTGACTTAAATTCTATCATTAGCCAGAATGTGTGAAGAATGCCTGAAGAACATTCTTATTGATACACCAGGTTATTTTTCATCTAAAAATAACCTGGTGTATCAATATTCTACTGCTAAATCCTGCAACTCTAAAATTTTGACAGCGTTGCCTACACCCCTGATTACTGGCTGCTTTCAGCAAGTGTGAAACTTTCTTGATTTCACTATGGTCTGGTCTGGTCTGGTCTGGTCTGGTCTGGTCTGGTCTGGTCTGAGTATTTAATACATTACCTATTTTATTAATTTTATAGATTTTTTGGGGCAATGTGTAAAAAAAATCCATTAATCTATACTGCGCTAATTGTATAAAGAATTATATTCGTCAATCAATAAATAATTGATTTCGCAACAGACGCCCCTAAACCCAATCCGAAAAAACAAAATAAAAATCAATATCATAATGTAATTGCATCTCTAATTGAAGGCACTATAGAATCATCATCTGACTGGCTCTGGCCCTAGTCCCTCCGGTTTTTAGTACCACCGCCAATGAGGATCTCCGGCCAGTTGATCTCTTCCCTTTGTTCAGTACCGGTGTAAAGTAGAGTTTTCGGCCCATTTTCTCCGTAAAAAAGAGGTCATCCGGCATGAAAAAGTCGCGATTCACCGAAGAACAGATTGCGTTTGCCCTGAAGCAGGCCGAAACCGGCACGCGGGTAGAGGAAGTCTGCAGAAAGATGGGGATTTCCGAAGCCACCTTTTACAATTGGAAAAAGAAGTTCGGCGGCATGGGCGTGACGGAGCTGCGCCGGTTACGACAACGGGAGGAAGAGAACCACCGTCTGAAACGGCTGGTGGCGTATCTGCTGGACGCTTACCGTATCGGGCTGCGTCGCGGCTGTCGTCTGATGATGCAGAGTCGCAGGGTTACCACTACCACAGTTGCCGTGATGACCGGGCCGTCACACAGCGGATAAGGGAAATTGCCGAAACCCGTATTCGTTACGGCGTTCAGCGCATTCATATTCTTCTGTGTCAGCAACACTGATATAAGACCGCAAAGGGGGTGCGGACGATTTCCTGGACTCTCAGGAGATAATTTATGTATTCCAAAGCTGAGCGCCTTCGCGCTATTGAGCTCTATTTTAAATTCGGCAGAAAGATCACCTCTGTTATTCGTGAACTGGGCTACCCCACAGAACGCAACCTCCGGCGATGGGTACAGGCATGGGAAGCCAGCAGTGGCGATATCAGTTGCCTGCCCCGCAAAGAGCGCTACTCTGATGCGCAGAAACAGGCCGCCGTCGACCATTACCTTACGCACGGCTGCTGCCTTGCCCATACCCGAAGGACGCTGGGATACCCCTGCGGTGCGCTTCTTATTCGCTGGATAGATGAACTCCATCCCGGCTGGCGACGCATCCACACCAGTGTGCAAAACGCCAGCGCGCCCTTTAAGCCGGAGGTTAAGCTGCAGGCCGTCAGGGATCTGTGTACCCGGACCATCCCCGCCCAAAAAATCGCACAGGACGTGGGCGTCAGCCGGCAGGTGTTGTATAAATGGAAAGACGAGGCCATCGGCGATGAGACTTACCAGTTCATGCGAAAAAATGACGACCCCTCCCTTATCCAGGAACGTGATGCGCTACGGGAAGAGCTTGCCCGGCTCACTCAGGCGGTAAAGCGCCAGCAGCTGGAACTGGATATCCTGAAGAAGGCGGAGGAAATAATAAAAAAAGACCCGGGCATCAGCGTCAGCACCCTGACAAACAGGGAAAAGACGAAGGTCGCTGATGCCCTCAGAGATACACATCCACTGCCAGTGCTGCTGAGCACCCTGAGGCTCGCCCGCAGCAGCTATTTTTATCACCGTGCAGCACTGCGTGCCGGTGATAAACACGCCGGTGTGCGCGTCAGCCTGTCGGAGATCTTCCACGCCAACTACCGCTGTTACGGCTACCGCCGCCTGCACGCAATGCTCCGTCATGAAGGCGTCCGGCTCTCTGAAAAAGTCGTGCGCAGGCTGATGTCAGAAGAAAAGCTTGTTGTCAGTACAGCCCGTCGACGGCGTTACAGCTCGTACTGCGGAGAAATCGGGGTGGCCCCTGATAATCTTCTTGCGAGGGACTTCACCGCCGGGTTGCCCAATCAGAAGTGGCTGACGGATATCACGGAGTTCCATCTGCCCGCAGGCAAAGTGTGGCTGTCACCAGTCGTGGACTGCTTCGACGGTAAGGTGGTGAGCTGGTCGTTGAGCACCCGGCCAGACGCGATGCTTGCCAACAGCATGCTGGAAAGAGCGATCGGCACGCTAAAACCGCCCGAACGTCCGATCATACACAGCGATCGCGGCGGACATTACCGGTGGCCGGGGTGGTTACAGAGAATATCATCCTCGGGCCTGGTGCGCTCTATGTCGCGCAAAGGTTGCTCTCCGGATAATGCGGCGTGCGAAGGGTTCTTCGGACGGCTGAAAAACGAGATGTATTATGGTCGCAACTGGTCAGGTGTAACGCTGGATGACTTTATGAAGCAGGTGGATGGCTACATCCGCTGGTACAATAGTCATCGGATCAAGCTGTCGCTGGGCGCAGTGAGCCCTGAAACGTACCGGAAAAGACTGGGGTTAATCTAATCAACCAGTCCAGGAAATCGTCCGCACCCAAAGCGGTCATTAAGCGGTGTTGTTGACAGATGTTCTTCTGCGCCGGGAAGGCTGGTTGATTAACCATAAGAAAACTCACCGTATTTATTGTCAGGAAGGTCTGAATCTGCGGACAAAGCGTCCCCGCCGGCATGTCACCGCCAGACAACGACGTGCACGTCCGGCAGTCAGTGCAGTGGACCCGTGCTGGAGCATGGATGTCGTTGCTGATAATCTGTTCAACGGGCGTCGGATACGGACGCTAACTGTAGTCGATAATTTTAGTCGGGAATGTCTGGCGATCCAGGTCGGTCAGGGGCTGCGCGGCGAGGATGTGGTCGCCGTGATAGAGCGTTTGAAACAGTTACGCAAGCGCGTGCCGGGACGGCTGCAGACCGACAACGGCAGCGAATTTATTTCCAGGTCGTTGGATCCATGGGCCTATGAAAACAAGGTGACGATGGACTTCTCACGGCCCGGAAAACCGACAGATAATGCGCTGATCGAGTCATTTAATGGCAGTTTTCGCAATGAATGTCTGAATGTCCACGGGTTCCTGTCACGGGAAGATGCGCAGGAAAAGGTCGAGCGCTGGCGGCAGGAATATAACCAGCAAAGGCCCCATTCCTCGTTAAATAACCAGACTCCGGAGGAATTTGTCCGAAGTCTGCAAAAAGGTCCGGATCTCTAATTTAGCCTGGCACTGATATTGGGAAGAGAGCAACCAATTAATCACTCTTCCGGCCAATACTCCAGAACATCGCCGGGCTGACAGGCCAACGCCTCACATAGTCTCTGCAATGTATCGAACCGGATACTTTTCACTTTGCTAGATTTCAGCAACGAAAGGTTCTGTTCGGTAATGCCGATAAGCCTCGCCAGTTCACGAGACTTCATCTTTTTTTGTGCCAGCAGCACATCCAGTTTGATAACAATTGGCATAGCCAGTCTTACCAATAATTCCTCATGCCCCAATAAAATACGCCATCCAGCACAATAAGATGAATTGCGCCTTACGCCGCGCCCGACAATTTACAACCCAACCACATTTGATCATATTTTTTTACAAAAATTTGTATTTCTTTTCTGTCAACACAGTGAAGCAACATCACTTTTTTCACCGTTCATCCTGATGCCATTGCTCCCACCGATCAATAAACTTATCGTTTAACGATAAAAAAACATTGAAAACAGTAATAAACAGCAATTTTACAATAAATACATGCGATCAAATTAAAAAAACTTATTTCATGATCTCCTTGTCAGATTCCTATTAAAAGCAGTTAAGCATGAGCAAGCCAGTTTACTTTTTTCTCAATCAGGCAAATGATAAGAACATAAGTTCATTTCAAATGAAATAATGTTTTAATTTTGTTAGGCGAATCGATCATGAATAAACCCATTACGTTCAAACACACGTTCTGCTATGGCAGCGCGAACTTGCTGGGCAGTGGTGCTTTAGCCATCAGTGGTGCCTGGCTAATGTATTTCTATACCACATTTTGTGGATTGTCCCTGGTTGAAGCCGCAGCCATTTTCTCTGTAGCTAGCGTTATCGACGCTATCAGTAACCCGATCATGGGTTACATCAGCGACAACTTCTATAATACCCGTATCGGTCGCCTCTTTGGTCGCCGCCGTTTCTTCATTCTGCTCGGTATCCCGCTGGTACTTGTCTATCCGATGCTGTGGATGGAAGGTTTAAGCTTCTGGTACTACATGTCAACCTATGTGTTGTTCGAGCTTATCTATACCTCCATCATGGTGCCGTATGAAACACTCGCTACCGAGATGACCACCGACTTTAAAGTCCGCTCCAGACTGACTGGCTCCAAGGCTATCTTCGGTAAAGTCGCTAACTTTCTGGCGGCGTTCATTCCCGGTCAGTTTATTGGCATCTACGGCAAAGACTCCGCTACACCGTTCTTCTACACCGGTCTGGCTTATGGCGTCATCATGTGTGCGGCAATGATCGCTCTCTATTTCACGTCATGGGAGCGCTCGCCGAGCGAAGTGGCGCGCGAACACCCCCAAAATCTGTGGCAATCGCTGAGAAAACTCAGTGTCGACATGGCCTCTACTTTCCGTCTGCGTATTTTCCGCAAACACCTTGGGATGTACCTGTTCGGTTTTGGTGCTGAATGGCTGTTCGCTTCCGCGTTCACGTACTTTATCGTATTCGGCCTGAAGCAAAGCACGGCGGTCGTGTCCCAGCTAAACAGTTTCAGTTCGGTGATGCAGTTTATCTCCACATTCCTCTTCATCGGCATTTGCGTAAAAATGGGTTTTGGTCGCCCATACCGCATGGCATTGATGGTAGTGATTGTCAGCGTACTCGCTTACGCAGCACTCTATTTCACTGGCTGGTCTCAAACAGCGACTATCGCCGTTCTGTTCGGCATCACTGCCATCTTCGGTCTGAGTACTGGTGGCATCTACTACATTCCCTGGACAGTCTACACCTTCCTGGCAGATGTGGATGAAGTGCTAACGGGGCGGCGCCGTGAAGGGATTTATGCCGGTGCCATGACCTTTGCAGGCAAGATGGTACGTTCCGTGATTGTCTTCGCCATGGGCTGGATTCTGAGTCAGTTTGGGTTTATATCCGGCAAAGCAGCCCAACCGGAAAGCGCAGTACTGGCAATTGTGGGTGTGTTCTCACTGGGTGTCATTGCACTGGCCGTGGTTGCTATCTACTTCAGCGCCCAGATGCGGCTGGACCGTAAGAACCATATGATTCTGCTGCAAGAGATCGCCCGTATCAAAGCAGGCGGTGCCATTGCTGATGTTCCTGCTGAAGCCCGCGCGGTTGCCGAAGAACTGACCGGCTGGAAATATGAACAGTGCTGGGGTAATAACCCACTCGGTCTGCAACAGGCAGCACCGAAACCCGTGGTTGCGACCTCTCACCACTAAATTGCTCATCAGTCAGTTATTACTCAATGCCGCCCACCAGGCGGCATTGAGATTTACAGATCGATTGTTTATGTTGTCCAATAAACCACTGCCGGTACGAAGCAAACGCAGTGTAGTAAACAGAATCCAACCGCCTATATCAGCGCAGCCTCCCGCAGTTCACTTTTCAGGTAGGCGTAGTAAATCGGTGCGGCAATGACTCCAGAAATGCCAAATGCGGCCTCAAACACCAGCATAGCCAACAAAATTTCCCAGGCATGTGCCTTGATACGAGTACCGACAATCTGGGCATTGAGGAAATACTCCAGTTTGTGGATCAGCATCAGATAAACCAGGGCCAGCAGTGCGATTGGCAACGAGATCGACAACGCGGCGATGAACACCACGGAATTGGAAATCAGATTACCAATTACCGGCAGCAAACCAAAAATGAAAGTTAACGCTACTAACGTTTTAGCAAACGGTAGGTGGATAGCAAAACCAGGCAGCACGCCAAGAATGAGAATAGCGGACAGCACGGTGTTCACCAGCGAAATCTTCACCTGTGCAAACACAATATTGCGAAATGAGGACGAGAGTAGCGCTATCCGATGCATCAATTCAGTTTTCAGCAACGGTCTTTCCACTGTCAGTTCGACGTTATACAGAGAGATGATCGCCCCAAGGATCATGCCGATCAACATGGTGACGAATCCATGCAAAAAATCTTTCCCCATGTTCTGCAACATCACCACATGTTTTTGCAGCCACATCACAAACTCGTGCTGCAACTCCTCCACACTGACCGGTAGATAACCCGGTAGATAGGTCATAAGTTGCTTTTGCACATCATCGAGAATAAAGGCGATACGGGCATTAAATACGCTGGTATCTTTCATTTCCTGCATAAGCACCCCAACCAACGTGCCGAAAAGTACACTTAGCAGGCTGACCACCAGCGTACTGATCACCGCGACCACCGCCAGACGGGCGCGCTTACCGCTGATCACCTTCTGAAAATACGGCGTCAACAGATTAATGATTTCATACACCAGAAAACCGGCAATAAAGCAGGCAAGCAGGCGCAACTCAATCAAGAGCAGCAGCCCCCCCATAACAAAGATAAAACTTAACAACCTGGCCTGTTTCAAATTCAACAACTGCATATGACATCCCGTTTCGTACTACCACGTCAGAGAACATTGCCTGCCAGCGCGGGACTAACCGCAGCCAGAAGTGGCAATACTCTGACCATGAAATAATATTTCAGCGACCATTTTTAGCGTTTTACCCACGAAACACCAGCATGGCTAACATCATTTTTGGTCACAAACGCTATAGAGCACCGTCTCACACATCATTCTGCTCAACGTTCCATGTACCCACTGGCTGCGTTCGTTCACTCTAATCACTTACCTGAGTAGACCTGTAAGTATCCCTGCCTCGAATTATTTAGGGTATAGATTCTAATCTCATAAGAATTTGCGCGCTTACCACCTTCTGCAATTTGAGTTATTTGGGGGTATGCATATTTCATTATTTATTTCATATTGATACAAAAAATTCACTTTTTACAAAAAATGTATTTAAATATGAAATTGATACTGGCTTATTTGTGGGGTCAGTTATCGAAACGTATCGATATAAAGGCAATAAAACAGAGAGGATATAGAAATGCGATTAATACCGTAGCAGCAGTCACAAAAGTACAAAAGTCATATCAAAAAATGACAATCTAAATTTCATTTTTCAAAGCATAACATCATGAAGCCATTGTTGTGGTTATGTCTCCCTCATCCTGGTTTAGGATTAACAGCGACAATACCCGATCTTCTACGTTCAACTTAGAGAATGAGAGCGTACTGAGCGGCTTTTTAGCAAATCCGTCAGAAAGCAAATCCCAGGCAACATGTGTGCTGAGCAAATCGTTGTTGGTCATAAAGTCCTGATAAGCAAACCGGACGTTGACCGGAAGCACTTCGTCAATAGAAGCGGGTGTTGTGGTACCAGCACGCAGGCCAAAGTGCGCATTAAATGCGGAATTCGCGCAGAGTATCTTGCATTTCTCATCAATGACTGCAATTGCACGTCTGTCATTGTGAACAGGGGCACTTAACATGCTCATAATTTCATTCTGCCCAAATATCAGACTCATATATCCTCTGTTTCTTGCCATGTGAACACTATCCCCCTTGAAGTAGCCAAACAACACCGGTAACTGGCAAATACAGGGATAGTTTTAACATCAGCCAGAATATACATCTGGCAACCAAAACCTTAAACCGTTGATATAATTATAATTTAACAAAAACAAAGGATACCGAGTGATAACTTAATTTCCCACGTTATTACGCAGTTTAAAAAATATAGATTTATACTTTGGCTATTGTATCTCATGTCATCTGGCTAACTGAAAATTGAAATTACCTATCGCAATAATCAGCTTGCTTAATTATCAAGGTTTACTTAGAAAACCTCGCAATGCAGCAATGACATTAAATACAACCACTTTAGGGATTATTTGCACTATATCCTCTTTTAGCGCAGGTCTATCGCTCAAATAAGGGCAATCTTTGGCCTGTTTGATCATATCTCTCGATCAAATTCTTGATAATGATAGTCAATACCAATTGAGTAGTCATTTTCATTAACTATTCCTTTTACGAATTCATGGGACGATACGCAGATGACAAAAATGTAAGCAGAACGTGAGTAAAATCACATAAAACAGCGTACTTCGGCAAAGACATCACCATGATATCTGCCAACTAGGACTATTCTTAAAAGAAAACATCCAGGAATCTTTCCTGTAATGCGTGATCCATAGCGCAAAAAAGAAACAAACGTTAACGGCTCACTATTATTAACCATTGATTGACATAATATTAACAATGTTTAAGGAGACGCGCTATGAGCCAATATAATAAGCACCCTATACCTACCGCGATTGCGGAAAACGCCTTAATCACTGCCGAAAAATATAAAAAAATGTATCAGGAATCGGTACAAGATCCTGATGCTTTCTGGCGGGAACAAGGCAAGATCATCGATTGGATCACCCCCTACCAACAGGTCAAAAATACCTCTTTTGACCCAGGCCATGTTCGCATCCGCTGGTTCGAGGACGGTACCCTCAATGTAGCGGCTAACTGCCTTGATCGTCACCTTGCTACACAAGGTGATCAAACTGCGATCATCTGGGAAGGTGACGATGCCAATGAAAGCAAGAAAGTCACCTACCGCGAGCTGCATCAGGCGGTTTGTCGTTTTGCCAACGTACTGAAATCAAAAGGTATCCGTAAAGGCGATGTCGTCGCCATTTATATGCCGATGGTGCCAGAAGCCGCAGTAGCGATGCTTGCCTGTGCACGCATCGGTGCTGTGCATTCGGTGATCTTCGGTGGATTCTCTCCTGAATCAATCGCCGGGCGCATCGTCGATTCCAGCGCCAAACTGGTGGTCACCGCTGACGAAGGAATTCGTGCCGGACGGACAATTCCGCTGAAAAAGAACATTGATGAAGCTCTGCGCAATCCGGCAGTTACCAGTGTCAATCATGTAATCGTTTTCCAGCGAACCGGTAAACCCGGTAACTGGCAGGATGGGCGGGATCTGTGGTGGCACGAATTGGTTGCTCAGGTGGACGATCACTGCCCACCAGAAGAAATGAACGCCGAAGATCCACTGTTTATCCTTTATACCTCCGGTTCAACCGGTAAACCCAAAGGGGTGCTGCATACTACCGGCGGTTATCTGGTATATGCCGCCACCACATTTAAATATGTGTTTGATTACCACCCCGGCGATATTTACTGGTGTACCGCAGACGTAGGTTGGGTAACCGGCCACAGCTACCTGTTGTACGGTCCATTGGCCTGTGGCGCCATCACGCTGATGTTCGAAGGCGTACCCAACTGGCCAACCGCCAGCCGGATGGGACAAGTGGTGGACAAGCACCAGGTTAATATCCTGTACACCGCGCCGACCGCTATCCGCGCGCTCATGGCAGATGGCGATAAGGCTATCGAAGGCACCTCTCGTCAGTCGCTCAAAATCATGGGTTCGGTGGGGGAACCCATCAACCCGGAAGCCTGGGAATGGTACTTCAAAAAAATTGGTAACAGCCGTTGCCCGATTGTCGATACCTGGTGGCAGACAGAAACCGGGGGATTCATGATTACTCCCTTGCCAGGCGCCATTGAACCCAAGCCCGGTTCTGCAACATTGCCGTTCTTCGGGGTACAGCCGGCGTTGGTAGACAATACCGGCAACCCACAGGACGGTGCCTGCGAAGGCAATCTGGTGATTACCGACTCCTGGCCCGGTCAGGCGCGTACACTGTTCGGCGACCATGAACGTTTTGAACAAACCTACTTCTCGACGTTCAAGGGTATGTATTTCAGCGGCGACGGCGCACGCCGTGATGAAGACGGCTACTATTGGATCACCGGGCGCGTGGACGACGTATTGAACGTTTCCGGCCATCGGTTAGGAACTGCGGAAATTGAATCTGCACTGGTTTCGCACCCGAAAATCGCTGAAGCAGCGGTGGTCGGCATTCCACACAGCCTCAAAGGGCAGGCAATCTACGCCTATATCACGCTGAATCATGGCGAAGAACCCACCAGTGAGCTGTATGCAGAAGTGCGTAACTGGGTGAGAAAAGAGATCGGCCCTATCGCAACGCCGGATATCCTGCATTGGACCGATGCGCTACCGAAAACCCGATCCGGCAAAATCATGCGACGCATTCTTCGCAAGATTGCAGCCGGGGATACCAGCAATCTGGGGGATATCTCTACTCTCGCCGATCCTGGCGTGGTAGAGAAACTGCTGGAAGAAAAACAAGCCATGGACAACACACCGTCTTAACCGTTACCCGATAGATAAAAACAGCGCCACCCGCACCAGATCGTATTACGCAGTCTGGTGTGTGGTGGCACCTAAAAAACAGCCGCCCGTGAGGGCGACGCGACTTATCTGACTGGAGATTTATGATGAATGATCTCATTTATCAACGGATTGAAGATAACCCGCTATTTAAAGAACTGGTCCAGAAACGGCAACGTTTTGCCGCCTTTCTTTCGCTGATCATGCTGGTGTTGTACGTTGGTTTCATTCTGTTGATCGCCTTTGCGCCGGGCTGGCTGGGAACGCCTATTGCACCCGGCGCAGGGACGACCCGCGGCATCCCGTTGGGTATAGGACTCATTATCATCTCCTTTGTGCTTACCGGTGTTTATGTCTACCGCGCCAATGGTGAATTTGACCGCCTGACCAAAGCATTGCTGAATGAGGTGCAAAAATGAAAAGCCGCATTTTCCTGCTAACCGGTCTATTGGGACTACCGATATGGGCGCAAGCGGCGGATGCCGTTTCCGGCAACGTCCAAAAGCAACCGCTGAATATCCAGGCTATCGTGTTGTTTGTGCTGTTTGTGGCGGCAACACTCTACATCACCTACTGGGCTTCCAAACGCACCCGTTCGCGCAGCGATTATTACACTGCGGGCGGTAATATCACCGGCTTTCAAAACGGGTTGGCGATTGCTGGCGACTACATGTCCGCAGCCTCATTCCTCGGCATTTCGGCGCTGGTATACACCTCCGGTTTTGACGGCCTTATCTACTCCCTCGGCTTCCTGGTCGGTTGGCCGATCATCTTGTTCCTGATAGCAGAACGGCTGCGCAATCTGGGGCGCTACACATTCGCGGATGTGGCCTCTTACCGGTTGCAGCAAAAACCGATCCGTACTTTATCAGCCTGTGGTTCGCTGGTGGTGGTAGCGCTGTATTTGATTGCTCAGATGGTGGGCGCAGGTAAGCTCATCCAGTTGTTGTTCGGGTTGAACTACCATGTCGCGGTCGTATTGGTTGGCATTCTGATGGTGATGTACGTACTGTTCGGCGGCATGTTGGCAACCACCTGGGTGCAAATCATCAAAGCAGTATTGTTGCTGTGTGGCGCCACCTTCATGGCAATCATGGTGTTGAAAACGGTCAACTTCAGCTTTGACAGCCTGTTCACCGAAGCCACCAAGGTTCATGCTAAAGGCCTTGCTATCATGAAACCCGGCGGGCTGGTATCCGACCCGGTTTCCGCACTGTCGCTCGGACTGGGGCTGATGTTCGGTACCGCTGGCCTGCCGCATATCCTGATGCGTTTCTTCACCGTCAGCGATGCTAAAGAAGCGCGCAAGAGCGTGCTCTTTGCTACCGGTTTCATGGGGTATTTCTACTTCCTGACCTTCATTATCGGCTTTGGTGCGATTCTGTTGGTGGGCGCTAACCCCGCATTCAAGGATGCAGCAGGTGCGCTGATCGGCGGCAACAATATGGCGGCGATACACCTGGCGAACGCGGTCGGCGGTAACTTCTTCCTGGGCTTTATCTCCGCCGTGGCCTTTGCCACCATTCTGGCTGTGGTGGCCGGGCTGACGTTGGCCGGTGCATCGGCGGTATCTCATGACCTGTACTCGAATGTTATCAAGAAAGGCCAGGCCACCGAGCGTGACGAACTGAGAGTATCAAAACTCACAGTACTGGCGTTGGGTGTAATTGCCATCCTGCTGGGGATTCTGTTCGAAAACCAGAACATCGCCTTTATGGTGGGGCTGGCATTCTCGATTGCCGCCAGCTGTAATTTCCCGATTATCCTGCTGTCGATGTATTGGTCGAAGCTGACCACCCGCGGCGCGATGATTGGCGGCTGGGCTGGGCTGTTGACAGCAGTCATCCTGATGATTCTGGGGCCGACCATCTGGGTGAAAATTCTCGGTAATGCGACCCCAATCTACCCCTATGAATACCCGGCGCTGTTCTCAATGCTGGTGGCGTTCATTGGTATCTGGTTCTTCTCCATTACCGATAATTCTGCCAATGCGATCGAAGAACGCGGCAAATTCAAGGCACAATTCATCCGTTCACAAACCGGCCTTGGCATATCCAAAGGCTCATCTCACTAGCCAGAGCGAACGTACAACAAACCGGGGGGTCTGCTCCCCGGTTTTTTACACCTTCTCGCTGAGTACGGCTTCCAGCAAATCCAGTTCCCGCAACATCTTTTGCAGCGTTTCATTACTGATGTGCTGCGTAGCACGCAGGTGATACAGCTCGGCGCGTTCAGCGCTGACCGCAGCCAGACGAAAGCGTCGTTCCAGATTCTCAATCGCCATGCTGTTTTCCAGCTCATCAGTCCCTGCCACACGACGATGCAGCATACCGATGACGCGAGCGCTGACCTCCGCCAGCACTTGATCGTCCAGGTTTTCTTCCCGGTCTGCCGCCAGACGTTCCTGCATTTTTTTCAGGCTGTCGATAGCAACCTGCGCCATTGTGACCCTGGCCATACGTTCTTCTTTTTTCTGCACGCTGTGGTCAGTCAGCGTAACGCCTCTCAACAGCAGCGGTAGCGCCACTACACCGCATAACAGCGAAAACAAGATCACGCCGGTGGCGATAAATACCAACTGATAGCGGGATGGGAATGGTTCTCCGCTGCTCAGAAACAACGGGATGGAGAGCACACCCGCCAGCGTAATAGCCCCACGCACGCCAGCAAAGGTACTGATCCAAATCTCGCGCGAGGTGTAATTGGCAAATAGCATCGGACGTTTATGCTGTACATAACGACTGTAGAGTTTCATCAGCCACAACCAGGCAAACCGCAGCAGCAACAAGGCGCAATAGATCAGGGCAATATCAGCAAACAGCAGCCAGGTTTCAATGGTAGGGTCCAATTCCGCCTGCACAATCGACTCTTCAATCACGCCAGGCAGTTGCAGCCCCAGCATCAGAAACACCATACCGTTGAACACAAATTCCAGCATGTTCCACACGCCGTTGGCCCTAAGCCGCATGGCAAGTGGAGCCTGTCGCAACAGTTGGGTTCGGCTGATAGTCATCCCTGATGCCACCGCCGCCAGAATGCCCGATACCCCAAAATGCTCGGCGATCAGATAGGCGGCGAACGGCAACAGCAGCAACAATACAATTTGCGTGGCAGTCTCATCATCACTTTGATGACCGAGCAACGACAAGGATTTGCTGTACACCCAGGTAACGCCGATTCCGGCCAACAGGCCGCCCAGCGCCACCTGTAAAAATGCCAGCGTCGCACCGGAAACACTAAACACCATGGTTCCCATGGCAATCGCTACCGCAAACTTAAGCGACACCAGCGCCGATGCGTCATTCATTAGCGCTTCACCCTGCAAAATCCCCATCAGTTTTTTCGGAATTCGATCTTCACCGACAATGCCAGACAGCGCCACCGCATCCGTGGGAGATAAAACGGCGGCCAGCGCAAAAGCAGCAACCAGTGGCATGTCCGGGATCATCCAGTGCAACAGGTAACCAATGCCTACCACGGTAATCACCACCAGCACCAGCGCCAATCCCAAAATTTCACGCATGTGATGCAGGAACTCGC
This sequence comes from Dickeya poaceiphila, assembly GCF_007858975.2. Taxonomy (GTDB): domain Bacteria; phylum Pseudomonadota; class Gammaproteobacteria; order Enterobacterales; family Enterobacteriaceae; genus Dickeya; species Dickeya poaceiphila. The sequence continues at coordinate 3,618,025 of NZ_CP042220.2, forward strand.
GGGTCGATGTTTTCCAGCCGTCGGCAAACAGCAAAGGCGGAATAAACAACACCATAAACAATTCAGGATTGAAATCGACATGCAAGCCGAACTGCGGCCAGGCCAACATGGCACCGAGTACTATCTGCATCAACGGCAGCGGCATCTGGAAAGGCAGAAGGCGCGTCATTACGCCCGAAAGAGAAACGATCAGCATCATGATCAGAATGGTGAAAAATATTTCCATGTGTTCCCTGGTTAGTTGCCGTTACATGAAAGGACTCCGGATAGCCGTCATCAGAGGCAGAGTGCGCCATTCGATGAATGATCTTTATGAATACTAACAAGATAAAGTGAGATGAACAGAAAACGATGACAAAAAATCGGCGTCTTCTTCACAGCGAAACAAAAAAGGGGAACCTCAGTTCCCCCTAGAGCATGATGTGGTATAGAGAGCTTAAAGCGCCCAGCCGCCAGCGTAAAATGCTACCAGCGCCACAGCGATAATCACGGTGCCGACATTCAGCTTACGCCACTCGCCAGAAAACACGCGACCCAGCACCAGCGAACCAAAGCCCAGCATAATGCCGGTAACAATATTACAGGTCAGTACGATAAACACCGCACACACCAAGCCGGACATAGCATCCACGAAGTCATTGAAATCCAGTTTGGATACATTGCTCAACATCAGCAAACCGACATACATCAGCGCCGGTGCGGTTGCATAGGCCGGCACCAGATAAGACAACGGCGACAGAAACAAAATCAGCAGGAACAATACGCCGACTACGGTTGCAGTCAGGCCGGTTTTGCCGCCTGCAGCGGTACCCGCCGCCGACTCAATGTAGACCGCAGCCGGTGACGTACCTACCAGACTGGAGAAAATACTGCTGATGGAGTCGGCAGTCAGTGCACGCCCACCATTGATAATCTGACCGTCTTTATCCAGCAGGTTAGCCTGGCCGGCTACTGCTCGAATGGTGCCAGTGGCGTCAAACACCGCCGTCATCACCAACGCCAGCACGCTCGGCAACACTACCGGCTGCAACGCCCCCTTGATGTCGAGGCTGAAAATCAGCGACTGACCGTTAGCATCGGTCAGGCTTGGCAGAGCGAACAACCCCTGATATTTCACATTCGGATCAAACATCAGACCGATGACCGAAATAGCGACGATCACCAGCAGGATCCCGCCCGGTACGCGGCGTTTTTCAAGACCAATGGTCGCCGCCAGACCGATCAGCGACATCACCACCGGGAACGCGGTGAAATGCCCCAATGCCACCGGCAGACCATCAATAGGATTCTTGATCACCAAACCAATGCCATTGGCAGCGATAATCAGCAGGAACAACCCGATACCGATACCGGCGCCATGCGCCACGCCCATCGGCAGATTGCGCAGGATCCAGGAGCGGATACCTGTCGCGGAAATCACGGTAAACAGTACGCCCATCATGAAGATGGCTCCCAGCGCGACCGGCACACTAATATGCTGGCCCAGCACCAGGCTGAAAGCTGTAAACGCGGTCAGCGAAATCGCACAACCGATCGCCATCGGCAGATTGGCCCACAGCCCCATCAGCAGAGAGCCAAATCCAGCCACCAGACAGGTTGCGACAAATACAGCCGCAGGCGGAAAGCCAGCTTTACCCAGCATACCCGGCACGACGATGACCGAGTAAACCATCGCCAGAAAAGTGGTCAGCCCTGCCAGAACTTCCTGACGAACACTGCTGCCACGCTGCGTAATCTTGAAAAAGGCATCAAGCGCGCCTGCGGGACGAGCCGCATCGTCAGCCTGACGAGTGGTATTGGACATGGTGTATCCCCTGAAATGTCGTTGTTATAGAACGCGATGGTTATCAGACGTCGTAATTCATCAAACGCCGTGATTTATCAAATGCCATAGTTATCACGCGCCGTAATTAGCGCTTAGCCAGTATTCAAAAAAATGCTGTGGTTTAGCCGCCCTTCCAGACGCCATAAAACTTACCGCTTTTTTGCGCCAGCCTGACACGCAAACGATTAACCGTTAGGTGACAGAATAGCTGAATACTGTCAGTTGTTGTTGAGGCCGCAGATTATCCTGCCTTCGGGACATCGATTTCAACTGCTATTCCCTGCGTTCGCATCATGTCTGCGCTGAAAATAGTGCACACTAAACGTAATGTGCTGTTATCACAGCAATAAGAGTCGCAACCTTTCATCATCATTTGAATGGCAACATAGTGAGTATGAAAGAAAACAAAACTGTGGTTCAGATAGTGCAGGCTGAGTGTTTATTTTTTGTGATGTAAATCACAAAAAAAGTTGACCATTTACCAGGCTGGGTATATCTTTAAAACCGTGAGAAGCATCACAGAAATAACGGATTATATAGAGGAATACGACAATGAAACTGCTGCACAAAATTATCGCCATGTTTGAAAACTTCACCATCAATTTTGGTACTTTCAACCACTAATTCTTTTATGCGACTGGGGTACATGCCATGAGTATTGTCCGTCAAATCACTCAAATACTAAAAGCGTTGGGCAAAACCTACCGCGGTGTCACCCCGTACGCTCGCTTCCGTTAATCATTCTCTCCTTCATTGTGGCTGCCTTCGGACAGCCACTTTTTTTGCGCCTGATTTTACCGGTACAACGATGCTTCTCCGCACGGACGAGTCTTAAATCGGCGGTGCAACCACAGATACTGTTCCGGCGCACGCAGGATCTCTCGTTCAATCACCCGATTCATGTATTGCGCCGCCTGTTGTTGATCCTGGCACGGATAGTCTTCCAGTTCGGGTTCAATCACCAACTGGTACCCTCGATGGTCTGGCTTACGAATCAACACGGTGGTAATCATCGCCGGTTTGGCTAAACGATGAATAGTGAACGTCCCGCAAGTCGTCGCCGCCTGTTCCACCGCAAAGAACGGCGCGAACACGCTGCCTTTAGGACCATAATCCTGATCAGGAGCGAACCACACTGCTTCGCCGCTCTTCAGCGCCTGCACCATACCGCGCAGATCTTTACGATCAATCATCGCCTTATTAGAGCGGGAACGCCCCCAGGTTTGTACCAGCTCCATGAGTTTATTATTATGCCGCCGGTACATCGCCATCATCGGCTGGCATAGCCCCATGGCTCGCCCCCCCAATTCCAGCGACATAAAGTGAATGCCGATTACCATCACGCCACGCTGCTCACGCCCGGCCAGCTGAAGATTCTCCAGGCCGGAAACCTCAAACCAGGCCCGGACCCGACTATCCGACCAGAACCAAGCCATACCAGTTTCCATCAGTGACATTCCCAGTGATGCGAAATTGGCTTCCAGCAGCGCTTCACGTTGAGATTCAGGCATCTCAGGAAAGCAGAGTTCCAGATTACGGCGAGCAATGCTCACCCGTCGTTTGAGAAAATGGCGAGAGCTGCGTCCTAGCCAGCCGCCCAGCCGCATTAACAGCGGATAGGGTAACTGCACCAGCAGGAACAGCACAGCAAGACCGAACCACAGCAACCAGTAGCGTGGATGAAGCAAGTCTCTGGTTAAGGTTTGTTGAGTCATTATTGAATATCTTCTTGAAAGTCATACCAGTCAGTTTAAACAAACTCACCATGCACGACATTGTCGTTATCCAGACAGTACGAAGGAAGACAGAGCCATCTGAAAAAAAAGAGGAGGAACATATAGCAAAGTATAGCCCGATGATGCCGTGCCCCCTGCCGCTAAAAAGCAGCTCAGGTTACCTGAAATCCGCCGAAGAAAGGAGAGTCCGAGTGTAAAGATTGTGTGTAACGACGCCCTCTGCCGCTTGCTTTAACAACACCATTACCCTGATTTAACAAAGAACTAAGAGATCGCGTTTCCGGGTGGCCCCCCATAAAAAAACTACCAACACGCATCCAACACGTTTCCCCCACCGTAGTACAAACCATCAGCGCCAGCTTTATTTTCTGGAAATTATCGTCACCAAATCGTCACCCATCTGCCATGCCCTTGCAGTATTCCCTGCGCAGCATATGCCTTTCATTTTTACCGAAATCTGTTGACTGGCATTAACCATCACCATGCGAAAACTATCACCATGCAAAAAAACTGGCTCCCCTGGGTGATTCTGTCGCCTTCTTTGTTGTTTCTGTTGTTATTTACTTATTTTCCGCTATTGCGATCCGTTTATGACAGCCTGTTCGACACCCGCATGATCGGCGCGGACGCCCCTTTCGTTGGACTGGGAAATATTATTCGTCTGTTGGATGACGCCGTATTCTGGCGCGCACTGCTCAACAACCTGATCTATATCCTGTTGACGGTGATCCCCGGTGTGGTGCTGGCGCTGGTGTTAGCGGTAGCGCTGTGGGAAAACCATGCGGTCAATCGTTGGCTGCGCACCGCTTTCTTCTTTCCGATGATTATTCCGATGGTCAGCGCCGCCGCGTTGTGGTTGTTTATCTTTATGCCCGGCATCGGCCTGCTGGATTACTATCTGGCCAAGCTGTTCGGGCCAATGAACAACAACTATCTGGGCCGCAGCAATAGCGCGCTGCTGGCACTTGCGCTGATTGGCGTATGGAAATTCGCTGGTTACTACATGCTGTTCTTTCTGGCTGGGTTGCAAAGCATTCCGCCATCCACCCGCGAAGCCGCCGTCATGGAAGGCGCCACACCAACGCAAGTATTTTTCCGGGTCACGCTGCCGCTGCTACGCCCGACGCTGAGCTTCGTCATCACCACGGCACTGATTTATTCCATCACCCAAATTGACCACGTGGCGGTGATGACCCACGGCGGGCCGGATAACGCCACCACGGTGCTGCTGTATTACATCCAGAATCTGGCCTGGGACACCCACGACCTCGGCAAAGCCTCCGCCGCCACCTTTCTGACGCTGGCCGGGCTGTTCGTCCTCTCGTTGATTAACCTGAAAGTACTTGAGAAAGGGGCGCATTATGAGCGTTGAAATTTCTCCTGCGGTAGTCTGCTCCACAGGAGTGCCCTTGCCAGCCTGGCTGCGCTGGCGTCAGTCGCGCCGTGTCACCCTCAGCCTGCTGATGATCTGCGCCGCGTTGCTGTGGATAAGCCCGTTTATCTGGATGCTCTCGTCAGCCTTTAGCGCCACCACCTTTGGTACAGGCATGGCATCGCTGTTACCACGCTGGCCGCTGACGCTGGATAACTTCCGCGACGCCTGGCAGAGCGCCGACTGGATAAGCCTGTACGCCAACACCATTTTCTTTACCTTCGGTACCTTTTTCGTTCAGTTGCTGACCATCACCACCGCGGGTTACGTCTTCGCCTGTCACGAGTTTCGCGGCAAGCAGACACTATTTCTGCTGTTTCTGGTGCAGTTGATGATCATGCCGGTAGCAATGATGGTGCCCAATATGATGACGCTGAAGGCATTCGGTCTGCTCAATACGCTGACCGGTGTGATGATGCCCTATTTCACCTCGGCATTTGGCGTATTTCTGATGCGTCAGGCGTTTCTGTCCATTCCTAAAGAGATGGAAGAAGCCGCGCTGATGGAGGGTTGTCGCTGGTGGCAGGTGCTCTTCCGTGTGCTGCTGCCCATGTCATGGCCTTCTATTCTGGCGTTCGCCACCGTCAGCATTACCTATCACTGGAACGAATACCTGTGGCCGCTAATGATGCTTAACGACCCTGACAAACAGGTTTTGACGGTCGGGCTGGTGTCATTCGCCATGGGCGCTGAATCCGGTGGCCAGTGGGGAATGATCAGCGCCGGCACGCTGATGGTATGCCTGCCGTTAATGCTGGCGTTTATCGTTTTCCAAAAACAGTTCCTGAGAAGTTTTGGTTTTTCGGGGATAAAATAAGGGGTTCTTCATGCTGTTAGCACAAATTTCAGATACTCACTTTCGAAGCACAGGGCAAAAACTTTACGGTTTCATCGACATCAATGCCGGTAACGCCGATGTGGTGTCACAACTTAACGCCCTCACCGAGCGCCCGAACGCAGTGGTAGTGAGCGGCGATATCGTCAACTGTGGTCGTCCGTCGGAATATCAGGTAGCCCGCCAGATTTTGGGTAGCCTCAACTATCCTCTGTACATCATTCCCGGCAATCACGACGATAAAACCCATTTTCTGGAGTACTTGCAACCGCTGTGCCCGCAACTGGGCAACGATCCGCAGAATATGCGCTACGCGGTTGATGATTTCGCCACGCGGTTGCTGTTCATTGACTCCAGCCGCGCGGGAACGTCCAAAGGCTGGCTGACGGAAGAGACGCTGGCCTGGCTGGAAGCACAACTGATGCGTGATGACAAACCCGCCGCGGTGTTCATGCATCATCCACCGCTCGCGCTCGGTTCCGCCCAGATGGACCGCATCGCCTGCGAGAACGGGCATCGTCTGCTGGAATTGGTAGAGCGTTTCCCATCACTGGTGCGTATTTTTTGCGGTCACAACCATTGTCTTATCATGACGCAGTACCGCCAGGCGATCATCGCTACCGTACCGGGTACGGTCCATCAGGTGCCCTACTACCACGAAGATACTCGTCCTTATTACGACATGTCCCCGCCAGCCTGCCTGATGCACCGTCAGGTAGACCAACAGTGGGTCAGTTACCTGCACCCGCTATCGCATTACGCCGGCCCGTGGCTGTACGACGAAAACATCAGTTGCCCGGTGGATGAACGTTAATGGCCATGTTACGACTGCACAACGTCAGCAAGCAATTTGACAACAAACCGGCGCTGCAATCGCTGTCGCTGGAGATCGCCGACGGCGAATTTCTGGTGTTGGTGGGACCATCTGGCTGCGGCAAAAGTACCCTGCTGCGCCTGCTGGCCGGGCTGGAAACCGTAAGCGACGGCGAGATTTGGCGGGACGGCGATAACATCACCGCCCAGTCGCCACGCGAGCGTAATTTTGCGATGATCTTTCAGAACTATGCGCTATTTCCACACCTGACGGTAAAAGACAACATTACCTTCGGTATGCAAATTCGCCATGAACCGAAAGCAAGCTGGCAGCCCCGGCTGGAAAAAGTGGCGCAGTTGCTGCAACTGGACACCTTGTTGGATCGCAAACCGGGCAAGTTGTCCGGCGGCCAGCGTCAGCGAGTGGCAATGGCACGTGCCATCGTACGCAACCCGAAACTGTTTCTGATGGATGAACCGCTGTCCAATCTGGATGCCCGGCTGCGCACCGAAGTCCGCGACGGGATTATGGCGCTACATCAGCAGCTCAAAACCAGCACCGTTTACGTCACCCACGACCAGATAGAAGCCATGTCGATGGCGGATCGCATCGTGGTCATGAACCACGGCAAAGTCCAGCAGATCGGCACACCGGAACAACTCTACGCATTCCCAATCAATCTGTTCGTGGCAAGCTTTATCGGCTCACCTGCCATGAATATCCTCCCCCTACCTTGCTCCGACGGTGCGGTACAGATAGGTGAAGAGAAGCTTCCCTTACCGCCACATGCCAGCCATCTGCAACAAGTGTTTTTCGGTATTCGCCCGGAACACCTCACTGAAGGTCAACAAAGCTGTCACCAGTCACTGCGCCTGACGGGTACCGTGACACAACGAGAATTGATGGGGGCAGACTATCTGCTGCACATCAACACGCCAATCGGCGAATTACGCTACAGCCGCAAAAATCGCGGCGATACACCGATGGTTGGCGTCACCGTCAACCTCAGTTTTTCACCTTTTGATGTTCATCTTTTTCATGCTGATACACAGCAGAACTTATACCAGGAGACCACCCATGCATAAGCCCCTGAAACAGCGGTTGCAGGCGCTCACCCTCAGCATCACGCTGGCCTTCACCGCTTCAGCGCTGGCCAAACAGAACATCGATTTCATGTTTCCAGCCCCGGTAGACGGCAAACTGACGATGGAAATGACCCGCATCATCAAAGAATTCAACAGTTCTCAGCAAGATGTAGAAGTACGGGGGATTTTTACCGGTAACTACGACACCACTAAAATGAAAGCGGAAGCAGCGCAAAAAGCCGGTCAACCGCCTGCGCTGGTGATTATGTCCGCCAACTTCACGACCGATCTGGCACTGAAAAATGAAATCCTGCCGATGGACGAACTGTTCAAATTCGGCAACGAAAAAGCCGGTACGTTTTTAACCAACGAATTCTGGCCTGCCATGCACAAAAACGCCCAGGTGATGGGGGTGACGTACGCGATTCCGTTCCACAATTCGACACCGATTCTCTATTACAACAAGACTCTGTTTGAAAAAGCCGGTATCGCACAGCCGCCGCAAACCTGGCAGGAGCTGCTGGCAGACGCCAAAAAGCTGACCGACCAGAGCAAAGGCCAGTGGGGCATCATGCTGCCGTCCACCAATGACGACTACGGCGGCTGGATTTTCTCCTCGCTGGTACGCGCCAACGGTGGCAATTACTTCAACGAGGACTATCCGGGCGAAATCTATTACAACACCCCGACGACTATCGGCGCGCTGCGTTTCTGGCAGAACCTGATCTACAAAGATAAAGTGATGCCGTCCGGCGTGCTGGATTCTAAGCAGATTAGCGCCGCCTTCTTCTCCGGCAAACTGGGTATGGCGATGCTGAGTACCGGCGCGCTGGGCTTTATGCGTGAAAATACCAAAGACTTTGGATTGGGCGTAGCAATGTTGCCTGCCAAAGAGCAGCGTGCGGTGCCGATAGGCGGCGCCAGTCTGGTGAGTTTCAAAGGTATCTCTGATGAGCAGAAAAAGGCAGCTTACCAGTTCCTGAGCTATCTGGTCAGCCCGCAGATCAATGGTGCATGGAGCCGTTTCACCGGCTATTTCTCACCACGTAAGGCGGCGTACGATACCCCGGAAATGAAAGCGTATCTGGAGAAAGACCCGCGTGCCGCCATCGCGCTGGAACAACTGAAGTACGCTCACCCGTGGTACTCCACTTATGAAACCGTAGCGGTACGCAAGGCAATGGAAAATCAGTTAGCCGCTGTGGTGAATGATGAGAAGGTAACGCCGGAAGCCGCCGCCAAAGCCGCTCAGCAGGAAGCCGACACCATAATGAAACCCTATGTGGACCAGACGGCGCTGGCCCCGATAAAGTAATTCCTGAACATGATGTAACGCAGTAACGTAACGATGCCGGCCTGACCGGCATCGTTTTTATCAGTTTTTATCAACTCACCCGATCACCGGAACCTTTACCGACCACCGTTTGCACCAGATAAGTGAAGTAATGCTTCACTGATAGAGTCTGGATCATCCGCTGATCACACTCCGCCAGTTTCTGTGGTGTAGACATGTCGATGGCATTAAGCTGTGCCAGCCCGGTAATTCCCGGCAATACATCAAAGACACCACGCGCCTGACGTTCGGCAATTAGCTCTTGTTGATTAAACAAACAAGGACGCGGCCCAACCAGACTCATCTCTCCTTTCAGCACATTGACCTGTAATCCATCCGTTTTTTGCCAATGAAGGGCTTCAGCCAATTTTTGCCTCTCATAGATAACCGCTAGCATATCATCCAGTTATCTATGTGGGCGTTCCTCGTTACATTCTGTACACCAACTCTGCTGTTAGTTCTCGTACTTTAGACAAAGTTCTGAACAGATACATATCGCGTATTTCTATTCGCAGTATTTTGTTAAAGCACTCAATAAACCCGTTATGACGAGCCAAACTGGTTTTATTTCGATCAGTGAGTTTTATTATAGGGTTTATTAATACCCAGAATAAATCAAGATAATATTCGCACAACAAGAGCTCACACATCTAATTATTAGAACTCTCATAAACCCCCAATAATTATACTATCGAGAAAAATATCGTTTATATCTCAATCGTTACAGCGTTTCACACTCTATAAAAAGTTTACCATTTTTATCCTTATCTGATAAAAAAGGAGTATTATTTTCCGAAAAAGGCCATTCTATATTAATATCAGCATCATTCCACAACAATGAACACTCTGCTTTAGGGTTATAATAATCAGTACACTTATAAACAAATTCAGCCTCAGGACTTGTCACATAAAACCCATGAGCAAACCCTTCAGGAATCCATAGTAAACGTTTATTCTCAGCAGAAAGATATATACCAACCCACTGACCAAGTGTTGGGGAATTTTTTCGCATATCAACTGCGACATCAAAGACCTCACCACTAATAACTCTAACTAGTTTCCCTTGAGTGTTTTCGGTCTGATAGTGTAACCCGCGTAAAATACCTTTACTGGATTTAGAATGGTTATCCTGCACAAAATTACATGTATGACCAACAACCAGATCTTCAAATTTCTTCTGTTGCCAAGTCTCCATGAAAAAACCGCGTTCATCACCAAACACCGTTGGTTCAATAATTTTCACATCTGGAATATTTGTCTCAATAACTTTCATAATGTCACTTATATGCTTGAATATTATCCAGTGCCAGTTGCCAGTTGCTAGGTTCAATATCGAACTGCTTTCTTATTTTCTCACAGTTTAATCGAGAGTTAGACGGCCTTTTGGCTGGTGTGGGATAAGCAGATGTTAGAATAGGCAATAACGTGGGAATACTAACAAGAACGTTGCTTTCTTTAGCCTTCTGAAATATTTGAGCCGCAAAATCAAACCAGCTAACATGCGGCATTCCGGAAAAATGATATATCCCCCATCCCGGCTTTCCACCATTTTCAATATAACTAATTATCTTGATTAATGCTGCCGCAATATCACCAGCATAGGTTGGCCCACCGACCTGATCGCTAACTATATTGAGAGCATCTCGTGTAGCACCGAGCCGAAGCATAGTTTTTACAAAATTGTGTCCATGTTCACCAAAAACCCATGCAGTCCGCAAGATAATAAATTTCTCTGTTAAATCTGCAACAACGTGCTCCCCAGCAAGTTTACTTTTTCCATATATACCATGAGGCGCAGTTGGCATGCTTTCATCATATTCTGTCTGACTTTCACCATCGAAAACATAATCAGTAGAAATATGTAAAAAAACCGCATCAATTTCGCTTGCAGCCTGAGCCAGATAAGCTGGCCCATCACGGTTAATGGCATAGGAAAGTTCAATTTCATTCTCAGCTTTATCTACAGCAGTATGTGCTGCTGCATTGACGATATAATCAGGACGGAATTGACTGATAGTATGAAATACTGCCCCCTTATCAGTTATATCCAGCTGATCACGGTCAACAGCCAGTACATGCGCTTTGCCCAACAATTGAGAAACTAAACAACTCCCTACCTGCCCATTACTACCGACAATTAATACTTTCATTATATTTTCCTGGCATCAATTACTTGATCAACCCCATCAGATATTGACCATATTCGTTCTTCAGCATCGGTTCTGCCAGTGCAATCAACTCTTGATTAGACATCCAACCATTTCGCCAGGCAATCTCTTCCAGGCAAGCCACTTTCAATCCCTGGACATTCTCAATAGTTTGCACAAAGGATGACGCTTCATGCAGGCTCTCATGCGTTCCAGTATCTAGCCAGGCAAAACCACGACCAAATAATTCGACGCTAAGCGACCCATCCTCCATATACATTTGGTTAATTGAAGTAATTTCCAATTCACCACGATGGGATGGTTTAACCTGTTTGGCGAACTCAACTACGCGATTATCATAAAAATACAACCCAGTAACAGCATAATTGGATTTGGGCTTACTCGGTTTTTCTTCAATGGAAATGGCTTTCATTTCAGCATCAAACTCTACAACGCCAAAACGCTCCGGGTCTTTAACCTGATAGCCGAATACTGTAGCACCCACTGCTTTATCTACAGCATTTTTTAGCATCTTGCTGAAGGATTGACCGTAAAAGATATTGTCCCCCAGAACAAGGCAACAACGTTCATTGCCAATAAATGAGTCACCAATAATAAATGCCTGAGCCAATCCATCTGGACTAGGCTGAACCGCATAATCAATATTGATGCCGAAATTGCTGCCATCACCCAGCAAACGCCGAAACCCTTCGTTATCTTCAGGTGTAGTGATAATTAATACATCACGGACTCCGGCTAACATCAGTGTAGATAGCGGATAATAAATCATCGGTTTATTGTAGATCGGCAACAATTGCTTGGATACACCTCGGGTTAAAGGATACAACCGAGTACCGGAACCACCTGCGAGGATAATACCTTTCATTATTTTTCTACGCTCCCCAAACGCTCACGGCTATAAGAACCATCCAGCACCCTGCTCCACCATGAGCGATTATTAAGGTACCACTCTACTGTTTTACGAATACCGCTTTCAAAAGTTTCCTGTGGTTTCCAACCAAGCTCACGACCAATCTTGCCAGCATCAATAGCATAACGCACATCATGGCCTGGACGATCTTTCACATAAGTAATCAGATCTTGATAAGCACTGATACCCGACGGTTTTTGCGGAACCAACTCCTCCAGCAAAGCACAGATAGTTTTTACGACATCAATATTGGCTTTTTCGTTATGCCCACCAATATTATAGGTTTCACCAACGACGCCCTCAGTCACCACCTGATAAAGCGCACGGGCATGATCCTCAACAAACAGCCAGTCTCGAATTTGCATACCATCGCCATATACTGGCAACACTTTTCCTTCCAGCGCGTTCAGTATCATTAATGGAATCAGCTTTTCCGGAAAGTGGTAAGGACCATAGTTATTGGAACAGTTGGTTACGATAGTCGGCAATCCATAAGTACGCAGCCAGGCACGTACCAGATGGTCACTGGAGGCTTTCGACGCAGAGTAAGGACTGCTGGGAGAATACGGCGTCGTTTCAGTAAATAGCGACTCAGTTCCCTCCAGGTCACCATACACTTCATCCGTCGAGATATGATGAAAACGGAAAGCAGATTTTTTGGCTGGCTCCAGGCTACTCCAGTAAGCACGCGCAGCCTCAAGCAATGTATAGGTACCGACGATATTCGTTTCGATAAAAGCAGCAGGACCATCAATCGAACGGTCTACATGTGATTCAGCCGCTAAATGCATGACGGCATCTGGCTGGCTGGCATCAAAAACATGTTTGAGCGCCGCCGCATCGCAAATATCTACATGTTTAAAAGCATAACGCTCGTGACCACTCACATCAGCCAGAGATTCAAGATTACCGGCATACGTGAGTTTATCCACGTTAACCACAGAATCCGATGTATTCTTTATGATATGCCGAACAACCGCAGAGCCGATGAACCCCGCACCACCCGTTACCAATATCTTCACGATGTCATACCCAGAAAATGAATTATCCGACAACTCAACGCAAATGCACCTTGATTATCAATAAACAAAATTAGGAACGCTACCGCCCTTGGGATTCAGCCCCAAAGGTAGCTACTGCCTTCAACTTGTCGTTGCACGTGCGATTTTGCTGGAAATATAGTCAGAAAAAGGAAAAAGAAGTTGCACATTTTACATGTCACAACAAAGGAGGTGTAGCGGTATTGTGATTTACCCCTAAACCCAAACTGAAAATTTACACCATGCTCGCTCTTTACCTTCTTACAGCACGAATCATGGCGTAATAAATAATAATTATTACGCTTACCCAATAGTTCAAGGCTATAGATTCAATCACAAACATAACATATTAATAAATAAGGTTATTGTCGAAATACAACAGAAACGATAAACACTGTTCGCTTTCTTTCAGGTCGCATTAACCTTTTAGAGGAGCATCGCTACACCACTGTAGCAGCAGAATTGAGCTCATCATATCGCTGCTGGGCAAGCATGACCTCATCAATATTTCGCTCCGCCCAGTGGGTCAGTTCGTGTACGGTTTTAACCAGCGTTTTGCCAAGTGTCGTAATTGAGTATTCCACCGTCACCGGCACGGTAGCAAACACCTGCCGATGAATCATACCGTCGCGTTCCAGGTGCTTTAGCGTCTGTGACAATACTTTCTGCGATACCCCTTCAATATCACGTCTTAGTTGATTAAACCGTACCGGTTCACACGCCAGACGATCCAGAATCAGTAGTGACCACTTATTAGACAAACGATCCAGCACCACACGTGCCGGGCAGGTTTTACTATAGACATTAAATTCAGGCATCCTGTGACCTCTGTTATATCGGTTAACGTCTTATTCGGTATACCTGCTTACCATAGCGCATATCGTTTCTTTTAGGGAGTTAGTTTCTTTTGAAGTGACTGGTATCTTTTTAAAACTACCGATACAGCACCTGCCATTCCTTGTATCCGAAACAACGCACTGATAAATAAAAAATCATTTCAAGATATAGAGGAATAAAAAACAGAATTGAAAGCTTGAAAGCACGGAGAGAAGTGGAGGCGAAGGGATTAGAATAAGCCACCACAAACCCAGTAAATTAGCAATAACTTGAATTTATAACTCACCAACTATACACATTTCTATACACATTAATCTTTCGCTAGGGCTGATTGCAGTCATTTTTTTGCTCGCCACTGATCGGAAAGATCTCACACCGCAACGCATCTTTTTATGGGAAAGAGGGCTATGCAGCCAGAGAATGGATGTTCAGCAAATATCACATCCTCACTCACAGAGCGTTCAATGAAAGCCCTCTCCCTTCATCAGCAAAACCGCATACATATACAAGCAAAGGTACGTTGGTTAAGTCGGTTCAATAAGTAAAGATAGTTGTTTTTACTGGTTATTTTCATAATAAATGAACCAACACAGGGGTGTTTTGAACCAACATCCGCCTTTGGCTGAACCAACATCATGCACATTTGATGTGTTTTCGAGGGTGTCTATCAATCCAAATCAGGAAGCATCCTTTCCAGCTCCGCCTGTGCTCTGGCGTAGTCCTCTGGCGTGTAATTCACCTGAACAACAGGGCCACCGTCTTTGCCTGTCACCTCCTGGGTGATGCGCTCGCCATATTTTTTCGGGGCCATGCGGGACAGTACCCATTTTCTGGCGTCTATTTTTAACCGGGATTTTGCTACTTCAGCGGCATCTGCTTCAGTGCTGTCAGCGATATCAATTATCTCGTCAAAAATCACATCGGCGCGGACATCGGTTGCTTTCGCGTACTGGTCGCGAAATACCTCATTTTCTGCCAGCCAGCGAAAGACGGTTGCCTTGTTTGGCATACCGGGGTGGCGGCATACATCGCGCAGGCTTTCACCGTCTGCCAGCAATGTGCAAATGTCGTCTGCAACCTCCGGCATATAGTCGGATGGGCGTCCGGTGTGGTTTTTCTTAACGGTCAGACGATTTTTTTCAATTGACGGGCAATTTGAATCAATTTGGTTTTCAATTGGCGAAATTGATTTTTTTGGGGGCGTTTGCCGGTTCGCACCGGGCATCTTTAGCGAACCTTGCGAACGGTGGTTTACCGCTCTTTTCCAGCCGTAAAGTTTTGCGTTTTTGCGTATGGCCGCGTCGCTGATACCATGCTGGCGCGCTAACGCCCGAATGGATAACTCGCCTTCACAGTATTCTCTCTCTATCGTTGCCCAGTCAGTTGCGGGGTGATTAATCGCCATTGTGCTTACCCTTATCGTATTGCTGTTCTTGTATACCGCTCAATCGCAGGTATCGTCTGGCCGTGGTGCGCGTTGGCATCACCTCCCCAGTACATAGGATTGCTGCCAGCGCTTAGCCGTTTCACCAATTGCTGCCGCGGCTGCGTCTTTCATTTGTTGTTCATTCAGACCAGCACCGGATATGTTGAATTCGTTTTGCTGGTTGATGACCATCCCGCCGCCAGCGCTTCCACCCTGCCCAATAACGGGTAGCGCCGCAGGTGTTGGCACTGCTCCAGCTCTGTAACCGTAATCACCGAGATAGTTCGCCATGTCTGCCTGTGACCTTTTAGGCTGCGCATATGGAGACGACGGCAGAGAGGCCCATACACCACCAAGCCCATTTGTCGCCGACATAAAATCACCGTTGACGACGTTATCCAGTTGCCCGGCACGCTGGATTAGCCATAAAGCGGCCATGTCCTGGCTACGGGGTGAAAAGTCGGTCAGGCCCAGAGCGGATGCCGCTTCATCCCACGATTTTTGAGTGAACTGATAGCGCCCGGCGGCGGACGTTTTATTTTGGACTCCGTCCGTTTGCGTGAATGGTTTCAGGATCCGTGGGTGATCTGACATATTGGCGAACTGCTCACCGCCAAATAGAGTGTTATATCCATTGTTCATGTGGCCCGCCGTTCCTTCGGCT
Source organism: Dickeya poaceiphila (assembly GCF_007858975.2). Taxonomy (GTDB): domain Bacteria; phylum Pseudomonadota; class Gammaproteobacteria; order Enterobacterales; family Enterobacteriaceae; genus Dickeya; species Dickeya poaceiphila. The sequence goes on from NZ_CP042220.2 coordinate 3,634,130, forward strand.
TTTGCGATAGCATCCAGATATGCGCGAGCGTTGGGGTTGTCTACCAATTTTCCTATTTCACCGCTCGTCTGGCGCTGGTATGCCTCGCGCGGACTCACCCCGCCGCCAGACCCGCCACGATTCAACAGGGGATTGCTCATGGCTCTGGCTTCATCGGCTGATGTAAAAATGTTTCCCGGCGTCAAGGCGGCTGCGGCTTCGAGGGTCAGGGGATTAAAGAGCAGGCGAGACAGTAAACCTCTGCTGGCGGTGGGAACCGGTCCTTTAGGTGGGGTGGGTCGGAGGAGCCACTTTAACATGCCGCTACCTGCGACAACGCTTCCTACACCAGCTGCTGTCAGCATCCCTTTTGCAGTGCCTGGGTTTTCCTGAATAAACCTGTTGGTGACTTTCAGCAGGTCGTTAACGACGGGAATAATCCCTTTTCCGAGCGAAATCGCTAACGCATCAAGATTGTTTTTGAACTGGGCCATTTCATCGTTAAACACCTGCGCATTCTTTAGCAATTCGTTATCAATCGGAAACGGCATGTTGCCTGCCATCTTCATGGATTCATCAAGAAAACCGCTGCCTTTTTCCGACAGCCTGATGAGTGGTGAGTCCTGGCCGGTTTCTGCCCCCTGACGTAAAAACGTTCTCTGGTCATAATTCATCTTGCTGTAGGCGTTGATGAAGTATTTCAACCCATTCATGGCGTCCATGCGGGCAAACTCGGTGGGGTTAAATGCCGCGCCCCAGTACGCCTTATCGCCCAACTGACCAAACCGCGCCTTTAATTGCAGGGCGGGGATCATCTTGGCAATATCCTGCGCGGCTTCCGGGTTGATTTTAAGCCGGTTCATCGCCATCTCCAGCCCCTGAATCTGGCGAATGGTAAACCCGGTATTATCTGCAACGCGCTTCATCTCCAACGCGGTTTGAGCCACGCCGGAGATCAGCGCCCTGAGCCCCATGCCTGTACCGGCAACGGCAGCCAACTGGAGGATTTTGTCGCTTACGCCTTTAATCGCATCATTCGCCTTTTGAAAGGATTTGGCATCCATTTTCAGGCCAAGCGAAATCAACAGTTCATCAATGGTCTGTGCCATGCAACACCCCGATATCGTGTAACGCCTTATCCATCAGGCTGCGTGCGATAGCGTGTACCGTGGGCGCAATACCCAGCGGTGACTGGCGGCGCTCCTGCTCCTGAATACGGCGGAGTGCCTCCACCTGATGCCTGCTGAGTAAAACCGGTTTGACCTTGCTGCCCGCGTCCATACATCCCCCTGAGCATGATATTTATACAGTAATCATTATTTCATAAATTGAAATGATATCAATTTGTGTTGCGAAAATAGGGATAATGGCGTGTGGCCGGTTCATCGGGCTACGGCTCTCTGCTTTTTTATTCCCGCCCAATTCCCCTATAGATCAGCAGAAAGATGTCGGTTCAGTTGGTTCAGTTGGTTCACGGGCCGCCAAGCCGCGCCAGCGCTGGATTTGTGTGAACCAACATCGCATCTGTTTCGTTGGTTCAGACGTGCTTTTTGTTGGTTCACGCATCCCGCCAGCCAGAAAGTAACCGGGTACGTCGCCGTGTTGGTTCAAAATGCCCCTTTGTTGGTTCAGTGTTGGTTCAACAATGGATACGTTTTCCTTGTAAAACAAACATCTTTACTTATTGAACCAACTGAACTGACTGAACCAACACACCTTCTACGTGTGTGAAAGCATCCTGTTCTGGCCGGTTGTCCTCTGGCTGGTGCTGAAACGTTGGCGTGACGACGATATACAGACACAAAACATCACGGGTTCAGCGGGTTCACGGGTTCAGTTGCGTACCGTTACTATTTTTTTGTCTTTTCAAACATCGGGTTAAAAAATATTGCTCGCTTTTTGCGCTAAAAATTGAACCCGTAAAGCTGTGCGCTGAACCCGTTTGATAGGGTGTCGCCACGGGTTCACGCCGCCCACCAGAAAATGAGGCCCAAAAGGAAACGGGTTCAGAGTGCGGCAAAACGGGTTCAAGACGGGTTCAACAGGAAACCTGTTTCCCTTATAAAACAGGCCTTTTTACAGAGTGAACCCGTTGAACCCGCTGAACCGTTATGTTTTATTCGTGTGTGAGCCACACAAGGGGCTGTTACTCCGTATCCGGGGCATACATCAGGACATAGAAAACCGGCTGACGCCCCTCCACACGCACCGCCTTCTTTTTAAACCGGTCTTTCCCCGGCTCTAACATCCCCGCATCGGCCAGCACTTTCGCAAACTGCCTGACGTTAAACCCCCTGGCGATTTCGCCCTCAAAGGTGGCCGGGAAGGTGTAGAACATCATCGGGGCGGCATCGTGCTTGCCCCTGTCCCGGTATCCGGCAAGGTCGCGTATGGGCAGGTCTTGCGGGTTGTAGGGCAGCGGGGCAAACCGGCTCAGGCCGTGGGCGTTCAGGAACGCTTCGCACTGCTCGATAATCTGCTGGTGCTCCTTGTTGCCGGTGCCGAATTCGCGCACCCAGGCATTAAAGCTGTGTTGTATCGCATCCCGGCCCGTCTGTTCATCCCAGCCGGTAATGACCCGGCCCAGCGACAGCGCCGCCTCCATCACGGCAAAGCGGGCGGCCACCCGGTGAACCTGCTCGCCATAGTCGGCAGGAATGAGACTGCGCCAGCGTGTTTCAGCGGCTCTGACGGCCTCGATAGCCTGTTGCGGGTGGTCGGCAAGGTGCTTAATCCACGCCCGGCCTGCGGCACCGTGGTACTGCTGACAGGCGTCTTTCAGTGCGTCGGCGTGCTGTTTGCCGTTGGCATGTTCATGAAAGCACGCCGTTTTGCTTAACGGGATGTTCAGCAGCCGTACCAGTTGGCCCGCCTTGGTTTTTCTGCCCACACTGGCAATGAACGTTTCCAAATCCATTTCGCCGGTGCTGATTGCCACCGTGCGCCAGCGCTTTAACTCCCGGTTGCCGCCTTCTTTGGCTCCCTGCAATTTGCCGACGCCGTTAAACAGTGCATAGGCGGCCTGCGCCACGCTCACCGGGTCAGCGCCCTGACCGACTTCATCGAGTGGCATCAGCGCGTCGTTGTGGGCGGCGGCTTCGTTCGCCAGCCCCAGCGCGGTGCCGTACCACGTCAGGCGCAGTAACTCCGGGTTACCGTACAGGCTGGAGGCAACACTGGCGGTGGTGGTTTTCCCGGCGCTCGATTGCTCATAGAAATGGATGCCGAATCCGTCAGCCCCCACCAGACCGATTAACGGGGCGGCCAGCGCCGCCGCTATACCGGTCATCATGGCGTAATTGCCCCCGGCAAGGCGGGCCACGGTGTCGCGCCAGCCCGCTGCCGTGCCGCTGACGGTGTAGCCTGCGGCGGCCGCGCTGCGCCCGCTGAACAGTACCGGCCTGTCAGGGGTTCCGATGATTTCCCCGTCCGGCATGAGGTAAGCCCCACACTGCCAGCCGGTCGCGTGCGCGATATGCCAGATATCCCGTGCGGCACTGCGCTGGAGCCAGTCGGCCAGAATGGCGCGCAGGCTGTTTTTGGTGGTGACGTTCACGCCGCCGTTTTTCAGCGTTCGCCAGCCCTCGCGCTCGCCGATATCCGCCAGCGGAATGGCCTGTGTGGTGTCGGTCTTCGCGCCGATGGGCCGCCAGCGCATTATCAGGTACTGGTCTTTGTCGTCCCGGCCAATGCCCACCACTGCCAGCGGGGAGCACAGCCAGCTTTCATTGTTGATAATCTCGCCGCTGTCTTTATCCACTTTGGGGGTTATCCAGAACACGCCGTCCCGGCGACTTTGTACGTGCGGTTTTAACGGGTCGCTATGCGTTGGCCTGCTGTCGTCCGGTTCATCCGCTGGCGGCGAATACAGTGAGGCGGCAAATGCCTGTGTGGCGGCCATCAGCCCGTATTGCTGGCGGTAATCGTCCCAGTCGGCCTTTTCATTGGTCGGCGGCAGCGCCACCTGGCCGTTCACCGCACGGGCGGCTTTCTCCGCCCAGTCTTTCCCTGCGTTCGGCATCTCCGGTTTGATGTCGTTATCGGCGGCCAGAATGATACGAGCGCTGGCATACCGGGTGCGCATGGCCTTTGACACCGGCACCATGTTGCCCGCGTCGATAGCGGCGAGGGTCAGCGCCTCCGGGCGCATCTGGTGAACGCTTAATGCCGTCGCCAGCCCTTCGGCGATAATCACCGTATCGGGCTGTGCGGGCGCATTTACCGCGTGATACGCGCCGCGTTTTGCCGAGTCCGTCACCAGTCGCTTGCCGCCATCGGGTTTTATTGTCTGTGCGGCGGTGGTGGTGCCGCTGGCGTCCTGTAACGTCAGCAGCAGGGTGCCATCGGGCAGCAGCGGATACGACAACCCGGTTAAGCCCTTTCCGGCCAGATAGGCGGACTCCCCCGGCTGTGCCTGTGCGGTCAGTTTTTTCAGCCGTGCGGCAAAGCGCCGGGCTTTTTCTGCGGTACGGGTCTGCTCGTCGGCAGACGGTGATTGCCGGGTATCATACTGGCGCGTGTCCGGCGCTGGCGCACCGGCTGGCATTCCCAGCGCGTCGGCCACCAGCCGGGCGGCGGCGGTGATATCGCACTGCCTGACTTTCTGCACCAATTCAAGGCCGTCACCGGCCCCGCACTGATTACAGAAATGCGCCCCGCGCCCGTCATCATCAAAACGGAAGCGGTCTTTACCCCCGCACGCCGGGCAGGGGGCGTGCTGGCGGGCATTGTCGGGAACCGTAATCCCCAGCAGGGCCAGCACATCAGGCCAGCGGCCCACCGCCGAGCGGGTCACTTCACGGATAAAATCGATATTACGCATTCCATTTCCCTCAGTGCGTTGCCGGTGACGGCAGCACGCTATCCAGCGCGAAGAGCTGTAACGCCTGGTCATGCAGGGTCGCCATCACACTGTGCCCGGTTTCGGTCAGCTCACCGGCCACCGGCCCCACCATAGCGACATAGAGCGCCAGCGCATTGCGCCGCCCGTCTTCCTCCCCATACGCGGCTGTCATGGCACCTTCGACCGCACCGGCAAGGGTTGCACGCTCTGCGGCAGGAAACACGGGTAATTCACCGTACTGGCTGCGATACAGCGCGGCGGTTATCGGGTGGCCGCTGTCGTCCGTCACGGTGACGCAGCCGTTTATCGCTTCCTGCTCAAGCACGAATTTCACCGCGACAAACCAGCGGAACAGGATCAGTTTCTGCCGGTCATCCGGCCTGAAATGGCCCTGTAGCATGGCATCGGTCAGCGCCCGCACCACCTGAATGCCGGTCAATAACGCCCGGTCATATTCAGTGCTGTCCAGACGGGAAACGGCCTCATCAAAGGTCAGTAAGCAGGGTTCATCCGGCACGGCGGCGCTCTCGTGGGTGATGAGGATACCGTCGGGCAGCATCTCAACGTGATGACGGGCAGATTGCGCCGCCAGCATGGAAATAGGGCGTTGTTTGTTCACTGTGCTTCTCCCATTGGCGCAACAACCTGCCAGCCCGCCAGCCGGGCCAGCTCCAGAAAGGCATCCAGACAGGCGACGTGTTCATCATCGAATAACCGGCGGTCACTGGTGGCTCTGCCGTTCTCCACATACACCAGCACGCGCCCGGAAAAGTCATGCGGCACGCTCAGTGTGGCGTTGAGGGTGGGGAGTTGGTCATGCATAGGACACCTCCGCTTGTTCAGGCTCTTTCTGGCTGGTGCGATACAGATGGTCGATACGCTCCTGCAGGACAAACAGCAGGATTTCACGCGCCTGCGGTTCATCCGTATTGACGGCGGCATAGGCCAGCGCCCGGCACTGGTCGATAATTTCATCCAGTTCTAACGGGGTGTTATCAAACATGGCGCACCGCCTTAACCGGCAGGCGGCCCGCGAAAAAGCAGAGGTGATCGCCAGCCAGTGTGCGGCGGGCTTCGTGTTCAGAAACGGCGGGGATACGGTGAATGACCGGTTTTTGTGTGAGACAGTCGCGGCGGATTGCGGCAATAAGCCAGATAAATTGCGGTGTTGGGGTAGGGGTAGTAGCCAGCATGTGGCAGCCTCCATTCGATATGGTTTAAACCCACCACCGAAGAGACCAATCTTGCTGGTGGTGGACTGTACGGAGTTGGTCTTACCGGCTCGAATGGATACCGGCGCTTCCGAAGAAGCCCCCGCACAGCCCACCATAATTTTGTGCGCGGCACGGATTATACCCGCCTCGCTGAAGAAAGGGTGTACTGAGCTTACGACACAAAAAAAGACGCTCGGCGCGTCATGTGTCGCCATTCGAATTACCGGGAGACCAATCCCGGCACCAGATTTTGCTGGTGCCCGTTGAAAATAGCCCATCTGTAAAGCAAACGGCAAGCAGTTTTTGCGTACCCTGCGGGCAGCGTCGCGTAAGTTACGCATGGTTCACCCCCAGCCGTTTTGCCATCCAGCGCTGAGACAGCCGGGTTAATTCGGCTTTGCGCTGGGGGTAGTCCTGCCCCAGCTCAATCAGCGTGATGTTGGTCTGCTCAAGGTAGGAAAGGTGCTCCAGTTGGTCGGCGCTCATGCTGTCACGGGGTTCACCGGTTACACCATTGGCCTGCGCCCAGTCTTTTGCCGTCAGGCCGCCCAGTACCAGGCGGGCGATCATGTTGCTTTCGGTGGTGTAGTGGTGCGGCAGGGTTTTCTTGCCCAGCTCAGAACGGGCGGTTTCCAGTGCGGCGCACATCGGTTTGAAGTAATTCGCGGCGGTCAGGCGGGCTTTGAGCTGGCGGCGAAAACGGGCGGCCACTTCCGGTACGCTACGGTGTAAGGCTTCCTCGCACTGGATGAAGTAACGACGAACGGCACGGCCCTGCTCGTTACGCTCAACCATTGCCAGTTCTTTTGCCATGTTAAGTGACAGCACATAATCCTTTTCAGGGCGTCCACGTTTGGTAATTACTGCCCGTTTTGGCAATAATTGCTCATAATTTGTACTTTGATTCACCAATTCAGGGGAATCAAAAGTTATGAAATCGACACCCTCCACAAAGCCGTATTCTTCTACCCTTCCCTTTATCCAGTTGGCAAAAAATCGCCCTACACCCAGCGCAATATGCAGGGATTTGGCGCTCACAATACTGGTTTCGCGTTCGCCTATCCGGCCAGAAATCACCGGGATTAATTCGGCAAAGCCATTACTGGAAATATCGCTCTGGCAGTTTTCAGGGTGAGCGAGTCCCTGACCGTGAAGGTCATTGTTTTTTGATGTCATAAAATCAGGTTCCGTTAGCGGGCGGCGTAATCCGGGTACAGGCTTAGAATATGGTTAATTTCCTGTTGGGTAAGCGGCGGGTGGCCGTTAATCTCGGCGTTACTATTGACCAGTCGAATGACGCGGGAAATATCATCACGCGTTGCAAATCGATAGCGGTAATGACTGCCGATCCCGTCAGCGTTGGGTTCGTCAATACGCGCTAACCGAATATTAAGCAGGCGTTCTAATTCCGTGGCGTAATTCCGGCCAGAAGAAAGGCGGCAGTGATGGAGAATGTCATTCTCAGTAAAACCACCTGCACCGGAACGCAGCATGAAAACCCGTGCGCGATGCTTCTTAGGGACTGGCCTTATCCGCGCTGGCTGGTTATTATGTCCGCCAGCAATATGCATTTGCGCAGCAGGTTTATTTTGTTCACATTGACGCCCGGTAGCACGGGCGTTTTTTGTTTGCATTATGCAACCTCCCCGCGAGACTCGGCGATACGCTGATTAATCCAGTCATCAATTTCACTTTCAACGAAAGCTATTGAACGAGAGCCGATCTTTACCGGCTGCGGGAAGCGATCTTGGCTAATAAGGCGATAGAGCCATGCCTTGCTATAGCCGGTACGGCGCTGGACTTCGGGGAGCCGAATAAGATTATTAGACATGTTTACCTCGTAACGTCTATTGCGATTTACGAGATAATAATTACATGAAAAAATGCCTATGCTTCATACCCTCATGCATGATGGTTATTAGGTTTTAAATAACCATAAGGGTAAGGGATAAATACTCACTTTAGGCGTTTAACTACCCTGAGGGTATCTATCAGACAACCCTCAGGGTAAATGCTCTGTGAGGGGAGTAGCCCTAAGGGTTAAGATTGGCTACCCGCGCTTTATAGGACATGCAACCATTTCTATAGACTTTGCCTGGGCATTAGAGAATCCCTTATTTTCAAGGTATTGTATGATTGATGCTTGGTTACCCCTAGTGGCCCTGTCGTTATCAGGATCGTATTTCGCCCACTCATTATTTCTTATTTGAATTGCAAGAAGAAGAGGATCATCCTTCCGATATTCACCTAAATTAGATGGCCTCTCCTGCATTAGCTTTTTGATCCTATCTTTTAAATTGGCAATTTCACTTCTTAGGACGCTAATATCTTCTTCAGAAAAAGTTTCTTGTTTTCTATCCCCGCCTGATGCGGTTATTTCATCTAAAGGAATATCAAGATTAACCCCTAGTTTATCCGCAATATCTTTCAGATCAGAGCGACGAAAACCATAGTTATCAAATTGCTTTGCCGACCAATGTTCTTCTTTGCGTTGTCCCAACCCACTCATTGGCTTTATCTCCTATCATTCAAAATGGAATATCATCGTCAAAATCCAAAGTTGGTTCCGATGGCGTTGCAGTCTGTACTACAGGAGGAACTAACGATGGTGGTATAACCTCAGGCATTCCATTCTCTTCATGAATTACGTTCAAAAGAGACTGCAATGACGTATCACTATCAAAATGGTTGTTATCATCAACCCACGTAGTCTCTATCGAGCCAGCAATACCTTTTCTAACCCATTCGGGGAGCCCTCCATTGCTATTTTCAATGTATAGAAAATCGGCTATGTCTTTAAGGCTAACATGAGGTTGATGTAGGTGAATTCTGGTTATGAATTCTCTAAGGCTAATAAACTCATTTTTGCGAGCTTTTAATAACTCAGCAATATCTAACATAACGCCACCTCGCGCCCTCTAATTTTGGCGGCTATGCCAGCCCGTAGAGGTGTACGGTTTTTCGGGGATCAGCCTAGACATAGCCTATTCTTTATTCGTCTACTAAAGTCTACTACCACCAACTGCCACTGTCTATTCATCCAGTTATGCGCGTTTCCCAAACGAGCCGTGAACCACATTTTCGCCGCTCTCTAGCGCGTCCATATAGTCCGCATACCACTGGAGCATTTCACGCCTGCCATCCAGATATTGGGCATGGTTATAGGTGCCACGAATTGAGTTTTTATCGACGTGGGCAAGCTGGGTTTCAATCCATGCTGTGTTGTAGCCCTGTTCGTGGAGAATGGTACTCATGGTGTGGCGAAAGCCATGTCCAGTGACTCGACCAGCGTAACCGATGCGGCGGATAAGCACATTCATCGCCATTTCGCTCATGGGCTTGCTGTGGTGAACTCTGCCGGGAAACACGTACTTATATTGGCCTGTCATCGGCTTTAGCTGCTCCAGAATGGCAATAGCCTGACTGGATAGCGGCACACAGTGAGGGCGGCGTTTTTTCATCCGTGCCGGCGGCACTTCCCATAGCTGATTATCGAAATCAAACTCTGACCATTCAGCCTTTCGCAACTCTCCTGGTCTCAGGCCGGTAATCACCAGCAGACGCATAGCCAGCTTGACGATCAGGCTGCCGGTATAGGTGTTCAGAACGCGAAAGAATTCGGGAATTTCGCCAACAGCCAGAAAGGCATAATGTTCTTTCTTGTGGGGGGCAAACGCGCTGGCAAGGTCTGGAGCCGGGTTGTATTCCGCCCTCCCGGTCACTACAGCATAGCGCCACACCTCACCGCACCGTTGACGTACTTTACGCAGTTTCTCCGTAGCACCGCGATCATTCAGGCGGGAAAGTACCGCCATCAGTTCCATCGGCTTTATTTCAGCAATAGGACGGTGGCCGATATAGGGAAACACGTCAGCCTCAAATGTCTTGATCATTTCCTCGGCATAAGATGCTGACCAGCGATCAAAACGCTTTTCATACCATTCGCGGGCTATCCCCTCAAAGGTATTACCAATCGCTTCCTGTCTGGCCTGTTTCTCCTGCTTACGCACCTCGCTGGGGTTGATACCAGATGCCACCAGCTTTTTTGCCTCATCACGTCTCTGGCGGGCATCGTTCAACGATACGGTGGGATATGTCCCCAGTGAAAGCATTTTAGGCTTACCGTCAAACCGATAACGAAAGCGCCACCCCTTTGAACCGTTCGGCTCAATGAGTATAGAAAGCCCATTTCCGTCATTAAGTGTATAGGGCTTCTCTTTCGGCTTGGATCGCCTGATTTCAAGGTCTGTGAGGGGCATTGTGTATAGCTCCGAAGAATCGCAACCATCCTATACGCATCACTATACACATCTGTGTGTAGATTTTAATAGCTGGCAGTAGACCTTGAGATAACGAAAATGGATGCTAAGTCTTGTTATTACTGGGTTTAGTGGACTATGCGAGACGTTGGAAGAAGTGTCTTTGGAGCGGGCGAAGGGAATCGAACCCTCGTATAGAGCTTGGGAAGCTCTCGTTCTACCATTGAACTACGCCCGCGCAGAAAGTGAGTGGCATTATAGCGTCATCTGTCTGGCGAGCAAGATAAAACACGGTCTTACTGAGTGCGTTTTGAGCAGTCGATTCACCCTACGGGCACCAGCAGCGTTTGATATCCATTTACGATCACCTGAACAGCAAACACGGCGAATAACACGGCGGACACCGCACTGCAGTAAAACGACAATCGGCCTTTTAACGCACCGCGACCATATTTGATAAGCAGCGCCATGAACAGCGTCCAGAGTACGCCGCCAATGAAAAACCCACCAAGAAATAGTGCTATCTGTCTGGCAGAACCATCGGTGGCCTGGGCAATCAACGTCCCACCAACCGCCGCAAACCACAGCAATGCGCTGGGCGATGCCAGCGCCATTCCCATTCCGCTAATAAAATTACGGCGAGCAGGAGCCGACGCACACGATGAAAATGCGCTAGCGGTATCAACCGACAAGCCACGATGCTGGCGGTAATCACGCCAGGCGCTACGCGCCATACTAAACGACAGCCACAGTAATACACCGCCACCGCCAATCCACAACAGCCAACGTACCGGCGTATAGTTGAAAATCACCGCCATTCCCAGCACCGACAACGTGGCGTAAACCATATCGCCAAAGCAGGAACCCAAACCAATAAAGAATGCTGCACCTGCACCATCACGGATACCACGATTAATAATCGCCGTATTGACGATTCCCAAGTCCAGACACAGCGACAACGACAGCAGCAAGCCGCTCAACATCACCAGTAGCATAGTTTCCCTCGGTAGTTCTGTTTCCCGATAACGTTTTTCCGGCCATTATGGTGCAACACGCTTACGATGATATCCTTATCCTGTGTTGTCAAAAATTGATATCAAGAGACGATCACAGCGAGAACATGCCACAGGGTGACAACACCTACGCAAACGTATCACCCGCTACCTAATCACCATGGTGAAAAATAACATACCAGCAATAATACGGCGACAAGCATAAAAATAAACAATGCGATCTTTTTACTACCAGAATCATCCGATAATAACTATTTCGTATTAACTTTCTTAAATAAAGCCACCAGATTACCCATTTCAGATTTTTCATAAAAATAGACACTGCTATATATTATTTTATTTAAAATTTGACAGATGAATTCTCCGGGCTAAATTATCGATACACAGTATAAAGAAAATTCGTCCTATTCACGTGCATTCATTCACGTATATTCACGTAATTGTACCAATTAGCTTCATAACACCTACACCAGACCAACATCCCCAATCAATTTAATTACTTGATATTTAACCATTTAACATCATAAACTACTAATGAGGTTGCCATGGCCAATACTGGATTATCGAATGTTGAGCATATTGTCTTATTAATGCTGGAAAACCGCTCGTTCGATCATATGCTAGGATTTCTTTATACTGACCAAAATAACCTTTCTCCACTCGGCCACCCGTTTGCCGGTTTAACCGGGAATGAAACCAATCCAGACAGTAAAGGCAATCCAGTCCAGGTATTTAAAATTACGTCGAATACGCCGAATGCCTACTTCATGCCGGGTTCTGACCCCGGCGAAGGGTATTATGCGACAAACTCCCAACTGTTTGGCGATATTCATGCACCCAGCGCACCGCCATCCAACAGCAATCAGGGATTTGTCACCGACTACGCCTACACATTGGGCTGGCAATCGAAGGAAAGCGGCTGGAAAATCCTGCCGGGCACCCAAGCCAGCAATATCATGGGTTGCTTTACCCCACAGACGCTCCCGGTACTCTGCACACTGGCAACAGGTTATGCCGTTTGCGATCACTGGTACGGCTCCGCACCTACCGAGACACTACCCAATCGGGCGTTCGTTTCGGCAGCGACCTCTCAAGGACATATGAATGACAATACCAAGAGCTATACCTGCCCTTCTATTTTTGGTCGTCTCAGCCAGTCTGGCATCACATGGTCTATCTACGGTTATAACCAACCGCCGCTGACCCGCCACAATTTCCCTGATACCCAGCAGGCTGATGATAGTCACTTCGGCGTATTCAGCGATTTTCAGCAGGCGGCGCGCAACGGTACGCTGGCATCGTATGTGTTTCTTGAACCCAGTTGGGGTGAGGATGGCAACAGCCAGCACCCGGTCGCCGATATCGCACTGGGAGAACAACTGATTCACGACGTTTACTACGCCCTGCGCAACAGCCCGCTCTGGAACAAGACGCTGCTGATCATTACCTACGATGAACACGGCGGCTGCTATGATCACCTGCCCCCGCCCTGGAACGCGACGCCGCCGGACGCCAGCACAGGCGAGTACGGTTTCGACTTCACCCGTTTCGGGCCGCGCGTACCCACTGTACTGGTTTCGCCCTGGATTGAAGCGGGTACCGTATTCCGGGTTGCGGAGAAGGCTACACCGCTGGATCACACCTCAATCCTCAAAACTGTGGAGCAACGCTTTGGACTATCTCCCTTGACCAACCGCGATGCCGCCGCGTCCGGCGTGGGGGACGTACTTACACTCACCACACCACGCACCGACGATCCGCTGGCTGGGGTGACCGTTCCCACCTCAAATGGAAAAAACCCGGCGTTGGGCGCGCCCTCTCACCTGCAGCAAGTCCATGCCGAATTGGTCAGTGCATTGCCGGTAGCGGATGCACAAGGCGGAATGCACCACCAGATGCCCAACATGACCACGGCAGCCGAGTACACCGACTATATCCACCAGCGAACACAAGACTGGCTGAACTCCCGTTAATTGTTCCAGACCTTATCGGGGTCGGGACGGCAAAATCAGCAGGGACGATAAACAGTCGGCGCTATCGAATCCGCAAAGTTGCTGTTACCTTCAACCGCGGAGAACTGGCCCAGCCAATGACAGCCATAAAAAAACCGGTGCCTGCTGGCACCGGTTTACCATCGTACAATCGTTATAGACTTATTTCTGCGGACGCATCGCCGGGAACAGGATCACATCGCGGATGGTGTGGCTGTTAGTAAACAACATTACCATACGGTCAATGCCGATACCCAGACCCGCGGTCGGCGGCAGGCCGTGCTCCAGCGCAGTAACGTAGTCTTCGTCGTAGAACATGGCTTCATCATCACCGGCATCTTTCGCCGCTACCTGATCCTGGAAGCGTTGCGCCTGATCTTCAGCGTCGTTCAACTCGGAGAAACCATTACCGATTTCACGTCCGCCGATGAAGAATTCGAAGCGGTCGGTGATTTCCGGATTCTGGTCGTTACGGCGCGCCAATGGCGAGACTTCAGCCGGGTATTCGGTGATGAATGTCGGCTGGATCAGATGGGCTTCTGCCACTTCTTCGAAGATCTCGGTAACGAGACGACCCAGACCCCAACTTTTCTCTACCTTGATGCCGATAGACTCCGCAATAGCTTTAGCCGCATCGAAGCTATCCAGATCCGCCAGATTGGTTTCGGGACGGTATTTCTTGATGGCTTCACGCATGGTCAGCTTCTCGAACGGCTTACCAAAGTCGAACACCTGGTCGCCATACGGCACCTCGGTAGTACCCAGAACGTTCTGCGCCAGCGAGCGGAACAGCGACTCGGTCAGTTCGATCAGGTCTTTGTAGTCCGCATACGCCATGTAGAGTTCCATCATGGTGAACTCAGGGTTATGACGCGGCGACACACCTTCGTTACGGAAGTTACGGTTGATCTCAAACACGCGTTCAAAACCACCGACCACCAGACGTTTCAGGTACAGTTCTGGCGCAATACGCAGGTACATGTCGATATCCAGCGCGTTGTGATGGGTGATGAACGGGCGAGCAGACGCCCCACCGGGGATCACCTGCATCATCGGCGTTTCCACTTCCATAAAATCACGACCGACCATGAACTGGCGGATACCGGCCAGAATCTGTGAGCGCACGCGGAAAGTGTGGCGGGATTCGTCGTTAGCGATCAGATCCAGATAACGCTGGCGGTAACGCGTTTCCTGATCCGCCAGACCGTGGAATTTGTCCGGCAACGGGCGCAACGCCTTGGTCAGCAGACGCAATTCGGTACAGTGGATCGACAGTTCGCCGGTTTTGGTTTTAAACAGTTTACCGCGCGCACCGAGGATATCGCCAAGGTCCCACTTCTTGAACTGCTCGTTGTAGACGCCTTCCGGCAGGTCATCACGCGCCACATATAACTGAATACGGCCACCGACATCCTGCAACGTGACGAACGACGCCTTGCCCATGATACGGCGGGTCATCATGCGACCCGCTACCGTCACTTCCAGACCCAGTGCTTCCAGCTCTTCGTTTTCTTTTTCGTCATAGCTGGCGTGCAGTTTATCGGCAGTGCTGTCACGGCGGAAATCGTTCGGAAAAGCGATGCCGGTATCACGCAACGCCGCCAGCTTCTCACGGCGGGTTCTAAGTTCGTTGTTAAGATCCAGCGCCTGCTCGGCACCCTGGTTTTGTGGTTCAGACATGAGATTCCTTATAACCCCGCTTTTAAACTTGCTTCGATAAACTTGTCCAGATCACCATCCAGCACTGACTGGGTATTCCGTGTTTCCACCCCGGTACGCAGGTCTTTAATGCGGGAGTCGTCCAGCACATAAGAACGAATCTGGCTGCCCCAGCCGATGTCGGACTTATTGTCTTCCATCGCCTGTTTTTCCGCGTTCTTCTTCTGCATTTCGAATTCATACAGCTTGGCTTTCAGCTGTTTCATCGCCTGATCTTTGTTCTTGTGCTGAGAGCGATCATTCTGGCACTGGGTCACGATATTGGTGGGAATATGGGTAATACGCACCGCAGATTCAGTACGGTTAACGTGCTGACCACCTGCGCCAGAGGCGCGGTACACGTCGATACGCAGGTCCGCAGGATTGATCTCGATATCAATGTCGTCATCAACTTCCGGATACACGAAAGCGGAACTGAACGAGGTGTGGCGACGACCGCCGGAGTCAAACGGGCTCTTGCGCACCAGACGGTGTACGCCGGTTTCGGTACGCAGCCAGCCAAACGCGTACTCGCCCATAATCTTGATAGTGGCAGACTTGATACCAGCGACTTCGCCTTCAGATTCTTCAATGACTTCGGTTTTGAAGCCCTTGCTTTCCGCCCAACGCAGATACATGCGCAGCAGCATACTGGCCCAGTCCTGCGCCTCGGTGCCGCCGGAACCCGCCTGCAGGTCAAGGTAGCAGTCGGCGCTGTCATACTCGCCGGAGAACATGCGGCGGAATTCGAGCTGACCCAGCTTGTCTTCCAGTAGATCCAGTTCGGCGATGGCTTCGTTGAAGGTTTCTTCGTCGTCGGCTTCCACCGCCAGTTCCAGCAGGCCAGCCACATCGTCCAGCCCCTGAACCATCTGATCAATGGTATCGACAATCATTTCCAGGGAGGAACGCTCTTTACCCAACGCCTGCGCGCGCTCAGGCTCGTTCCATACGTCGGGCTGTTCCAGCTCGGCGTTTACCTCTTCCAGACGCTCTTTCTTGGCGTCATAGTCAAAGATACCCCCTCAGAACGGCTGTCCGGTCAGACAGGTCCTGAATGCGGTTTTTTACCGGATTGATTTCAAACATGGTCGTAAGATCTTATTAGTTGTTTGTCGATGACAGAATGCATGTAAACCGCGAATTGTAGCGGATTCGCGCAGTGGTTTATAGCTTTTTACCGATTATAGCTTTTACCGATTTTAGCGGGATGCGCCGCAGGGTGAAAAGAAAACGCCGGGGAAAGCCCGGCGTCGGTTTCAACATTTTACGCTACAGCGGCCACAGGTGCTCTATCAGCAGTTGTACCGAACGTTTGCCGCGAAATTCATTGACGTCCAGTTTGTACGCCAGTTCGACTTCACGCACACTGCTGTCAGGCCACAGCAAAGTATCTACATTGAAAGCGATACCATCCAGCAGTGGGCCGCCGCCCAGCGGTTCCACCATCACTTTGAGATGACGCTCGCCGACCAGCCGCTGCTGCAACAGGCGAAAGCGGCCATCGAAGACCGGTTCTGGAAATGCCTGCCCCCATGGTCCCGCTTCACGTAGCATTTCAGCGGTACCAAGCGACAGTTCAGGCGCAGCCAGCTCGCCATCTGACCATACCACGCCTTCCAGTTGTGAGGCATCCAGCCACTCGCCGACCAGATCAGCAAAACGCTGGCGAAACTCATCAAAACGATCTTCTGCCAGCGACAACCCCGCCGCCATCGCGTGGCCGCCAAATTTCAACATCAGGCCGGGGTGACAGGTATCAAGGCGTTCCAGCGCATCGCGCAGATGCAACCCGGCGATAGAGCGCCCGGAACCTTTCAGAATGCCATCACCCGCGGGCGCAAACGCGATAACCGGGCGGTGAAAACGCTCCTTGATGCGCGAGGCCAGAATGCCCACTACTCCCTGATGCCACTGCGGATGGTACATCGCCAACCCCAGCGGCAGCGTATCACGGCTGCGTTCCAGTTGATCGCACAGGTGCAGCGCTTCCACCTGCATACCCGCTTCAATTTCGCGGCGACTCTGGTTCAACGCATCCAGATCGCTTGCCAGCATCCGCGCCTGCACAATGTCATCGCACAACAGCAGTTCAACACCGACGGACATATCGTCCAGCCGACCGGCGGCATTGAGGCGCGGTCCAAGCGCAAAGCCCAGATCGCTTGCCACCAGTTGAGTCGCATCGCGGTTGGATACTTCCAGCAGGGCGCGAATCCCCGGTCTACATTTACCCGCACGAATCCGGCTCAAGCCTTGCGCGACCAGAATGCGGTTGTTGGCATCCAGCGGCACCACGTCCGCCACCGTGCCCAACGCTACCAGATCCAGCAATTCGGCCAGATTAGGCTCAGCCAGACCGCGCTCGGCAAACCAGCCGGACTCCCGCAGCTTAGCGCGCAACGCCATCATCAGGTAAAACGCGACGCCGACGCCAGCCAGCGCCTTCGACGCAAACGCACAGTCCGGCAGGTTAGGGTTGATCATCGCCTCCGCCGCCGGCAGCGTTTCCCCTGGCAGATGGTGGTCGGTCACTACCACCGCAATGCCGCGCCGGTGCGCATCGTCCACCCCGGCATGGGACGAAATGCCGTTATCGACGGTCACGATCAGCTCCGCGCCTCTGGCAGCAGCCTGCGCTACCACTTCAGGGCTAAGCCCGTAGCCATCCTCAAACCGGTTAGGCACCAGATACTGAATCTCTCGGCCACCCATGCTGCGCAGCGCCAGCACCGTCAGCGCGGTACTGGTAGCGCCGTCGGCATCGAAATCGCCGACGATCACGATGCGGCGATGGTCCGCCAGTGCCTGATGTAATACGTCAACCGCCTGCGCAATACCGCTAAGCTGACGATAATCCAGCAAGCCGCGCAGGCTGCGTTCCAGTTCCTGCATCTGTCTCACGCCGCGATGGGCGTATAAACGCCGTAATAACGCAGGAAGAGAGTCAGGTAATTCCGTCTCCGTCACCGGGCGGCGACGGAGTTGGGTAACAACATTCACGCTTGATTAACCACTCGATTCAATTAGCCGCCTGATTTCAGCGATGCCTGGTGGGCATCCAGCATAGCCTTCATTTCTTTGGGCGGCTGATACCCCGGCACCACCGTGCCATCACTCAGCACAATTGCCGGTGTTCCCTGCACGCCGAACAACACGCCCAGTTGATAGTGAGCGCCGATATCGGTTTTACAGGTAGCGGGCGATACCCCATCGCCTTTCATGGCCGCATCAAACGCTTTGTTGCGATCCGCCACGCACCAGATGGATTGCATGTCTTTCGCCGCCTGAGAGTTCATGCCCTGACGAGGATACGCCAGATAATGCACCGTAATGCCGAGCGCGTTGTAGTCTTTCATCTGCTCGTGCAACTTGTGGCAGTAACCGCAGGTAATGTCGGTAAACACGGTAATGACATGTTTTTCCTGTGGCGCTTTATAGACGATCATCTGGTCTTTCAAAGCCTCCAGACGCTCGTTCAGCATATGGTTGGTGACATTCACCGGGTTCGTGCCGCTGACGTCATACAACGGTCCCTGCAACAGGTGTTTGCCGTCGTCGGTGATGTAAAGCACGCCATTTTCGGTTAGCAGAGTTTTCATGCCGCTGACGGGAGAATCTTTCACTTGCGCGTTTTGTAAACCCAGACGGTTCAATGTCTGCTTGATAGCGGCGTCATCCGCACGCACCGCGCCACTCAAAGCCAGAGCCAGTAACGAAAAGAGCACTACACGTTTTTTCATGGAATTATCCTGTTATCAGGGCGCAAGCGCCGTGCTTATCCATATTTATTGGCGGGAGAACCTGCCATAACAGCCTGCCAGCCAGTCGAGCATCATGCCCTGGGATGGTGCTGTTGATGCAGTTGCTTCAGCCGCTCCGTCGCAACGTGGGTATAAATCTGCGTGGTAGACAGATCACTGTGGCCCAGTAACATCTGTACCACCCGCAGATCCGCACCGTGATTGAGCAGGTGAGTGGCAAAGGCATGACGCAAAACATGCGGAGAAAGTTTATTGCTGTCAATAGACGCCAGTGTCGCATAGTGCTTGATGCGGTGCCAGAAGGTCTGGCGCGTCATCTGCTGGGCGCGGTTACTTGGAAACAGCACATCCAGCGTCTGGCCATTTAGCAACCACGGGCGACTGTACTCCAGATAGTGTTCCAGCCAGTACACCGCTTCTTCCCCCAGCGGCACCAGTCGCTCTTTGTTGCCTTTTCCCACTACACGCACCACGCCCTGCCGCAAGCTAACATCACTGATGGTCAGTCCCACCAGTTCCGATACGCGAAGTCCGGTCGCATAAAGCAATTCCAGCATCGCTTTGTCTCGCAGTTCAATCGGCTGATCGGTAACCGGTGCCGCCAGCAGCGCTTCCACCTGCGCCTCAGTCAGATCTTTCGGCAACCGCTGCGGTAGTTTAGGCGACGATAACGGCGCACTAGGGTCATCAGTTCGCTGTTTTTCCCGGTAAAGATACTGAAACAAACGCCGCATTGCGCTTAGCAGCCGGGCCGAGCTGGTAGCCTTGTAACCACCTTCCAGGCGCTCAGCCAAAAAATCCTGCAGATCCGACGGCTGTGCCTGCAACAGACTGCTATCGTGATGCGCCAGCCACTGCGCCAGCGAGCACAAGTCATTACGATAGGACGATAGCGTATTTTCCGCCAGATTGCGTTCCAGCCACAGGGTATCCAGAAACTGTTCGATTACCGCCTGATCCTGTTTCTGCATCACATTCTCTCCTGTCACACCGCAGACCATATCATCCCACTATTATGCCTCAGCGAGTATGTTCGGGGTACAATTCGGTAATCATTCTCAATTTCATTACATCCTGTGGCAAAACAGAGCACAACAGGGATTATATTTCATTATTCCAGCACATCCTGGGATGCTCTGGCCAAAAGGGCCGTCATCAGGCGCGTCACTGGTTTGAAAAGCGCTTTTTTCTATGCATAGAATGCATGTTCGTGTGTTACAAAAAAGAAAAAACTATGCAAGCCTCCATCTCATCCACTATTGACAGTCAAACACCAGACGCGCCGGTAAACTCGCGCAATAAAGTGGTGGTCGCCTCACTGATCGGCACCGCCATCGAATTCTTCGATTTTTACATTTACGCTACCGCTGCCGTGCTGATATTTCCGCACATTTTTTTCCCGCAGGGTGACGCTACTGCTGCTACGCTGCAATCGCTGGCAACCTTCGCCATCGCATTTGTGGCACGCCCGATAGGTTCTGCGCTGTTCGGCCATTTCGGTGATCGCGTTGGTCGTAAGGTCACGCTGGTTGCCTCGCTGCTGACCATGGGGATCTCCACCGTATTGATCGGCCTGCTGCCGAGTTATGAAACCATCGGCGTACTGGCTCCGCTGCTGCTGGCGCTGGCCCGTTTCGGTCAGGGGCTGGGTCTCGGCGGCGAATGGGGCGGCGCGGCGCTGCTGGCGACAGAAAACGCCCCGGCGCACAAACGCGCGCTGTACGGCTCCTTCCCGCAGTTGGGCGCACCAATCGGCTTCTTCTTTGCCAACGGCACCTTTCTGCTGCTGTCCTGGGTGCTGACCAATGAGCAGTTCATGAGCTGGGGATGGCGTGTACCGTTCATTGCCTCGGCTGTGTTGGTGATTATCGGCCTGTACGTGCGTGTATCGCTGCACGAAACACCGGTTTTCGCTAAAGTCGCCAAAGAAGGGAAACAGGTACGCGTGCCGCTGGGCACCTTGCTGAGCAAACATGTAAAGGCCACGATTCTGGGCACCTTCATTATGCTGGCGACTTATACCCTGTTTTACATCATGACCGTCTACTCGATGACTTACGGCACCACACCTGCACCAGCAGGGCTTGGTATTCCACGTAACAACTTCCTGTGGATGTTAATGATGGCGGTAATCGGTTTCGGTTTGATGATCCCGGTAGCGGGCTATCTGGCTGATGCGGTCGGTCGTCGCAAAACCATGATCACCGTGACCTGCATGATGCTGGTGTTCGCGATGGCGTTTCCGTCTTTGCTGGGTTCTGGCAACCAGACGCTGATTATGGCGTTTCTGCTATGCGGCCTGAGTCTGATGGGATTAACCTTCGGCCCGATGGGCGCACTGCTGCCGGAACTGTTCCCAACCGAAGTACGTTATACCGGCGCGTCGTTCTCTTATAATGTTTCCTCCATTTTGGGGGCCTCCGTAGCGCCGTATATCGCTGCCTGGTTAACCAGCCATTATGGGCTGTTCTATGTGGGCGTTTATCTCGCTGGTATGGCATCACTGACCCTGATCGCTCTGCTGCTGACCAAAGAAACCCGCCACCAGTCTCTGAGTTAAATGTTGCAGGGATGAAGGCATGGCTTTCATCCCTCTTCTTCCCCCACCCTGTACGCCCCCATCATATTCCGTTAGGCTAAGTGCACAGCTATAGCGCCTTTATTTGATGCAATCACGATCAGACACTTATGAAAATAGGACTTTTTTACGGCACCAGCACCTGTTACACCGAAATGGCGGCGGAGAAAATCCGCGACATTCTGGGCGAGGAACTGGTCGACCTGCACAACGTAAAAGACGTTGCGCCTCAGGAAATGGAAAACTACGAGATGCTGATTCTTGGCATCCCTACCTGGGACTTTGGTGAAATTCAGGAAGATTGGGAAGCCATCTGGGCGCAGTTATCGGCGTTGAATCTGAAAGACAAAATCGTCGCGCTTTATGGCATGGGCGACCAGTTAGGGTACGGCGAATGGTTTCTGGATGCGCTCGGTATGCTGCATGACCAACTCAAGCCGCTGGGGGTGCGCTTTATCGGCTACTGGCCGACCGCAGGCTACGATTTCACCAGCCCAAAACCGGTAACGGGAGATGGTCAACACTTTGTTGGTCTGGCATTGGATGAAGTGAATCAGTACGACATGAGCGACGAGCGCATTCAACAATGGTGCGAGCAGATCCTGCTGGAAATGGCAGCGTTACTCTGACGCGCTCGCGCTGCACCAGGTTCGACTCAGGCGAGCAGTACACCGCCTGAGTCGAACCGCGCAATTTAATGATGCCGGGAAGATTGCGTTCCCTGTAACGGGTGTTGCTGCAATAACTGGCGTAACAGCCGCCACTCTTCGCAATCCATACTGTCTGATGCCAGCCACAGGCGCTGATGCCCCTTGCCATCCACCGCACGCAACGACAGCAACACGCCGTTGCGCATTACCCAAGGCCGTCGGACTATCTGCCAGTCACGGTTCTGCCAATGTAGTTGGTTCTCGTCGTGCAGGGAGATTTCCCCCTGACGTGACTTGATGGTGCGCTGGCTACGCACGAAATCGAACACCACCAGCGTCACCAGTCCTAGCCACAACGGCGCATAGCCGTCCGGCCATGGAGCCAGCAGAATCATCAGCACCAGAAATCCGTGCGTCAGCAGCGAAAACAGCTGCATACGCCAGGATACGCGCAAATCACATTGCCACTGGGCCACGATCTTTATTTCGCATCTGAATAAGGGAAATCATGCGTTTCAAACCCGGATCGACCGGCTCGCCATGGTTCATCAACCAATTGAACAAGTCGGGATCGTCGCACTGCAACAGACGAATAAACTGTTGCTTGTCGTCGTCGCTCAGTGTGTCGTACTCATGCTCGAAAAACGGCATGATGGAGATGTCCAGTTCGCGCATTCCGCGCCTGCACGCCCAGTGAATGCGTGCTTTATTATTGATATCCATGTTCTTCGCCCACTTCTTATGGTTATCCGTACAGATCGATAATGACCGCTGGTATAACCCTATTCTACCTGATGGCCTTCAACCAATAGTAACACTTTGACATATTTTCGCGTATTAGCGCGTGTACTATTTTACGATGCGCGGTATATCGCACGATTCGCTCCATTTACCCTTTGACCTCAATTGCCTGCTCCGCCAGTCTGCAACACACAACGGAACACAGCCTAAACTGCTTGCAAACCGTTGTCGCTCTTTTACCATTGGACTATTCGCTGACATTACGCATCGCAGGATTGTAATATGGCTCATCCGTTTACCGTACAACCGTTGTTTTCTTCCGCTCAACTGCCCGCCACCTTGATATCTCTGGATGACTGGGCGCTCGTCACACTCACCGGGCCGGACACTGTCAAATACCTTCAGGGGCAGCTCACCGCCGACGTCAATGCGTTACAGTCAAACCAGCATGTGCTGTGTGCCCACTGCGATGCCAAAGGCAAGATGTGGAGCAATATGCGTCTGTTCCATTACGGCGACGGATTAGCCTATCTGGAGCGTCGCAGTGTGCGGGATACCCAATTAGCGGAGCTGAAAAAATACGCAGTATTCTCCAAAACTACTATTGCGGCTGATGACAGCGTCGTTCTACTGGGTGCAGCAGGTCTCAACATCCGAGCCCATCTTGCTCCTTTGTTCGATACCCTGCCCGACGCAGACAACACCGTAGTGCACCAACCGGGAGCGACACTGCTGCATTTGGCCCACCCTGCCGAGCGCTTCCTGCTGGTACTGGATGCACAATGCGCCGCGTCCCTTATCGAAACACTGCAACCCCACGTCACATTTAATGATAGTCGCCAATGGCTGGCACTGGATATTGCAGCCTGCCAACCTATTATAGACAGCGCCAACGGCGCACAGTTCATTCCACAGGCCACCAATTTACAAGCTCTGCAGGGTATTAGCTTCACCAAAGGTTGCTATGCCGGCCAGGAAATGGTCGCACGAGCCAAATACCGCGGCGCTAACAAACGCGCGCTATACTGGCTGGCTGGCTCTGGCGCGCAACCGCCTTCGGTGGGCGATGAGCTGGAACTGAAGCTCGGCGACAACTGGCGACGTACCGGCACAGTGCTGGCAGCCAGCCAACTGCATGATGGTACGCTATGGGTTCAGGCCGTGCTGAATAATGATCTGGAGGTGGACAGCGTGTTGCGAGTGCGTGACGACAGCAGTAGCCAACTCGCCATTCAGCCGTTGCCCTATGCGCTGGACGAGTAACCGTCCGATAAAAACATCAGGGAGTGGCAGCTCCCTGATGTTTGTTTTAAGGTGACACGGCTACAGCAGGTCTATCTGTACCGGTCTATCGCACGTACAGGTAAATCGCCAGAAAGTGGCATACGCTGCCGCCCAGTACAAACCCATGCCAGATAGCGTGATTAAACGGGATACGCTTACAGACGTAAAATACGACCCCCAGCGTATATATCACACCGCCTATCGCCAACAGCGTCACGCCGCCGGCAGACAACTTCATGGCCAGTTGATAAACCACAATCAACGACAACCAGCCCATCACCAGATAAGTGATGAGCGATAACACCTCAAACCGGTGCACAAACGCCAGCTTGAAAATGATGCCCAGCAATGCCAGGCTCCAAATGGTGATCATCAACCCATACGCCAGCGGCGAATTGAGTCCTATCAATAAAAAAGGGGTATAGGTTCCGGCAATCAACAGATAGATAGCGCAGTGATCAAATTTTTTCAGCCACAGCTTCGCACGTTGATGAGGGATAGCGTGGTATAGCGTTGAAGCGAGAAACAGCAAAATCAGGCTACCGCCGTACAGGCTGTAGCTGGTGATGGCCAGAGAAGTAGCACCATGATTGACTGCCTGTACCAGCAGTAACACCAACCCGACAATCCCAAACACACAACCGATTCCATGGCTGATACTGTTGGCAATTTCTTCCGCCAGTGTATACCCAGACTCCTCCACTTTCTTGTTCATACCAACCTCTTGTCCCACACTGGCCCTATTATATCTATACCCTAAATAATTCGAGTTGCAGGAAGGCGGCAACCGAGTGAATCCCCAGGAGCTTACCCAAGTAAGTGATTGGGGTGAGCGAGGGCAGCCAACACACCTGCAACTTGAAGTATGACGGGTATACACTGGTGCACCGGCTGCATCTCCCGCCCCCCCTGCTAACCTGAGCAAACTTTGAGCAGATTAACTGAGAGCAATTCCAGTGTACAGCTGTACGCTAAAATAAAAACCCGCTGCTTTTGAGTGGTATTCTTGCGTATTCATCTCTCAATACATCCCCTACAATGATGTCTCTTCATTACAGGAGGTTAACGGATGTCGTCTGCTTTACCCGTACTGGATTTCGGCCCCATGACCGATGTCGTCCGGTTTCTAATGGAAATCGACAAACTCAAGAGTGTTCAGCGCCGTTCCAAAGTGATTGGTACTGATCGTCAGGAAGATTCTGCGGAGCATAGCTGGCATTTTGCCGTCGCCGTGATGAGCCTGGCTGCTTATGCCGATGAAACTATCGACATCACCCGCGTACTGAAAATGGCCTTGATCCACGATATTGTGGAGATCGACGCTGGCGACGTTCTGGTGTATGACCTCAAAGCACGTGCAGCCATTCAGGAGCAGGAACACGCTGCCGCTGCGCGTATATTCGGCCTGCTGCCTCAACCACAGCATGACCAGTTTCTGGCGCTATGGCACGAATACGAAGCCGGAGATACCGCCGAAGCGCGCTTTGCATTGATGATTGATCGCGTCATGCCGGTATTGATGAACCTGCACAATGGCGGTCAAAGCTGGGTAGAAAACGGTATCAAGCTGGAGCAGGTGCTGAACCGCAACGATTTTATCCGCGAGATTAACCCGGCGCTGTGGGGCTATCTGAAGCAACATCTGGAAAATGCGCAGGCGAAAGGCTGGCTGAAATAATCGGGTTCGCCGTGAGCGGCACAATGTGCCGCTCATAATCAGAAAAATTGCATTTTATAATCAATTGCTTGCTGTCATCGCCAATTTCACGCCCATTGAAATAAACAGCACGCCAATAGTTTTATTCAAACAAAAGCGCACTGCCTTGCTGGCTTTCAGCTTACTACTGGCCATCGCGGTCGATACCGCGAGAAAGTGATACCACAGCATCGCGCTAGCATTGAACATCAACCCTAACATGATAAATGCCAGCGCTTTTTGCGGTGCCTGTGGGTCAATGAACTGAGGTACGAACGCCAGAAAAAACAGCGCCACTTTAGGGTTCAGCACGTTGGTAAGAAACCCTTGCCAGTAGATTTTCCACATCGACAGCACAGGACGACTGACGGGCTGGTCATCACTGCCGACAGCCGCAGCACGAGAGGCGGATTGATATCGCAACGCCTGTATGCCGATATAAACCAGATAGACCGCCCCCAGCACCTTCAACACCGTAAACGCCGTGGCCGAGGTAGCCAGAATGGCGGACAGCCCCAACGCCGCTGCCAGAACATGCACCAACGTGCCACAACCGATACCCAGCGCCGCTGCCGAACCTGCGCGCCATCCCTGAGATGAACTCTTCGTCATAATCAGTAGCGAATCCGGCCCCGGCATAATGTTGAGCAAAATGCCGGAGAAGATAAACAACGAAAGATCGTGAATCCCTAACATGATTTTCCACCTGCGTTAATTCTGACCACTCTCCCGTTCTGAGCCGATCTCAGGGAAGAAAACACTCACTCTACCAGCCGGATTCCAAACCACGCCAGACAAAAAAGCGGGAGACTCACGCCTCCCGCTTTATGCAGTAAAAAACCGCGCTTACTGGTATTCGCTCATCGGCACACAGGAGCAGAACAGGTTACGGTCACCGTAGACGTCATCCAGACGTTTTACCGCCGGCCAGTACTTGTGAGTCTGCCCGGCTGGGAATACCGCTAATTCACGGCTATACGGATGCGACCAGTCGGCTGCCAGTTCAGTTTGGGTATGTGGCGCGTTCACCAGTGGGTTATCGTCATGCGGCCATTCACCGGCGGCAACACGGTCTACTTCCGCGCGAATCGCCAGCATCGCATTAATGAAACGGTCCAGTTCGACTTTGCTTTCCGACTCGGTCGGTTCGATCATCAGCGTGCCCGCGACCGGGAAGGACATAGTCGGCGCATGAAAACCGTAGTCGATCAAACGCTTAGCGATATCCATCTCACTGATGCCAGTGCCCTCTTTCAACGGACGAATATCCAGAATGCACTCGTGTGCCACGCGACCATCGCGGCCAGTGTACAGCACCGGATAGGCATCTTTCAGGCGCGTCGCCACATAGTTGGCGTTCAGGATCGCCAGTTGGCTAGCCTGCTTCAGCCCCTGAGCACCCATCATACGGATATACATCCAGCTAATCGGCAGGATAGACGCGCTGCCGAACGGCGCGGCGGAAACTGCCCCCTGACGGGTCAGCACGCCATCCATTTCCACCACCTGGTGCCCCGGCACAAACGGCGCCAGATGCGCTTTCACGCCAATCGGTCCCATACCTGGGCCACCGCCGCCGTGTGGAATGCAGAAGGTCTTGTGCAGGTTAAGGTGCGACACATCCGCGTCAATGTATCCCGGTGAGGTAATGCCTACCTGCGCGTTCATGTTGGCACCATCCAAATACACCTGGCCGCCGTACTGATGGACTATCTGGCACACTTCACGGATGGTTTCTTCATATACCCCATGGGTGGACGGATAGGTCACCATGATGCAGGAAAGCTTATCGCCTGCCTGCTGCGCTTTTTCCCGCAGGTCGTGCAGGTCGATATTCCCTTGTTTGTCGCAGGCCACCACCACTACCAGCATCCCCGCCATTTGGGCGGAAGCCGGGTTGGTGCCGTGGGCAGAACTCGGAATCAGGCAGAGATTGCGCTCGCCTTCATTGCGGCTTTCGTGATAACGGCGGATCGCCAGCAAACCGGCGTATTCCCCCTGCGCGCCGGAGTTCGGCTGCATACACACCGCGTCATAGCCAGTCAGTTGCACCAGCCAGTCGGACAACTGCGTGATCAGTTGACGATAACCCAGCGCCTGCTCAGTCGGGCAGAACGGATGCAGTTCGGCAAATTCCGGCCAGGTAATCGGCAGCATTTCCGCCACCGCATTGAGCTTCATGGTGCAGGAACCGAGCGGGATCATCGCCTGATTCAACGCCAGATCCTTACTTTCCAGACGATGCAGATAGCGCATCATCTCAGTTTCGCTATGGTACTGGTTGAACACCGGGTGAGTCAGGATGTCGTCACCGCGCAACAGCGCCGCCGGGATCGACGCCGACTGCTGGCTTACTGCTGCATCCAGCGTATCGATGTCCAGCCCGTGATCGTCACCCAGCAGCACAGCGAACAGCGCCAGTACGTCATAACGGCTGGTGGTTTCATCCAATGCGATGCCCACCGCGCCATCCAGGTCGGCGCGCAGGTTGATACCCGCGCTCAGCGCGCGGCTAAGCACCGCAGCCTTATCGGCAACCTCAACCGTCAACGTATCGAACCAGTGCTGATGACGCAGCGTCAGGCCGCGGGCCGTCAGACCGGCAGCCAGAATATCGGTCAAACGATGGATGCGTTCGGCGATGCGTTTCAGCCCTTGCGGCCCGTGATACACCGCGTACATCCCGGCAATGTTGGCCAGCAGCACCTGTGAAGTACAGATATTGGAGTTGGCTTTTTCACGGCGAATATGTTGTTCGCGGGTCTGCATCGCCATGCGCAGCGCGGTGTTACCGGCAGCATCGCGCGAAACGCCGATAATACGGCCCGGCATGGCGCGTTTGTATTCATCGCGGCAGGCGAAAAACGCCGCGTGCGGACCACCGTACCCCATCGGTACGCCGAAACGCTGGGCGGACCCCAGCACGATGTCAGCACCTTGCTTGCCCGGCGCATCAAGCAGCACCAGCGCCATGATGTCCGACACCACGCTGATGATCACTTTACGGCTTTTCAGCTCAGACATCAGCGCACGATAGTCGTGCAACTCGCCGGTGGTACCCACCTGTTGCAGTAATACGCCGAAGATGTCGTCATATTTCACGGCGTCAGCGGCATTACCGGTGACGATGTCAAAACCGAAGGTCAGCGCACGAGTACGCACCACATCCAGCGTCTGCGGATGCACATCGTCAGCAACGAAGAAACGATTGGCCTGCTTGAGCTTGCTGACGCGCTTCGCCATCGCCATCGCTTCTGCGGCGGCGGTCGCTTCATCCAACAACGAGGCGGAAGCCAGCTCCAGCCCGGTTAGATCCTGCGTCATCTGCTGGAAATTCAACAACGCTTCCAGACGCCCCTGCGATACTTCCGGCTGATACGGCGTATACGCGGTATACCAGCCCGGATTCTCCAGCACGTTGCGCAAAATCACCGGCGGCGTCAGCACCGCGTGATAGCCTATGCCGATGTAATTTTTGTAACGCTGGTTGCGGCTGGCGATAGCTTTGAGTTCGGCCAACGCCTGATACTCGGTGGCAGCATCGCCAACCGCCGGCGGTTGAGGCAACTGAATATCGGCGGGTACGATGTGGCGGATAAGCTCATCCAGCGAATTCTCGCCAATGGCAGCCAGCATCTGCTGTTGCTGAGCGGCTGACGGGCCGATATGGCGCTCCGTGAAGGCACTGCCGTGTTCGAGTTGACTGAGAGTCTGAGTCATGTGGGGGAATTTCCTGCATTGAGCACAGTTGTGTGCAGCGCAATTAAACAAGTTCAGAAAACAAGCAAACCATTCGCAAAAAAACAAATCACAAAACAAGCGGACCATAACAACGCCCCGTCCTGGGAAGCGGACGGGGGCGTCAGGCTTATTCTTCTTCGTCGTCTTCTTCTTCCAGCAGCGCCTGATAGCCAGCGGCATCAAGCAATTCGTTCAGCTCGGTTTCGTCAGAAGCTTTGATGCGGAACAGCCAACCTTCAGCGTAAGGCGCACTGTTCACCAGTTCCGGGGCGCCTTCCAGCTCTTCATTGATTTCCACGATTTCACCGCTGATCGGCGCGTAGATGTCGGATGCCGCCTTGACGGACTCCGCCACCGCGCAATCATCACCGGCGTTAACCGTACTACCGACTTCCGGCAGATCGACAAACACCATATCACCCAGCAATTCCTGTGCGTGCTCGGTGATGCCCACGCTGTAAACGCCATTGCCTTCCGCCATCACCCACTCATGGGATGAGGTATATTTCAGTTCTGCCGGGACATTACTCATTGCCACGTTCTCCTTCCATTAACGCTAAAAATTAAAACTGAACCAATGCCTTGCCAGCGCGGACGAAATTCGGTTTGGTCACATGCACCGGCATTTCACGATTGCGAATCTGCACAACAGCCTGCTCTCCGATACCGGCAGGAACACGGGCCAGCGCAATGCTGACCCCCAGCGTGGGCGAAAACGACCCGCTGGTGATCACCCCTTCCTGCATCACGCCATGATTATCGGTAAAGCGGACCGGTTGACCGTGACGCAACACGCCTTTTTCAGTCATCACCAAACCAACCAGTTGTTCAGTGCCTTCAGACTGCTGACGTTCAAGCGCATCACGGCCAATAAACTGACGATCCTCCGGCTGCCAGGCGATGGTCCAGCCCATGTTGGCCGCCAGCGGAGAGACGGATTCATCCATATCCTGACCGTACAGATTCATGCCCGCTTCCAGACGCAACGTGTCACGCGCGCCCAGTCCACAGGGTTTAACACCGGCTGCCAGCAGTTGTTGCCAGAAGCTGACCGCCTGTTCCTGCGGCAACGCAATTTCATAGCCTGCTTCGCCAGTATAGCCAGTGGTGGCGATAAAGAGGTCGCCGGCCTGCACACCAAAGAAGGGTTTCATGCCAGCCACTTGTTCGCGTTGAGCATCGCTCAGCAGGCTGCGCACTTTTTCCTGTGCCTGCGGCCCTTGCACCGCGATCAGCGACAGATCTTCACGTTCACTAATCTCCACCATGAACGGTTTGGCGTGTTCGGTAATCCAGGCCAAATCTTTCTCGCGGGTAGCGGAGTTCACTACCAGCCGGAAATAGTCTTCAGTCTGGAAATAAACGATAAGATCGTCGATCACGCCAGCAGATGGCGTCAGCATGGCGGTATAGAGCGCCTTGCCAGGTTGGGTAAGTTTTGCGACGTCATTTGCCAACAGATAACGCAAAAATTCGCGGACGCGGACACCGCGCAGATCCACAATCGTCATGTGCGACACATCAAACATGCCAGCGTTGTTGCGTACAGTGTGATGTTCATCCAACTGAGAGCCATAATGCAGCGGCATCATCCAGCCATGAAAGTCCACCACTTTGGCGCCATCGGCCAGATGCTGTTCATACAACGGGGTGCGGTTTGCCATTTTTTTCTCTCTACGTTAGCTGCGCGTTGTGGTTAGCTGCGCGTTGAGGCGCCAGGCCCACGACGCAAACGTTTATTCTGCCCTGAACTTACCACCGAAGCCGACATTCCACCACTCCCACAACCATAAGTTTATCTATATAAAAAGATAAACCCACATCAAATAACACAAACAAGTGATTAGCGTATAAATTCAAAAAATAAAAAATAATCAAAATATAAATCCAAATAAAAAAATAAAATCAACACTACTTATTATTAAAAAATGATTTTATGGTTTGATATCAGAGGGGATTCCCGCAATTTAAATTAGATAAAATAATGCGAAAAAACCATAAAATTAGATTATTTCAGGCAACATGACATCATCGTCATTAGCTAATTTTGTGATCGTCGTAGATATCCTCCCGCCAGCAGCAAAGTACATTGCTGTCAGGCAAGACAGCCAAAGACGGAGCATTACCATTAAAAATCGCTGTGATGATGTCAGGAGAGTAGGGCATCGTATCAATCGAATTACTGACAAGGCGATTGGCCAATGTGAGACGGGATATGGCAAAAAAACGCGCGTCCTGCCAATATCGGGCTGTTTATCTGGCCGCGCCTCAGCGCGAACCGGTCAACCAAGCTCCCATCACAGGGAGCTTCAGGACGCGTGGAGCAACAGAGAACCCACCGTGTCTACACGATAGGCGAACAGCGCTCTACGAGGCTGCAATGCTTTGCAGCCGGTAGGTTCGACATATCTGAACCGGGCGTATGACGCATCAGATCAGGTGGCTGATGTTGACGTTCTCCATCAGATAATGGTTATCGGAGTAGTCCACTGGAATGGCAATCACCGCCGGGCCATCCACATCCATCGCCTGCCAGAGTTTCGGCACCAGTTCAGCCGCCGATTCCACGGCAAACCCTTTGGCGCCGAAGGCTTCCGCATAGGCTTTGAAATCGATAGGGCCGAATTTGACGCCGGAAGCACGGTGATATTTTTTCTCTTCCTGAATTTCCACCATGTTGTAGGCGTTATCTACCCAGATGATGTGCAGAATGTTGGATTTCAGCCGCACCGCCGTTTCCAGCTCCATGCTGGATTGCATGAAACCGCCATCCCCGGATACCGACACCACCTTCTGGTTCGGATTCACCAGTGCGGCGGCAATCGCCCACGGCAGCGCGACTCCCATCGTCTGCTGCCCATTAGTCATCAACACCTGACGGGCGCGGAAGCTATAAAGATAGCGCGCCAGCCAGATATGGAAACTGCCCATGTCCACACACAAGGTGACGTCTTTATTGACCAGATCCTGCATTACCCGCACCAGCCGCAGCGGATGGATGGCGAAGCCGTCCATGTTGATAGCGCGGGTCGCCAGTTGATGGCGCAGTTGACGACGTTCTTCCAGAATCGCCTCCGACTGGGGCGACAGCACAATCGGCGAGCTTAATTGGTCGTTGAGCATATCGATAGTGATGCTAATGTCGCCCACCAGTTCCACATCGGGGCGGTAGGTGTTTTCCACCTCGGCGGGCAGCACATCAATGTGCACCAGCGTGGCATGACCTGAATTCCACAGCGCCGGCGCATACTCCACCGGGCTGTAACCGACCGTGACGATAAGGTCTGCCTGCTGTAGCAACTTGTCGCCGGCCTGATTGTTGAACAACCCTACCCGACCGGCAAAATGGTCAAAATGTTGTTGATCAATCACCCCGGCGGCCTGATAGGTACTGGTCACCGGCAAACGGCTATGATGCAGTAACCGTCGCAGCGCTTGCGCGTTCTTCGGCTGGCTGGCCATCAACCCCAGCAACAGTATCGGGTTTTTGGCTTTTTTTATCAGCCCGGCTACCCGTTCGACATCCGCATGTGGTGCGCTGTTAAGGGTTGGCAGGCTGGTATAAGCAAGAATCGGGCTGTCAGCCGGTTCGTTGACAATATCTTCCGGCAGGCTAATGAACGCAGCGCCTGGTCGGCCAAACTCAGCGGCGCGAAAGGCGTTGGCCATCACTTCTGAAATCGCTGACGATACAGTGATTTCAGCGCTGTATTTGGTCACCGGCTGAAACAGGCTGACGGTATCCAGGCTCTGGTGGGTCAACTTCAGACGGTCGGCGCGTTTAACCGCACCACCCAATGCCACCATGGGGTCACCTTCCGACGTCGCAGTAGCCAACCCGGTGACCAGATTAGAACAGCCGGGACCAGAGGTCACCAGCGTTACGCCTGCCTTGCCGGTCAGGCGACCAACTGCCGCCGCCATAAAAGCGCCATTGGCTTCATGCCGCACAGGAATGGTTTGAATCGACGAATCGACCAACGAATCAAACACGCGATCGACTTTTGCACCAGGAATGCCGAAGACATAGTTGACGCCTTGCTGCTCAAGATGTTTTACGATCAGCTCCGCACCGCTAGACCAATGCTGTTGACCATCCATATTTTTCATAACATTTATCCTCTGCATAACAGTGTGCTTGTGCTTTCAGTACCTGCGCGATGCGTTAGCTCTCTACGGAGTGAATAACGCTATCGAGATTTTCAGGGGATAAATTGGCTTTCAGGAAATCCCTGTCGCGGGGAAGATCGATGACCAGTTTGGCGATAGAGCCAAACGTCAGTACCCCTTCTTCCAATCGATAATCAAGGATATGCCCACCGCCTTTACGGTCATCGGTAATGAAATGCTCGTGATAACCAGCCACATTAATCCCCTGAACATAGGCAGGACTACGGAAACCGATAACGCTGCCCTGACACTGTTCGAAATGGAACGTGGGTTGTTGGGCAATCGCTTCCAGCATCGGTTTATAAGGACGTTCCTGGCGAGGCACCGTGCGGGTTTCTACATGGCTAAACCGGCCATCTATCCGCAGGGCACAAAACAGATTCTCTGTTGCAATCAAGTCATCAATGCGTTGATGAATCGCTTCACGGTCAATAGATTGTCCGAAATGGATCTGCTCCGTTGGCCGGAAAAAGGTCATTACCGCGAAGGGCGTTTTCTGGTATGGCAGCGCCGCACGGGCACTGCCATCTTCACGCAATTGAAAGATGCGGCTGTTGAGCGCGACCAGCTCACCGTCAAGATCATTAAACGTCCCTAATCCGAAATCGCCATGTTTAAGCAGTTCCTCCATGGTGATGTTACCTTCATAAACCCCATTAATAAGGCCGCTCATTAATGAGGTCTGATAAATAACGCACTCCGGATGCTGTTTCTGATGATGAAGTGCAAAGCTGGTCAGTTCCCTGACGCAAGGATCGACGCAGTTAACATCTTTCATATCTCTTCCCTTCTGACGATGATCAACTTAAATTTATTTAATGTTTCACTTGAATATTGACCTTCGTCACACCAAAGTTCCAATACAGAGATATGGCCATTTGGAGATCGAAAATATATGGAGTTACGTTACCTGCGCTATTTTGTCGCAGTGGCCTCAACCCGACATTTCACCCGTGCAGCGGAAATGCTTGGCATATCACAGCCACCATTAAGTCAACAGATTCAAAAACTTGAGCGTGAAATCGGCACGCCATTGTTCAAACGTCTGACCCGCGGCGTGGAACTGACGGAGGCGGGCGAAGCCCTGTATCAGGATGCCAGTCATATTCTGGAACTGGCCGATTCAGCCGTGGAGCGAGTGCGCAGCATTGCTCGCGGAGAGAGCGGCGCCATCAATGTCGGATTCTCTTGTGCGGTCACCTTTCACCCCGCTGTACTGGCGTTATTACGCCGTTACCGGCAGCATTATCCCGGCGTCCGACTACAGCCGCGGGAAGAACATATTCATGAGATTCTGGATAGCCTGCGCAACCGCACCACAGACATCGCCTTCGTACGCCTGCCGGGCGACATCGGCGAAGAGTTTGAAGGCGAACTACTGGCCGATGAGCCGATGCGGCTGGTGCTGCCGGAAAATCACCCGTTCAGCGCTCAAACACGCATCAATCTTGGGCAATTGCAGCAGGAACCGCTGATCATTTTTCCGCGAGAACTTTGCCCCAGCCTGCACGACCTGATTATCCGCGCCTGCTACCTGTCGGGCTACCAGCCCAAAATCAATCCGCTGGCGCCACATATCACCGCCACCATCAGTATGGTAGCCTCAGGTTTTGGCGTAACCTTTATTCCCGAATCATTGGCCAGCATCCAGACCGGTAATGTGACTTACCACGACACCAACACGCCGCACCTTACGACGCAGATCGCCGTTATCTGGCGCAAACATGACCGTTCCGCCACGCTACTAAACATGCTGAAACTGATACGTGACTATCTGCACCGCACCTGATTACTGCCGAGATAACACTCTGCCGTCGCCAAACGGCAGACGCTACAAAAACCAAGGGGCGGCGGTTGTATCGTCTAAAATCTGATATATGATATTAGTTATCATTATCAAGAAGAGAGGCCGCAATGTTGACCGCCATGATCGCCGCCTGTGGGCTATGGGGAATAAGCTGGTATTTTGGTAAACGTCTGTCCAGCGCCTGGGGCATACTGCTGCCAGCCGGACTGATGCCGTTGCTGGCTCTGCCTGCGCTAAATCTGACCTGCCTGAAGTACATCTGCGCACTGGCGATGCTGGTCACATTAAGTATGCTGTTTCATCGCCGGATGCGTCACTATCTGCTGCTGCCATCCTGCATCGCGCTGGCAGGCGGTCTGGCGGCGTTGTCACTTACGCTCAATGGCTGGCAACACCTGCCCTAAACGGGTGTAACGCACAACGACAAGAAAACAGAGACGAACCGTTGATTTTATATCGTGAAGGGGAATCGCTGGGCTGTAGCTGAAATAAAGATTTGAAATAAAGATTAAAGGAGAGTGGTGCGAAGAGAGGGACTTGAACCCTCACGTCCTAAGGACACTAACACCTGAAGCTAGCGCGTCTACCAATTCCGCCACCTTCGCACTGTGTACTGCACTTGTTTACTACTTTACTACGATTGGTACTGCAACACATTGATTTGTATCCCAGTGGTGCGAAGAGAGGGACTTGAACCCTCACGTCCTAGGGACACTAACACCTGAAGCTAGCGCGTCTACCAATTCCGCCACCTTCGCAGGTACTGTGAAATACAAATCTGTGGTGAGTTTGGTGCGAAGAGAGGGACTTGAACCCTCACGTCCTAAGGACACTAACACCTGAAGCTAGCGCGTCTACCAATTCCGCCACCTTCGCAAACCAAGCAACATTAATCACATAATGTCACCACGGAGGCGCATTCTAGAGGTTTTCGCACCAACGTCAATCATTATTTCCGTCTTGCAGCCGTGTTTGCCGTAAAAAGCAGCACTCAATATTTTACTGCGCCCGGCAAAAGCCGGGCGATGCCGTTAACGGTTCTTATTACGGCGCTGTATGGCGCGGTAAACCCGGAAACGGCCAGTCTGGGCAATGACTTCATGACTGCCGAAGGTTTCATCCAGCAGCGCGGGATATGGCAGGAAGGCGTTGGCGACGATGCGCAATTCACCATCCTGATTCAGGTGAGAAGCCGCGCCGCGAATCATCATTTCCGCTGCGTGCAGGCTGGTCTGCATACCATCATGGAACGGCGGGTTGGAGATGATGAGATCGAAACGCCCCTGAATATCGGAATACACATTGCTAGCGATCACCTGCCCTTCCAGGCCATTGGCCGCCAGCGTCGCCCGGCTGGCTTCCAGCGCCGCTGCACCGACATCGCTCAGCGTCAGGCGAACTTTTGGCGACAGTCGGGCAAACGCCGCCGCCAGTACCCCAGCGCCACAGGCAAGATCCAACACTTTGCCTTTACGGTGTGGTTCCAGCGTCGAAAGCAGGAGCTGGCTGCCGACGTCCAGACCGTCGCGGCTAAATACGCCCGGCAGTGTGCGTACTGATACACCATCCACATCATATTCCTGCCACCACGCTTCCTGCGCAAAAGCAGGCTGCTTTTCCAGACAGCCGTGATAGAGACCGCAACGGCGAGCGCTGTCGATCTTATTGATGGCGGCGACTGGCGCCAGAATGTCTTCGGCGCTGCGTACTCCGCTACGATTCTCGCCGACAACGAAAATGTCGCATCCCACCGGCAGCAGCGACAACAGGTTGAACAGCTGGAATTGCGCCTCCTGCTTACTTTTCGGCCAGTAGTAGATCAAAGTGTCGCATCCAGCCACGGTTTCTGCCTGCGCCTGTAGCGAAAAGTGCACGTTGTCGCCCAATGCAGGCTGTAACTGCTGCCAATGGTGATATTGCATGGTGTGCACGGTGACGGCGGCTGCGTCAAAATGCGCGGGCAGCATATCCTGTAAATCGCCGGCAAACAGCACCCGGCGGGAAACAAATTCATCACTGTGGCGCAGTATCACTTCACTGGCAGGGGTAAATGCGGACATCAGGTCTGGCTCCTCAATAAACTGAGCGGGGATTATAGTGGTTTGTTGGCGCAGGTTCAGCGATTTGTTAGCATAGCCCCGCACTATCGAGCACTCTTATCCTCGTGCACCACTATTATCGTAAGCATCATCTATCATCGTGAGTATCGTGCACCGACCATCGCACGCGGAGTAAGGCATGACATCGAGACGGGACTGGTTATTGCAGCAACTGGGGATCACCCAGTGGACCTTGCGTCATCCGTCGGTGCTGAAAGGCGAAATTGCCGTCAGCCTGCCGCCTGACGCCCGGTTGCTGATCATCGCCGATCCGCTGCCTGCCAGCGATGATCCGTTATTACAGGATGTGGTGCGCAGCCTGAATCTCTCACCACAGCACATCATGAGCCTGACGCCGCGTCAGGCGCAAATGCTGCCGGAGCACACCCGCTGCCATAGCTGGTGGCTGGGGCTGCCCGTCAGCGATCAGTGGGATGGCGTGCAACTGACCAGCCCGGCACTGGCCGAGCTTTATCACAACGCCGGGGCGAAACGCGCCCTGTGGCAACAGATTTGTCACCATGAACATGATTTCCACCCTGACCGCGGCTGACCTGCCGCAGGCATTTGAGATTGAATGCGCAAGCCACGCCTTCCCGTGGAGCGCAAAAACCTTCGCCAGCAACCAGGGCGAACGCTACCTCAACCTGAAACTGTGCCATGACCAGCAACTGGTGGCCTACGCTATCACCCAGGTGGTGCTGGACGAAGCCACGTTATTCAATATCGCCGTCGCCCCGGCACATCAGCGCCATGGCTACGGGCGTCAGTTGCTGGAACACTTGATTGCCGAACTGGAACGCCGCGACATTCTCACGCTATGGCTGGAAGTTCGTGCCTCCAATGCACGCGCTATCGCGCTATATCAACGTTTGGGATTCAACGACGTCTCGATACGGGCGGATTATTATCCGACCGCCAGTGGTAGGGAAGACGCCATTATTATGGCGCTACCGCTGGGGTAACAAGGCGGGGGATACAGAGGCTGAAAATAACAACGCTGCCAGACGGCAGCGTTGTTTTATCGCCTCAAGCCTCAGCTTTATCGCCCAGCAGCACCGATTCGAGCGCAATTTCGATCATCTCGTTAAAGGTGGTCTGGCGCTCAGCGGCGGTAGTCTGCTCGTGGGTGCGGATATGGTCAGATACGGTGCATATTGCCAGCGCTTTGGCCCCATACTCCGCCGCCACACTATAAATACCCGCCGCTTCCATTTCTACACCCAGAATGCCGTATTTCTCCATCACGTCGAACATCTGTGAGTCCGGCGTGTAGAACAGATCAGCAGAGAACAGGTTGCCGACGCGCGTGTTGATGCCGCGTGCTTTAGCTGCGTCTACCGCGTGACGAAGCAGGTCGAAGTCAGCAATGGCGGCAAAGTCGTGATCTTTAAAACGAATCCGGTTTACTTTGGAATCGGTGCAGGCACCCATGCCAATAACCACATCGCGCAGCTTTACGTCACTACGCACGGCACCACAGGAACCAACGCGGATAATCTTCTTCACGCCGTATTCGGTAATCAGTTCCTTGGTATAGATGGAACAGGATGGAATCCCCATGCCATGCCCCATCACGGAGATGCGGCGGCCTTTGTAAGTCCCGGTGAAGCCCAACATACCGCGCACGTTATTCACTTCCACTGCGTTTTCCAGAAAAGTTTCCGCAATGTATTTAGCGCGCAGCGGGTCGCCCGGCATCAGCACCACGTCCGCAAAGTCATTCATTTTCGCATTGATATGTGGCGTAGCCATTCTTCTTCCTTCTCAAATTCAGTGTGTAATCATAGTGATAAATTATAACGTTCGGCCTGGATTCCTGTCATAACATTCACCCTGTTATAACATTGTCGTGCCGTAATCCATCGGCGACAGCCCGAAATAGCGGGCGACGGTCTGGCCGATATCGGCGAAGGTAGTGCGGTGGCCGTAGTCGCCCGGCGTCACACCCGGCCCGTAAATCAGTACCGGCACGTGTTCACGGGTGTGATCGGTGCCGGGCCAGGTCGGGTCACAGCCGTGGTCGGCAGTCAGAATCAGAATGTCATCGCCGGTGACGCGAGCCAGCATCTCCGGCAGGCGACGGTCAAACAACTCCAGCGCGGCGGCATACCCCGCCACATCGCGGCGATGGCCGTAGGACGAGTCGAAATCAACAAAATTGGTGAACACGATGGTGTCGTCGCCTGCCTGTTCCATCTCTTTCAGCGTGGCGTCAAACAGCGCATCGATGCCGGTGGCTTTCACCTTTTTGGTGATGCCGACATTAGCGTAGATATCCGCGATTTTCCCCACCGACACCACGTTGCCGCCCTTCTCATCCACCAGCTTTTTCAGCATGGTTGGCGCTGGCGGCTCCACCGCCAGATCGTGACGGTTACCGGTACGCTGGAACTGTCCGGCTTTGTCGCCGACAAATGGCCGGGCGATCACCCGCCCAATGTTGTAACCGCCGTCAGTCAGTTCCTCACGGGCGATTTCACACAGTTCGTACAGTTTCTCCAGCCCAAAGGTTTCTTCGTGGCAGGCTATCTGGAAGACCGAATCGGCTGAGGTGTAAAAAATCGGTTTGCCGGTTTTCATGTGTTCCTCGCCAAGCTGGTCGAGGATCACCGTACCGGATGAATGGCAGTTGCCGAGGTAACCCGGCAGCCCGGCGCGCTCGACCAGTCGATCCAGCAG
Source organism: Dickeya poaceiphila (assembly GCF_007858975.2). Classification (GTDB taxonomy): domain Bacteria; phylum Pseudomonadota; class Gammaproteobacteria; order Enterobacterales; family Enterobacteriaceae; genus Dickeya; species Dickeya poaceiphila. The sequence continues at coordinate 3,674,339 of NZ_CP042220.2, forward strand.
TACCTGTGGAAAACTGTTATGTTCATCGTGGAAATAGCCCCAGTCGAACAACACCGGCACACCGCCGATTTCCCAGTGGCCGGACGGCGTGTCCTTACCGGAAGAAATTTCGCTGGCGTAGGCGTACGCGCCGATGATATCGGCCTGCGGGTCCAGCCCCGGCGGAAACCGCCCGGTAGAGCCTTCCGCCGCCTTGCCAAGCCCCAAACGGCTCAGGTTCGGCAACCGCAGCGGCCCTTGTCGGCCAACATCGGCCTTGCCTTGTGCGCAGGCGTGTGCGATATGGCCCAGCGTATCTGAACCAGCGTCGCCAAATCGTTCGGCATCGGCAGCGCTGCCAATCCCAAACGAGTCGAGAACCATAATAAATGCACGTTTCATGTTGTTATCTCCTGCGTCGTGCGTAAGGGTACTGCTTGTACATGTACATAAGGTCAGGCGGCGACGGTAGACTAGATGTCCGTGACATCCAGACGACGATAAATCAGCGGACAAGGCAGCGGCGGATGATCATCAAGGCAAATCGCCTCACGCAGCGTCTGCGCAGCCTGCTGCCAGTCAGACTCGGTTCTGGCGTGAATGACCGCCAGCGGACGTTGCGCATCCACCCGGTCACCTAAACTGACCATATCACTCAACCCGACACTACTATCAATGATATCACTGGCCTGACGTCTGCCACCACCCAAGGCGACCACCACCATACCTAACGCTCGCGCATTCATCGCACTGACAAAGCCTTCACGTTCCGCAAACACCGGTTTACTGAGCGTCGCGGGTTGCAGATAGCGATCATAGTGTTCGACAAAATCTGCCGGACCGTGCTGAGCGGCCACCATTCGGCCAAATACTTCCGCTGCCTGGCCGTTGTCCAGCACCGCCTGCAATTTGGATCGCGCCTCGGCAGCATCGTGCGCCAGCTTACCAGCCAGCAGCATGGATTCGCACAACGCCATCGTCACCTCAAACAGACGCGGATTACGCTGCTCGCCAGTCAGAAAACGCACCGCTTCACGCACCTCCAGCGCATTACCCGCACTGGATGCCAGCACCTGGCTCATGTCGGTCAGCAGCGCACTGGTACGGCAACCCGCATTATTGGCAACGCCGACAATCGCCTGCGCCAGCTGTTCCGACTGTTCATAAGTCGGCATAAACGCACCAGAACCGACCTTGACGTCCATCACCAGCGCGTCCAGCCCTTCCGCCAGTTTTTTCGCCAGAATCGAAGCGGTGATCAGCGGGATGGAATCGACAGTGGCGGTGATATCGCGGGTAGCGTAAAAACGTTTATCCGCCGGGGCCAACGAATTGGTCTGGCCGATAATCGCCACCCCAACCTGACGGATGATCTGCCGGAACACCTCATCTTCAGGGAAGATATCCAACCCCGGAATCGACTCCAGCTTATCCAGCGTGCCGCCGGTATGCCCCAGACCGCGACCTGAAATCATCGGGACATAGCCGCCACAGGCCGCCACCATCGGTCCCAGCATCAGCGACGTGACATCACCAACACCGCCGGTCGAATGTTTGTCCACCAGCGGGCCATTCAGGTTTAAGCCGGACCAATCCAGCACCGTGCCGGAATCGCGCATCGCCAGCGTCAGCGCCACCCGCTCATCCATGGTCATATCATGAAAGAAGATGGTCATCGCCAGCGCGGCAATCTGCCCCTCTGACACGGTGTTATCGCGCACCCCTTTGATGAAAAAACGAATCTCTTCCGCACTGAGCGGATGGCCGTCCCGTTTTTTACGGATAATTTCCTGAATCAGAAACACAGTCTGTTCTCCTGCCTAATCCATGTGGACTCATGCGGCGCACCCATCAGGCACGCTCTGCATCAGTAACCGCTGCGCGCCTGTTCGGCGGCGTGGCCCAGCGTGGTCAGCAAGCTGCCGAGCAAGCCGGATGCGCCGAAACGAAAATGACGAGCATCCGCCCAGCCGGCCCCCATAATCGTGTCGGCAAGTTGCAGGTAATCTGCCGCATCTTGCGCGGTACGTACGCCGCCAGCCGGTTTAAACCCAACGCGCTCACCCACGCCTTTATCACGGATCACACTCAGCATCACTTCAGCCGAATGCAGCGTAGCGTTCACTGCCACTTTACCGGTTGAGGTTTTGATAAAGTCGGCTCCGGCATCAATGGCAATCTCGCTGGCTTCACGAATCAGCGCATCGGTTTTCAGTTCGCCGGTTTCGATGATCACTTTCAGCAGCACACCCGCTGCTTCACAGGCGCTCTTGCAGGTTTTCACCAGCTCGAAACCAACCTGCCGGTTACCGGCCATCAGCGCCCGATAGGGAAACACCACGTCCACCTCGTCGGCGCCATAGGCGATAGCTGCGTTGGTTTCCGCCAGCGCGATATCAATGTCGTCATTGCCGTGCGGGAAATTGGTCACGGTAGCAATGCGGACATCCGGCGTACCCTGCTCGCGCAGTACCTTGCGCGCCAGCGGCACAAAACGCGGATAGATACAAATGGCGGCGGTTTTTCCCGCCGGGCTATTAGCCTGACGGCATAGCGCGATCACCTTTTCATCGGTATCGTCATCATTCAGGGTGGTTAAATCCATCAGCCCCAGCGCACGTTGCGCCGCCACAGTCAACTCAGTCATACAATGCTCCGTTATTTAGCCACATGGCTGTCTCTCTGGCATATACCGCTATTTCACCCGGAGACCTCAGCCTGTTTTGTGGTTTTATTCACACAAAAAAGAAATTACATACACATAAATCAAGACATGTGTGAATATTATCACAATTCAACCCAAGGAACCGCCCCAGATTATACCGGTATATCACACCCGCACTTATCCCCGCTGACGCGGGGAACACGCGATGGCCGATTTTTGTACCGGATTCAGCTCCGGTTTATCCCCGCTGGCGCGGGGAACACGCACATGATCAAGAAGGTGAATACAGGCCAGCCGGTTTATCCCCGCTGGCGCGGGGAACACTGATGCATCCGGAGCAGCAAACAATGCGGTGGCGGTTTATCCCCGCTGGCGCGGGGAACACACCCCGTTAATTAGGGGCAGAAGCCCCGGCTTCGGTTTATCCCCGCTGGCGCGGGGAACACATCACCTCAACCGTCACCACCTGGCGCGCCACCGGTTTATCCCCGCTGGCGCGGGGAACACTCTAAAATTATATACTTGTTTTATAATGATTTTTAAAGGCTAAAAAATTCCACCGACTTTTTCTGGTTGTTAAAGAGCGCTAACTTATTGATAAATCAAGATCCCGATTTTTTCCACCGTTCCCCACCAACCCGTATCGCCGCTACGTGCTGCCTTCACCGACATAACCCCGTAAAATAAGTACTTCGATCATACAGAGGGAAAAAACGGTGAACGACACCGGAGCAATATGGTTCCTGTACCTGCTGCGTACCGGCAGTGGGTGGCTTTATACCGGCATCACTACCGATGTGGCGCGACGACTGGCGCAGCACCAAAGCGGGAAAGGCGCTCGTGCATTGCGCGGCAAAGGGCCGCTGACGCTGGTGTATCACTGTGTCGCGGGTGATCGTTCCACCGCGTTGAAATGGGAATACCGCGTCAAGCAGTTGAGCAAAATGCAAAAAGAAAGGCTGGTGCAACACCAGCCTTCAACACTTGCCGACTTTTTGCCGTGCTTCAGAAACGATTGAACGGCTCTGCGTATTCCACCAGACCGCTGGCCCCCTGAAAATGATTGTCCGACAGCGGGTAGACCTGAAAATCTGACTCAAAGCCCAGCCAACGGCAATAC